>CANOKL010000051.1 GCA_947566645.1 uncultured Lachnospiraceae bacterium
GGAAGCCTTGATTTTGCTGGCTTCCCGTTATGTTTGGTGTCAAACTTAAGATTATTGTCAATCAGTTTTTATATAAGCTAAAGGGACACCCTATTTTCAATTTGGGACGGGGCATTTTTAAAAATGCCCCGTCCCCAACTTGGTTATTTCAGCTTTATTGTCACTGTTTTTTTCTTTCCGCTTCCGTCTGCTGCCTTTGCTGTGATCTTGACTTTCTTTCCTTTGCCTGCGCGATAGGTTCTGACTTTTCCGGATGCTGTGACTTTTGCGTATTTTGTGTTGCTGCTTGTCCAGATGATTTTCTTATATGCACCTTTTGATGCTGTTACCTTTGCTTTTAGCTTCAGGCTCCTGCCTGCTTTCAGACTGGTTCTGGAGCCTGTGATAGTGATCTTCTTTACAGTTCCTTTTACTGATGTGATCTTATAGGTTCCCTTTACACCGCTTCCGTCTTTTGCTATGGCTGTTATTGTTACTTTTCTGCCGCCGGTATTCTTTTTGACTGTTACAACGCCTTTGCTGTTTACTGTGGCGACTTTTTTGTTGCTTGATTTCCATGTAACGCTTTTGTCTGATGCGTTTGACGGCGATACTGCTGCTTTCAGGGTGATCTTTTTGCCTGTGGCTATTTTGTGGGAGGTCCCGGTAACTTTGATTTTTTTTACTTTGATCTTTGTTGTTTCACCTGGATTTTGTGCCGGGGGTTTTTGCTCGTCGAACACGATCTTGTATGTGTCTGATGCGGGCCATTTTAAGTGTTCTTTGTTGGCTGTATGGCACACAACTATGTGATCGTTATTTGTTCCGCTGTTGTTTGCGAATGCATCGGACGCCAGGTATTTCAGTGAGGATGGCAGCCGGACGCTTTCCAGATAGCCCTCTTTAAATGCTTTGGATCCTATGCTCTCGATTCCTTCCCCAAGTGTAAGCTTTTTGAGGGTGATTGCCTTGAAGGTTCCTTCAAAAGCCGATTCTCCGATTTCTTTTACATTTCCTGGAATGGTAAGCTCCTTGAGATGATGGAGATGGAAGGCTTTTCTTCCGATTTTTGTTACGGATTCTGGTATGGTAAGGCTTGTGAATCTTGCCCCGGCAAATGCCATGTCGTCAATCTCTGTCAGGGTGTCTGGAAGGTCTATCTGTTCCAGGCGGATATTCATGGAGAATACTCCTTTTTCCAGCTTTTTAAGGCTTTTTGGCAGGATGATCTCTTTCAGATTATTTTCGGAAAATGATCCGTTTCCAAGGGATGTCACGCTGTCTGGAATGTCTGCCTTCTCCAGCTTATTGCCGTGGAATGCTGAGATTCCTATCGCCGTCAGGGTATCCGGCAGATCAACTGTTTTGAGATTGTTGTATTCGAATGCTTTTTCTCCGATCTGTGTTACTGTCCCGGGAATGATTACCTCTGTCATGCCATTTGGTGATTCTACACTGTCTTTGAGCTGTGTGATCTCATCATCTGGTATTTTAAATGCGCTGTCTCCGATCCTGGTAATTGCCTCTTTTGTATCAGGGTTGCGGTCTGGAATTTTCAGTTTCTTGTTCCCAAGTCTTGTCTGATTCCCTTTTTCGGACCAGCCGGTAACTGCTGTTCCTTCATAGGTAAAATCATCCTCGTCCCAGCCGCTTCCAAGCAGATACTTAAGGACTGCCTCGTGGTATTTTGATGAGTTGAACTTCTTTATATGTTCTTCACTGGATGTATATAGCTTAACCTTTCCGCCTTCTATACACCCCTGGAATGCATCATCCTGAATGTCCGTAATGGTGGATGGCAGCTCTAATTCTGTTACCCCTGCATACTGAAATGCACAGCTTCCGATTCTTTTAACACCTTCAGAGAGGATAATCTCAACTGGCAGATCCAGTCTCTCATTCTGTGCAAATGCATAGCTTCCAATCGTTTCTACGGTTGACGGAATTTCAATACGGCCCAGTCTGCCGCCTTGAAAGGCTTTATCCCCAATGGATGCAATCCCTTCCGGGATCACCAGTTCCAGAATGGTTCCATCCATGGTTCCGGAATTCTCTGCAAAGGATGCCGGAATCTCTGTTATAGACTTTGATACCTTGATCTGTTTTGCGGCAGCATTTGACGCAAATGCCCCGGCTCCGGCTTCGGTTACATGGTCGGGCAGGAGAATCTGGGAGAGGTTATTCTGCCTGAATGCTCCTTCCCCAATCACTGTTAAGGTCTGTGGAAAGTGTATTTTTTCCAGCCCGCTGTTTTCAAATGCATAATTGCCGATACGTTCCAGTTGATCCGGGAATATGATACCTGCCAGCTTCTCCTCTTCACTGCCAAATAGTCCGCATTTGCCTGCATCGGCATCTCCGATTGCAATGATGGCCGCTCCATCCGGTCCCTGGTCTGGAAGAATGATATTGGCATTCCCTATCCTTTTTGCCTTGCCCTTATCAGAGAGGCCTGTGATCGTACTGCCATTTTCAGAGTAAGTAAAGTCCTCTGTTCCCCATGGCTTTAGTTCATCCGGCATAGGACGGTCCGTAACCAGTTTTTGTATAAAGGACTGCTGGTCTCCCGTACCTCCCAGATGGCCGATGTATACCTCTGCTTCCGTGCCCGGGGCTGCATACATATATACAATACCGCTGTCTTTCCATTCTCCCGGCGCGGAAGGATCCACTTCCTCCATACCGGTATTGTCCTTAAAGGCATCCTGTTCCACTCTTTCTATCCGGCCTGGAAGCTGCACTGCCCGTATCTTATTTCCCGCAAAGGACTCTGCTCCTATGCTCATCCTGAAATCGGAATCCTGGGGCAGATCCACGGCAGTAATCTCATTGGATGCAAATGCCCTGCTGTCAATCCACCATACTGTCTTCGGCACTGCAACACTCACCAGCTGATTCCCTCCAAACGCCTTCTCACCGATACGGATCACCCCTTCCGGCAGTTTCAGCATCGTCAGGCTGTTCCCGGCAAAAGCATTGCTGCAGATTACAAAATCGCCGCGCTCTGTCAGTTCATCTGTCCTTGCCTTCTGTGCTGCAGTATAAGGCGTCTTCACATTTTCCGGAAATGTGACTGACTCAATTCCATACTTTTTATCATTTGCGCTGTCGTCAAATGCTCCTGGTGCAATCCCGGTAACCATATTTCCATCCGGATCTGCTTCCGGAATTACCATGTCCTTATTCTTTTTTATTTTTTCCTGGCCAAATTTGGAGAATCCGGTAATCAGATATGGAGAAAGCACCACTTTATTTTCCGTATCACTTACGGAATACATGGTAAGCTCCTCTTCCTTTACACCCGCATCCTTCCACGATGCATAAGTGAAGTCAAATTCATCCCACTGGGTATCCTCCGGGTCTGACTTGATCTGATAGGTATGGTAATCCGAAGCTGGAAATTTCTCTTTATTCTTATATTGCGCCTTGCTTACATATACCGTTGTTACCTGTACCGGAGTCCCGTCTGAATATTGCTTTAAGAACACATCCTCTTTTAACTCCTCTACACTGGACGGCAACGTAACTTCTTTTATTACTTTATTACGAAATGCCTTGCTGCCAATGATGCGAAGGCCTTCCGGGAGTTCAAGCGTACATTCATCTTTCAGATAATTCTTTGTGGAAAATGCAAATTCTCCGATCTCTGTGACAGTAGATGGAATCTCAATTCTTTTGATATTGTTTCCTGCAAATGCATTGTTTCCAATCTTTGTAATTCCTTCTGGAATTACAAGCTGCGTCAGATTTTCCATCCAGTGATTTTTATCACTGCAGCCAAAAGCTCCGGCTGCGATTTCAGTCAGACCCTTGGAGATCACAATGGTTCCAAGCTTCGGATTGGTGCTGAACGCTCCTTCCCCAAGTTTTACCACACTGTCTGGCAATGTAACATTGGTAAGACTGTTATTCTGAAATGCCGCCAGTCCGATTTCCTTTAAGGTAAGCGGGAACTTTACGTTGCCTGTCAGTCCATTGTCCACAAATGCTCTTTGTCCGATTCTCTCAATGGCGGATGGGAGTACCAGACTGTTGAATTTTTCTTCTACTGACGCGAATAGTCCGGTTGAAGATGTGGTGTCGGCAAGTGCTGTGATGTACTGCCCGGATGCATTCTTATCCGGCAGAACCAGGTCTTTATTCACTATTCTCTTCTTGATTCCGCTTTCTGACAGGCCTGTAATGGTTGTTCCGTCAATTGTAAAATCTTCAAGTGTCCATTCCCCTTCTTCCGCCGGCCTGCTTCCAACAATCAGCTTCTGATGCCAGGAATGCTGGGATTCTGCGCTGCGTTCTATATGGTGGATACGCTCCATACTGGCAAGATTTTTATTATCCGTATACATGTAAACCACGCCGCCCAGTGTCTTTTCTTTGTCTGGAGCATTAGCAGGACATTCTTCTGCGCCTGGATTCAGTATAAACGCATTCTTATCCACTACCTCTGTATAATCAGGAAGCCTTACTGTCCTAATCTCATTTCTTGAAAATGCAAAGCCATGTATCTGTACCTGGAAGTCACAGGTCTTTGGAAATCCGACTGTTGTAAGCTTGTTGTTGTCAAAGCTTGAATTCTCAATCCACCAGATTGTGTGCGGCAGAGATACCTTGCTTAGCTGGTTACTGCGAAATGCTGCGGACATGACAGCAATAACACCCTCAGGAAGAGTGACTGAAGTAAGATTGTTTTTTGCAAATGCCTCGGTATCAATAATGAAATTGCCGCGTCTCGTTACCACATGGGTCACAGTATCGTCATAGTCCACCATCATTCCTTCCGGAAACTCTACCGATTCAAGCCCCTTCTCACAAAATGCTTTCGCTGCAACGCCTACAAGTGTTTCTCCCTTATCATTTTCAGAAGGAATGACAAGGTTCTTGTTCGTTTTTAGTTTCTCCTCTCCTGTCTCGGAAAAACCTGCAATTGCAGGGCCGGAGATTTGGAATTGTCTTGTGTAATCACAGCCGTTCAAGGTCTGTGTGAGCGTTGTGTAGGTGAAATCCTCGACAGTCCATACAGAGCTGTCTATGGATTCCTTAAAATTTTCTGTTTCTACTTCTTGTCTGTTTTCTATGTTATCAGTCTGCGCTTCTTGTATATTTTCTATGCCATCTGTCTGTGCTTCTTGTATATTTTCTATGCTATCTGTCTGTGCTTCTTCGCTATAGCTTTCCCCCGTCTCATAAAATTGAGATGGCTCCATAGCAAATGCAGAAAATGACAGTGATAATGTCAGAACCAGTGACATGGTCAGTGACAATAATTTTCTCTTTGTCTGCATCATACCCTCCCTGTTTGAAAAAGCTCCTGCAAATGTCTATTTGTCCAATAGCCTGCAGAAGCTTTTTTGTTCTTTTAGTTCTTAGTTATGGTCAGCGCAACTGATGCGCTGATCTATTGAAGCGTTACGCTTATAATTGCTTTCCGGTTTTTCTACTCTTCATTCTGGATGAGTATTACCTCAGTTACACCTAAATGATCTGTAGTAATAAGATTTTCGTTATAAGTATATATCTTTATATTGCAATCGCCAAATGCTTTTGCATGTATGGATGTAACTGTTGACGGAATATGAATCTCCTCTGCAGGTATATAACGGAATGCACGATCTCCGATTTCCTCCAGGCCTTCATGCAGTTTTACTTCCTTCAATGTTGCATTCGCTTTACTTTGCGCAAAAGCCTGTGCCCCAATCTTTTTTACACTTCCAGGGATTTCTATTCTATCGAAACTATTTCCAGAAAATGCTCTGCTACTGATTTCCGTAATTCCTTCCGGAATCTCAATCTCCGTCAATTTTTCTGCAGCTACAGATGTCGCAAAGGTAATGAATGATGTTGGTATAACTGTCATCCCTTTCGAAATAACTACCGTTTCTATTTCGAAATTGCTGGAAAACACTCCATTTCCAACCGCTTCTACGCTATCTGGTAAAATAATTTCTTTAAGGTTATTCATCATAAAGGCAAACTCTCCGATTGTCTTTAACGTTTCAGGGAAAGTGATCTGTTCAAGACCGCAAGCTCTAAATGCATTCTTCCCAATCGCCTCCAGTTGCGCAGGTAATACCACACTTTTTACCTTGGCATCTTTTCCAAATATTCCACCTGCATCCGTTCCTGCATCGGCAATCGCCGTAACTGCTATCCCTTCAGAGCTTTCATTTGGCATAACTACATCCGGGTTTAATCCAAGCTTATCTTCCCCGATATATGAAAGTCCTGTGATAGTCGTTCCATCCTCCGTATAAGTGAAGTCTGCTGCTGTCCATTCAATATTGACTTCCCCATCACTTCCTATAACAAGTTCTGCCTTGTGATTCCTTAATAAATCCAGTCCGCCGCCGGTTTGGATAAACAGTTTGGAGGGTTCAATTTCTGCATCTATTAATACAGATATAGCTCGTTTTGCCCCGCCTGCTCCTGACTGGCAGATGACTGCAATATTTTTGTTGCTTCTCTTTAGACTGGAAGCCTTTTTACGCAAAGCATCTTCTGCTACTTTTGTATCAACCGGCCAGGAACTAATATGAAGCGCTCCCTGGATATGACCTGCCGCATAGCCTGCGTCTGGTATTTCCGGATCATCTTCTCTTGGAATACTATCCGGACGGGTATCTAATACAATCAGTGTTCCCTCTGCCGCTTCTTTGATCACATCTGCGGATGACTTCTGCTGCCAACTGATCTTATCATCTTTTCTGTCTGATACAGTCACTTTATAGCTAACTGTATCTCCGCTTTCTAATGTGGCGGTGATCGTCGTTGTGCCGTAGCCTGTTGTGGTTACTGTACCATCTGCTGCTACTGTCGCCACCTTTTCGTCTGAAGATGTATAAGCTGTAATTACCGGTGTTACATTAACACGTGCCGGCACTACTTTAATCTTATTTTCCGCCGCTGTAGCACCTTTTGATGTAAGCCTGTTCCCATCAACATCCTTTGTAATCTCTTTCTCTGCAAATTTGAAAACTGCATGACCTACAGCCTCCTCAGGTGTAACCTTCTGGATTGGCCAGTTTTCTGGATCCTTCTCCCATTTAAGCTGCCACAGCCACCAGCCGCCGTCGTAGAGACTGATATTTTTGTATCCTGCCTGATAGCAGATTAAGAATGGGATTGTCGCTCTCCAACCGGTTCCGCAGTAGAAGGAAAGCTTATTCTTAAGGGAAGAACCGGATTCTGCAAGAATCTCTTCTACCTTGTCAATGGTGGCAACTTTTCCATTCTGCACATAATATCCGTCGTCTGTATCATGTCCCCATACTGCTCCGAGAGGTTCTCCTGCATTCTCATCCTTGATATATGCATATCCTGTTTTCTTTCCGACAAACTCGTCTTCAGAACGGATACTTACAAGACGGAAGCTCCGGTCATTTTCCAGGTTTTTCTTTACATCCTCTATAGACATAATATACTCCGGATGTACTGGAATGGTTGCCCCAAAGCTATATGATTCGCCGCCCGCTGTCGGCTCATTTACCTTTGTCTCAGTGGGAAGTCCTGCCTTCTTCCAGGCTTCCATACCGCCGTCAATGACCTTGACGTCCTTAACTCCTGCATAAAGCATTGCAAATGCAACTCTTGTAATACTGGAATCGCTTGCAGATTTTCCATAAAGAATAACCTTTGTATCCTGTGTAATTCCTTTTCTCTTAAGGAATACGCTTAACTGCTCAGGACTTCTGATGTTGAAGTTATCTTCCGGTGCGACTTCCTTTTCGTCA
This sequence comes from uncultured Lachnospiraceae bacterium, assembly GCA_947566645.1. Lineage (GTDB taxonomy): Bacteria > Bacillota > Clostridia > Lachnospirales > Lachnospiraceae > CAPEBR01. Next base: position 7,707 of record CANOKL010000051.1, read on the forward strand.
TATAATCCGAAGTCATCCTGTCCGTCACCGTTGGGCCATGGATCACAGTCATCATACTCAACCTCATCTGAGTTAATGTGGAATGCACCCTTTACGTGGCCTTCGTTGTACGCTGCCGCATTTTTAAGAGCTCCCCATGATACCTCAGAAATGAAGGCATTGTCATATCCTGCCTGCTTTCCATCCATGGCGCTCTTTACCCATTCTGGAGATACATATACCTGACGCTCTGTTACTGCTTCCGGCGCCTGTACCTTAACCTTATAGGCTGCAGTAAGGTTAGAACCGTCCTTCGTTGTAGCCGTTATCGTAGCTTCCCCATATTCAACAGCCGTAACCTTTCCATTCTGGTCTACCGTTGCGATCTTCTCATCGGATGATTTGTACTCTACCGCTTTATTCGTAGCATAGGATGGCGTTATTCTGAGCTTCACACTGCCTGCAGCCTCTTTTGCCCCGATCACCAGCTCGTCCTTTGCAAAGCTGATCTTTGTCACTGCAGTCTCTTTTGACCAGTAAGCTGCTGTGCCTGCTGATGCTGTATTTGACCATCTGTAGGCTGACTCTGCATAGTTATATGTATTCTGATATCCAACCATCTGCAGTACTAACTGCATATAAGCCGAGCGGATACCGCCTGTACAATAGGTTACAACCTTGTCAGTCTCATTCAGTCCTGCTGCCTTAAACATAGCCTTAAGCTCATCCGCACTCTTTAATGTTCCATTATATCTGAACAGATCTGTAAAACGGATATGGAGCGCTCCCTTGATGTGTCCGCCGGACTTCTCACCGTAAAGGATCCCGCCGTCAAATTCTGCATTTGCACGCACGTCAATTACCTTGTAATCTGCAAAATGATCAAGAAGATCCTTCGTTGTAATGTCATGATCTGTGTTAAGACCTGCTACTGTCACTGCCTTTGCAGTTGCTTTTGACGGCCCTTTTTGTACCGGGATCCCTGCTGCCTTCATAGCTGTAAGACCGCCGTTTACCATCTTTACATTTGTATAGCCGCACTGGAACAGCTGCCATGCAATACGTCCGTCATCTCCCCAGCCGCCAGATACATAGCCATCGCTGAACAGTATAATCTGGTCATTCAGTCCAAGACCAAGAGCACCCAGCTTCTGGCCCATATCTGCTGCAGGCAGAGATCTTGCAAATCCTTCATCTCCGGCAGCTCTCTTGTTATTTCCAGTCTGCTTGTCACTTAAGGAAATATCCTTCCAGTTGATTGTAATCGCGTTCTGTGCTGTCTCAGCTGACGCGCCAATCCCGCGTGTGTCAACTAATGTCATGTTCTCTTTTGCATCTATATTTGTCTTCAGATCAGCCGCGCTGATGACATAGTCTCCGCTGAATTCGCCTTCTGTTACAAGCTGCTCCTTATGATTCTTAAGCAGGTCTTTACCGCCGCCCTTCTGAATATACATTCTGGACAGATCAATTCCTGCATCTGCCATAACGGAAATGGCTCTCTTTGCTCCTCCTGCTCCTGAACGGCAGATAAAGGCAATGTTCTTATCATTATCCTTAAGCTGTTCAAGAACATAGGAAGCTCTTAACAGATTCTCTTTGTCCGCACTGTCAACCGGCCATGCCGGAACCCATACGGAACCTTCAATATGTCCCTGCTCATATCCGTCCTCCCCGATTGAGGAATTCAAAGCCTTTGTGGGGCGGAGATCTATAATAACGTAGTCTTCTTTATTTGCAATCAGGTCTGCACTTTCCACATACTGCCAGTCAATGTTTGCATTCATACGGTCTGCAACTGTCAGCTTATAGGAAGCTTTCTTTCCGCTTCCGTCTGCTGCAGATGCCGTAATCGCAACGCTTCCTGCTGCAACTGTCGTAACCTTACCGCTTGCAGAATCCACGGCTGCAATTTTCGGGTCACTGGAAGAATAAGTTACCTTCTTATTCGTTGCATTTGCCGGTGCAACGGTAAGCTTATTCGTATAGGTAGTTCCAAAACCAGTCAGTGTCTTTTCCTTATCTACAAATGTAAGCGCGGATACCTTTATTTCCTTAGCTGTTACTGTCACTGTACATTTCTTAGTAAGGTACTTGCCCTTTTTATTTTTCTCTCTCGATTTTACTGTAATGACAGCGGTTCCCGGTGCCTTTGCAGTCACATTCCCTTTCTTGTCAACTGTGGCTACAGATTTGTTGCCTGATGACCATGAAAGAGGGCAGTAAACGCCTGCCGGTTTTACAGTCGCCTTTAAAGCCTTCTTATCCCCAGTCTTCATAGCCACTTTACTGCTCAGGCTGATCTGTGTGGGCTTTAACTGCTTTACCGTAATCTTAATTGTCTTTTTTACCTTCTTACTCTTCTTAGACGTTGCGGTAATCGTTACCTTCCCAGCCTTCTTCCCTGTTACCACGCCCTTTGATGATACAGTGGCAACCTTCTTGTTGCTAGACGTGTACTTAACCGCCTTGCTTGCACCCTTCGGCGATACGGATTTTACTGAGACCGTCGCTTTGCCTTTGATGTCCACTGTCTTGGAAGTAGTCTTCAAAGTAATCTTTTTCGGTGCCTTTGCCGCTGCTTCTACAGGAATGCTTGTTCCTGCAACCGCTATGACTGCTACGAGCGCAATCACAACTGCAGCCAGTTTCTTCATACCTCTCATATCTTTACCTCCTTACTATGAGATTCCGGTATAACCCACACCAGAGCTTGCAACGCTATACTAATGAAACGTATCAGAAATTAGTGTGGATTACACTCTTTGTTGCTATATCATGACCCGGGAATACGCATGGACTGCCCATTCCCGGAAGAACATGATCAGAATATGCTTCAAGCCGTACTTTATTTCTCCACGTCTCCGGCCACTGCCCATCTCCAGTAGGACTGGTCATAGTTCCATGTATTCTCATAGCCTGCCATTTCAAATACAAGCTGTGAATAAGCGGAACGGATCCCCCCTGTGCAGTAAGTCACGATCTTATCATCCTTTGAGATTCCGGCGTCTGTGAGCACCTTCTCAATATCGGCCTTTGATCTTAAGGTTCCGTCCTCCCGGAACATATCCGTATATCGGATATGGATTGCTCCCGGAAGGTGTCCTCCCTTCGCCTCGTTATATTTCACTGCTCCTTCGTATTCCTCGTCTGTACGGACATCCACCACCTTATAGGAATCGTAATTCTCCATCAGCTCCTCTGTTTCCATGACATGGGTCTTATCTATGGAATCAATGGAAACCTGCGTTTCTTCAGGCTCGGAGGCTCCTTTTTGTGTCGGCGCACCTGCTTCTTTCAGCGCAGCATAACCACCGTCTACCATCTTCACATTCGTGTAACCGGCAGCAACGAGCTCCCACAGGACTCTCGCGTCATCTCCCCAGCCGCCTAATGTCTCACCCAGCAGAATCAGTTCCTTGTCCTTTGACATGCCAAGTTTCCCCAGTCTCTCTGCAAGATCAGAAGGCTCCGGAATCTTCCCCCAGCCCTCGTCTCCTTCTTTTCCATAACTGTCATCACAGGTCCCAAGAAGTTTCCAGTCTGTAGCAACCGCACCCTCAATGGTCTCCTTATCTGCCGCCGAGGTTCCCCGGCAGTCCACGAAAAGGACGCCGTCCGCTCCCACCTTCTCCTTTGCGGCATCCGCTGTTATCAGCCAGGTGCCCTCAAATGCATCCTTTGATACCAGCTCATCGTCGGATACTCCTTTTGCCTTGCCCCCGCATCCGGTCACAAGCATAGCTGCCAGTAACCCGATGCCAAGCCCTCTTATATTCCTCTTCATACTTTTCTTCATGTCTGACTCCATTTCTAAAATAACCGGTCCGGCTAAGGAACTGTCAAAAAATAGCTTACTAGTACGCAATGCTGTACTAGGCTCCCCTGCCGGATCCGGCTGCTGTATACATAACTCCGTCTGAACCTCCTATGCCGTACTTCCCCCACAGCTTGAACCCTGTCCGGCGGTACATGCGTAGCAGTGTTTATCAAAGCGTATCTTTCTCTTCTTATACGGCCTGTTCCGAATATCCATGATCGTTTCCTTCGTCTCAACCGGCATGTCCACTGCCTGGTTAAAATCACAGTCGTACAATGAACCGTCCCACGCTACAGACAGCTGGCTTCTGCACATCATTCCAGGAAGCGCGCCCGGATTAAAGGCTCCATAAAGCTTTGTCATATAGCTTTCCATATTTCCGGTCTTCATAAGGAACCCGCCGAATCTTCCAATCGGGTTGTTCGTTATTGTAAACAGATTATTAAATACAATTCCGTACTCCTGTCCCAGATGCTCCTTGTACTCTCTCTCAATGGCGCTCTGCTGCGGCGGGAAGAATGCCCCGCCCGGGTTAAATACCATGTTGAGCACAAGTTCCGGATCCTTTCCGTAGCCCGCCTCATTGAGCTTCTTTAACACCTCTATGGATTTGTCAAAGGTGCCCGAGCCTCTCTGACGTTCTGAGTTCTTTGCCTTATAATGTGGGAGGGAGCAGATGATCTCCACCTTGTGGTCCGCGTAGAACTCCGGCAGGTCTTCGTATCCTTCCTCCAGCATAATCGTCAGGTTGGTCCTTACCATAACATGGCTGCACACCTTTACAGCTTCCTCTACAAACCAGCGGAAATCCGGATTCATCTCCGGCGCTCCGCCTGTGATGTCGATGGTAGAAAATCCCCAGTTCTTATACACCTCAAGGCACGCTTCCATTACATCGCGCCCCATAACCTCTGTGCGGTTCGGCCCCGCCTCCATATGGCAGTGCTTGCACGCAAGATTGCAGAGCCTGCCTACATTGATCTGCAGCACAGACATTTTGTCCGTCATAAGCAGATCCTTGTCCTCCACAGAATCCTCAAAATCCGGAATCTGTGTAAGCTTTCCAAATTCTTCTCTTATATCCATCCTTAAAGCTCCAGTTTCTTTACAATATTTTTCATCTGTACGCCGTGAACCAGCGTTGCGCCTCCCCTGATGGCTGCTGCAACGTGAACAGCCTCTGTCATCTGCTCCTCGTCAACACCCTTTGACAGGCAGTCCTGTGTGTAAGAATCAATGCAGTAGGGGCACTGTACCGCATGTGCCACTGCCAGGGCGATCAGTGATTTTTCCCTTGCCGTGAGCGCCCCCTCGGCAAATACTGCACCGTAATACTGCATAAAGCTGTCCCACAGCTGGGGAGCCTCCTCGCCCATTGTGCCGAATTTTGCCAGATCCTCTGGATTATAATACGTGTTCATGTTAGTTATCCTCCTCTTTCTTTTTTTGTTTCTCGTTATATATCTGCTTGAATAAAACGATCAGTGCTGATATTGCAAACAGCAGAAGCAGTCCTGTCACAAAGAGCTTTGCCCCTCCTGTCAGCATGCTTCCCACATAAGAGTAAATGATAGTTGCAGGAAGCTGTCCGATTCCCGTGGCCACAAAGAAACTCCAGAAGGAAATAGATGTAAGGCCCGCGGCATAGCTTACAATATCAAAAGAGATAAAAGGCAGCAGCCTGGCAATGAGGATGCTCATCCTTCCATGTTTCTCAAAAAATTCATCAATCTGCTTTAGTCCTCTCCTGCTGGTAAGCTTCTCTGCCACGTCTCTTCCGAGAATCCTTGCTATGTAAAAGCAGACCGCTGCGCCTGCCATGGCACTTGACCAGGAAAGGATTGCTCCCTTCCACCACCCGAAGAGGTTCGCGTTAGCGAAGGTCAGCAGGAATGCCGGAAGCGGCGCCGCAATGGACTGGAGAATCATCAGCATAAACGAAACTGCCGCTGCATAGATGCCGTAAGATTCCACGAATTCCTTTACCACCTCAAAGTCGCCGCTGGCAAATGCCGCCAGGATCTTGTTCATAGTCGTATGAACTGCCGGAATAAAATAATAAGCAAGAAAAGCTGCGGCTGCAAGTGCAATAACCACAATCTTTCCTGCCCATTTATTTGCTTTCTTTGTACTTTTTGTCTCCATAATCTCTTCATCCCCCAAATTATTATGTCACATTTTACTAAAATCAGATCGTACAGATAGTAATTGAATTATATCATTTCGTGATTTAGATGTATAATTGTTTATTTCAATATATTTATAGGCAAAACCTATAAATCAAAATTGGGGACGGGGCATTTTTAAAAATGCCCCGTCCCCAACAATCTTCTGATTTTTTTCATCCTCTGATTCCAGGTCAGCAGAAAAGACAGCCTCCTGCGCACGCGCCGGAGCGTGAATTTGAGCTGGTCCCTGTCCCAGCGTCTCTCGTTTGCCTTATGAATCAGGAAGTCTCCTGCAGACAATTCCTTCATCAGCTCCAGGTCCCGGTACATCCATTCCTCCATAAGCTCTTCCCGGCGGCACTGATGAATCCCAAGGGCTTCAAATCCCTCCTCCTTAAGAAATTGATACAACTGCTCATAAGCTTCAAAGGATGTCTGAATGTTCAGCGCCCGGAACATCCCCAGCACTGCCTTGTTGCGAAAGCTTTTCTGAAACAGCGGAAAGTCCGGATCCTCCTTAAGCTTCCCAAGGGTGCACAGATAGGACTCATAAGGGCAGAAAACCGTATCCGAAGCCCTTCCCGTCAGGCTGTCCGGATTGTTCACCCGGTGGTATACAAGCATCTGCCGCACACAGGCGACTGCCCCTGCCCGGTACATGGACAGCATGACAAATGCTGTGTCGTTGGCCTGGCGTATTTCCTGAAAGCGTATTCCGCTGTCTGTCAGAAATTCCCGACGGAACATCTTGTTCCACAGCACATTGGATGCAAAATCAAATAAATGGTCACCCAGATCGTACTTTTGAAACACTTCTTTTTCCGGAAGAAGAGCTGTTTTTAAGTAGCCGTCCGTCTCGTACACCTTTCCCTCGTCTGTAAATTCGCAGACGCCGCACACGCACACATCTGCCCCGGATGACTTTGCCTTCCGGTACAGAAGTTCAGCGGCTTTTTCACGGAACCGGTCGTCCGCATCCCAGAACAGGACGTATTCCCCCCTCGCCGCAAGAAGTCCCCGGTTCCTCGCTGCTCCGGCATTCAGGTTCTCCTGGGTAAGCAGGCTGATCCTGGAATCCTTTTTTCCAAGACTCCGGATGATATCTGCAGACCGGTCCGTGGAGCCGTCGTCGATACAGATGATCTCAATCTCCTTCAGGGACTGCCGCATGACGGATTCCAGCATCTGCTCCAGGTGCTTCTGTGCGTTATACACAGGTATAATGACCGACACAGCCGGTATTTTTTCCATTTTGTTTTCTTTTGTTTTTCCCATAATTTCCCCAAATATTGCAGTACTCTCCGAGTAAAATGCACCGGCCTTTTGCGCCAGTACTGCATTGTCGTCAGTCAACAATGCCACCGGCTACACTTAGATATAGCCAGGGCAGCCGCCCTCTTACAATCTCCCGGTATTGCCTGTATTCTTTCTTATTATAAAAATAATCTTCTTTTTTCCCTGCGATGCCAAGCTCACGAAACCAGTGTTTTTTCAGCATCCTGCGCAGTTCTTTTTTCTTCTCTCCCTGGAGTGTATCAAGATTCCACAGGGAAAAGTGCAGGGCGTAGTTAATATAATCCTGCTCCAGCTCCTGGTACCGCCCGAGCCTTATAAGATTTTCCCTGAGCGCCTTAAGCGCCTCGTAAAAACACTGCCAGGACTTCTCACGGGTATTGGAAAGGGAGGAAGCGGCGCCTCTTCTCTGGTGGGCAAGCACACGCTCCTCTGTCTCAATCCGCTCCGCCAGGACAATAGCCAGGAACACGAACAAAAGGTCATTAGATGTTCTCTGCTCCTGGAACCTGAGGCCGTGCTTTAAGACGAATTCCCGCTCAAACAGCTTGTCCCAGGCCCAGCCCACGAATACCTTGAATACATTGTCCGTAAAAGTCCGGCAGTCCATGGGTCTGTACGGCGCAAGGGCATGGCTCCTGAGTGTCCAGGGCATATCCCGGAAAACTCCCTCCTCTGTATGGTACTGGTCTGACCGGAATACAACAATCTGCGCATTCCCTGACACGGCTCTCTCATATGCGCACTCCAGCATATCCGGCTCAAAGAAATCATCAGCATCCAGGAAGGAAAGGTACTCTCCCGATGCCTCAGCAAGCCCTCTGTTCCTGGCCGCGCCTGCACCGGCATTCTCCTGCCTGATCACATGGAGCCTTGGATCACGCCCCTTATATTCCTCCAGGATCTGCGCCGAACTGTCTGTGGAGCCGTCATCCACGCAGAGAATCTCAATCTCACTTAAGGTCTGCCCCGTAATACTGTCCAGGCACTGCCTCAGATGGCTCTGGGCGTTATAGACCGGAACGATCACGGAAACTTTTGGCCTGTCCATCATCTTTTCCTCCCGCGAAGCATACATACACTTAAACCTGTCCATCATCTTTTCCTCCCACGAAGCATGCGTTTAAGCTTCCCTGGCAGGAATAGAAGAATCTTTCCAAGCCGGAAGGTCTTAGACCTCCGTATAGAAGCAATCTCTTCCTTTAGCTTCCGGTTCTCTGTCTCCAATGCCTGCATCTGCTCAAATACCTTCTGGTTCATCCCCGCAGGATAAACCCTTGTCAGGTAATATTTCCCCGGATCCTCCGTAATACTGCGGATGTTGTTCCAGGCATTACAGGAAAACGGCTCCCTGACCAGATCTCCCAGGGCGATTCCCCTTTTCAGTTCTTCGCTGAAGCGCATCAGGTATTCTTCTCTGTACTTTTCATCAATCCTCCACAGAGTCCCCATGTAATTATGATATTTTTTGAACCAGTACATATGGCGGAATCGCTCCCACAGCGCCGGATCCTTAAGGAGAATTCCCCTGATGTAATCGTATTCTGCATTGATGCAGTAGACCTTTTCCTTACTTTTTACGGAAGAATCCGGATTGTCCCGGCGGTTCCTGTAATAAGGCCGGTCCACAATCATCCCCCGCTTCCCGTAAATAAATGTCTGAAACCAGAAGCCATTGTCCTGAAAGGACGCCCCCGGCGTCTCATTATGCTGTATATGATATTTCTCTAAAAAACTCCTTTTATAGATACCGCTCCATGTATTCATAATATACCGGAGCGTCTCCGGGTTCTCTCCCGGGTTAAAAACCTGATTGTAGTCTGACGGATCCGGTGACAGATGGTTATAAGCAAGTTCCATGCTGCCGCTTTGCTCCCTCTTAAAACGGTAAAAATCTGCTTTCACAAAATCCAGGTCATATTCCTTCGCCTTCTGATACAGTTCCTCGTACATATTAAGCGCTGCGTAGTCATCCGCCTCCACGATACCGATGTATTCTCCTGAAGCCCGGGCGATGCCTTCATTCATAGTGTATCCGTATCCCCGGTTTTCCCGCTGGATAAGCAGAATACGGCTGTCCCGCTCCTGGTATTTTTGCAGAATATCAGAAGATTGGTCCGTGGAGCCGTCGCTGATGCATATGATCTCTATGTCCTTCAATGTCTGTCTGGTAATGCTGTCCAGGCATTCCGCCAGATATTTCTCTGCATTATATACAGGTATAATTACTGATACTTTCGCCATATTCCTTTCCTAAATATCCTCCTGAATATCCGGACCGGCAGCCCGATCAGCCTTGCCAGCCGGTAGGTCTCGGAGCTTTTTACCGCCTCCAGCTCCTTTTTAAGCCGTTTGATCTCAAGTCCTCTGTCATATTTTTCCCCATAAGTAATCTGAAGCTTGCGGTTAATCTCTGATTTTTCCTGATATGTCCTCTGAAGTGTCGCGTTGATCCCGCTCTTTGCCGCATATGCCCGGGTAAGTTTTTCCCTCATAGCCGCATCCTTTTCCACAAAGAAGCGAAAGAAGATTCTCTCTGCCCCGGGAAGCCCCTCCGCAGCCCATCTTTCCTCTGCGGGAAGTGCATTGTAGATATCCTTCGCAAGATCCAGCACTCCCTGCAGTGTCCCGAAAAGGAGCTCTGTCAGCTCCTCCGGATAAGAGTATTCCCCAAGAAAGGCCAGCATATTGAGAAAGCTCTTAAAATACCCGTAGCTTTCCCGGAAACCAGCCTTTGCCGTCATAATGGAATCCTCCCGGATCCTCCTTATAAACCATGCCTCCCCCGTATACCCTGCCCGTTCTGCAAGAAGCATGGCGCGGAAGGAGAAATCATTGTCCTCATGAAGAATTCCCGGCGTAAACCAGAGCCCCTGTTCCAGGAGATACTGTCTCCTGAAAAAAGCGATTCCCACATTGGCCCGGTACTCCCCGGTGCTGCGCATCTGCCGGAACATCTCTGCCCCGGCGCAGGAAGCGGGATATTCCCCTGCCCGGATATAGTAATCACAAAACTGCGGATACTGTTCCTTAAGCGTATCGCTGTCATAGAAGTCCCTGCCGTCAAAATACAGTACATCAAGCTCTGACATCCGGCTCCTTTCATACAGGCCCTCCAGTCCGTCCCTGCGCAGCATGTCGTCACTGTCCAGAAAATAGACATATTCTCCCGAGGCATGTCTGAGGCTTCTGTTGCGCGCCTCAGACAGTCCCCTGTTTTTCTGCCGGTACACTGTAATCCGGCTGTCCGCCTCTGCATAGGACAAAAGCAGATCCAAGGATCCGTCATCCGACCCGTCGTCCATACAGATGATCTCAATCTCCTTTAGCGTCTGGCCCAGAATACTCTCCAGGCACTGGGCAAGATATTTTTTCGTATTATAGACCGGGATCATGACAGATACTTTCGGAGGAACATCCGTCACCCCCTGCCTCACAAGTATCTCCGGCTCACCGGCCTTTCCTTTCTCCAGCTCCTCCCGCATTCTGACCGCATGGGGAAGACCCTTGATCCTGGCATAATATTCCGGCATGTCATATCCGGCCGGGACGTTCCGGTACATTCCTTCCCGGTACGGGGCATTTCCGTCCGGCGCATGGTCCTCTTCCCCGGTCATGTCAAGAATCCCCATCCGCAGGAACTGCTCGCTGCACAGAGCATGTATGATCGTCCACCTGGCGCTCTCGCTGCGGACCGTATTCAAGTTAAATACACACCCTGACAGCACCAGGTCTGCAAAGCCCTGCCGCACCTCTCCGTAAAGCCCCCGGCGGTTCAGCTCCTCGTACGTATCCTCATAGGCTTTTAAAAAGCACAGGGGCTCCCTGTCTTTGCAATTCTGAAGGCTGCCCTCCCGGTGCACCCGGTAGGAAAGCAGGTCCTCCCGCACAATACTGATCCTCTCTGCAGCTGCCAGAGCCACAAGCACGAAGAATACATCATTGCTGTTCGGGAGATTCTGGAAGCTGATCTGCTGCTCCTGAATAAACTCCCTTCTGAAAAGCTTCGTCCATGGAGTGGTAACCGTAAGGCCGAAAAGTCTTCCGTTCATGTCCTTCCTTGAGAATACCTCTTTTTCCGGAATCAGCTTTCTCCACAGATACCGGGGCGCGTCCACTGTCTTTTTCGTCCGGTCGTCATACCTCTTTGCCCCGAACAGGACCACGTCCGCCTGTGTGCTCTTGCCCTTTTTCCACGTTTTTTCAAGAAGGGCCGGATCAAAGATATCATCCGAGTCTAAAAAGATGACGTATTCACCCCTGGCTTCCCCAAGCCCTGCATTTCTCGCTGCCCCGGCTCCCTCATGGTTCCGGCGGATTGCCCGGATCCGCCTGTCAGCCTCCGAGTATTCTTCCAGAATCCCAGGCGAATTATCATCCGAGCCGTCATCCACACAGAGAATCTCAATATTCCCAAGTGTCTGATTTCTTAAATGGTCAAGTGTCTCCCTCAGACAGGCCCCGCTGTTATACACAGGCATGACCACAGAGACATCCGGTTTCTTACTGCTTTCCAAATCTCTGCTCCTCTTATTGCTTTATCTTCTTATTGTTCTAACTTCTTTTTATTTTATCCTCTGAATCACTCTTCTAAAAAAACGGACCGGGAAACCAATCACCCTGGCGAGGCGGTAGCTGCGGGAGCCCTTTATACAAGCCAGTTCTTTTTCAAGGCTTTTGATTCTTAATCCCCTGTCGAATTTTTCACCGTAGGTTACCTGAAGCTTCCGGTTGATCTCCGATTTTTCGCCGTAGGTGATCTGAAGCTTCCGGTTGATCTCTGATTTTTCCCGGTAGGTTCTGTGGAGCTTTCCGTGAAGCTCTGCCTTCTCCGCCCGGGTCTTATCAAGCTGCATCTTCGCATGATTCAGCTGTCCTTTCACCTTGTTAAGCTCCGCCTGAAGTCTTCTGGCCTCATCCCTGTCTCTTCTGCCGGATTCCCTTTCTGACTGCACGCAAAGCTGAAACCGCTGTTTTGCGCTCCCCTTAAGATTACTGAAGGCCTGGCGTTCCTGCCATGTAAGCATCCTGTATTCCTTTCTCAGATTATACAGAATACCCTCCAGGAGATCGTAGATCATCTCCTGGGTCTGCTCCTCACATTCATGTGATTCCCCAAAGGCCCACATACCGGTCAGTGCGCGGAAATACCCGTACACATGCCCCACTCCTCTTTTCCCTGTCATAATGGAAGCCTTGTGAATCCGCCTTTTGTAATAATTTTCTGCCAGATACCCGGTTCTTTCTGCCAGAAGCGCTGCCCGGAAGGAAAACTCATTATCCTCATGGAGAACGCCGGGGCAGAAAGAGAGTCCTGCCCTCTTAAGAAAATCCCTGTCAAAAAACTGCATCACAACGCTGCTTCTGTATTCCCCGGCCCTTCTCATTTTCACAAACATCTCTTCGCCTGTGCATACCCCCGGATCGTTTTTCTTCCTTATATAATAGTCCGCAAATCCGGGGTTCTGCTCTTTATCCTCCGGGCTGTCAAATACGGTCTCTCCGTTAAAGTACAGGATGTCAAGCCGCTCCTCCCTGCTTTTCTTATACAGGCTCTTAAGGGCATGGGGATCCAGAAAATCATCACTGTCCATAAAATAGATGTATTCTCCCTGTGCTTCCTCCATTCCTTTATTTCTCGTTATGGAAGGGCCGTTTCCCCTGAATACATCCTTCTTATCCTCTGCAGCGTACAGGGAAACTCTGCTGTCCTCTGACGCATATCTCTGCAGAATCGCAAGTGAAGCGTCATCTGAGAGATCATCCACACAGATTACCTCTATCTCCTTTAAGGTCTGGCTAAGGATGCTCTGAAGGCATGCCTCCAGGTACTCCTGTGAGTTGTAGACAGACACAATGACCGAAACCCTGGGAAGCCCGGACTTTCCTTCCGGCTGCTTCTGCCGGGGAAGATTCTGCCGGGGAAGATTCTGCTGGGGAAGATTCTGCTGGGAAAGAAGGGGACTGGCAGATGGAACTGGCTGCTTCCCCGGTTTTTCCTCTGCCTCCCTCTGCCATCCGCAGTCCGGGGTGTATGCTGCAAAGGAAATGTTCTCCATACGGATTCCGCTCTCCAGGCTTCTGACCAGCCAGGCGCAGTCTTCCCTGTGCTTACGGATCTCATCTGCAAGCTCCTGGAGCCGCGCCGCGCATGCCTCAAAGGAATATTTTTCCCGGATGAGAGGCCACAGGGACAGAACCTTTTCTTTTATCTCGTCATATTCTTTCTCGATTCTCTGTGTCTGCTCTAAGAATTCCGCTTCATCACGGTAACAGAGCACTGCGCCCTGAAACATCTCCCTTAACACTTCTGAATCATCTGAGATAACCGGAAGTCCGCAGGCAAGAGCCTCCACAATCCGCGTGTTGATAAAGCCGTTTTCAATCATGTCCTCGTAGTGGTCATCCACCGTAACCCGGGCATTCCGGTACAGCTCAGGCAGGTCGTCGTTCGGAATATTGTCCGCTTCCACGTATTCTGAGCTGTCCGGGATAAATCCCTCCCAGTTGGCTCCCCATATCTTCAAAGGAATGCCGTGTTCAATAGACCATGTGACGCTTTTACGCTTTACAAATCTTGAATTTCCCACAAAGATCCAGTCATATTTCTTCTCGCCGCAGGGCTTACTGTCCGGGTAAAAGATCTCCGTGTCCGCACACATGGGAAGAACCACGGCGGGGACATGTATCCGCCCCCTCATCTTCTCCAAATATGGCGCGGAACCTATGCAGACAAGATCATAGGCGTTATATTCCTCATCTGATATCTGCCCCGGGTGGCTTAAGTTCCACATAATGTATATGCACCTGTCCAGTGTCCTGTCCGGGAAATATTCCCTGTTGCCCCGCAGGACTACGACGACGTCTGCGTCCTTTGTGTTCTGCCACTCATCATAGGCCTCCACCACTACATCATGGCCAGACCTTTTCAGATATTTTTTCAGCGAACGGGAAAAGGCGTATTCCGACCACCATTTTTTCACCGGGGCGTCTGGAAAACCGGCTTTTATCACCCATTTCATATCTGCTCTATTCCTCTGCTAAGATCTCTTCTGTAATTCCAATCACTTTTTCTACAAGCCCCGGGCAGAAGCCAAGCAGCTTTCCGCTGTCCAGTGCGCCCTGAAGCCCCTCAGGCGTTGAGACGTCATAGCCGATCAGATTCTTACATTCTGCTGTGCCGAACTCCTTTAAGAATCTGTCCCTGAACTGAACAGTCTTCCCGATCAGCACATCCTTCTGCTGCATCAGTCCCTCCGGGTTGCTGTGTCCGTACTTTAGCCCAATGGCCATCAGCGCGCCTGTGTAAGCTCCGCAGACAGACCCAAGCTGCATCCCTCCTCCAAAACATGCGGCCATACGGTTCGCCTCATCCTCACTGATTCCGAAACGCCCGGCGAAATGCCTTAGAACGACCTGGGAGCAGTCGTATCCTTTCATAAATTCTTCCCCAATCTTTTTCTTGTCCATTTTCTCTTCCTCCTTTATTTCTGATAATTCCTTTATTTCTGATTATTCCTTTATGATGATGTATACCTCACGGCCGGCGAAATCTGCCGTGAGTATCGCAAAAACCGCATAATTCCACATGCGGCTGTGCGCATCCATTTATACTGAGCGGCAGACTTATCTGGCGCTCAGATAATCCTTCACAAGCCTCTTTAGGAAATCCCGGGACAGGTATGCATCCAGTTTTCTGCGGGTGGATTCATTGCAGATAAGCTTGTCTGTCTGCTGGTACTGCACCCATGCCATGGCGCACCAGGTAACACCTCTTAAGCAGGTAACCGGGATATAGGTATATACCCGCTCTTCCAGGCCTTCCGCCGGAATCCTCCCGCCGAGCGCCTCTCTATACTGATTAAGGAACTCTCTGACTTCTCCGGTGCCAAGTATCACGTCTGTCTTCCAGAACGTGGTAGTGGGCGCCAGGAAATGTCCCAGGTCCTGGGCCGGATCCCCATAAATGGGCTTCTCCCAGTCAATCAGGTATGTCCATCCTCCTTCTCCCCCTGTCAGGAAATTGGTAGAATTAAGCTCTGTGTTAATGCAGCAGCGGTATACCTCCTGGTTTTTTACCTTTTCAAGTCTCCTCCATCCCATATCCAGCATTTCCCTGATCTGCTTTTTTGTTCCGTCATCCCCCAGCGGGGAATCCATGTAGGTCTTCACCATCTCTTCGCACTCCTCCAGTATGGCCCGGAGGGGATTCCCGGGACGAAGAAGCCCGGTCTGTTCTGGAAGCTTCACACTGTGTATATCCGCAAGGCACTCTGCGGCGGCATTCAGATCCTTCCGGTAATTCAGGCTCTTCCCTGGCAGGTATTCCATGACCAGTACGCCGTGGTTAAGCTTTTCAAGGCTTCCGTCCACATAGTACACCTTCGGGGTTCTCCCTGATTCCTGCAGTAGTTCCAGTGCGTGGTATTCATATTCAATCTGATGCTCCAGGTGCATCTGGCTTCCGCAGTTTACCCGGAGCAAAAGCTCCTGTCCGGTGACCGGATGGGTAAAACGGTAATTGATATTATATTCCCCCTGGGCAAGCAGGCGGTATTCTTCCGTGACCTTCTCCGGAAGTCCCATCTGGTCTCTGTATCCCGGGTCTCTTATATACTCTCTTAACCCTGAAATTCTCTCCATAGCAGCTTCACCTCACATCCTCATACATTCTGGCAATCTCGTCTATGCTCACACCGTCCCGGTATTTCTTGCGGAGGCGGTTCATCTTCCACATTTCCTTTAGCTTCGGAATGGTACCTCCCCGGAATCTCCTGTCCGAGGTGTAGATCCGCTTTTTCGTAATCCCGATCTTCTCTCCATGCTCCTTCAGGCTTAAGGAGAACTGGTAATCCTCCATAATGGGGAGTTCAGGGAACATTCCCATATCAAAAAAAAGCTTCCGGTCAATAAAGATCCCCTGGTCTCCGAACACGACATTCCGGTCTTTAATCCTGTGGTTGGATATGACCCGGCAGGTAAACAGGAAAAAATGTGCGCTGTGGAAGGCAATGCCGAAGCACCCCACCCGGTAGTCCTTCATAACATACCGGATCTGCTCCAGAGGCTTGTCCGGCAGCTCGCTGTCGCAGTGAAGGAAAAACAGGATGTCACCTGTGCTTTCCTCTGCCCCCAGGTTCATCTGCCTGGCCCTTCCTTTTTCCGAATGAAGGAGTCTGAAATCCCCGCTGATATATTCCAGCGTCCTGTCCGTGCTTCCCCCGTCTACCAGGATAATCTCACATCTGTCCCGGAGCTTCCCAAGATCTGCAAGAAGGGGACGGATGGTCTTTTCTTCATTATAAATGGGCACAATGACCGAGATGCTCCGGTTCCTCATGAGGTATTTCCCTGTCTCCGTCCTCTGAAGAGCCCTGCTGCCCCTCATCCTGTCACGGAACGCCCTTAGATCCTCTTCCTGGTCAATATCATGGTGCGTCCTCCCGATTCCTACGGAGATTCCCGCCTGGCTAAGAGCCCGGATTGTATTCTGAAGGACACTCCCGTGTCCGTAGGTCTGCTTCTCAAATACCTCTTTCCGCGGGGACTTCATGCCTGCCAGATAATATCCGCCGTCCGCGGTGGGTCCGAATACCACATCCTTACTGTCAAGGATGCCGAATGCCTGCCGGATATCCTGGCTTTCCACTTCTGGCACATCGGTTCCTATAAGGACACATCTCTCGTAGCCGCGTTCCAGAACCTCCCGGATTGCAGAAAGCATCCTCTCTCCCAGGCCGTCCCCGGTCTGTTCATAGTACTCTGCCGCCGGACCAAAAATCTTCCGGAGAATTCCCACTGTATCTCCTGCGCCTGTATAAGAGCCGTCCCTTCCCCCGGCAGACAGTCTGCCAGACTTCTCTGTCTCCGGCAAAGTGTAGCATACAAATATATCCGCACCTGTCCCGGGACATATCTTCGCAATATCCTTTAAAAAGCACTCATGAAGCCTGGCGCACTGCCCCGGAGTAAGGTAAGGCATAAGCCTTGTCTTTGTCATCCCCGGAACCGGCACCCGTGTAAATATGATCAGTGCTCTCTTCCTCATATTCTTCCTGCTCCGTTCCATGTATTTTACGTTACTATTCACGGCCCAGGAGGACGCTCATAGTAACGATTCGGGGCGGCATTCCGAGTTTTGCTGCGCAAAAAACCGCCCCTCACTCCTGAATCACTTTCTTACGGTCAGCGCAGTAAATGCGCAGACCTGCTGAATAGTTACACTATTTTAGAGATATTTCGTCTTCATCCGGTTAATCAGTGACTTTACCGTATCCGGCTTTTCCGGGATTCCCAGAATCTCCGGAAGAATGTGGCGCACCTGCCTGCAGCCGTTTCTCGTAAGCTGTCCGGCGCAGGAGCCGCAGTATGTGTAGATCGTCTCCGGAATATTTTTTAATTTCCCGGCAAAGCCTTTTGACAGCTCCGGCTCCTCCACCCCTGCGCAGCCGCCGAGGCCGCAGCACTGGATCTCTGTGACTGGCTCACAGGGTTTTTCAAGAAACGGGGTGATAGACGCAAGCCACTCTCCCTTTCCCCTGTCTGGACAGGGCCGGAACATCCTGGCTCCGCCCGCTGCCTTAAAACCAATCCCAAGCTCAGCGAGAACTTCATAGATGTTCGTCACTTTGAGCGAGATGCGAGGCTTTAAGTATTCATAGCAGTTGGGGCAGAGAAGGATTAGTTCCTCCACATGGCGTTCCTTAAGCCGCTTTTCTATCCCCTGTGTCACGGCCTTCTCCTGCTCTTCCATCCCAAGATCCGCAATCGGTTTCCCGCAGCATTCATAAATGACTCCGATTCCCGCCTGCTCCTCCAGGAGCTTCGCAAGCGCTTTTGTCGTCTTCGGATACACGGATGGGAAGTTGCAGCCCGGAAACAGGACTCTCTTTTTTGTCCCGTGCTTATAATTCCGATAGAGGTAGTCCTGTTTTTCGGACACGGTTCTTTTATATCTTCTGCTGACAAATGCACCGCCGTCCTCTGCCACATGTCTGCGCCGCATATCCATAATCACCCCACGGCCGTCAATCCCTGCCGGACAGACTTCCGTACATCTCCCACACAGGAAACAGTGATAGTCAAGCTCAGAAAGCCTGTCCGTATCTCCGATATCAATCCCGTATTTCTTTAAAAATACACAGTTTTTCTGGCACAAATGACAGTGTACGCATTTTGATGTATCCAGCGTTCTACTCTTCTGTTCCATCCTTTTCTGACTGTTCCTCCTTTATAAAATTCTTATTTAGGAATGCTCCTAGTCCCATGACAATCACTGCCAAGACTACTGCAATTCCTATGTAAAGCACCCTGTTCTCCTGATCTGCAAGACCTGCCGTCCCCACCGTGTACATGGCGGTTCCCGGAAGCATGAAGAGAAGGGAGCAGATCGAGTAGGTGCTGAAACGTATATCCGTAATCCCATATGCAAAATTCTGAAGATTATAAGGAAAGATCGGAACAAGCCGGGTAATCATGAGGATAAAAATCTCATTTTTGCCTGATTCGTCAAACAGCCATTTTTTCAGATAGCGGTTCTTCATGACGACTGGTTTTATGCTGTCCTTCAGGAAATACCGGCCTGCTGCAAAAGCGAACATTGCCCCTATGGTAGTCGCTGCCGAACAGCAGATGGTGCCGAGCACCGGGCCGAACAGAAGGCCTGCCGCAATCGCGAAGGTTACTCCCGGAAGGGCCAGTACAACGCAGCCGACAATTGTAACCGCAATGTATATAATGACTGCTAAAGGTCGGTTCTCTTCCAGAATTTCTTCAAGAAGCTTCAGGCTGCCCTGGCCACTAATGTAGGATGACCAGCCGAAAGTGTGATTCAAAATGAGAATTGCAGCAATAAGCAGGATGAAAATCCATAGTTTTTTATTTTTCATAATTCAGATAAACCCCATTTGTCGCTGCCAGCCCCACGGTCAGCAGCATCTCCATTTCATTGATAAGTATTAAGATATTATATCATTTTACCTGACAGATTCATAATTGATAATATAGATAAATATTTTCAATTATAGACGATTTCTATATATAAAATTCAGATTTAATGCAAATATTCTTGTATCTGTTTTGTTTTTGTGCTATAGTATTCATTACTATCTTTCATGATCTTCTAAATGATCTGCGTTCCGGTTTCGGAGCATCGGTGTATCTGCTTGAAAACGTCTTTCAAACATATCCGCCATATATTTACTGAATGAGGTGATGCCTGTGATTGTTTTGCAGTAACCCTGACACGGATGAATTTTCAACCACGCTCTAATAAAAACTTAAGAAAGGAATTATGGCATAGATATGCCATCTATATGCTTATGGAAAACAAATCAAATGATACAATCTTTCAAATCTTTGATCGTACCTTTAAACGCATTCTGACATTGTCTGCACGCTCTGTCGTTGCCTTTATCAATGCACTTTTCGGAACCAGTTATCCGCCGGACAGCAGGATTACCTATAACTGGACAGAACACCATGATGACAGACTGCACCGGACGATTGCAGATACGATACTTACAATTAACGAAGAGTATTCTTATCATATAGAAGCACAGATGTATGAGGATGAAGAAATTGAGTTCCGGGTTTTTGAGTACGGCTACCGCCATGCCCTTAAACACAGGAATGATACTTATGTACTGCATTTTCCGGAATCAAGGATTATTTTCCTGTATGATTACGAAGGAATCCCGGACTCCAGGACCATCCGGCTTGATTTCGGGACGCAAGGTGTATTTGACTATAAAATACCCGCATTAAAGCTGTTGGAGTATACCCCCGCTGAACTGGCAGGGAAGAATATGATCATCCTCATTCCGTTTATGCTTCTTAAACTCAGAAAAACGATTGCAAAGAAGCGTACACCCGAAAATATGGAAGCCTTGCGGACACTGATCTTTGATGATATAATAGGTTTAATCAGACAGAACTGGTCCTCGGGAAACATCACTGCGGCAGACGCAAAGCTTCTCCTGGAACTGATTCAGAAACTTTATAATTATCTATATGCCCATTATAGGGAATGTGCACAAGGAGGTCTGAATAATATGGTAAACGAAGCATTTGTCCTGGAGACTGATGTCCTCATTGCTGAACATAATGAAGAAATGGAAAAGCTAAGCGCGGAATTTGTCCTGGAAACGGATAGCCTCATTGCAAAGCATAATAAAGAAATGGAAAAGCTAAGTGCGGAATTTATCCTGGAAACGGATAGTCTCATTGCAAAACATAATAAAGAAATAGAAAAGCTGAGCGCGGAATATAGCATGGAAACAGACAGCCTCATTGCTGAACATAATAAAGAAATAGAAAAGCTGAGCGCGGAATATAGCATGGAAACAGACAG
>CANOKL010000052.1 GCA_947566645.1 uncultured Lachnospiraceae bacterium
CTTAATGAGCTTATACATAGGTGCGGCTAATTATAAAAAAGTTGTAAAGTGCTGTTATATATGTTATTTTTCAAGAAAAAAATAAGAGTTGTACCGCAAAATATAACGTTTGTAACCAGTTGGGGACGGGGCATTTTTAAAAATGCCCCGTCCCCAACCGAACTATCCCTGCTTCCTGTATTGCTTCGGCGTGATCTTCATCTTCTCCTTAAAGTGCTTGATAAAATATGCCGGATTGGAATACCCCACCTGCACTGCGATATCCGACACCCTGCAGTCGGAATGCAGCAAAAGCTTCTTCGCTTTCTCCATTCTTACAAAGGTGATGTAATCCCGCAGCGACATATCTGCATACTCCCTGAAAATGCGGGAAAAATAGTTCGGATGAACAAAATATCTTTCTGCCAGTTCTTCCCTGCTCAGTGGTTCGTCGCAGTGTGCCTTGATGTACTCCTTTGCCTTTTCCACAACTGCTTTTGCGTCTGCCGCATCTGGCTCATCGGTTCCCACGCCTTTCTGTATAGCCTGCAGCAGGGCATCCTTCAAGTCTTTCATTTTTATTGGTTTCAGCAGATAGTCTGACACCCCAAGTCGGAGCGCCATTGCCGCATAGTCAAATTCAGCATGTCCGGTAGAAAAGATCACTTCAATCTCCATCTTACGATTCCGGATCCATTTTGTCAGATCATGTCCGCTTCCATCCGGCATCTCAATATCACAGATTACGATCGCGACCAGGTCCTTTTTTAAGATCTCAACAGCTTTTCTGACACAATTCGCCCGGTAAATGTGCTCAAACTCAATCCCACTTTTCTCTACCAGTCTCTCGATCAGATCCACTTCAATTTCTTCATCATCTACGATCAGTAAATTCAATTTTACTCTCCCTTCCTGTTTCTTTTTCTCCAGTTATCAAACTGTTTCTGCTCCTCCTGGATAATCAGGTCCAGACCGCTGCTTTTCATTTCATCCATCATCTTTTTTCCGCCCTCCTCCGGGTTGTCTAATCCGCTTTCCAAGATCCACCTGTAATCATGGTAGATATCCATGACTCTTGCATATTCTGCTGCCACACTGCTATAATCGAAGTTAAATCCCATCTTCGGCCCCTTCCCCGCAGACTCATTCTTCGTTTTCACCTGCTCCCAGAAATCCAGGTCATTCCCCTCCCACACATGGGAAATGTACTGGTTCGGCATGTTGTAGCTGTTCCACAGGAAGGGATCCTCCCTCTCTTTCTGAGCATGGGTAATATGTCCGTCCTTAGTCTTTTTATAATGAACTCCTTCCACTCCGTAGCAGAGAAGATTCTCAATTTCAGGATTGGAATAAAAGAGATTCAGAAGCTTCATGGAGGCTTCCGGGGAGGCACTATTCGAGGTAATAACATAAGGCATGGAGGCATAGCCTCTGTGCATCAGGCTGGAAGGCTCTGGGGAAACCCGCACCATCTCCATATCTCCAATCTTAAAATTCTCATGTTCCCCGCTCCATGCGGCTTTCCTCTCTGTATATGCGAACAACTCTCCCCTTTTGACCCTGGAGTACACATCCTCTGCCACCCCGAAAACATCCTCATTAAGGTATCCCTTTAAATACCACCGGTGTACCCTCTGCAATGCACTCTTATATTCCTCTGATTCAAAGGCACTTACCAGTCTGCCGTCCTCTTCGCAGACAGTCAGGGAGATCCCTGACGAGGTGTCCAGGAAATCCAGATTCGCAGAAAGAAGTGTATTACCTGGCTCTGCTCCTGAAGACAGCACAGTTATTTCCGGTTCCTTCTCCCTTACAGTCTCAAATACATGCTCCAGCTCTTCCATCGTCCGGATTCCATATGGATCCAGCCCGTATTTTTCCAGTATATCTTTGCGCATGACATAGCAATTCCTCTGCTGCGTATAATCTCCATTCACGGGAATACCATAAAGCACGCCGTGAATATCACAGGAATGGATCTGTTCCTCTCCAACCTGCCTTGCGATATCCTGCCCATACTGCTCCAGCAGGCGGTCAAGAGGCAGCAGCTTCCCATCTACATAGCAATCCATAAAGGCTCCAAATCCTGCCATCATAATATCCAGCTGCTCTGGCGTAGACAGCATCAGCATAGCCTTTTCAAAATACTGGCCTGAGGTGGAAAATTCCGGAAATTCTACGGTTATACCAAGTTCCTTTTCTGTAATTTTATTGATTTTCTCCTGCACCATTTCCACATCTTCCCGGGAAATGCCAGTAAAAGGAACCGCTGCGACCAGTTTCGTATATTCAGGTTTTGCAGAATGTCCAGAAACAGCTGCACCTAATGTCCCAAAGGCCAGGATTCCCATCATACACAGGGCTGTTATATATTTTCTCATTTTTTCCGGTTCTCACTTCCTTCTTTCTCTTCATCTTCGTCTGTCATGAACAGACCATTCTGCCAGTTCCTAAGAACGCACAGGTTCAGACACTGTATCAGATCCAGGCGCTGGGTTTACCGGCTGTGATAACAGACAGATCCTCACTTCTGAGCCGCCGGTATCCCGGTTGCGGATCTCAATAGAGGCAGCGCCTTCGTAAAGGATGTCGAGCCGTTTCATGATGCTTGTAATTCCAATATGTTTAATCCCATTCCGGTCAACAATTTCCTTTCCTTCCCGCAGCTTCAGAAGTACATCCTCCGGGAAGCCTGCCCCATTGTCCTTTATGGTAATTTCCATTCCTTTCTCCGGCTCATCCGTCTTTCGGAAGCCTGCCCTGATCTCTATTTCAATAATGCCGTCTTCTCTTCCAAAATGTTTCGCCGCATTTTCTGCAAAGGTATGGAGCAGCATGGTAGGAATCTGCTTTTTACCCACTCCGTCTTCCAGCCAGATGTCCACATGGATCCTGTTTTTCAGCCTCAGCTTCTGCAGTTCATACCAGGAGCGTACCTGCTCTGCTTCCCTTTCTACAGTGACCAGAATATCTGGCCGCAGGGAGGCCCTGGTATAATCGGAAAGAACAAGGACCGCATTCTCTGCCTCCTCGTACTGCTCAAATAAAATCAGGTTCCGTATCAGGCTCAGGCAGTTGTTCAGAAAATGCGGCTTAATCTGAAGCTGCAGGAACTGAAGAGTTGCCTTATTCTGCTCCAGCGTCTTTTTCAGCATCATATGATCAATCGGTTCAAAAACAACACCTCTGACCAGTCTCCATACGAGAAGCAGAATCATAATCCCCATGCACACAATGCCCAGTATGGGGAATGCTGCATACCAGAAGACTTCCTGCCTGTGGTTCTCCTTTACCAGTACCTTCAGAGAAAGATTCTGCCGTGCGGAATCATATCCATATACACGGTAACGTTCCTGATCCACAAAAACCTGCTCTCCTTCTATCCTGATTCCGCCCAGGCCCTCCAGAGGGGTGAGGACATGCGCCCTGCCATCGCAAAGCAAAAAGTAAGTATGGCTTTTCCCCTGGTCTTCAATGCCCTGCAGCAGATGCTCCGGCTTCATCCATGCGCAGATATAGACTGTCTTTACCTTAATCATACGAACCAGGTAATACTGTTCTTCCAGTTCCATGGCTGTCCATTCGTTTTTAATATTTCCTTTTTCAAAATACTGCGTTATATAATCCATATTTTCTTTTACAGAAGAATACATGTCAAATGTCACGTAATCACCAACCTGACTGACAAAGGCACTGCTTTTGCTGTCATAGAGGAACATGCCGTCCAGAAACTGATACTTCTTGATCTCTTTTCCAAACTCACGCTTCTTCTTTATAAGCGCCATATGCCAGTCAATTCCTTCCCCTCCTCTGATGATTTTCTCCATATTTTCATCTTCCTTCGTATCACTGAGCAGCATGTTTTCAATATCTTCCATAAAGGCTTCCATAAACCGCATAGAAACCTGCAGATCATACCAGTGGGACTGGCTTACAATTTTCTCATCCAGACGGATGCTGTACATACTATAGCCCAGAATAACCAGCATGGCAATGCCAATCATTCCACCTATAATAAAAAATAATTTTTTCCTCAGGCTGTTCATTGCAATGCCTCCGCTTCCATCTTCTGAGCCCTTTACAAATCTTCCGCTCCACCTTATTATCCACTTTTATTATACATTTTATTTTCCCCGAAAAAAACAAGAATTGTACCACGAAATATAACTTTTGTAACTTTTAGTAAATTTGGGACGGGGCATTTTTAAAAATGCCCCGTCCCAAATTACACCAGTTTCCCGGCAATTGCCTTGATAAACTCTTCACTGTTTAACACAACCGGATCCGGAATGGTTGTAATAAGCGCCAGATCCTTTGTCATTTTTCCCTCTTCAATCGTATCAATCGTTGCCTTTTCCAGCCTGTCGGCAAATCCCATCAGCTCCTGATTGCCGTCCAGCTCCCCTCGTTTCCTGAGTGCTCCTGTCCATGCAAAGATTGTCGCAACTGAATTCGTGGAAGTCTCCTCCCCCTTCAGGTGCTTATAATAATGACGCTGCACCGTTCCGTGAGCCGCCTCGTACTCATAATATCCCTCCGGTGACACCAGAACGGAAGTCATCATGGCAAGGGAGCCGAAGGCCGAGGACACCATGTCGCTCATGACATCTCCGTCATAATTCTTACATGCCCAGATATATCCGCCTTCTGACTTCATCACACGGGCCACTGCATCATCAATTAATGTGTAGAAATATACAATCCCTGTCTCTTCGAATTTTTCTTTGTATTCTGCGTCAAAGATCTCCTGGAAAATGTCCTTAAAAGTATGGTCATACTTTTTGGAAATCGTATCCTTTGTGGCAAACCACAGATCCTGCTTTGTATCCAGTGCATAGTTAAAGCAGCTTCTTGCAAAGCTTTCAATGGAATCGTTCAGATTGTGCATTCCCTGGGCTACACCTGCGCCTGTATAGTTATGTACCAGTTCCCTTACTTCTGTACCATCCTCAGCTGTATAGACAAGCTCAACCTTGCCTGCGCCCGGAATCTTCATCTCCGTATTCTTATACACATCCCCGTATGCATGTCTTGCAATGGTAATCGGCTTTTTCCAGTTTTTCACACAGGGCTCAATCCCTTTCACAACAATGGGTGCCCGGAATACCGTTCCGTCGAGAATTGCACGGATTGTTCCGTTCGGACTCTTCCACATCTCCTTTAAATCATACTCCTCCATGCGCGCCGCATTCGGAGTAATGGTCGCGCATTTTACTGCCACCTTATATTTCTTCGTGGCATTTGCCGAGTCAATGGTCACCTGGTCATTCGTCTCATTCCGGTATTCAAGTCCCAGATCATAATACTCTGTATTAAGCTCCACAAAGGGCTCTAAAAGATGCTCCTTAATCATCTTCCAGAGAATCCTTGTCATCTCATCTCCGTCCATCTCTACAATGGGTGCTGCCATTTTAATCTTTGCCATGTTTTTTCTTCCTCCTATTTTCTGCTTTTTATAGTAAATGCGATGTAAATTCGCAGATCTGCTGAATCGTTACAATGCGGTGTTTTCTCCAGACAGCTGTCAGGCGGTTATTCTCCTATGTGAAGATTCGCCATAACATTCATGATATGCTGATTGGCAAGCCTCTCCGCCATATCCGCATCCTTTCTCTTAATCGCCTCCAGAATCTCCTTATGCTCCAGAATCGACTTTTGCGCCCGGTTCTTTGAACCCACAGACATCCTGCGCGCCATCTTAACATATTTATGAAAATCTGTAAGTACATGCTCCAGAATCCGGCTGTTGGAGGCCTCATAAAGGACCTTGTGGAATCTTCCGTCAAGAACAGATACCTGTTCGGCACACGCTTCCTTTTTCTTCAGATGAAATTCCGAAAGAAGAAGAATCTCCTCCAGCTCTGTCATCTGCTCCTCTGTAATATGCTCCGTTGCCCACCTGGCACATAAGCCCTCCAGCATGGAACGGATCCTGTAGATGTCCCTTACGTCTGCCTGCGTAATCCCTGTCACATATGCCCCCTTATTGGGAATAATCTTCACCAGTCCTTCCAGCTCCAGCTGCCTTAATGCCTCTCTTACAGGAGTCCTGCTTACTCCAAGTTCCTCGCCGATGGAGATCTCCCGGAGCTCATCCTTCTCCTTATAGACACCGGATAAAATATCCTCACGGAGTCGTTCAAACACTCTTCCCCTGAGTGAATGATCCGAATATTCTTCCATCTTTCCATATTCCTCTCTTCACATATATTTTGCTGCGATTTGCTGCACTCCCCATCATTTTTACGTTCAGCGCAGCAAGTACACAGACTTGCTGAATCATTACACTATTTTTCTACAATTCAATTATTTTTCTACAATTCAATTCCAAGCTTCCTGCAGGAGTCCTCAATGACTGCAAGCAGTTCCTCGTCTGTCAGCACAGTTACGCGCCCACTCTCGTATTCACTGTCCACCCAGCTTTTCACCATTTCCACAAGCTCTGATGTTTTATCTACCTGCCTGTCCTCTGGCAGATGAAAATAAGTATTGATCCAGTGGGCAATCCCGGCAAGCCCGGATGTATTGGACACTGCCACAAGAGGCGGCCGGTTTAGAAATTTCTCGGTATCAAACACATTATAAATCTCCTCATTTTTCAAAAGACCGTCTGCATGAATTCCCGCCCTTGTCACATTGAAGTTCCTTCCGGCAAATGGCGTCCTTGATGGAACCCGGTAGCCGATCTCCCTTTCGTAATACTGTACCAGCTCTGTAATAACAGTCGTGTCCATCCCGTCAAGGGTTCCCCGGAGCTGGGCATACTCAAATACCATCGCCTCCAGCGGAGTATTGCCCGTCCGCTCTCCGATTCCAAACAGAGAGCAGTTTATCCCACTTGCACCGTAGAGCCATGCTGTTGTAGAATTGCTGACTGCCTTGTAAAAGTCATTGTGCCCGTGGAATTCAATGAGCTCACTGGGGACTCCCGCATGAACCCGGATTCCATAGATAATTCCCGGAATGGATCTAGGAATCACGGCACCCGGATAATTCACGCCATATCCCATGGTGTCGCAGACACGGATCTTCACCGGAATCTGGTATTCCTCCATCAGCTTCATAAGCTCCAGGCAGAACGGGATTACAAACCCATAAATATCCGACCTGGTAATGTCCTCCAGGTGACACCGGGGACTGACCCCTGTCTCCAGA
Source organism: uncultured Lachnospiraceae bacterium (assembly GCA_947566645.1). Classification (GTDB taxonomy): domain Bacteria; phylum Bacillota; class Clostridia; order Lachnospirales; family Lachnospiraceae; genus CAPEBR01. The sequence goes on from CANOKL010000052.1 coordinate 7,135, forward strand.
CACTCTCTCACGACAGACAGATAGTGCTTCATGCACTCCCGCCTTGTCATCTTCAGCTTATAAAAAATATGATAATCAGAACAGCTGACCAGGATTCCGGTCTCCTTCATGCCAATGTCTTTCACAAGCTCAAAATCCTTCTTGCTTGCCCGGATCCAGCTCGTCACCTCCGGAAACTGGTAGCCCTTCTCCATGCACTTATACACCGCATCCCGGTCCTTCTTGCTGTACAGGAAAAATTCACACTGCCGGATCTTGCCATTGACGCCGCCCAGCTTATGAAAATAATCGTACAAGGTCACAATCTGCTCTGTACTGTAGGGCGCCCTTGACTGCTGGCCGTCCCGGAATGTAGTATCTGTAATCCAGATCTCTTCCGGCATACTGTGCGGTACAATCCGGTCATTAAATGCGATCTTTGGGATCTCATCATAGCTGAACAGATTGCGGAACACATTCGGCTTCTCCACATCCACAAGGGGGTACATGTGCTCCTCAAGCTGCAGCAAATTCGTATGTTTATCAAGATACACCTTCCTGTTCTCCATATTCATCTCTCCCAGTCATGCTAAATCCAGGCAGCCATTATGCTGCATGTTCTTCAAGTTTCATTTCTGTATAATTGTATACAATTATACAGAATATGTCAAGAAAAACTTACTATTTTTACTGATCCTCAGAAAAAAGATATAAATGCATTCAGGATACTTGATAATAAACTATTTATAAGGTTCATATAACTAAATCTTTACACTGGATTTGCAGATTGATATAATAAAAATACAAAAAAACAGGACTTTGAAAGAGAGGTGACGAGTATGAATAACCAGGAATTATGTATACTGTTAGATTCGATACTGGCTTTGTTGGAAACAGATAATACCGAAAAGGCAAAAGAAGTTATAAAAAATGGAATTAAACGTATTGATAAAGGCATGACGAGCAGTTCTGAAGAAGAGAGGTAAATTTGGGACGGGGCATTTTTAAAAATGCCCCGTCCCAAATTTTAATATAATTTCGCCCCGATTTCTCTTGGCCGGAACCCGTCTTTTTCCAGCATATTAAGGATCTTCTCCTTATGTTCTGTCCCGAAGACCTCTATTGTAATCCGAAGCTCCACTGCAGCGTTACGGTTCGTGCTGACAAACTGGTTATGCTCAAGCTTAATTACATTACCCTGTGCTTCTGCAATAATCTGTGCCACATGCACCAGTTCGCCTGGCTTATCCGGAAGAAGCACGGATACGGAGAAGATACGCCCTCTCTGAATCAGTCCGTGCTGCACTACGTAGGACATGGTGATGACGTCCATGTTGCCGCCGCTTAAGAGCGCTACTGCCTTCTTTCCCTTAAGCTCCAGTCTCTTAAGAGCCGCCACGGTAAGAAGACCGGAATTTTCCACTACCATTTTATGATTCTCCACCATGTCAAGGAATGCACCGATCAGCTCATCATCCTCCACAGTAATCATCTGGTCTATATTTTCCTTCGCGAAGGGGAAGATGGTTTCCCCGACACATTTCACAGCTGTGCCGTCTGCGATGGTATCTGCACTTTCAAGCTCTACTGGCTCTCCTGTTTCAAGAGCCGCAGTCATGCTTGCTGCTGACGCGGGCTCGACCCCAATGACCTGAATCTTCGGATTCAGCATCTTTGCAAGAGTTGCCACCCCGGTAATCAGCCCGCCGCCTCCGACTGGAACAAGAATGTAGTCTACTGTCGGAAGCTCCTGTACGATCTCCATGGCAATGGTTCCCTGTCCGGTCACCACGTCAAAGTCGTCAAAGGGATGGATAAAGGTACTTCCCCGCTCGCTGGCCAGTTTCATGGCATATTCACAGGCATCATCATAGATATCTCCATACAGGATAACCTCCGCGCCGTAATTCTTTGTACGATTGACTTTGATGAGCGGTGTGACCGTCGGCATAACAATAGTTGCCTTACAGCCGAACTTCTGGGCCGCATACGCCACTCCCTGGGCATGGTTCCCGGCCGATGCTGCTACCAGTCCCTTTTCCCGTTCTTCCTCACTTAAGGTACTGATCTTATAATAAGCGCCCCTTACCTTGTAAGCGCCTGTATACTGCATATTTTCAGGCTTCAGATATACCTTTCCCCCAGTCTGGCTGCTAAAATACTCACTGTAAACCAGTTTTGTCGGTAATGTTACATTTTTTACAAGCTCGCTTGCCTGTTCGAATTTTTCTAGTGTCAGCATGTCTCTTCCTCCTTCTGCTCTGTCATAAATAATGCATTTACAAAGGTATCTGCATCAAACTTCTGTAAATCATCTATACTTTCCCCAACTCCGATATATTTTACCGGAATCCCAAGCTCTGCCTGAATCGCAACGGCAATGCCGCCTCTGGCAGTCCCGTCCATCTTCGTCAGTATAATGCCTGTAATCTCTGCAACCTCGTTAAATTCCTTTGCCTGCTGCAGGGCGTTCTGTCCGGTTGTAGCATCCAGCACTACCAGTGTCTCACGGAAAGCCTCCGGATATTCCCTGTCAATGATCCGGTTCATCTTTCTTAATTCTTCCATTAGATTCTTCTTATTATGGAGACGGCCCGCCGTGTCACACAATAAGACATCTGCATGCCTTGCCTTTGCTGCGGATACCGCATCATATACAACCGCCGCAGGGTCAGAACCCTCCTGACCTCCGATCAGCTCCGCCTGGGCTCTGTTTGCCCACTCCTTAAGCTGCTCTCCCGCAGCCGCCCGGAACGTATCCGCCGCTGCGAGGACTACCTTCTTATTCTCATTCCGGAGTTTTCCTGCAAGCTTTCCGATGGTCGTCGTCTTACCTACGCCATTCACGCCAATCACCATAACCACTGAGGTCTTCTCTTCAAATTCATAGGCCAGGCTGCCTACATTCATCTGCTCTTTGATGCTGTCAATCAGCACCTGGCGGCAGTCTGACGGCTCCTTGATATGCCGTTCCTTTACCTTTGCCTTCAAATCATCCAGGATATCATAAGTTGCCTGCACCCCCAGATCCCCCATGATCAGAAGCTCCTCAAGCTCCTCATAAAATTCATCATCAATATGGGAAAAACCATTAAAGATGCTGTCCATCCCGGATACAATATTATCTCTCGTCTTCGTCAGGCCTGATACAAGCCTGCTAAAGAACCCTTTCTTTTCCTCTGCCATGTGAAAAAGTCCACCTCCTGTTTTTCGTTACAATTCACAGCACGGAAGGCCGTTTATCGCAACTATTTTTCCAGTTCATCCTCCAAAAGGCTGACGGATACAAGGGTTGACACACCCTTTTCCTGCATGGTGATTCCATACAGCCTGTCCGCAGCAGTCATAGTTCCTCTTCTGTGAGTAATCACTATAAACTGTGTATTTTCCGTCAGCTTATGCAGATACCTGGCAAATCTCACAACATTATTATCATCAAGCGCTGCCTCAATCTCGTCAAGAAGACAGAATGGGGACGGCTTCAGATTCTGAATGGCAAATAAGAGTGCAATCGCTGTCAGCGCCTTTTCCCCTCCAGACAGCTGCATCATATTCTGGAGCTTTTTCCCCGGAGGCTGGGCGATGATCCTTATGCCCGCCTCAAGAATATCCTCTTCTTCCATAAGCTCCAGAGTACCCTTTCCACCGCCGAAAAGTTCCTTAAAGACTGCGTCAAATTCACTGGAAATCCGTGCAAACTGCTCTGTAAACTGCCTGCGCATGGCCGCATCCAGCTCATCAATAATCTGAAGCAGTGTAGCCTCTGCCTTCGTCAGGTCATCATGCTGTTCCTTCAGAAATGCATAGCGCTCTGAGAGACTCTTGAAGTCCTCAATGGCATTCACATTGACATTTCCCAGATCCTTAATCTCACCTTTCAGCTCCTGGATCCGTTTCCGCATCTTCGACAGATCAGTCAAGTTCTCATTTCGAAGCTCCAGTGCACGGTTATATGTAAGCTCATATTCCTCCCACATATAATTAATCTGCTTCTCCGAGGCCTCTTCATATCCGTTCTTCTGACTTTCAAGACGGAAGACCTCCTTGTCAAGCTCAGACATATGCTTTGACAAATCCTCTCGCTTCTGCAAAAACGATTTGTGCCGCAGATTTAATTCTTCCCGTTCCTGCTTGAATTTTTCAATCTCTCCCTGAATCTCTGTAAATAATTCCCCGGAATTCTCAATCGTCTCCTTTAACTCAGTGATCTGATTCTCCTTCTCTTCAATCTCCCTGGAGGTACCGTCCTTACTTTCTTCAAGCCCTCCAAGCTCCTCCTTAAACTTAGAGATCTCTTCCCGGATCCGGTTCACATTTTCCGTTACGAATGCATCCTTCTGTTCCAGACTTGCACAGACAAGATGAATCTCCTCTGAGATCCTCTGCTTTTCATTCTCTGCCATCCGTTCCCTGTCCAGCTCCTTCTGGGACTCCTGGGTCTTGTCATTAAGCTCTGACTCCAGCCTTTCCGAGGTGTCAAGCTCCACATTAATGGATTCCTGATTGTCAATAATATCTGTAATCTGACGGTCCAGTTCATCCGCCTCCTGCCGGATATCCTCTGCCATATTTTTAGAAGCCTTTACCTTAGATGCTGCCTGGTCAAGATTCATCTTCGCCGTATTCTGTACGACATAGGCTTTCTGAAGCTCCTCCTTAATCCTTGCCGTCTCTTCATAATAACCGGCACGCTTTTTTCTAAGCTTCTCAGATTCTGCCTCCAGCTCGTCCATTTCCCGCTTCAGCTGCCTGACTGTCTTCTCAAATTCCTCAATCTCCCGTCTCCTGCTTAGCAGATTGCTGGAATTCTTAAAAGCCCCTCCTGTCATGGAGCCTCCTGGATTAATCAGTTCCCCCTCCAGGGTAACAATACGGAGCGACTGCCTGTACTTCCTCGCAATTGCAATCCCATGGTCAATCTGGTCCACCACCAGTGTCCTTCCCAGAAGATGGGCTGCAAGCTCCTGATACCGCGCATCCACCTTCACAAGCCTGTCCGCCGTACTGATGGCTCCCGGCTCCTTCAGCGCTTCCGGCCTCGCAAGCCCTCCGTAAGCCCTGATACCTGTAAGAGGCAGAAATGTGGCACGGCCGAACTTATTTTGTTTTAAGAATGCAATCATACGCTTTGCCGTGTCTTCATCCGCTGTCACAATATTCTGGATATTCCCTCCAAGAGCTGTCTCAATAGCAATCTCATATTCCTTATCTACCTTCACAATATCCGCCACAACGCCCAGGATCCCTTTTTCCTTATCCCTTCTGTCCATTACCCTGCGGATGCTGTTCCCGTACCCGTCATAGCGCTCTGTAATATTTTTCAGGGACTCCAGTCTGGACTCTTCCCTGTGATAGGTTGTCTGCCCAATCCGGAAGTGCTCTGTCTGCTTTGCCAGAATCTCCTGCAGCTCCTGTATCTTTTTCTCATAACCGGCATTTTCCTCTGTGAGACGGATAATTTGTCCGGAAATATCCTTAAGCTCCCGGTAATATCCGTCCACAAGGCTGTTCTGGGTCTTCTCCTCTTCTTTCGCCTCTGTAAGACGCTGTCCCAGCTGGTTTTTCCGCATCTGGATCTGTTCAAGCATAGTATCGTATTTCTGGAGCTTTGCTTTCGTAGATGCACGGTTTCCGAGAATCTCCATAATATCACTGTTGCTCTTCTCAATCACTGAGCTGAGAGCGGCAATTCTTGTCTGAACCGCAATCAGCGCCTCCTTCGCAGCCGTTTCCTTCTCCTTCTGGCTGTGAAGCTCTCCGCCGATCTGTGCCTGCTCCTTTTCAAGGGCAGCCAGCTGGCTTTCCCGCTCATAGATCTCGGAACGGATGGTTCTCGCACGCTGGTCAAAATGCTCATCATTCATATGGGCGCTGTGTATCTGTTCTTTTAAAAGAGCAATCTGATTCTGGAGCTGCTGCTTTAGCATCGTTGTCTCATTGAGCTGCCCCTTTGCCCTCTCGATCGACGCGTCAATACTATCTACCTGCTCCTCTATTGTCTCATACTCTTTTTTCATATTATCATACTGACTGCTTGCGGTGCCGAGCTCTTCTGACGTAAGGCTTAAACGGTTCTCCACTTCTTTTATCTGCTCCGCGATACGGGCTGTCTCAAGGAGAAACATATTAATATCATAGAGCTTCAGCTCTTCCTTCTTTTTCAGATACTCCCTTGCCTTCTCTGCCTGTCTTTCCAGCGGCTCTACCTGCTTTTCGAGCTCAGAGAGAATATCCTTTACACGCAGAAGATTCTGCTGCTCCTCCTCCAGCTTCTTTACCGACATATTCTTGCGCCGCTTAAACTTCACGATACCGGCAGCCTCATCAAAGAGCTCTCTTCTCTCTTCTGGCTTGCCGCTCAAGATCCTGTCAATCTGCCCCTGCCCGATGATTGAATATCCTTCTTTTCCGATCCCGGTATCATAAAACAATTCATTGACGTCCTTAAGCCGGCAGGTACTTCCATTAATCAGATATTCACTCTCACCGGAACGGTAAAGCTTTCTTGCAATTGTCACCTCTTCATAGTCAATTGCAAGCTCATGCCCGGAATTATCAAGCGTGATCGCCACAGACGCATAGCTTAAGGGCTTCCTGTTCTCTGTACCGGAAAAGATGACGTCCTGCATACTTCCGCCTCTTAGCTGCTTCACACGCTGCTCTCCGAGCACCCAGCGCACTGCATCCGCAACATTGCTCTTCCCACTCCCGTTCGGTCCGACAATCCCGGTAATACCGTTATGGAAGTCAAATTTAATCTTATGTGCAAAGGACTTAAAGCCCTGCACCTCAATACTTTTTAAATACATAACTGTCTGCAGCTGCCTCCGTTACCTTATGTTCTTCTCATGGAGCTTCAGTATGCTCTGATAAGCTGCCTCCTGCTCCGCAGCCTTCTTTGTCCTGCCCTTTCCAGCTCCGAACCTGGCGTCGCCAATATACACAGCCACATGAAAAAACTTATCATGCTCCGGACCTTCCTCTCCAAGCAGCCTGTAAGAAACCGGATCCGTAAGGTTCGCCTGTACAATCTCCTGCAGGATAGTCTTGCTATCAAAAAAGAGCTTTTTATTTTCAAGGTCATTGAGAACACAGCGTTTAATAAACTCTTTTGCACTAGCAAAACCACCATCTATATAAATCGCCCCAATCAGGGCCTCTAGTGCATCTGAAGTAATGGAGTCTCTCTTTCTGCCTCCCATTGTCTCCTCTCCCTTCCCAAGGAGGAGAAATTCACCCAGTGTCAGGTCTCTGGCACAAAACGCAAGGGAAGGCTCGCACACCATGCTTGCCCTTGTCTTCGTAAGCTCACCCTCCGGCATCTTTGGATGCTCCCGGAACAAAAACTCACTGGATACCAGTTCAAGAACAGCATCCCCAAGGAACTCCAGCCGTTCATTACACCTGTGCTTGGTCAGGTGCTTCTCGTTGGCATAGGAGCTGTGTGTCACTGCCTGCCTGAGAAGCCGGGGATCCTTAAACTCATAGCCAATCAGCTTCTCCAGCTTTTTCAAATCCTTAATCATATCCGATCTTCCTCCCATTGCCAAAGGCAATTTAAAATGGATTTTATATGTTTCCGGTCATTCAAAACCATCAACAAGGTCATGATGCAAAAAAGCCCTGCCGGGCTTTTTTTCTGACAAAAATTAGTTACTTGTCGCATTCCTGATCTGCTCGACAGCATCGCCAACCGTCACGATATTCTCTGCCTCATCATTGCCAATCTCCAGATCAAACGCTTCCTCTATTCCCATAATAATCTGGAATACATCCAGGGAATCCGCCCCCAGATCATCCATAATCTTCGAATCCATATGGATATCCTTTACATCAAGATTTAATACGTCCGCGATAATTTCCTGTAATTTTTCAAATTCCATCTCATTTCTCCTTTTTTTATTTTGTGTTTTTATTATTCAGCGGCCAGACCTGTTATTCCTGCTGTTCCGCCTGAATACATGCTTTAATCTTTTCATTGATCTTCTGGTTCTTAAAAGTTACGCACTGCAGTATTGTATTGCAGATCTCCTTCGCTTTCGAGCTCCCGTGGGTCTTCACTACCAGGCCGTTAAGCCCCAGAAGCGGCGCCCCGCCGTACTCACTGGAATCAAAGGACTTCATCGTCTCTTTCAGCGCAGGTTTAATAAGAACCGCACCAATCTTGCTCCTTAAGGAACTCATAAGACCTTCCTTGATCTTCTTAATAAGAACCGCGCCCGTGCCCTCGAAGAGCTTCAGGATAATGTTCCCTGCAAAGGCCTCGCAGACAATCACGTCCACCTTGCCGTAAGGAATGTCCCTGGCTTCCACGCTTCCTGTAAAGTTGATGCCCTTCGTCTCCTTAAGAAGAGGAAATGTCTCCTTTACAAGAGCATTACCCTTCTCCTCCTCTGCGCCGATATTCACAATACCGACTTTCGGATTCTTCACATTCATAATGTGCTCCATATAGATCGTTCCCATCTTGGCAAATTGTACCAGATGGGCAGGTCTCGCGTCAACATTGGCCCCGCAGTCGATCAGGAGTGAGAAGCCCTTCGCAGTCGGAATCAGAGGTGCAAGCGGCGCCCTGTCCACGCCTTTAATTCGTCCTACAATCACCTGCCCGCCCACGAGAACTGCTCCCGTGCTTCCGGCAGATACAAACGCATCGGCCTTTCCTTCCTTTACAAGCTTCATGCCCACTACAATGGACGAATCCTTTTTCTTACGAATGGCGTTCACCGGCGGCTCTGCCATCTCGATGACTTCGGAAGCATTTACAATCATAAGCCTTTCCTTTTCATACTCGTACTTCGCAAGCTCTTCCCTGATTGCCTCTTCCTTCCCTACCAGAAAAATCTGTACATTCTTCTCTTTCTTTACAGCGGCAACTGCTCCCCTGACCATCTCACGGGGGGCATTGTCACCGCCCATAGCGTCAAGCGCTACTTTTGTAATCTCTGCCATAGCTGTTCCTCCTAGTACCTGGTATCATTCTACTAAACATTGGGGCAAAAATCAAGAAAAAGTGCAATCTGGGACGGGGTATTTTTAAAAATACCCCGTCCCAGATTGCGCCAAAAAAAGAACCCGGCTCTGCCGGGTTCTTTTTTTACAATTAATTGTCCTGAGCAATGATTTCTCTCTTGTTGTAGCTTCCGCATGCCTTGCATACTCTGTGCGGCATCATTAATTCGCCGCATCTGCTGCACTTTACCAGATTCGGAGCGCTCATCTTCCAATTAGCTCTTCTCTTGTCTCTTCTTGCTTTAGAAGATTTATTCTTTGGACAGATTGACATAGGTTACACCTCCTTAAAATTCTTAAAAACATCCCGGATAACTGACATTCTAGGGTCAAGACCTGTATCTTCACAGTCACAGGTCCCCTGATTCAGGTTTTGACCACATACATTGCAAATACCCTTACAGTCTTCGCTGCACAGAATCTTCGTCGGCCACCCTATCAATATCTCGCCGCATATCAGTTTATCTGCGTCAAGCGTATATCCGTCAATATAATTTGTTTCATCTAATTCGTCTGCCTGTTCGCCGTCCGGAACACTTAAGTCGATATGCTTCACAAAATCCAGAACAATCTCCTTTTCCACCGGTTCTAAGCATCTGTCACACGGAATCTCAAATGTCACTCTGCCGCTGCCTGTAATCTGAAGTCTCCGTTCCTTCTCATGCGTTACTCTGACCAGAAACGGGGTTTGTCCCCTTAGCGGAAAGCTTCTTCCACCTGTGGAAAACTCCCTGATCCCTAGCTCCACTTCCTTCTCAATGTCCGTATGCTGTTCAGACAAAACACAGGATAGGTCTAATAACATAACTATTACTCCTATTCACACCTAAATTATTATATCACGTTACATCATTTTGTCAACAGAAATCTCCAAAGATTTTCCAAAAGGTTTCCCAAAAACTGATTCAGCCATACAATATATATGGCTGAATCATGAATACCTATACTAATGCTACTGTCTCGCGTGCGATTGCAAGCTCTTCGTTGGTCGGGATTACCATAACCGTTACTTTGGAATCTGGTGTAGAGATCGTAATCTCCTCTCCGCGTTTTCCATTTGCCTCTTCATTAATCTCAATTCCGAGATAGCCGAGGTATTTTGCCACTGCGCTTCTTACTGTGCCGGAATTCTCACCGATTCCAGCTGTAAATGCGATCACGTCCACACCGTTCATTGCCGCGGCATAGCTTCCTACATATTTTGCAACGCGGTAAGCGAATACTTCAAGGGCAACTCTTGCCTGGTCGTTGCCGCTGTTCGCGCCCTCCTCCAGGTCGCGGAAATCGCTGGACAGGTTATTGGAAAGCCCGAATACGCCAGACTTCTTGTTCAGCATGTTCATCAGTCCTGCAATGTCAAGCTCTTCCTTTTTGGAAAGAAACTCTAAGATCGCCGGGTCAATATCACCGGAACGTGTTCCCATAACAAGTCCTTCAAGAGGAGTAAGTCCCATGGAGGTGTCTACGGATTTTCCATTTTCCACTGCACAGATGCTTGCGCCATTGCCCAGATGGCATACGATTGTCTTCACCTGATCATATGGCCTGCCTGCAAGCTCTGCTGCTCTCTTTGATACAAAGCTGTGGCTGGTTCCGTGGAAGCCGTATCTCCTTACCTTGTATTTGTCATAATACTCGTATGGAAGACCGTACATATAGGCTTTTTCAGGCATTGTCTGATGGAACGCAGTGTCGAATACAGCTACCATAGGCGTGCCGGGCATCAGCTTTTCACATGCATTGATACCGATCAGGTTTGCCGGGTTGTGAAGCGGCGCAAGATCATTACATTCCTCAATCGCTGCCTTTACCTCCTCTGTAATTACAACAGAGCTTGCGAACTTCTCTCCTCCATGTACAACGCGGTGTCCTACTGCCCCGATCTCGTCAAGGCTCTTAACAACGCCTGTCTGGGCGTCTGTAAGCGCGTCAATTACAAACTGGATTGCCTCGGTATGGGTAGGCATGGCCTTATCGGATTTTACCTTCTCGCCGCCTTCCGGCTGATAAGTAAGACTTCCGTCAATTCCAATTCTCTCACAGAGTCCCTTTGCCAGAACCGCCTCTGATTCTGAGTTGATCAGCTGGAATTTCAATGATGAACTTCCACAGTTGATGACTAATACATTCATTTTTCTTTACCTCTCTTTTTTATATAGTATTTTTTTATACAATTCTAATCTTCAGACATACACTGTACTGCTGTGATCGCAACAACGCCCTCGATATCCTGTGCACTGCATCCGCGGGACAGATCATTGACCGGAGCTGCAATCCCCTGTGTCAGCGGTCCGTACGCCTCTGCCTTCGCGAGTCTCTGTACAAGCTTGTAGCCGATATTCCCTGCATCAAGATCCGGGAATACAAGAACATTTGCTTTACCTGCCACCGGACTTCCAGGCGCCTTTGACGCTCCGATCTCCGGCACTATCGCTGCATCTAACTGGAACTCACCGTCAAGAAGGAGACCCTCCGGCGCGTTTTCCTTTGCAATTCTGGTAGCCTCAAGAACCTTGTCAACATCTGCATGCTTTGCACTTCCCTTGGTAGAATGGGAAAGCATGGCAACGACAGGCTCTTTTCCTGTAAGAATCTTAAAGGAATCTGCTGATGACAGTGCAATTGCCGCAAGCTTCTCTGGATCCGGATTCTGTTCAAGACCTGAGTCTGCAAAAATAAAGGTTCCGTCCGCCCCCATATCGCAGTCTGGTACGACCATTACGAAAAACGCGGATACAAGCTTTGTTCCCGGTTTTGTCTTTAAGATCTGAAGACATGGCCTTAAGGTATCAGCTGTAGAATGGCATGCTCCTGAAACCATTCCGTCTGCATCCTTCATCTTAACCATCATTACACCGTAGTACAGATAATTCTTAAGAAGCAGCTCCCTTGCCTGTTCCTCTGTCATGCCCTTCTTCTGCCTGAGTTCCACGAGCTTTGCAATATATTCCTCCGTCTTCGGATTCGTTGCCGGGTCAACGATGACTGCACCGCTGATATCAAAATCACCCTTATTCTTCGCAATCTCCTCTTCGCTTCCCACCAGAATCAGGTTCGCCGTACCCTCTTTTAAAACTGCCTGTGCGGCTTCGTAGGTTCTGATGTCTTCTGTCTCCGGAAGTACTATTGTCTTCTTATTTGTCTTTGCTTTTGCCTTAATATCATCAATAAATCCCATGACTGAAAAGCTCCTTTCCATATATTCTCAATGCCTACATTATAATACAAAGCTTGCCGCTGGACAAGACTTCTTAATCAGAAACATGTCTATTTTTTCATACAATCGCCGCCATTAATTTTACAGCCCGAATACCGCACTGATAATTGCAAAATACACACTGATCGTACTGATGTCTACCAGGGTGGAAATCAGAGGCGTCGCCATGATCGCCGGATCAAGCCCTACTTTCTTTGCAACCAGAGGAAGGGTACAGCCTACAATCTTGGCGATGATCACAGTACATGCCATGGTAACCCCGATGGTACACGCAAGCAGGGCGTCCCCCTGTCCCATAAGCACGATGCGGCATCCATTGACAACTGCAAGAATCAGGCTTACAGATACTGCAACCCGGATTTCCTTCCATATAACCTTAAGAAGATCTGAGAATTCAATCTCCCCTACCGCAAGCCCGCGGATCATGAGTGTAGAACTCTGGGACCCACAGTTGCCGCCAGTTCCGGTAAGCATTGGAACAAAACCGGTAAGCTGCGGCATCACTGCAATCGCTGCCTCATAGCTGTTCATGATCATCTGGGTAACTGTCGCAGACAGCATCAGAAACAAAAGCCAGGGGATCCTGCTCTTCACATGTTCAAATACAGTTGTGCCAAAATACGATTCATCATTCGGATTGACACCGGCCATGATGCTGATGTCCTCTGTCTCCTCTTCCTGCAGAACAAGCATCGCATCATCAACCGTAACAATTCCTACCATACAATGCTCATGGTCTACGATAGGAAGTGCAATCAGCCCGTATTTCATAATAGTCCGGGCGACCTCCTCCTGGTCATCCGTCGTCTCCCCGTAGAGCATATTCGTATCCATAATCTCCTCAATCAGACGGGATTCACCGGTTGTCAGGAGATCCTTGATATCTACCACGCCGATCAGATGCTTCTTCTCTGTCACATAGCAGGTATAGATTGTCTCACGGTTCAGTCCCACCTGGCGGATCTTCAAGATTGCCTCTTCAACGGTCATCCCTTTGCTCAGGGCAATATAATCCACGTTCATAACGCTTCCGGCACTGTCCTCCGGATACTGAAGCAGCTGGTTAATCCGTGCCCGTCTCTCCTCGTCTGTGGCAAGAAGCAGCCTGTCCACAACGTTGGCCGGCATCTCTTCCAGAACATCCACCGTGTCGTCCAGGTACATCTCTTCCATGACCTCCTCAAGCTCAGAATCAGTCAGCGCATCTATAAGAAGCTCCCTGAGATCACTGTTCATATAGGCAAATGTCTCCGCCGCCTCTTCCTTTACAAGCAGCCGGAATATGAGAACAAGCTGTTTTTCATCAACCTCCTCCAGAATATCCGCGAGATCCACGGGATACATATTATTTTCCAGCTCTTCCTTCAGCTCCTTAAACCGTCGGGCACTTAGCATCTCCTGAATCCGCTCAATGGTCAGTTCCTCCCGTTCAGGAGGGTATTCCTCTTCTTCCGGCAGATCATCATAATCGAACTCACTCCAGGCGACTGCACTGCCCCACTCTTCATCTGCTGATCTTCGCAGATCGTCATTTGTCTTCATAATATACCCTCCTTCCCTGTTTTTTAAATCAAGAATATGCCCCCGGCATATCCAAAAAACAAAAACAACTACTTGCAGCAACAGACGCAAATAGTTGTTTGCGAACTCTTTTCCTTTATAGTATAATCAATTTAAAAAAAATTTACAAGGAGATTATCGTGAAAGTCGTCGGGCTCATTACAGAATATAATCCGTTTCATAACGGGCATTTGTATCATATCAGGAAAGCAAGGGAGATTACAGGGGCAGATTACGTGCTTGTGATTATGAGCGGTGACTTTGTACAGCGGGGCGCTCCTGCCCTTATGCCAAAGCATCTCCGCGCAGAGATGGCATTAAAGGCCGGCGCCTCGGCAGTCCTGGAACTCCCTGTCTGCTTTGCAGCGGGCAGCGCCGAATATTTTGCCGCAGGAGCCATCGCCCTGGCTGAAAAGACAGGCTGTGTGGACGCGGTCTGCTTTGGAAGTGAATGCGGGGATATCGGCATACTGGAGAGAATCGCCGAAGTCCTGATTCAGGAACCCGAAGAATATAGAGCCTGCCTACAGGAGAATTTAAAAAGCGGCCGTTCATTTCCCCAGGCAAGACAGACGGCGCTAAAAAGCTATTTCAACGGCTCTCTTAAAGGCTCTTTAGGAGATGCAGATCTGGATGCTATACTGGGACTGCCCAATAATATTCTCGGAATTGAGTATATCAAAGCGCTCCGGTCTAGAAAAAGCACCATGGCAGTTCACACCATCCGGCGCATAGGCTCTGGGTATCACAGCGAAACGCTGCCAGATGGCAGCTGCTATGGCTCTGCATCCGCCATACGCCGGCTTATTTCTGATGTATCCGGCAAAACCGGCAGAGCTTACAGAACTTCTTTGTCGTCAGTCCAGCCTCTTTTAGATAAACAGGTTCCTCCGTTCTGCATTCCGGTTTTTCATGATGCATTTGGAAAACGGTACCCTATTTCCGGAGATGATTTTTCACTGCTCATAAAGTACCGGCTGATGACAGAGACTCCGGACACGCTGATGCGTTACATGGATGTCACGGAAGATCTGGCCAACCGAATCAAAAAGCATAGAGATGAATTCATCACCCTTAGTCAGTTTCTTAGCCTGATCAAAACAAGAGACATGACCTATACAAGAATAAGCCGCTGTCTCTTTCACATCTTATTGAATATCACAAAGGAAGACCTGCTTCTTTATAAAAGGGAGGGGTTCTGTCAGTATGCACGCATTCTGGGCTTCCGTACAGACGGTACGCCGCTTCTCTCCCGCCTGAAGAGCTGTGCAGGGGTGCCCCTTATTACAAAGCTCACCCGGACAGATGCCTTAAACAGCACAGGCCTTAACATGCTCAGGCAGGATATCTTTGCATCCGACCTCTATGAAAGCGTTGTAACAGACCAGTTCCAGACTCCCTTTATAAATGAGTACCATAAACAGGTTGTAAAAATTCCTGGATCACATCATGAACCGTTGAGATCTCCTTGATCTTTCCCACTTTTGCCCCGCAGAACACCAGGCCATTCTTAACATCACCCTTCACTGCCCGGATCAGTGCGTCTGTAATACAGTACGGAATCTCTGCAGGGTTACATTTTGCAAGACATCCGTAGCATTTCCTGACTTTTGTACGCTGCTCATGAACCTGTCTTAAAAAATCATTGTTGAGAGCCCGTCCAGGCATTCCCACAGGGCTCTGAATGATTGTCACATCGGATTCCTCCGCATGAATATAGGCTTCCTTGTATGCCAGAGCGGCATCGCATTCCTCTGTTGCCACGAATCTTGAAGCCACCTGAACCCCGTCCGCTCCCAGACTAAATGCATGCATAACATCCTCCCTGGTGAAAATTCCGCCTGCAGTTACCACCGGGATTTTCTGCCCGAACTTGTCCCCATATTCTTTTACGACTGCAATAATCTTCTTTATCTCAGAGTCATAAGCAGCTGTGTCTGTCTTCTTCAGCTCTTCCGGGGAAAAACCCAGATGCCCTCCGGCCTGAGGCCCCTCAATCACCACAAGATCCGCAGTCCTTTTATATCTTCTCTCCCACAGCTTTAAGATGACACGGGCTGCCTTTTCTGTGGATACAATGGGCGCAATCTTCGTATCAGAGCCTTCCACCAGCTTCGGAAGCACGACCGGGAGGCCCGCTCCCGAGATAATCAGGTCTGCACCGGCCTTTACGGCTGTCCGGACATGCTCCTCGTAATCCTTCAGAGCAACCATAATGTTTACACCGACAAGCCCTCCGTCCGCCTGCTCTTTCGCCAGCTTTACATGCTTTTCAATGGCAATGCGGTTGCATGCTTTCGGATCATCCTCAAATCCCGGCTCGCTGTACCCGATCTGCGCCGTGGAGATCACCCCCACGCCGCCCTCTGCCGCAACGGCTCCCGCTAATTTTGAAAGGCTCACGCCGACTCCCATGCCGCCCTGGATAATGGGAAGCCTGGCAGACTTATTTCCAATCACTAAGTTTTCCATCATATATAATCTCCTCTTTTCCAAATATAATCTGTAACTTTCAGGTATTCAACGCTGTCGTCCTCCTGTTACGGTTCACAGACAAATAATCTGCTCCTAATACAGCATCTTACCTGTCACATTTTAATGCTATATGGTTATGATGTCAATATATTTCGGTTTATTATATCAATTTATATAGTATTAAAAACTATGTTTAAACATTTGCAGAAAAATACCTTTTGACGCATACATCATTATATAATATAATGATTCTCAAAGGGATTTATATTAGAGAAAGGGGCTCTAAAATGGGAATCTATTTAAACCCGGGAAATGACGGTTTTCTGGAATCAATCTGCTCCCGGATATATGTAGACAAAACCGGACTTGCCGCATGTACAAATGAGCTGATCAATACAGAGGAAAAATATGTCTGCATCAGCAGGCCGCGCCGCTTTGGAAAGTCCATGGCTCTTAAGATGCTTGCTGCATATTACAGCCGCGGGTATGATTCCAGGGAATTATTCACGGGAAAAGCAATTGAGCAGTATGACAGCTTTGAAGCACATCTGAATCAATACGACGTAATTTTTCTGAATATGCAGCAATTTCTGATCGGTGCAAAAGAGCGAAGTGTTACAGACTATCTGGAGCAGGAGGTTCTGGAAGAGATTTTGGAAGAATTCGGGAATCATCTTACCAGGAAGGATAAAGGACTGGCTGACACCTTAAAACGAATCTATGTAAAAACAGGTAAAAAATTTATCTTTCTAATTGATGAGTGGGACTGTGTCATAAGGGAACGGCAACAGGATGAGGAATTGCAGAAGCAATACCTTGATTTCCTCAGAGGGCTCCTAAAAGACCAGCCTTATGTTGCACTTGCTTATATGACAGGCATCCTTCCTGTCAAAAAATATGGAAAACATTCTGCTCTGAATATGTTCTGGGAATACTCCATGACGAGTCCCGATGTCTTTGAGGAATATACCGGATTTACAGAAGAAGAGGTCAAAAGTCTGTGCCAGCAATATGATATGGATTTTTCTGAGACAAGCCACTGGTATGACGGCTACCGTTTTCAGAAATTCAAGCATATTTACAATCCGAGATCCGTTGTGGCAGCAATGAAGTGCCGGCGTTTTTCGAATTATTGGACCTCAACCGAGACTTATGAGGCATTGAAAATCTATATGGATATGAATTTTGACGGACTTCGCTCAGCTATTGTAAGAATGCTCGGCGGTGAACATGTCAGATTGAATACTCTCAGCTTCCAGAACGATATGAAAACATTTAAGACCAGGGACGATGTACTGACACTACTCATCCATCTTGGCTATCTAGGATATGATCTTGAAGCCAGGGAAGCATTTATCCCCAACAAAGAAATTGCAGATGAATTTGAAAATGCAATGAGCGCAGGTGGCTGGTCCGAGATTATGCGCGTTCTGAATGCTTCTGAAAAACTGTTGGAAGCAACTCTGCAAGGTGATGAGAAAAGAGTTGCAGAAGGGCTTGACACAGCACATACAGAAGTCGCCTCCATCTTGACTTACAATGACGAGAACTCCCTTGCCTGCGCCATAAGTCTTGCCTATTACAGCGCAAGGAAGGATTATCTCATGATCCGGGAACTGCCGTCAGGGCACGGATTTGCAGACATTGTATTTTTACCGCTGCCTGCTGCAGCTGGAAAACCCGCACTCGTAATAGAGCTGAAATATAACAAATCGGCAGATACTGCAATACGGCAGATAAAAGACAGGCGATATACACAGGCTCTTGAAAAGTATACTGGCGAAATACTGCTTGTCGGTGTGGATTATTCAAAGGATGATAAGGGAAAATCTCACAGTTGTATCATAGAAAGATATTTCCTGCCATAGATGACGGGGCAGTCGGTGATAATCACCGCCTGCCCCGTCATCTATGGTACAAATGAGAACTTCGGACTGTCGCTCTTATATACTATGCTAATTTTTCCAATTTTTCACTATGCTCTGTCACTACCTTTTTTAGCAATTCAATATCGTTAAAGGCATCATCCATCTTATCCGAATAATTTTTGTAACGGTCGTATGTATCAGTATAACAAGCCTCAATATTCTGCAGCCGGGGCAAAATATTATTTTCAAGCGTTAATTCAAGCCTTGTCAGACGATTCTCAATAGGTTTTAAATTGGATTCAAATTTTTTGTCCATCATTTCTGAAATGGCCAGTAACAGCTCGTTATCACTCATAAATACAGCTCCCCTCTTAATTATAGTAAAGGCATTATACCATATCGCAGCCTGGCTGTAAACAAAATTAGTTGGATAGATTGTGTCAAGTGTTAGTTGGCACTTTTTCTATTTTTCCTTCTGATGCTATTA
>CANOKL010000053.1 GCA_947566645.1 uncultured Lachnospiraceae bacterium
GAGCGCGGAATATAGCATGGAAACAGACAGCCTCATTGCTGAACATAATAAAGAAGTAGAAAAGCTGAGCGCGGAATATAACATGGAAACAGACAGCCTCATCGCAGAGCATAATAAAGAAATAGAAAAGCTGAGCGCGGAATTTGATCAACAGATTAAAACGAAGGACATGGCGATTGAAGAAAAGGACATGGTTATTAAGAAACTAAAGGAAAGGCTGAAAGAATTATCTTAAACTAAATCTTTCAAACGAATTTATGACTCCAGTGCAAAACGGGCATTTTGCGCTGGAGTCATTTATAGACGATAAAAGCAGAGAGTTTTGTGGTACAAAAGACCTTCTCCCCGGATCAGTGCACTGCCTTCTCTCTCCACTTACCTCTTTTATAAAAGATACTGGTTATCACTGCTCCCAGCACCCAGGAGAGCAGGAGTGATACGAAGATACATGCTCTCTGTCCCTGGGGAAGCTCCGGGGTTCTGGTCAGGTATACAAGACCATATGCCAGGGGCACGCGGATGATGATTGTGCTCACCATGGAAATCCACATAGGCGTCATAGTATCCCCGGCTCCGCGCATGACTCCGGACAGTGTCTGTGTCACAGCCACGGCCACGTAGCCCACTGCCAGGATCCGCATCATATTCATGCTCAGTGTTACCAGTTCGGACGTGCCCGTGAAGATTCTCATAAGATGCTTTCCGAATGCCAGGATCAGCACCACGATCACTGCCGAGGTTCCCATTGCCATGGCAGTCCCCTGCTTTGCACCTTTTGATACACGCTCATATTCCCCGGCGCCCACATTCTGTCCGGCATAGGTTGTCATGGCTGTCCCAAAGGAGAAATTCGGCATCATGGCAAAGCCGTCCACACGCATCACAATTACATTTGCTGCAATAAACAGTTCTCCGAAGCTGTTCGTAAGAGACTGCACTACCAGCATTGCCATGGACAGAATCGCCTGTGTCACACCGGAAGGCACGCCAAGCCGTATGATTCCGGACATATGTATCTTTGACAGTCGCACATATTTCCACTCCAGCTCAAACAGATCTTTTAGCCTCGTAAGTCTCCAAAGGCAGAGAAGCGCGGAGATTGCCTGTGAAATTGCTGTAGCAAGGGCCACGCCTGCCACTCCCATATGGAACCTGGCGACAAACAGGAGATCCAGCGCGATATTCAGCCCACTTGCAACCAGAAGATACAGAAGGGCTGACATGGAATCCCCCAGTCCCCGGAGGATCCCGCTGAGAATATTGTAATATGCCATGCCTGCAATACCGAGGAACATAATCCTCAGATAGGAGGTGCACCAGTCAATAATCGTCTCTGGCGTGCCAAGGAGCTCTAGAAGCGGCCTCGCTGCCAGCGTTGCCACTACCATAACGAGAAGTGACGCGGCCGCCGTCAGTACAATAGATGTTCCTATGGTTTTGGACAGCGCTTCCCTGTTCCTCGCTCCCAGATACTGGGATACCATGATCCCAGAGCCCATACTGATTCCGATAAACAGTACGATCAGGAGATTAAGAATCGGTCCGGCGCTCCCTACTGCTGCCAGTGCATTATCCCCTACAAACTGCCCGACCACAATGCTGTCCACCGTATTATAGAGCTGCTGCGCAATATTGCCGATGAGCATCGGAACTGTGAAAATCACAATATCCTCCCATGGCTTCCCTACTGTCATATCCACGGGAGCAAATAGTTTCTTTAATCCGTTCATTCCTAAGCATTCCCCTTTTTCAGATGAAATAAATAGCATTCCTTTTCATGGGAGTATATCACTCCGACTGCCTGCAGATAGGCATAGATAATCGTCGTTCCCACGAATTTCATGCCCCGCTTTTTCAGATCCGCAGAGATCCGGTCTGAAAGCTCTGAACTTGCCTGGCCCACTTCGTATACTACCTCCCCGTCTGTCCAGTGCCAGAGGTAGTCTGAAAAACTCTGAAACTCTCTCTGAATCTCACGGAAGATCCTGGCATTCGCAACGGCTGCCTGGATTTTCCGCCGGTTACGGATAATATCCGGATTCCTCCGAAGCTCCTCCATGCGTTCCTCGTCATACCTGCAGACCTTTTCCAGGTCAAAGCCGTCAAAGGCCTTCCGGAAGTTTTCCCTTTTATTTAAGACGCACTCCCAGGACAGACCCGCCTGAAAGGACTCCAGTATCAGCATTTCGAATAATTTGTGATCATCATACACAGGAACACCCCATTCTTCGTCATGATATTGGATATAAATTTCATTCTTTGGATTTGCCCACTGGCAGCGTACTTTTCCGTCCTTCCACTCCATCTTAGAATCCCCTCTCTCAGCCTCAGGATCTGTCATGACAGATCCTGAACCCAATGTAACTGCTCAGTACGTTCACAGTTATATATCTTAGCTTAATCAATTTTTAGGATAAGTTCCAGCACCCTGCGTGCGCAGGCAGCAATCTCTTCCTTTGTAATCAGCCCCTTCTCTAGCGCCGCAAGGATGCGTTCCGGATATCCTGTGCCCATCTTGATATCATTGCCTGCCTTTGTCTCTTTATAGTGCTCACCCTTCGTCCACCAGTCCGTAGTAACCACGCCCTGGTATCCCCATTCGCCCCGGAGTATCCCGGTAAGCAGTTCCTTACTCTCGGATGCGCGGCATCCGTTGACGAGGTTGTAAGATGTCATCAGAGCCCATGGCTGTGACTTCTTCACGCAGATCTCAAAGCCTTTTAAGTAAATCTCTCTAAGGGCCCGCTCGGAAACCCTGGAATCGCTGTTTTTCCGGTTTGTCTCCTTATTATTGCATGCAAAATGCTTCACTGTGGCAGCGATGTTCTGGGACTGGATCCCTTCCACCATGGCGGAAGCTATGGTTCCGGTCAGAACCGGGTCCTCGGACAGGTATTCAAAATTCCTCCCGCAGAGGGGGCTTCTGTGAATATTCATGGCAGGAGCCAGCCATACGGAGCAGTTGTTCTCCTTTACCTCCTCTGCCGCCGCCCGGCCAACCTCCTTTACAAGCCGTCTGTTCCAGGTGGATGCAAGCATGGTGGAGCAGGGCCAGGCCGTAGTACAGACGCCGCACTCCGGCGCGATGCGAAGACCCGCAGGACCGTCTGCTGTCATAATGTCCGGCACACCGTATTCAGGAAGATTTCCAAAGCCAAATGTATTGGCAACTCCGGTATTTGGCTGTCCTCCAAGAAGTTCTGCCATATCCTGCCCAGAAAGCTGCGCCATGAATTCATCAAGTGTGGCTTTTCCTGCTGCCACATCATCTAACAGAATCTTCCCCGCATCCTCCTCTGCTGACAGCAGACGCCTGGAAACTGCCCTCACTGCCGGAAGCATACCCTCTGTCTCCTCCCCACTCCATCCAAGGCCATTTTCCATATAGTCATATGGCTCTGTCTGCACAAGTTCTTCGAAGGTGCCGTCTGAGCGCATGCGCTTCGCAAGCAGGGACGGCGCAGACCTGTGGGCCAGCCGGCAGACAATTCTGTCCTCTGAAAGCTCATATGTATAATCTGTCTTAAGGGCGTCCCGCACAGAATTCCCCACGTAAATCCCGTAAGATCCCTTTTCCAGCACGTATGCGGCATCCGATATTTTTCCTGTATCATCATAGGACGCCATCATATCTGCATCAAATGCAATCGTCAGGATCTGTGTCTCCCCGGGCTTAAGGGTCTCTGTCTTCTCATATGCCGCAAGCTCCCTTGCAGGCTTTCCCAAAAGTCCGCCGGGAGCGCTGTAGTATACCTGCACGACTTCTTTTCCCTCGTAATCACCAGTATTTTTTACCTGCACGCCTACAGCAATCTGTCCGTCTTTCTCTCCTGCCCATAATACCTCTGTCTGAAAGGAGGTATAGGACAGTCCAAAGCCAAAGGGATAGTTTACGCGCTTCGAAGCCCCGGGTATGGTCTCAAAGTACCGGTAGCCTACATAAATGTCTTCTGTGTATTCCACATAATCCGGGGACTCATGAAAATTATATGTGGAGGGATAGTCCTCAATCGTTGATGCGAAGGTGTCGGGAAGCTTGCCTGACGGGCTCTCTTCTCCCAGCAGGATATCTGCCATGGCCAGTCCGCCCTCCATACCGCCCTGCCACGCCATGATGACAGAGGATATCTTCTCTTCTCTGGCAAACCAGTCTGTATCCACCATGCCGCCAACGTTGAACACTACCGCAACATCCGAAAAGGCCTGGCAGACAGCATCCACCATGGCTCTCTCGCCATTTGTCAGATAATAATCCCCATCCTCGAATACAGCCTGATTCTGCTTCGCCTGTTCGGACTCACTGGAAATCTGTCCTTCGTATTCCACGCTCTGCCTGTCCCATCCTTCGCCGGAAAAGCGGCTGATTACGATTACTGCCATATCCGCATTCTCCCTGGCTTCCTTTAGAAGCCCTGCCGGAAGCTCCGGCTCTGCAGTCATGCCAGGTATAGCGCCATTCCTGTACTGATGTTCTACATTTTCTTTATAAAATTGTGCCAGGGGTTCATACAAGTCGGCCGGCTCTTCTCTCATGAGCAGACCGTCGTACAGATTCCGCACATGGGAGACAGTAACATCACCGCTTCCCCCGCCGCCCTTTACATAGTCAAAAACACCCTTCCCGAACAGGGCCAGACGCGTCCCCTTCTTTACAGGAAGCATATGATTCTCATTTTTCAGGAGGACAATTCCTTCCCTCCCCGCTCTCCTGGCAAGCGCCAGATGCTCCTTTGATGCAGTAGCCTTTACCTGTCCCTCACCGAGCGGCACATTAGGCTGAAACCTTGCCCGCACCCATTTTTTCATATCGCCCATTCTTTGTCCTCCTTTTACTTTATGATTCGTATACTTTTTCTTTATTCCATCGCCTGCCTTTTTACAAGCTTCAGCGCCCTGTTTACTGGCGGAAGTGATAGGATAACCAGCGTGACAGCCGCCTCCGCGCCAAGGTATGTACCCTGGTACAGGGAAGAATACACCCATGGATTCATCCCCTCCGGTGCATAAGAGGCAAAGAAAACTACACCGGATAATGTAGAGAAGATAAATCTTCCTAAAACACCGGCTATATAGCCGGTCTGTAAACCATATTTCCTGTTGCAGAACAGACCTGACAATCCCAGTGCCCCGAAAGCAAGCGGGTAGTCGAGGATTACCTGCGGAATCGACAGCATATAGGGATCCATGATAAACTGCAGGATGCCGAACGCGGCTCCGGCAGTGATGCTATAGCCTGCTCCGAACCAGTAGCCTGTCAGGCAGATAAATAACATGGATAACAGTGTGACTGAACCGCCCATCGGCATCTCCCATACTTTTATATAGGAAGTAACTGTTGCAAGAGCGATCCCCATTGCTGAAAAAGCAAGTTTTTTGACGGCAGAAAACGTACCTCTGCCTGTGATCAGATTTGTTTGTGACATTATGAAATTCTCCTTTCCTTACGCCGGCATTACCCGGATCAAGTTTTGAGGGTCTGTATGCGAATGCATGCCCTGGTCTGCCCCATGCAGCCAGTACATCATATACATACATCTCAGCCATTATAAGCGCCCCTGTGTACATCTTACAGGATAATTCCATATGCAGAAAATGTCAAGAGTGAACCTTCGAGATTCCTTAATAAGCCGGCAGCCGGTTAGTCCGTGAATAGTGACAGCAGCCCGGCCGCCCCGAGCACTGCGCAGTCTGCGTTGCTGGCAATGCAGACCGGGACAGGAAGATATTTCCCGATCTCCCCTGTAATATCTACCTCTTCCCAGTTTATACCGCCCAGGGAGCAGACGGTTCCTCTCTTCTTGTCCACAGCTTCTGGCACTCCGATTCCTGCACCCACGCACTGGTCAGCCGGAATCTGATGCTTCTCTAAAAGTGCAAGAGCCTTCCTTGCAATCTCACCGATCAGCTCGTCTGCAGGACGGGCGTTATCCATCCAGACGCTCTCACAGTCCATGAGCTCCTGCCGGATGTCCACAAGCCCGATCCTTGCTTCATTTCCGCTGATATCAATTCCAAGCTTTACCTGCGCCGCCTGTTCCCGGATCGTTGTAATCAGGGCGTCACAGGTTCCCTTAATCGTATACTTGCCGCTCCCGGCTGACAGGAAGAAGCTGTCGCCCTTCTTATATCCCAGTGTCTCACCCTGATTTGCAATCGTCCCCTCGCCGTCCAGTATGAGGATACTGGCAAAGGACTCCTCCAGCACCCTCCCAGTGAGCTTCTCCATGACCCTGCCGTCCAGATTCAGCTTGTCCACTGTAAAGTAATCACAGTCTGCCACATGGGGATAGCTGCTGTTGTCCTTAATAATCGGAATCCTCCTGGTAACCGCCAGCGCTTTCTCTATATGCAGATCCCGCTTCTTCCCGTCCTTCCCGACTCTCCCGTAATCATATACACGGTAGGTCACATTGGAATTCTGCTGGATCTCGGCAATCAGGATATTTTTTCCAATGGCGTGGATGGTACCTGACTCAATAAACAGTACGTCCCCCTTCTGCACCGGAACCGCATTCAGCACCTCCAATAGCGTGTCCTTTCGAATCCGTTCCTCGAATTCCTCCCGGCTGATTTCCCTGCGGAACCCATAGTACAGAAATGCGTCCTCACCGGCATCCATCACATACCACATCTCCGTCTTTCCATACTGGCCCTCATTTTTCAGGGCGTACTGGTTGTCCGGGTGGACCTGGATGGAGAGATTGTCTTTTGCATCAATGAATTTCGTCAGGATTGGAAACTCCTTAAATCTCCTGCAGTGAGTGCCGAGAACATTCTTCCCCTCCCTGTCAATATATTCCTGCAGGGTCCATCCTGCATATGGTCCGTTTGTAATGACGGACGGGCCGTCCGGGTGACAGGAAAGCTCCCATGTCTCCGCCAGCACAGTTCCCTTGTATTCCTTTCCATATTCTTTTATGAGCCTGTCGCCGCCCCAGATATAATCCTTGCAGCCTGGCTTTAATTTCAAGATACCCATAGTTTTTCCCCTGTTCTTCTATTCTTTATATCCGTTTTTTGTATCTACACAGTTGTATACAGACCAGTTTAACCGTTCACTATTTTTTTTACCGCGTCTGTCATTTCCTGCAGCTTAAGATCTGCATCGGCTTCTGTCTCGCCCTTCACGCCGATATAGAATTTTATCTTAGGCTCTGTGCCGGACGGGCGTACACAGCACCAGGCCCCGTTTTCCATCTCAAAATACAGGACATTGGACTTCGGAAGGCCGGTCTGTCCCTTTTCCCCTGTTGTACAGTCAAGGAGCACGTCATTTTCATAATCCCTGAACCGGATAACCTGAACTCCTCCAATGGTCTCTGGGATCTCTCTGCGGATCCTCTCCATCATCCCGCTGATCTTTCTTAAGCCCTCCTGACCCTTCAGGGTAATGGCAGCAAGTCCTTCCTTATAATAACCATATTTCTGATACAGCCTTTCCATCTGTCCACACAGGGAGGTTCCCTGATGTCTGTACCAGGCAGCTGCTTCGCACAGTGCCATCACTGCCGCAACCGCGTCCTTATCTCTCGCATGGGTTCCCACCAGGCAGCCATAGCTCTCCTCATAGCCGAACAGATACTCATAGCTGTGATCCTGCCGGAAATATTTAATCTGCTCGCCGATATATTTAAATCCTGTCAGCGTCTCAATCAGCTTTACCCGGTACTCATCCGCAATCCCCCGCGCCATCTTTCCCGAGACAATCGTGGTGACAACAGCACCGTTTCCTGGAAGCGTCCCCATCTCCTTTCTTCTTGAAAGAATGTATTCCATGATCAGTGCGCCGGACATATTTCCGGTGAAGCTTACATATTCCCCTGTCTCAGGATTCTTTGCATAGACGCCCAGCCGGTCTGCGTCCGGGTCTGTAGCAAGAACCAGGTCTGCGTCCACCTCCCCTGCCAGCTTAAGCGCAAGGGAAAATGCACGGGCATCCTCCGGATTGGGACTGGAAACTGTGGGGAAATCTCCGTCAGGAAGCTCCTGCTCCTTTACGACGTACACATTAGAAAAACCCAGTTCCCCCAGAATCCGGCGGACCGGGAGATTCCCAGTTCCGTGGAGGGGCGTATAGACGACCTTCATATTCCGGGCTTCTTCCCTTACAATATCCGGACACAGCACCAGCTCTTTCAGGCACTCAATATACGCGTCGTCTGTCTCAGAGCCGATCACCTCATATAGCCCCGCTTCCTCTGCCCTCTGCCTTGTCATGGT
This sequence comes from uncultured Lachnospiraceae bacterium, assembly GCA_947566645.1. Classification (GTDB taxonomy): domain Bacteria; phylum Bacillota; class Clostridia; order Lachnospirales; family Lachnospiraceae; genus CAPEBR01. The sequence continues at coordinate 8,221 of CANOKL010000053.1, forward strand.
CTTTACCTGGGCATAGTCTGTAATGGCATTTACCTCCCGGATAATCTCCCTGTCCCTTGGAGATGTAATCTGCGCCCCGTCCTCCCAGTATACCTTATACCCATTATACTCCGGCGGATTATGGCTTGCCGTCACCACGATTCCCGCCGTGCAGCCAAGGCGGCGCAGGGCAAAGGACAGTACCGGCGTGGGACGAAGGGACGGGAAAATATACGCCCTGATTCCATTTGCAGCAAGGCAGAGAGCTGCTTCTTCTGCAAATTCCGGTGACATGTTTCTCGAATCAAAGGCAATGGCAACCCCCTTTTCCTGTGCCTGTTCCTTCCGTATATAATTCGAAAGCCCCTGTGTTGCTTTTCTTACTGTATAGATGTTCATGCGGTTCGTGCCTGCCCCGATGATTCCCCTAAGTCCTCCTGTCCCAAATTCCAGATCACGGTAAAACCGCTCTTCAATCTCCTTTTCATCTCCTGCAATACTTTTAAGCTCCTTCTTTGTCTCCTCGTCAAAATAAGAATCTGTCAGCCAGAATTCATATACCTTTTTTGCTTCCACTCCTTAAAACCTCCTGTTTCTATTCACCTTTTCATTTACCCTTAAGCGTGTCTGCCTCCCGTTCAGGCAATGATAAACGACATCAGATAAAACGGCGCTGCCGTTTTAAGCTGGTCGTCAAGTACCTTGATCTCAATCCGGTGCCTTTTTCTCTCCCCGTGCTGCAAAACCGGTTCAAGCTCCGCCAGGTCTCCCCAGTCTGCTTCGAAATTACCGTCCAGAATAAAAGTATGTTCTCTGTCGCCATCCAGCACAAGCTCTGAGCGCAGGGCAGGCCGCCGGATTGTCTTGCGGTACTGTACGCCTATGCAGGAGGCTTCTGTCTCAAAAACGATCCTGTCTCCAGGCTTCCTCCCAATCCAGCCGTTTTTAAAGAGGTCAAGATGTCCTTCCTTCTCCCTGGTGTCTGCCCGGAAGCCCTGAAGCTCTGGAGACGCCTCCCGGATCGTCAGTCTTCTGGCATGTTCATAGGCATTCTTTGTCAGCGGCTCTGGCAGGGGCGCCTCTTCTCTGTTCTTTTGCGGCAGTTCCTTTCTGATCTCTTCCAATCGTGCTATAATCTCAGATGCTACAAGCCCGTGCCCTTTATCATTGGGGTGAAGTCCGTCCTCTGTCAGCTCCTCCTGGGTATACAGCCCTTCCTTCATCCTCTGGTACAGTGTATCCTTCATGCTTACATGGGGAACGTGATACCAGTCTGCCACCTCATTGTGGTATGTCTGTACGTTCCTTCCTGTGTCATAGTATACATTATTCAGAATCAGAACCGCCGGCCTGGTCTGCCACCCGAGAATCCTGCGGATCAGGCCCTCATAGGTCTCCTTAAAAATCTCTTCCTCCCTGTCATTTACGCTAAAATCCACAAACACCATATCTGGCTGGTACATCAGCAGATCCTGTACCACCCTGGATACTCCGAAATGGGAGGTGGTTCCCCCGATCCCGCCATTTACATAATGGAAATCTGCCTGTGGAAATGTCTCCTGCCACCAGTCATACACACGCTTTGCGTACGATTTCTCATGAACGCTCGCCAGGCATCCCTGGGTGATCGAGCCGCCGAAAAACCCGATCGTCAGCTCCTCCCCATCCTGTGCTCTTCTCATACAGCTTTTTATTCTCGTATTATCAATCTGTCCCATTGTTATCTCCATCCTTCCAATTTCCTGTGACAGAGGAATCCTGTTCAAATACATGAAGGCTTTCGATATATGCCGCCAGCTCTTCTGCCATTTCCTCTGCTTCCGGTATCCGCAGGTGTCCGGGAGTTCCTTTCCCGTTCCGCTTAAACGTATACTGGGTAACACCCGCATCCCCCAGCTCACTCACTACCTGTCCAATGGCCCGGTCCCACGCTTCGTCGTGATACAGAAGCGTTGTAATACAGATAATCCTGGCAAGTGGATATCTGCTCCTGAGGTTCTTAAGAAACTGCCCGTAATGCTGTCTCCACCTGACTGCCATTTCACCGCAGTAATCCTCTGCCATATAGTCTTTTGGATTACTGTCATTCTGTCCGATTGCCACAATAACTGCCTGGGGTGTATATTTTTCAAAATCCCAGCCGGATATCCCGCCAAGCTCCGGGTGATAGTGGATTTTGTCCCATGCTGTCTCCATCCCGATATAATCCGGGGCATGGAACCAGCCTGTTCCGTCCAAAAGAGCAATCCCGCCCTGGGCAATGTCGTGAATCTGTGCCCCCAGTTTCCTGGCGGTCATCCAGGCATAGGAATACCAGCTGTTGGAATACTCTCCGTTATGCTCCGGATCCTCACACCCTGTATAGTCCACAGCCTCTGACACCTCCCCTGTGGACACGGAATCTCCGTAGACCTCGATCCTTCTGCCCGGCTTTTTTGGCATGTCGAGAAGCTCTGCACCTTCCGCAAGCTCTGCCCCGAGAAATGCCACCTCATGACAGGCATCCTGCCGTTTAAAGATCAGTACTTCATGCTCTTTTTTCCCTGTCTCCTCCACCGGAATCTCAAGAACCGCCGTCCCCTCCCGGGGAAGCTTAAGCGCTGACTGCCGTCCGTCCAGAATACAGCCCAGGTAGTTATCCCAGTACGCGCTGCAGTTTCTTACCTGAATCCTAAGCGTTCCTCCTGTAAATCTCATACCCACTGAGGTACAGGGGAACACAAAAACCGGCTCCTCCGGATTGGTCCAGTCAATTCTCCCACTATAGGATAAGTTTCTGTGATCAGGCCTGATTTTCATCTTTATCTTCCTCCTTCATACGAATCCATTTATTAAAAATAATAGTTAACAGGAGACTGTTGATCCATATGATCAGCGAGAATCCTATGATACAGAAAACCGGCATCACTGCCATTACCACAAATGCCCCAGAGGCGATGCATACCGCCGGAATGCTGTTAAGCCCTGCCATAATCACTGTGAGGGGCAGATTGCGGAGGGCCAGAAATAATGCATTTGCCAAAGTATTCTTCATGCTGTTTCTGAATCTCGCCTGCAGGGGGAATGCATAGGTGAATGCAAAGCACCACAGGACAACCAGACATCCGATGGCAATGTTCAGAATGCCCGGAAGATTCTTTCCGTACAGCACGTCAAACAGAAGAATCCCGCCTGTGCACAGGAACACAAGCCACAGCCTCGTGCTTTCTTTCCACTCCTCCCGGAAGGCCTGGAAATATTCCCTCGCCGCGTAACGGCTCTCTTTTCTTACACGCCTGAGAGCAACCTTATAAATAGCTGTAAGAGAGGCGCCCGCGGTGATCACCGGCAGGGATGTGAGGACAAACAGGACATTCAGTATCATCCAGTCGCCGAGGCTTCCCATAAAATCAAAAAACGGATGCTCAATTGATAGTTTCTTCATGGCTCTTCCCTCCTGTATCCTGTCTGCGGCTCCTCACCGCACATATACTTCAAAAAGCTTTTACTCTCTTCTGACAGCTCCCTGGTCTCAGGAAATGCCAGCAGCAGCTTTTCATCCTGTCTGCCCGTAATTTTTTCCATAAGTCCGGCTTCATTAAGGAGTACTGCCCTGCACTCACCCTCGTCCATATAAGGCAGGCCCCCTGCTTCTGTAATCTCCCTTTCCTCTAGCAGATGAAAGCTTCCGCCCATTCCTTTACAATGCCTGTAGAAGCTCTCTGGCACAATGACTGCGTCCAGCTCCCTGTTTCTCCACTGGAAGAAAAATTTCTCATAGGAGCTTTCATTCGCCCCCTCCATCCTAAGATCACCGTAGGAGAAAAGATAGCTGGAATCAATCACAATCCTCTCCTTCTGAAGTCCTGCCCATCCGGCAAAGTCATCTCTGAGCCTTAAGTCTTCCTCCCCGTCTGTCACCTGGTTTACAATGACACATGTGAAGACCGGCTTTTTATTTCCAAATCCATAGTGCACTGCAAATAAAAGAATCAGGGCAGCGGCAGCGGCGATGCCCAGCATATGATACCAGTAATAGGTAAATATATAGGAACATGCTTCCTTCCTGCCCATGCCTGAAGTTTTTTCTCTGATCTCCTTCAAATAATTCCTCATACCCTGTCTGCCGCTCCCCTGATTCTTTTATCCGGGGATTCAGAAAGCAGTACCCTTTCTTCTGCTTTCTGCTCCCCTTTTATGTTACTCTTACGGTTCCTAAAATACCAGTACAGTTTACTTTAATATTTGAATCACGTTCTTTGACCTAATATTTCCATATTCCTCTGGATCATCTCGCATCTTTGCCGCACACAGTCCGCAGATCTCAGCGGATCCTCTGGCGTGGCCTGCAGGTACTCCTCCAGTCTGTCTATAGTTGTTGACGCAACATGCATTCTGGTATCGCAGGATGCATAATAGATATAGACGTCGCCGTTTTCCCCTACAGCCGCTCCGTTGGTGAACACTACATTGGATACATCTCCCACCCGCTCGTCTCCGAGGGGAACAAGGAATACACCGGACGGCTCTGCCGTCACTTTTGCCGGATCTTTAAGATCTGTCCCGAACACATACAGGACATAACGCAGGCCCGCCGCCGTGGCCCTCACGCCGTGGGCGATATGAATCCAGTATTTCTTTCCCTTTATGGGCGGGGCGCCGGCCCCATTTTTCGCCTCGGTCAGAGTGTGGTAGATCCTCCTGCTGATGATTTTTTCTTCATCAATTACTCCGTGCCGGATATCTTCACACAGTCCGAAGCCGATCCCTCCGCCGCTTCCGGTCTCAATAAACCCATCCATAGGTCTTGTGTAAAACGCATATTTCCCGTCCACGAATTCCGGGTGAAGCACCACATTCCTCTGCTGGGGTGATCTGAGTGTCTTTAAGTTATCCAGGCGTTCCCAGGTCTTTAAGTCCTTCGTCCTGACAATCCCCGCCGCTGCCACAGCCGCTGACAGATCTGGATTATCTTTATCTTTGCTTTCAGAGCAGAATACCCCGTAAATCCAGCCGTCCTCATGCTGTGTCAGACGCATGTCATACACATTGGTCTCCTCCGGGCAGGTATCCGGCAGCACGACCGGATAATCCCAGAAGTGAAATCCGTCAATCCCTGTATCGCTCTCTGCTACGGCAAAGAAGGACTTCCGGTCATTTCCCTCCACACGTACAACAAGATAGTACTTCCCGTTCAGACAGACTGCCCCGGAGTTCATGACTGCATTAATGCCAAGACGCTCCATAAAGTATGGGTTTGCCTCCTGGTCCAGATCATATCTCCAGTGAACCGGAGCAAAGTCCCTGGTCAGCACGGGATACTCATATCTGTCATAGATCCCGTTATAAAAGCTGCTCTTCTGGTTCTTTCTGGCAATCAGCCTGTCTACTTTTTCCTGTTCTATATAATACTGTTTATGAAGCATCCCTAAGCCTCCTTATTACCTCAAAGCACATTCTTCCATTATGATACGGACATTTCCAGGGGTCTGCGATTGGCTTCTCCAGCGGTTTTCTGTCCACGTCTAGTCCGGAAAACCATTCGGAGCCTTCCCTTTTATCAATCATATAGTCCCTGATGTAACCCCAGATATCCTCTGCGGCTCTCAGATACTCACTCTTCTCTGGGTTCTTCTGATATCCGTTCAGAAAGCCCACCACGGCCTCTGCCTGCACCCACCACACACGGGTCGTATCCACAACTCCGTTTTCCGCTTCATTTGCAAGGGAATGGTCTGTGTAGGCTCTGTTGTAGATATTTTCTGTGATTGCTTCTGTGATTGGGGCCAGCCTTTCTGTACAGGCCCTGTCATCCAGAATCTTAAGCCCCCGGTCCACAAGCCATGCGGCCTCTATATCATGCCCGTAGGAATACAGGTCAATGAGGGAGTTCCAGGTCCGGTCAAAGAAGACCTCCTGCCGCCCCAGCTCCTGATTATAGATCCGGTCTGCCATGAGGCCAAGCATATACTTAAGCCTGTCTGCCACCTGCTCCTCCTTCGTCACCCGGTAGAACTCCGTATAGGCTTCGAAGATATGGAGAAGTGTATTCATGGTTTTCTCCGCCATTACCCCGTTTTCGGACAGTTTGTCGTTGTCCTCTGGTTGAAAATCCCTGGTGAATGCTTCCAGGTATCCGTACTCATCCCTGCATTTATCCTCCACAAGGCGGATGAGACTGCGTGCGGTTTCCAGCGCTTCCCCGTCTCCTGACGCATCGTAGTAGGAGGACAAGGCATAGATGGCAAAGGCCTGGCTGTAGGTATGCTTCGTAGTATCCACCGGTCTTCCGTCATAGGAAAGAGACCAGTAGACGCCGCCGTATTCCCTGTCCAGGCAGTGTTCCTTTAGGAACAGGAAGGCGTGGCGCGCTTCCTTAAGAAGCGCGTCCTCCCCCAGTGTCAGGAAGGCATTGGAGAAAAACCACAGAATCCTGCTGTTTAATATACAGCCCTTCACTGCCTTTCTGTCTATGGCAAGGTCATATCCCATATAGCCGTAGAATCCGCCGTATTCACTGTCCTTCATCCCCCGCCAGAACGGAATCAGATCATCTGTCAAATGCTTTTTTATCTCTGAACCAAACATGTTTCACATTACCTCGTTTTTACTGACTTCACCTTAGAATACCTGCTGTATGCCGTATCACCGGAAATTGTTTTATAGCTTCGAATCTTAAAAGAATACTTTGTGTTCTTCTTAAGCTTTTTGGTTGTATAGCTGGTTGTGCCCTTTTTCTTAATCGTTTTCACCAGCTTATATTTCCCCTTGCTGCCTGTTTTCATATAGATCCTGTAGCCGGTGGCTCTGGCTGCCTTCTTCCATTTCAGTACCGCCTTCCCGGACTTTACTTTTACGCTTGTCAGGCTGGCACTCTTCGGCGCTGTGACAATTGTAATTTTCTTTTCACCGGAGTATTCCCCGTATGCTGTCTGCCCCAGGTCCGTCTTATAACCGCGGACTTTAAAATAGTAGGTTACATCCTTCTTCAACTTTCCTGTCTTAAAGGTCAGTGTGCTATTCTCCCTGACTGTACCGAGCAGCCTGTAAGTTCCCTTTTTACCTGCTTTCATGTAGATCTCATAGCCAGTGGCGTCAGATGCCTTTTTCCATCTCAGAACCGCTTTCCGGGATGTCTTTGATTCTCTCTTTACGCTTGTCAGGCTGATCTTTGCCGGTGCTTTCACCTGATCCGGTTTTGGGTTAATCTCCCCGCCCGGCCTGTCTTCACTTCCAGTAAGCGGAGCATCACTGACAATCAGACCCTGCTCATTTACCTTTGTCAGATCACTGCTGCTGATTTTTACAGCTTTCATATCATCAAAGAGGATTGTTCCATCTACCGTGTAATTGCCATTTTCGTCCTTTGTTCCTTTGTAATTTTCCGGAACCGAGTTACACCACAGCTTAAAGCTTGTAATATTGCTGCTGTCAACAGATTCTTCTGCATTTCCCTTCTTCTTAAAGCTGGTAAACGGAATCGTTACATACTGCGCCTTCGTTCCCTTTACAAATTCTGTCAGGTAGGCTTCGTAATTGTCATTCAGCTGAATTACCATCTTCTGTCCGTTTCCATCCGGCTTCACCCACATGGAAACAGCATTGTATTCACTGAGATCTGTCTTGTCTTTGTCAAATGCGCGTCCCAGTCCTCCTGTCCAGACTTCGGATCCCTTGTAGGAAAGCACATAATGAAATGCCCCGCTATAATCTCCTTCTGCCTTCTCCTGACTGTTCAGAGACAGGGAAGAACTGCAGTCAGCCGCTGAATTATGAGCGCCATATTTGCTCTGCAGCAGTGCGTCATTGCCATAGTAGTATTCGAAGTTTTCAAACATTCCCTTTGCCAGTATGTCAATATCTTTACCAAAATTAACAAAGCTTGCTCTTCCCAGCTCCTGGCCTGCAGCAGACAGAATAATGACACCTGTGCTGGTCTTTCCAAGCTGTCCAAGCACTTCTGGCGTTACTGTGCCCGTATAGATATTACCGTCCTTTTTGGCCGGAAGCGGAATCTCCTGCGCGTTTTCAGATGCCTTGACAATGAATTTCACCTGATCCTCTGATGCGTTTTTCACGTATCCTTTCAGATCGCAGGGTTCTTTTATCACTGCATAGTTTTTGGGTGTGATCATATAGCCACTGATTTCTGTACTGTACCCGCTAAGCGTTACGCTGTCTGCTTTTTCAAGAGCGCCCCCTGCTGTATAGAAATTCGTTCCATTTCCAAATACAGATTTTTCATTGTTATAAAAGCTGATGAATTCATTGATCATCTCATGTCCTGTTGTCTCTGACGTCTTATAAGGCACAAAGAAGTTAGCCTTGTCAAAATTCGCCCACAGGAGGAAATACGGTATCTGGTTCTCTGCCGCTGTATTTACCACCTTGTTATACCAGTCATGCCCGGTTGTAGGATTACCGGATACCATCAGACTGTCCTTTCCGGCTCCTGTGATCCGGATGCCAGTCTCTGCGATTGCCGGAATTTTCCCTTTCTCTGCCGCCAGTTCCTGAACCACCTTACAGCTCTTTGCAAGATTTTCAAAGAAGATATCCCCTGTATACACACCCGCATCTGCATAGTCATCATAAAAGTCAAAGGCAAGGATATCTACATATGCATCTCCCGGATAGCGCTCCAGGTATACATCCTTATCCGCGAAAGGCCCGTTTGGAGAATACACATACAAAAGGTTATGTACGCCCTGGTCTGCCAGATAATGAACCATATAACGCCAGATTGCATGGTAGGACTCTACGCTTGTGGATGTTCCCCACCAGAACCAGCCTCCGCTGTTCTCATGGAAGGGGCGGAACAGTACCGGAATTCCTTTCTCCTGCAGGGCTTTTGCGTAGTCTGCAATGATATCCAGGTATGCCCTGAACTGCGGGTTATACTCCCCGCCTTCCAGAATATAATCTGCACAGGGCGTCAGATCTTTTGATTCTGTAAAATCACATGCTGTAAAATCATAAGGATACTGCGTATCCCCGGTTGCCGTAATCTTTTCATTGGTGAAATTCGGCATATGGCAGGATAAACTGATCAGGGAGCCTCCCTCATAAGCCTTAAGGGAAGCGTCTATCGAAGCATCCAGCGCCTCCTGTCTCGTCTTCTTTCCTGTCTCGCAGCCTGCAAGAGCCAGCGTATCAATCCCGAACAGCCCGGGATCCGCACCGGTAATATCCTTTGCATCCGAAGTAACTCCGTTGTCACAGACCGATTTAAATGAGGCATTCTGATGTCCGAACACCACCTGGCCGCTCTCCTTCAGCCCCAGAAGATATGCCGCCAGCACCTTCGTGCTGTCTGTAGCCTCTGCATCTACCAGCTTAACTGCCCCTGCCATGTGGGTAAGATCCGCTGTATCTACAGTATCCTTTATTGTTTCAGTAATCTCCACATCTTCCTCTTTAATTTCAGCTCTCGTTAAAGAAACCCCAGAAAAGGTCACCTTCCCCTTAAAGCCTGTTCCCACGCCACGCAGCCACAGAGAGTGGAATACTCCCAGATTGCTCTCAAAGACCATCTTTACCTCTGTGCTGTATGTACTGTCTGCATTCTCCTGGAAATCTGATGCCTTGAACATAGGCCAGCCAAGCTTTCCAAGAGTATCCCAGTTATTTTCCGCCTGGAAGAAATCAGCCTCCAGCTTAATATAATCATCTTCTCCCATAGACGTATAGGCATCGCTGCTGATTGTCATTGTAAAGTCCAGCTCTGACTTTGCGGCAATGGCCTGGCTGTCACCCGGAAAGGTAACCATCAGCGTGTTATCCCAGTCCTCCGCTGGCCCGAACTGCACCTCCTCTGACTGTGCGTCTCCAAGAGATAATACATTTCCTGTCTGATCACTCTCCGATTCTTCCGCATACACGGTTCCACTGCCTGGATACCCTGCACCGGCTCCCACACCGGAGAGCATGAGCGCCAGCGCCGTACACGCAGCTATCGCTTTCCATCCTCTTTTTCTCATTGGCTCTTCTCCTTTTTAAATTATTTTCATCTGGCCCGTGCAGTAAATGCACGGACCTGATAAACCGTTACTATTTACCTCACTCAGGATCTGTCATGACAGCTCCTTAACGGATTCCAGTCTCCGTATCTGACTGCGTGACAACACTATGATCCTTAATGTAAGCCACAACCTCATCTGCCTTCGTAAAGGCCAGCCCAACATAGGTGTCAGCAGCACCGTAATAGATCGCAATCCTTCCTGTCTCCGAATCGTGGATCGTAGCGCATGGGAATGTCACATTGGGCACAAATCCCCGCTCCTCATACCACTCCTCTGGTGTCAGAAGAAAGGTATCGCACCGGTACTTCACAACCGATGGCTCCTCAAGATCCAGGATTGCCCCGCCGATACTGTATACATATCCGTTGCAGGTTCCGGTTACCCCATGGTAGAAAAGCAGCCATCCCTCGCTGGTCTCAATGGGCGCTGCCCCGCCGCCGATCTTCACATTCTGCCACCATTCGTTTCCTTTTCCCATCACATGGCGGTGCCTGCCCCAGTACACCATATCGGCGCTCTCTGAAACGAAGATATCTCCAAAGGGCGTATGCCCGCTGTCACTTGGACGTGACAGCATAAGGAACTTCCCATTTACCTTTCTCGGAAACAGCACTGCATTTCTGTTAAAGGGAAGGAAGGGATTCTCAATCCTTGTAAATGTCTTAAAATCCTGTGTCGCGGCAACGCCTATGGAAGCACCGTAAAAATCCTGGCACCAGATGATGTAATAGGTATCCTCCACCTTCACAAGCCTTGGGTCATATGCATACAGGGGCATAAAATCATTCCCCGCTTCATCCTGAAAGGGTATCTTATCCTTTTCAAAATCCCAGTGAATCCCATCCCCGCTCCTTCCAAGGTAGATATAGGGAATTCCGTTCGTCTGTTCCCCGCGGAATACGCCGATAAATTCTCCCTCATATGGAATGACTGCGCTGTTGAAAATCCGCGCAACGCCTTGGGCCGGATTGCGTCCGATTACCGGATTGTCACTGTACCTCCACACCGGCATCCATGTCTTCATGTTCTCCGGCCGTTCCTGCCAGGGCACGTTCGGTACCGGCGCCCCGGTTATTCTGACTTCACTCATGTATTGCTCCTCCATAATCTGTGTAATCATTTCTCTATCCCTTTACAGCTCCTGCCGCCAGTCCGCCGTAGATCTGCTTCTGACAGAGGATGAATACGATCAGCGCCGGAATCATCGTAATAATTACGCCTGCGCAGATGTAGTTGTACTGATTTCCCAGAGGACCTGTAAACTTAAACAGAGAGGTTGCAACCGTAACCAGTCTGTTCTTATCCTGCAGATAAAGATTCGCTGTGTAGTACTCATTGTACACGCCGACTCCCTTCAGAATCATAACTGTCACGATTGCAGGCTTTAAAAGCGGGAACAGGATCCGGAAAAACACGCCAAAGTAGGTACATCCGTCCATGATCGCCGATTCATCCAGTGAATCAGGGATATTTTCAAAGAACTGTATAAAAATGTAAATCGAAATAATATCTGTACCACACATCATAATAATGTAACCTGGCAGAAAGTTAATCCACCCGAGACTGTACATGATCTGATATACCGACACCTGCATGGCAATACCTGGAAGCAGGGACGCGAACAGGAACATGTTCCGTACAAGTCCGTTGCCTCTGAATTTGAATCGGCTGAGCACATATGCCAGCATGGAGCCGGTCAGGATAGAACCAGTCAGCACACATACCAGTATGATGATGGAATTGCGGAATGCAATGCCCATATTCGCCTGGGACCATGCCTGTATAAAGTTTTCAAAATACGCCCAGCTCTCCGGGAGGGTCATAACATTCGTAGATGCATATTCCTCTGGTGTCTTAAACGCAGTGATGACGCATACTACGATTGGAAGCACAGAAACAAATGCCCCGAAAACAAGTGTAATGTATTTTAAAATGGATATAACAATCCTTTTCGACTTTGCCTTTGACATTACTGTGCACCTCCTCTTGCTTCTAATTCGAGACGTTTCTTACGTTTTCTGATCTCACGCAGGGGCTCTGCATCTCCCACGCCAAAGTAATATTTCTCAATACCCTTCTGGATCAGTGTCGCAATCATGATCAGTATGAGCAGCACCACAGCCATCGCCGAAGCCAGTCCTACCTTCTGGCTTTCATGTGCCAGCTTATTCATAATAACAAAGTAGGTTCCGGTTCCGAAGTCACCGCCTGTAATAACGTATGGCGGTTCGAATACGCTAAGTGAGCCTGTAATCGAAAGAATCATGTTCAGTACAATAATTGTCTTAATGTTCGGCAGGATGATATAGATAAATTTCTGGAAGCTGTTTGCCCCGTCAATATCTCCTGCCTCATAAAGGGATGCGTCCACTGACATAATCGCTCCGATAAACATGACCATCCCCTGTCCCATGTACCTCCATATGGAGGTGGCGGCTACCGAGATATTATTAATGCTGGTATCCTTAAGCCAGTACGGAAGCTGGTCCAGGTTGAAGCCGCACCACTGGAGCACCGTATCCAGCACAAACCCCCTGGTATAGAAGAATTTGAAAATAAAACCTACCGCAATACCGCACACAAAATACGGGAAAAACATCAGTCCCTTAAATACCCCGCTGCCTTTTACCTTGAAGCTTAAAACAGATGCAAAGTACAGGGCAAGGGCAAGCTGTATAAAGGATGCCACAATGTAATACAGACTCAGCTTTAATGCCTGGAAGCAGTCCTTTCTTGTAAAGACCTCCACATAATTCTGAAGACCGACAAATTCCCGGTCGCCAATGTATTTCATATCGTAAAAGCTGAACCCGATCATTTTAAAAAAGGGTATATAGGTAAAGACAACAAGCAGGGTTACAGGTATCAGCATAAATACGAAGATACAAAGCTTCCGGTTTACCTTTCCTGACTGGATCCATGACTTAAAGTTTTTCTTCTCATTCATTCATCCCACTCCTTAATGTGTCACTCCATTTGATTCCTGGGCTGCTGTCCACTTTTCATTCCATTCTGCAGACATTTCCTCCATTGTCTTTGAGCCTGATACTGCTTCTTCTACAATCTGTGTCGGAACTGCGCCTGATACATTGATTCCAAGCTCTGAATCATTGTTAATATCATTGAAAAGATTCTCTTCTCCTGCTTCCGCCGGGTTATTTACTACAAGCTCAATTCCGTCCAAAGCCTTAAGAGCCTCTGGATACTCATCACCGATTACGACCGAGAGACCGCCCTCTCCCTGGGCAAACCCGGATTCTTCTACAAGCCATTTGATATAACACATAGCCGCAATCTGATTATCCTTTGAGCTGTTGCAGTTAATGCCATAATTGTAGTCCGGTCCTGCTGCTACATACTGCTTTCCGTCAACTGTAATCGGAAATGTCATATAGCCGATATCATCTGCATGCTCTCCTGCCTGCTGCATCTGTACAACTGCCCATGAGCCTAATGCCATACATCCGATCTCTCCGTTGTTAAGCTTGCCCTTGCTGCCTTCCCAGTCTGTCGTAGTCGGGTCTTCCTCTGTAAGCCCTCTCTTTACCGCCTCATAGAGAGTGTTGTAAACTGCGTAAGGACCTGTCCCGTCTCCTCTGTCTGCAAACGGATCCTTACCCTTTGCAAGTCCTGTATTCGCAAAATCCGGATCTCCGGTAGCGCCGCCGTCTATATATGAATCCCACGCTGTCATCGTCCACCCTGCTGCAAAATTAGTATATAAGGGAGCCTCTACATCTGTCTTGTCCTTAATCTTCTGCAGGGCATCCAGGAACTCATCCGGTGTTTTCGGAAGTTCTGTAATACCGGCTTTCTCGAACACTGCCTTGTTATATACAATTCCCTGTACATTCGCCATGGACGGAACTCCGTATACCGTATCCTGGTATGTATAATTATTCAGCATATTTTCCTCATAGCTCTTTGCCAGTGTCCCTTTGTCCCCTAATTTTGTGAAATAATTTCCCAGTTCATCCTTATCAACTGTTGTGGGCACCATGCAGATATCTCCCCAGTCTCCGGTAGTGAGACGTGTTGTGATATCGTTTGCATAGTCTGTAATTCCTTCATATTCGATATTTACCTTTGGATACAGCTTCTGGAATTCTTCTATGTATCCTTTAAAAGTCGTGTCAACCACATCTGTCTTATGGGTCAGAAACTTCAGATCTGCTTCAATGTCCGTGTAGTCCTCACCCAGCTTGATCTGGTCAATGGTTACATCCATCTCCTGCTTTTCCACCGCTTTTTTCTGCCCGCATGCAGATAGTGACGTCAGCATAACTGCCGCGAGTGATGCCGCCAGCATCCTCTTCATAATTTTGTTTTTCATTGTTTCTTCTCCTTTTTTCTTTTATTTTAAGGCTCTGTGAGCCTTAATACCGTAATTTTTACAGGCTTTTACATCCCTGGCACAGCCTTTCATTCATCTCCGGGTAAAATACAATGCTGTACCAGATAATTTTCTTCGCTTATCCTGCAGTCATAGTGCCGGATTCAGAGATTCTCTTCACTGTATTTCCCTCTGCATGGCAGCACTCTTTTGTATGGATTGCTCCTCTTCCTGTCCGGCCTTCAAGCCTTTCCTTAAGGATATCCACCCCGCTGTATGCCAGTACAGCCTCGTCTTTCCGGTAACCTGTCAGTACAAGACCTTCCGGAAGAACCGGGCAGAAACATCCTGCCCCGGCAAGCGATACATCCTCTGGCACTTTTAGTCCTTTATTTCCAAGAGCCTTAAGCAGACTCTCTGTATAAGATTCATCACTAATGATAATTGCAGTCGGCAGCTTCCCCGGCTGCGGAAGTACTATTTCACTTCCCGCTTCCTCTTCAGGCGGGATAATCTGGTCTTTATATTCCCTTAGTCCATTCAGCCACAATGCTTTGCAGTATCCCATATACTGGTCCATCCGGTTCTCCCCACTATATGGGTCTCCTAAAAATGCGATGTCACGATGCCCTGCATCTATTAGCTGCTGCGTAATGTGCTGTGTTCCACGGAAGTGATCCGGTATAATATAGTCTATTTGTACATCCAGGTCATAAAAATCAATTCCCACTGACGGTACTTCCAGTTCTTCCACCACTTCACGGATAAAATCCGTACTCATTCTGCCGATAAATATAATACCGTCAACTGCCGCATCCTTATAATAGCTTCGCTTCATTTTTCCAGCTTCTTCATCCTCACTGATTACCGCAAGGAAAGTAAGTCCATTCTTTTCTGAGATCAGCCTGGCAATGTGTTTATAGATATTCATATAAAAGGATGAAGGCTCCTCTATATATCTCTCTGCAATCATGATGCCAATACAGCAGATCCGTTCTTCCTCTTCCTCCAATGCCTGCGGAATCTGATATCCCAGTGCATCAGCCGTCTCCTTTACTCTCTGGCGCAGCTCTGTGCTTACTCCTTTTTTGTTTCTAAGGGCATTCGATACGCTGACAATACTGATATTCAGTTCCTTTGCAATATCTTCCATCCTGATCTCTTTTTTCTGTTTCATGTTCGGCATCTCCGGTTTTTTTAATTTGTTCCAATCATTTTATTAACCTCTGTAGATTAATTTAATTATATACTGATTAATTTTGTTAGTCAACATAAAATTAACTAAATGTATATTTTTAGCTTAATTGCACAATTAATCAATTATAAATTGTATGATATATCTATTTTTATTGTGAATATCTCCCAATTTCTAGTCTTATATTACATTTACAAAAAAATTATTACACAGGTTTATAAACATAAACTCATTTGGTTTCTTTAAGAAAACAGAATCTCTCACCCCATCCTGTATCACACAAAAAAGAGCCCCCCCTTCGAGGCTCTTTCTAAAAATATACTCACGGCCGATGAAATCTGCCGTGAGTATAACATACTAAATCCGGTTTTTTACTGTACTTTTTTCAACAATCCGTCCTGTAACAATCTGAATCCCTCCATGATAATCCTGATGCCTGATTTTCTTAATCAAGGATCCAACGCATACCTCCGACATCTGCTTCATGTCTACACTGTATGATGTAATCTGTCCTCCGCTGGTCCGCACACCGGCCGGCAGAAAATCATCAAAGCCCACAACCGACACATCCTCCGGGACCGAATATCCCATACTCTCCAGGTTCTGAATCACCACATGGGCAGAAAAATCACAGTTACACACATACGAATCCAGATTATATGTCTGCTGCAGAATCCGGTCATAGATCTTTGCATACCGGTCCCGGTCCGGTATCTCCCATCCATCCTCAAATTCAATGTGATTTTTCCTCAGCGCCTTACGGTATCCCCAAAAACGGTCCGCAATACTGTCTGTAGCAGCAATATTTCCTACAAATCCAATCCTTTTATGTCCTTTTCTGATCAGATAGTCCGTAAGCAGATAGGTCCCGTAATATCCGTCGGAAATGACTGTGTCAAGCTCAATTGACGGCATATACGTATCAAGGAAAAACACCGGAAGCTCTGACTGGCGGACGATTTTCTGTATATAGCCCTCATCCATCTGTCCCATAAGAATCAGCCCGTCTACTTTTCCGTCCTGCAGAACCTTCGGAATGTTCCCCTCCTGTTCGTCTTCCTTTGTAAGCAGCTCCAGAATCCCATAGTATCTGTGATCGTAAAGCGCTTTTACTACCTTTTCATATAGCTGTCCGTAAAATGAGATCGAGTAGCCGTAATAATCCTCCGGTACAATTACGCCGATATTACCGGTTTCCACGGGAGCAGACCTTCCCGAAGAACTCGTCCTGTATCCCATCCTGTCTGCCACCTGCCTGATCCTTGCCCGGAGCTCATCGCTGACTCCCGGCTTTCCGGACAACGCCTTTGAAACCGCAACGTTGCTTACCCCCACTTTTGCTGCTATATCCGCTAAAGTAACATCCTTGGCCATGTCTGCCTCCATTCAAATAAATCAAATTAACTTCATTTAACTTTAATCAAATTAAATTTAATATACCGGAATATTGAAGCATTGTCAAGATGCGCCTTGGACTCACAAAAAACCTTTGCCCGGCGGCGCAAAAATATCTTGAATTTAACTTTGTGACGTGCTATTATATAAAAAAGGGGAAGCCAGAGAAGCGGTCTACCCTCTTATGTAACGTACATTGGCATTTTACAATGCCCAGCCGTCACTATTGCAGTAGTGGCGGCTATTTTCTTTTTCCCTTGAAAATTGTGTAACACAACATCACAAGGGAGCAAATGAATATACAAAACTGAAACAAGTCAGCATATGTAACATACATTGGCAATCCCTCCTTTCTTTCGTCTGGAGGGTCAGCCCCTCCGAAATGGAGGGTAAGCCGCCTTTGGCTCTCTGGTTTCCCATGCCGTTATTGTAGCACACGTTATTTTAAATTTCAACAAAGAAAACCGAAAAGGGAAGCAGTGGCAATACCGGGAATTTCGATTTCTAACGAGACTTTTGCA
>CANOKL010000054.1 GCA_947566645.1 uncultured Lachnospiraceae bacterium
GGAATTTCTCTGCTTCCCTTTCTTTGTCCTGCCAATGGAAATTATACACTAACAGCAAACATGTTGAAAGTTCTTACGCACCCTGAATCGTTATTATGAACGCTTTCTCAGTCCACTTGTAACAACGTAGTTTTAATTAGTACCACCACATTATATTGTGTATTTATTCTTTAACTTATCAACATCTATGATATATAATAAATCTCCACCCATGTCCCCTTCTCTGTTTTTGGGAGCATACATTCTTTCGTTCGTTCTGTCTGTTAAGTAGTTCTAAAAAGAACTACGTTCATAGTCGTTTTCATAATACTCTTTTATAAAATTTACAATCATCTCCTCTACCTTACTTTTTACCTCTGCAAACTGTAATGGACGCAAATCGCATTACAAGACTTGTATTTTGATATGATAAAGATAGAGAGGGAGCAAAACCCCGGCGATGCTCCCTCTCTATCTTATATTTCATCTCTTTTCAGTTATTTTACGATTTTGATTCTGGGGAAATATTGAAACATTGCTTTTGCAATAATCTCGTCTCTTTCCACATATGTATCATCCCAGTATCTTGAATCACGGGAATTATTCCTGTTGTCTCCCATTACAAAATAAGAATCCTCCGGCACTTCATAAGGACCGAATTCTCCTTCAATTGTCTCCTTCAGGTATGGTTCATCAAGAGGCTCCTGTGAATCATTAAGATATACCTGGCCATCTTCAATCCGGACCGTGTCGCCGGGGAGCCCAATTACTCTTTTGATAAAAATCTGTGAAGGATCATCTGGATAGTGAAATAATATAATATCCTTCCGCCTGGGCTCTCCTCCAAGATAAGCAAGGCGAAATCCAATAATCCGGTCGCCCGGATGTATGGTGTTCTCCATGGAACCGGAAGGAATATTGGCATTTACAATCAGTACTTTACTGCAAAACAGAGCAAGAACTACTGCCATTACCAGTACCTGGGCATATTCCCGGATTACCTTCGCCTTACTCTGTTCTGTTTTCATGTCTGCGTCCTCTGTCTCCTGTTTTTTCCTGAATAATACCATATCTTGTCCCTCCAGTTTTATCTATTTTTCTACAAATTAATATCATAAGTTTTGATTCCGCAGCAGCATACCGCATCTTACATATATCTGTTAATATAACTGATCAGCCGTTTTGTATCCTTGTGGCACGCTGCGATTCCAGGGGAACCTAAGACAATCGTGATATATGTCTTTCCATTATACTTATAGGCTCCGGAAAAGCAATTCTGCGCCTGGTTCGTAAATCCTGTCTTTACCCCGCATATTCCATCTACTTCTCCAAGCAGTCTGTTGGTAGAATACATCGCATATTTATTCTTCTTTTTCTTTGTCCGGAATTTGCAGAATCTGGTATTGACTATTTTCCGGAATGTCTTATTCCCCATGGCATAGCGTGTGATCAGAGCCAGGTCCTTTGCTGATGTATAATGTTTTTTTGCATGGAGTCCGTGGGGATTCTTAAAGGAGGTATTTGTGCATCCTAGCTCCTTTGCTTTTTGATTCATCATTTTTGCAAAGTTCTTTACGCTTCCCCCGGTATGTATGGCAAGTGCTGTGGCGGCTCCATTATCAGAAGGCAGCAGTGTCAGATACAGCAGCTGCTTCATGGAAGCCCTGTCATTCAGCGCCCTTGTCCCAAGAACAGAATACGGCGTATAGACTGCTTCTGCCGTGATCCGCACCTTACTATTCAGCTTTTTCTTTTCCAGTGCAAGTATAGCGGTCATAATCTTGGTTGTGCTTGCATTGGGTCGTCTTGTATTCAATGATTTTCCATAGAAGATCTGCCCGGATTCCATCTCCATAATCAGAGCACTCCTGGCCTTTAAGTTTAGTTCCTTTCTGTTGCGTGTGGTGATTGTGACGGGATCGCTGATATATCCGCTGCAGCCATCTTTTGCATCAATAACGATCCTCCACAGGGATGTGTTTGCCTTCTTCCATGCCTTTGGGTAAACCAGTGTTACCCTTCCGTCCCCGATACCAGTGGAAAAAGAGCATTTTTTCTTCCACTCACCGCTTGACGGCTGGTACATCTGAAGAGAAACTGTACGCTCATCCCCTGGAGTGATTGTAATCGTATCGCGGATCTCAGAGGCAGCAGTTTTCTCATAGGACATCTTCATGCCGGAGACTGCCGTTTCGATTACGTTTCCAGCCCCTTCACTCCCATTTCCCGGATCCTCTGGGTTCCCAGGTTCTTCTGGATTCTCCGAGTTCCCGGGGTTTTCTGGATCCTCTGGGTTCCCGGGTTCTTCTGGTTTTCCCTCTTCTCCCGGATCCTCCGGATTGCCGGGCTTCTCTGGTTCTCCCTCTTCTTTGCCCGGATTCCCTGGCTTTTCTGGTTTTCCCTCTTCTTCACCCGGCTCTTCTGCTTCCGCCTGGCTTCCTGACTCTTCTGGATTGCCGGGCATTTCTTGTCCTTCTATCCTTTCCGTTGAAATTCCCTGCGCACAGGTCCTCCCACCCATACACAGACAGGAATACAGCATTACTGCAATGAATAAAACTATCTTTCTGTTTACGGCTCTTCTTTTCATCTCGTTTCTCCTAAAAATAACTTATATTGATACAGACTTCCATTCCCTTAGGAACTGTATGTAAAAGTTATCTACATACAGTTCCTTACTTATGATATGGTTCCCCTCTGGCAATCCGGAAGCTTCTGTAGATCTGTTCTAACAAAATCACACGCATCAGCTGGTGCGGAAAGGTCATCCGCGAAAAACTCAGGGCAAAGTCGGATCTTTTCCGGATCTTTCTGTCCAGGCCCAGAGAACCTCCAATAATGAATACTACGGAACTCTCCCCCTGAATTCCAAGGCCTTCAATTCGTTCGGCCAGTTCCTCAGAAGAGAACTGTTTTCCCTCTATCTCTAGTGTGATAACAAATGCATCCTCTTTTATATGACGGGAAATCCTCTCTGCTTCTTTTGCCCGGACTGCCTCTTCTTCCGCTTTGCCGGCATGCTCTGGAATCTTCTCATCTGGCACTTCTATGATCTCCAGCCTGCAATATCTGCTGAGGCGTTTCGTATATTCTGCAATTGCATCCTTTAAATATTTTTCTTTTATTTTTCCTACTGTTATTAGCAAAATTTTCATCTTAATCTCTTTATCCTAGTGCTACATCAAGTATCATCATCAGTACAAAACCTGCTGCGAATCCGATCGTTCCTATATTGCTGTGTTCCCCTTCTGCTGACTCTGGCACGAGTTCTTCTACAACCACATAGATCATTGCCCCTGCTGCAAATGCCAGAAGATACGGAAGTACCGGTGTAATATATGCTGCGAGAAGCACCGTAATCCCTCCTGCAACCGGTTCAACAACTCCTGACAGGGTTCCATATAGGAATGCCTTTCCCCGTCCGCCGCCTTCACTACGTACAGGCAGTGATACGATGAAGCCCTCCGGAAGATTCTGCACGGCAATGCCCACTGCCAGTGCAAATGCCCCTGCCATCGTCACATCCCCGCTGCCGGTCAGAAGTCCTGCAAATACGGCTCCGCCTGAGATCCCCTCTGGTATATTATGAATGGTTACTGCCAGTACAAGCATCGTAGATTTGTTTAACATAGTCCCCGGGCCTTCCGTCTCCTCTGAGCCGATATGCATATGGGGAATCGTTCTGTCCAGAACCAGCAGGAAGGCAATACCAAGCAGAAATCCCACGGCGGCCGGAACAAAAGCAAATTTACCCATATAGGATGACATGTCCATGGCCGGAATGAGCAGAGACCATACAGATGCCGCAACCATAACACCTGCCGCAAACCCCAGCAGAGACTTCTGAACCAGGGGTTTTAGTTCATTCTTCATAAACAGAACACAAGCTGCTCCCAATGTGGTACCGATGAACGGGATCATAAGCCCCAGAAAAATTATCATAATTTCACTCCTTTACCGCTTTTCAGACACGCTCTAAGTATAACATAGTTCTTTCATGCGGTATAGGCCTGTA
Organism: uncultured Lachnospiraceae bacterium; assembly: GCA_947566645.1. Lineage (GTDB taxonomy): Bacteria > Bacillota > Clostridia > Lachnospirales > Lachnospiraceae > CAPEBR01. Next base: position 3,995 of record CANOKL010000054.1, read on the forward strand.
AATGCGAAAAACAGTGCTGTGCAGATTTTTTTATGCACAGCACTATCTTCATCCTGTTCTTATATTTTTAAACGAAACAGTCTATTTGCCGGACAGAAGCTCATGGATTCCCTTTGCGCCTGCTTTTCCTGCTCCCATTGCAAGAATAACGGTTGCAGCGCCTGTCACTGCATCACCGCCTGCAAATACAGCAGCCTTTGATGTCTGTCCATTTTCTTCCTCTGCCACAATACATTTTCTCCGATTCGTCTCAAGGCCCTTTGTCGTGGAAGCAATCAGCGGGTTCGGTGATGTTCCGAGAGACATGATGACTGTATCAAGCTCTATCTCATACTCAGAGCCAGGAATCTCAACCGGACGTCTTCTGCCGGATGCATCCGGTTCGCCAAGTTCCATCTTCACAACAGTCATACCCTTAACCCATCCGTTCTCATCTACGAGAATTTCCTTCGGGTTTGTAAGAAGGTCAAAGATGACGCCCTCTTCTTTTGCATGATGCACTTCCTCTACTCTGGCCGGAAGTTCTGCCTCGCTCCGGCGGTATACAATGTGTACCTCTGCGCCAAGGCGGAGAGCTGTTCTTGCAGCATCCATTGCTACATTGCCGCCGCCGACTACTGCAACCTTCTTTCCAGCCGCGATCGGCGTATCATAGGAATCATCAAATGCCTTCATCAGGTTGCTTCTTGTCAGATACTCATTTGCAGAAAAGACGCCGTTAGCCGTCTCTCCAGGAATACCCATGAACATCGGAAGTCCTGCACCTGATCCGATGAATACAGCCTCAAAATCCTCTTCCTCCATGAGCTGGTCAATGGTGGTGGATTTGCCAATTACAACGTTGGTCTCAAATTTAACGCCTAACTCTTTTACCTTTTCAATCTCTTTCTTTACTACTTTATGTTTCGGAAGACGGAACTCTGGAATTCCGTATACAAGCACGCCGCCAAGTTCATGAAGCGCCTCAAATACGGTTACCTCGTAGCCTAACTTTGCCAGATCACCGGCACAGGTAAGACCGGACGGGCCGGAACCGATTACTGCAACCTTGTGTCCGTTCGTCTTCTCAGCCTTTGCAGGTTTAATATCATGCTCTAATGCATAGTCAGCAACATATCTTTCCAGCTTTCCGATAGATACCGGATCTCCCTTGATACCGCGGATACATTTGCATTCACACTGGGACTCCTGCGGACATACACGGCCGCAGATAGCAGGAAGCGCAGAGGATTCACCGATTACCTTATATGCTCCCTCAATGTCCCCTTCCTTTACCTTAGATATGAAGCCAGGAATATTAATTGCTACCGGACAGCCCTGAATACACTTTGCATTTTTACAGTTCAGGCAGCGGGATGCCTCCTCCATAGCCTCTTCTTTATTATATCCATAACATACTTCTTCGAAGTTTGTTGCTCTTTCCTTTGCATCCTGCTCTCTTACAGGAATTCTTTTTAATACATCAGCCATTAGTTGTCACCTCCGCAATTACCGCATCCACCGTGGTGGGTGTCTCCTTCTTGTACTTTCAGAATTGCACGACCTTCTTCTGTTTTATACATCATCTGTCTCTTCATTGCATTGTCAAAGTCCACAAGATGTCCGTCGAACTCTGGTCCGTCCACGCAGGCAAACTTCACTTCTCCGCCTACAATGACACGGCAGGCGCCGCACATACCAGTTCCGTCAACCATAATCGGATTCATGCTGACAATCGTAGGAAGCTCCAGCTTCTTTGTAAGAAGGCAGGTAAACTTCATCATGATCATAGGACCAATGGCAACGCAGACATCGTATTTCTTGCCCTCTTCTACAAGCTTCTCAATCTTAGTAGTAACCATACCAGAGTGACCATATGTACCGTCATCTGTACATGGATAGTAATTGCCAGCGACCTCTTCCATCTCTTTTTCCAGTATAAGCATGTCCTTTGTCTTTGCTCCAACAATGACATCTGCGTCAATTCCATGTTCCTTAAGCCACTTTACCTGCGGATAAACAGGAGCTGCACCAACGCCTCCGGCTACGAACAGCATCTTCTTGTTTTTAAGGCTTTCGATGTCTTCTTCTACAAATTCGGATGGACATCCAAGCGGTCCGATAAAATCGCGGAAGCTGTCTCCTGCCTTCAGGGCAGACATCTTCATGGTAGAAGCTCCTACCTCCTGGAATACGATTGTAATCGTTCCCGCTTCTCTGTCATAATCACAGATTGTCAGCGGGATTCTCTCGCCCTTCTCATCCATCTTAACAATAACAAACTGTCCCGGCTCACAGTGTCTTGCAACACGGGGAGCCTCAACATCCATAAGATAGATCTTATCAGCCAGTTTCTCAGCTTTTAATATCTTATACATCTTACGTTCCTCCTAATATTTTTACTTCTTATAATGATATAGTATATTCGCGAAAATATCAAGTATATTATTTATTACAAAAGGATTTGCCCACCCAAAACGCATAAGGGAATATTTACCGCTTAAAAGTCAACCTCTGTTCCATAATATGTGCAATGAAACAGCTTCTCCATTGCAGCCGCATCAATTGCCCTTGGATTGGAGCCTGTACATGCGTCGCCTACCGCGCGCTCTGCGATTCCTGCAATCTTCTCCTTAAATTCATCCTCATTGATTCCGAATTCTTTCAGAGTCTTTGGAATATTGAGCTTTACATTGAACTCATCAATCTTTGCACAAAGGCTGTTGATCAGCGCCTTCTCAGATGTGCCCTCAAGGCCCATTCTGCGTGCGATCTCTGCGTAACGTCCTGCTGCAGTCTTGTCATGTGCATTGTATTTAATGACATAAGGCAGATAGATTGCATTTGCACAGCCGTGCGGAATATGTCCGGTTGAGAATGCAGCTCCAGTCTTGTGCGCCATAGAATGTACAATACCAAGCAGTGCATTGGAGAATGCCATACCTGCCAGACACTGTGCGTAGTGCATCTGCTCTCTTGCATCCATATCGCAGTTATAAGAAGCCGGGAGATAATCAAGTACCATCTCTATTGCCTGTAATGCCAGTGGATCTGTAAACGGACAGTTCAGCGTGGATACATATGCTTCAATGGCATGAGTCAGTGCATCCATACCTGTATATGCAACCTGCTTTACCGGAAGTCCTGATACGAGATCCGGATCAACGATTGCAACGTCTGGTGTAATATTGAAATCAGCAAGAGGATATTTTACGCCTGTCTGGTAATTGGTAATAACAGAAAATGCCGTAACCTCTGTCGCTGTCCCGGATGTAGATGGAATAGCTGCAAATTTTGCCTTTGTGCGGAGCTCCGGGAAATTAAAGGGAATACATAAATCCTCAAAAGTGGTCTCTGGATATTCATAAAATGCCCACATCGCTTTTGCTGCATCAATAGGAGAACCGCCGCCCATGGATACAATCCAGTCAGGCTCAAATTTACGCATAGCCTCCGCACCCTTCATAACAGTCTCAACAGACGGGTCCGGCTCAACTCCTTCGAACAATTCAACTTCCATGCCTGCTTCCTTCAGATATCCGACTGCCCTGTCAAGGAAGCCCTGGCGCTTCATGGAACCGCCTCCGACTACAAGGATTGCTTTCTTCCCCTTTAAGTTCTTTAACTCCTCTAAACATCCTTTTCCGTGGTAAATGTCTCTTGGTAGTGTAAATCTGCTCATTTTTTCTATCTCCTTTACTTGTTAATTATTTAACTTGACTAAATTATACATCTGTTAAATAATTAACGCAACCATGCAAGAAAAAAAGATTGTACTTATTTTGGTACAATCTTTTTTCTTGCATGGGGCCGTGCACCCCGCTGCACGGCGTCCGGGCTTTATTTTTCTAACATATAGTTTCTGGTTGTAATTCCGCTTACACGTCCGCCTCCGCTTACGAGGATTGCCTTAAATAAGGTCTCCCCTTCAGGCATGTCAACCGGCCCGTTATACTTTGTGGAGGCTGTGGTCGGATCTTCGCCGTCCATCGTATAGTAAGCCTCATATCCATCCGGCACCTTAATTTCAATCGGATGTGCGCTTTCATACTGTCCGGTAGACGGAGATACTGCCGGGGCATCCTCCACAGGAAATTCGATCACATAGGTCTTTTCCACAGACATGCCCGGGATTCCCCGTTTGTCAAAAGCTACTGCCCGGATAACGTTCTCTCCCTCCTCCAGCTGAATCGGACCGTCATAGCTCTTTCCTGACTGCAGGGGATCGGTCTGATCCGTAGTATACTGGATGGTGTTTTTTCCGGCTGAAAGCTCCAGCTGCTGCACATCATCATACACTTCCTCGTCATCCAGATTAAACTCCGGTACCGCGATAATATAGTCGGACAGCTTCTTTCTGATACTGTCCTGCGCCTCATCCAGAACCAGCGGAATCAATGTCTTTCTGTCATTATTGACACAGAATTCCATATAAGCTTCATAAATATCCGCATTGTCAGGCTGCTTTGCAATTATATCATTAAATAGATCTACTGCATCATCCACCCTGTCCTGACGGATGTATACCTGGGATAATCCCACATAAGCTTCTGATTTTTTATCATTTTTTCCGATTGCCTGGTTAAAAAAGGATTCTGCACTGCTATATTCCTGATTTTTAATCGCCTGATATCCTTTATTAACAATTCCGTCATAAGAATTCTGATATAGAGTATAACAGCCCGCACCGATTGCCAGGACAAGAATCACAAGAACGATCGTAATATTCCGTCTTTTCTTCTTCTGGCTCTCTCTTTTCTTTTCCATCTGACGACGGTACCGCTCGCGCTCAGACAGCTCTCTTCCGGCTGTATTCTGTCTGGTACCGTTATTTCTCATGTAACCTGTGTTTCTCCCGGTGCCGGTATTTCTTCTTGATGCGGAGTTCCTTCCGGAAGCTGTATTTCTTCCGGTGCCAGTGCTCCTTCCGGTACCTGTATTTCCTCTGGCGCCCGGGGTTCTTCCGGTACCCGTATTTCCTCTGGCGCCCGGGGTCCTCCCGGTACCTATATCTCTTCCGGAAGCTGAATTCCTGCCAGTACCTGTATTTCTTCCAGAAGCCGGGTTCCTGCCAGTACCTGTACTTCTTCCCGAACCCATACTTCTGCCGGAACCAGTGCTTCTTCCCGGAGCAGTCTGCCGTCTGGGATCCATACTTCTGCCTGGACCAGTGTTTCTTCTGCCGGAGCCGGTGTTCCTTCGTGCAGCTGCATTCTGCGGATTTCCGGTACGTCTTACAGAGGTCCGGCCTCTGACATCGTCAGATAGATTATGATTCAGATAATCTGTATCCCCCTCATTATTCACGCCGACCTTAATCTGTGCAGTAAGCATATCATCAAGCGGATTATAATCAGGAACAATGAATACTTCTTCCCCGCATCTTGTACAGTATAATTCGCCTTCTGGTATCTCATATCCGCAATACCTGCACCTCATACTCTCACCAACCTCCTATTTAGCTGCTGCTATACAATTCTTCATCAGCATGGCAATGGCTCTCCTTCGTCTCCAGTGTCTCCAGAACCTTCTTTTCTTCACTCGTTACCTGTTACATACTGCTCGAATTCCTCTGTGGTCATTAAAATCTTCCGGGGCTTTGTCCCTTCTTCTCCTCCGACTACCCCTGCCTCACAGAGCTGGTCCATAATTCTGGCTGCTCTGTTAAAGCCGATCTTAAATGCTCTCTGCAGCATCCCGATGGATGCCTTCTCCTTATCTATGATGAGGCGGCCTGCTTCTGCAAAGTACTGGTCGCGTTCATCCCCTTCTGCGGATGCCATGCCTGACGCCCCTATATTTGCCGAATTTACATGGGTGGTGATCTCTTCATCGTAAACTGCATCGCCGTTATTATGTATCAGGTAGTCTACAACATCCTGGACCTCCTTATCTGATACAAAGGAGCCCTGGACTCTTGCCGGCTTCTGATAGCCCGCCGGATAAAAGAGCATGTCTCCCTTTCCAAGGAGCTTCTCTGCTCCATTCATATCAATAATCGTCCTGGAGTCCACGCCCGAGGATACGGAAAATGCAATCCTTGACGGCATGTTTGCCTTGATCAGACCAGTAATAACATTCACGGACGGCCGCTGTGTTGCAAGAACAAGATGAATCCCCGCTGCCCTTGCAAGCTGGGCCAGACGGCAGATTGCCTCTTCTACTTCCCCGGAAGCCACCATCATCAGATCTGCCAGCTCATCTACAATAATGACAATCTGCGGCATGATTGCCGGACGTTCCTCCTCAGGCACAGACATTTTCCTCACCTTGTCATTATAGCCCTTCATGTCCCTTACATTGTGCTCTGCAAATGCCTGGTATCTGCGGGTCATCTCAGCTACCCCCCAGTTGAGTGCTCCTGCCGCCTTCTTTGGATCTGTAACGACCGGAATCATAAGATGTGGGATGCCGTTATATACACTCAGCTCAACCACCTTGGGGTCAATCATAATGAGCTTGACCTCCTCTGGCTTCGCCTTATATAGAATACTCATAATCAGCGTGTTGATACAGACCGATTTACCAGAGCCTGTTGCACCTGCAATCAGAACATGGGGCATCCTGGCAATATCTGTCACCACCGCCTTGCCGCCGATATCCTTGCCGGCAGCAAAAGAAAGCTTTGACGTGCTGTTCTTAAATTCCTTCGATTCCAGAAGATCCCGGAGCATTACCGGAGAATTCTCTTTATTCGGAACCTCTATGCCTACAGCCGCCTTTCCCGGAATCGGAGCCTCGATCCGGATATCCGCTGCCGCAAGATTCAGTTTAATATCATCTGCAAGCCCCACAATCTTGCTTACCTTCACTCCCATCTCGGGCTGAAGCTCATAGCGGGTAACAGACGGCCCGCAGCTGACATTCGTCACTGTAACACTTACCCCGAAATTCTTCAGTGTCTGCTGAAGCTTGATCGCTGTCTCTCTGAGTGCAGCATCTGATTCTCCGCCGGTCCTGCTCCCTCTCTTAAGAAGAGAAAGCGGCGGCAGATGATATTCTTTTTCCGGTTTCTCTGCTGCTTCTGCCACAGATGCAGCAACCTCCCTCATCTCATCCTCCACAGAAATCTGTGAGGCTTTTCCCCTTCTTCTGGAAGAACCAGATGTTTTTTCCGGGGGGTCTGCCAAAATCTCATTTTCTTTTGTCTCCTGGATACCTGCAGGCATCACAGTGTCGCCGCGGTTAATGACAAACTGGGGTTCTGCCGGGGTACTCATATCCTCTGTCCCTCTGGAAGATGGCCTTTTCCTTCCCTTCGCTGCAGACGGTGTTTCATCCTCTGGCACAGACAGTTCCTTCATCTCCGGGGACTTTTTGGAAATCTCTGTATCAAAAGATACTCCTTCTACATGCCGGTCCGTCCGTTTCCGTCCGCTCCCCTTCGTCTCACCCCTTACTGCCTTTCTTGCAGTCATCCTGGCAGATGACGCTTCATGCCTTTTGGCAGCATCTTCTTTTGCACGGCTGTATGCCCTGCTCCCCTGGCTCTTTACTCCCTTAAGCGCAGATTTTCCTGTAATCCCCACCAGACAGATAATCATGCAGATAATCACAACCACATAGGTGCCGACTGCACCGATTGCCGGAACCAGAAGCCCGGCCAGGAGACTCCCGATGATTCCTCCTTCTTCCTGAATCAGCTCAAAAAAGATGCAGAAAAGAATCATCAGTAAAAGTCCTGCCGCTGTCTTTGCATACGCAGTAAAATTATCCTTATTCGCGGTCAGAAAAGCAACAGCCCCGAATAAGGCAAAGGGCACTGCATAAACCGTCCAGCCAAATATATCTGTCAGAAAGGCTGACAGAAAGACGCCTGCCTTCCCGCCAAGCCCGAAATTACTGATCAGCAGAAGGATGCTGACGGCAAGCGCCAGCCATATGACTATCTCATCGCCTAAAAAGCTGCTCTCAGACACATTTTTTTTCGTCTGCTTTGTACGTTTCTTCTTTTTTGCCTTTGCAGCCATACGTTTCCCCTCCTTCATGATATTCCTAAAACACGCTTGTATCATTATATCATTTTAAAGGGACACTGTCATTAATTAATTTCGCTCTTTTTTTCTTTGTATTCATCAATCATTTCGTGCAATTTATGAAGAGCGTCGCTCATTCCGCCTACTTTGTCAATTAGCCCCTCTGATACTGCCTCCTGTCCTTCTAAAAGAGTACCCACATCCTTTACAAGCTCTGTCGGGTTGAGCATCAGCTCTTCTACCCGCTCTTTTTTCATTTTTGAATGTCTGGCAAGGAATCCTGTAATGCGGTCCTGGGTCCGCAGCATATTCTGCAGGCTCTGTCTCACCCCGATAAACATGCCGTTGGAACGTACTGGATGTATGATCATGGTTCCTGTCGGCACAATAAAGGAATACTGGGCCGCTACCGCAAGGGGACCCCCGATGGAATGGCTCCCGCCCAGTACAAGTGATACGGTGGGCTTGCTTAAGGATGCAATCATCTCCGCTATGGAAAGCCCTGCCTCTACATCTCCCCCCATGGTGTGAAGAAGGATTAATAGTCCTTCAATCTCTTCACTGTCCTCCACCTCTGCAAGCATGGGAAGAAGATGTTCATATTTTGTTGCCTTTGTGTTTCCGGACACTGCCTCATGTCCTTCAATCTCCCCGATAACTGTAAGAAGCTTTATCTTATGATGCCGCTTATTCTCTTCCAGGTACACGCTTCCGGTTTCTTTAATCTCATCCTTCTTTTCTGCTTCGCTCTGATTTTGTCCCTCTTTCATACAAAAACACCTCCATACTCCATTAGTATGGAAGTGTTTCCATATTTTTATACCTGTTCCAGAGCCTGTTGTAAATCTGTAATAATATCCTCACTATTCTCAATCCCAACACTGAACCTGATCAGATCAGGCTGTACACCTGCTTCCCGAAGCTCCTGGTCATTCATCTGGCGGTGTGTATGGCTTGCGGGATGAAGCACACAGCTTCTTGCATCAGCCACATGTGTCACGATTGCAATCATCTTAAGGCTGTCCATCATACGCACAGCCGCGTCCCTTCCGCCCTTCAGGCCAAAGGTAATGACACCGCAGGTTCCGCCTGGCATATATTTCCTGGCCAGCTCATAATATCTGTCTCCCTCAAGGGACGGACAGTTCACCCACGCCACCTTCTCATGGTTCTTAAGGTATACGGCTGCTTTCAGCGCATTCTCACAATGCCTTTCCATACGAAGATGCAAGGTCTCCAGGCCAAGATTCAGAAGGAATGCATTCTGCGGGGACTGGATTGAGCCAAGGTCTCTCATAAGCTGTGCGGTCGCCTTGGTTATGTATGCACCCTTCCCGAACTTTTTTGTATAAATGATCCCATGATAGGTTTCATCCGGCGTCGTAAGCCCCGGGAACTTTTCCGCATGTGCCTCCCAGTCAAAATTGCCGCTGTCCACAATTGCCCCTCCTACACAGGTGGCATGTCCATCCATATACTTTGTAGTAGAATGGGTAACGATGTCTGCGCCCCACTCAAAGGGACGGCAGTTGATTGGCGTTGCAAAGGTATTATCCACGATAAATGGAACTCCATGGGCATGTGCTGCCTCTGCAAATTTTTCAAAATCCAGCACAACCAGAGCCGGGTTGGCGATTGTCTCCCCGAAAACTGCCTTTGTATTTTCCCGGAATGCGCCGTTAAGCTCTTCCTCTGTACAATCCGGGTCCACAAACGTCGCATCCACACCCATCCTGCGGATGGTGTGGGCATAGAGATTATATGTGCCTCCATAGAGCGCAGATGCACATATGATGTGATCTCCTGCCTGTACAATATTCATAATCGCATAGAAATTTGCCGCCTGTCCGGACGAAGTCAGCATGGCTGCCGCACCGCCTTCCAGATCGCAGATCTTTGCAGCTACCGCGTCATTGGTTGGATTCTGAAGCCTTGTATAAAAATACCCGGCCTCTTCCAGGTCAAAGAGTCTCCCCATCTGTTCGCTGCTTGAATATTTAAAAGTTGTGCTCTGGTAGATGGGAAGCACTCTGGCCTCCCCGTTTTCCGGCTCATATCCGGACTGGATACATTTCGTCTCAATTTTATAGCTGCTCACACTGATTCCTCCTGTCATCTTTCATTTAAAGTAAATAAATATTTTTTTTGAAGCCCCCGCACCATTTCTGTATAGAGGTGTCTGCAGTCTTCATATCTTTTCTGCTCAATGTACCGGATACACGGAGACAGATAGTCCTCATAAAGTCTCTGATAGACTGCCGGAGCATCCGGCTGCATGTTCAGGATCCAGACGAGAGACGGAGCCGTATCATAATACTCTTCCACAAGGGCTCTTCCCTCTGTATCCCGCATCATATAGCTGTCTCTGTATGCGCGCAGGCTTGTAAGCTCATAACAGTCATCTTCTTTGCCCTGCCAGTCACACACCGCAGTCGTAATAAAGCACAGCCCTTTCTTAAACCCTCCTGCAATCTCCTCGTAGGAAGACATACTCAGTGTCAGAGAGTTTACCTTTTTTTCGTTCCACAGCTCAACCATACGTTCTGCAAGCCTTCTGCAGTTTTCCTCCTTTGTATAAGTAAGGATCGGAATGACATAGACAGCCATATTCAGATTATAATTGATTGCCGTGCGTTCCTTCTTTGCCTTTGGAATACGCTGCATCTTCTCATATGCATACTCTGGAACAACGCCCGCAAGTTCTTCTGTTATCAGCTTCTTTTCCTCATCATTCTTACCACTTAAGAGCTCGCAGATACCGGAGGTCACCCCTTTATATTTTTCAAAGCCTTCCTCAAACAGCCCCTGATAAGTCTTTCGCTTGAAAGAAGAAACCTTCGGAAGCATCTCTTCAAACAGATCGGTTAATTCCTTCTTAATCTTCTCCATGTTATTTAACCCTTATTCATCCCAGTTATGGTATACGTTCTGCACATCATCATCGTCATCCAGCATATCCAGTGTCTTCTGGATGCCCGCAATATCCTTTTCATCTGTAAGTTCCACATAGGTCTGCGGAATCATCGTTACCTCCGCAGCCGCCATGGGGATCTTCGCTTCTTCAAGAGCCTGGCGGACTGCGCTGAAGTCCTCTGGATCCGTCAGAATCTCATAGCTGTCCTCTTCCTCTGAAAAATCCTCTGCCCCTGCATCAAGCGCCGTCATCATAAGCTCATCTGCATCGCACTCATACTCTTCCTTGTCTATAACGATCTGCCCTTTTTTATCAAACATAAAGGACACACATCCCGGTGTGCCTACATTGCCCTTGCCCTTTGTAAATGCATTCTTTACATTCGTAGCAGTCCGGTTCCGGTTATCTGTGAGTGTCTCAACAATAATTGCCGTGCCGTTTGGACCGTACCCTTCATATGTAATATACTCATAGTTCGCAGCATTGGCGTCGCCGTCCGCTTTCTTAATGTTCCTGTCAATGGTATCATTTGGCATATTATTGGCCTTCGCCTTTGCGATGACATCTCTCAGCCTGCTGTTATTTGCCGGGTCTGCACTTCCGCCCTCTTTCACAGCAACAGCAAGTTCTTTTCCGATCTTTGTAAAGATTTTTCCCTTTGCAGCATCATTTTTTTCTTTTTTATGCTTGATGTTGGCAAATTTTGAATGTCCTGACATATCTTTTTCTTCCTCTCTTCATCTTTCTTTATATACAAATCACATTTTTTATTCTATCACGCTTTTTCCGGTTTTTCAATCCCGGCAGACTGACGGTCTTCCCTGTCGATTTTAACCCTTTGTATAGTGTTGTCATTTACCTCAAGAACCGTGAACCGGTAACCCTCATATTCAACAATACACTGCTCATCCTCCCCGGGAATCCGGTCAAGCTGGGCGATCAGGAAGCCGTTCAGTGTCCCATACTCATCTTTTTCAAATGTAATGTCAATACGGTCCTCAAGTCTCTCCAGATCAAGGAACCCCCTGGCTATGTAGCCTCCGTCAGCCTGAAGCTTCAGTTCCTCTTCCTCCTCATCATACTCATCCAGGATATTCCCCACGATCTCCTCCAGAATATCCTCCAGGGCCACCAGGCCCGCCGTCTGCCCATATTCATCAATTACGATCACAATATGGTTCTTCTCTGCCTGCATCTCCTTAAACAGCGTGTCAATACTTTTTGTTTCCGGTATAAATGCCACCGGACGTATGTAATCCCCAAGCTCTTCAATGGGGGTATTCCGTAGCTCCTTATTGAGATAACAGGTCACTGCCTCCCTGAGATGCATAAATCCGATGATCTCATCAATTCCTTCCCTGTAGACGGGAAATCTTGAATACGATTCCTCCAGCATGAACCTCAGTGCATCCTCCAGCTTTTCCCTGCCGTCAATTGCCACAATGTTCCTTCTGTGTGTCATAATGTCCTTTGCATCTTTGTCAAGATAGCGGACGATATTGCGGATCAGCCGGGCCGCTTCCCGCTGTAAGCTGCCGTCTTCCTCTTCCTCAACCTGGAATATCTGTCTCATCCTCCCGAATAAACTGCCGTCTTCCATAATAATTTCTCTTATACACTCCTTTTCTATGTATGAAGCTCGAAACTCACCTTCAGGGCTTCATCTACTTTGTACATAATCTCTTTATCCAGATGACAGACCAGATCCTTAAGCCTCTGCTTGTCAATGGTTCTGACCTGTTCCAGTAAAACAACTGAATTCTTCACAATCTGATAGCGTCTCGCATCAATCTCCACATGGGTCGGAAGCTTCGCCTTATTCATCCTTGAAGTAATTGCCGCACAGATCACAGTCGGGCTGTGTCTGTTGCCAACGTCATTCTGTATCACCAGCACCGGCCTGATTCCTCCCTGCTCAGAACCCACAACCGGGCTTAAATCTGCATAAAATATATCTCCGCGTCTTACCTGCACTCTATTCACACTCCGATTTTTTTAAGATAAAATTAGTATTTCCACCTTTTTCAGAAGTATTCCATAGAGTTTTAGCAATATTTATTCGAAATAATCCATCTGTCCTACCACCTTGCCGTGCCTGAGATAGGTTCTTGGGATTCTCTTCCCGAGATTACAGACAAATTCATAATTAAACCTTCCGGACAGGCTGCTCAATGTCTCCACTGGAAGGAATTCACCGCCGTCATGCCCTACCAGGGTAACCTTGTCGCCAAAGCTTACATTCGGAATTTCTGTAACGTCCACCATAAACTGGTCCATACAGACCCTGCCAAGAATCGGAGCCTTTTTCCCATGAATCAGGACATACCCTTTCCCGGAAAGCTTTCTTGGATAACCGTCGCCATATCCAACCGGAATCGTTGCAATCCTGGTGTCTCTCTGAGTGACAAAGGTGCCGCCGTAGCTTACAGGCGTTCCCGGCCCCACCCATTTCACATGCGCCACATGGCTAATGAGTTCCATGGCAGGCTTAAGGGGAACTCTCTCCTTCTTTACCTCCCCGGATGGATACATCCCGTAAGAAGCAATTCCTGCACGAACCAGGTTCATATTTGCCTCTTCCATATCAATGATTGCAGCACTGTTGGAACAGTGATACCAGGAAAAGAATACCTCCCGCTCTTCAAGTGCCCGCTTCATATACAGAAAATCCTCAAGCTGACGTCTGGTAAAGCCCTTGTCCTTTTCATCCGACTTTGAAAAATGGGTATACAGCCCTTCCATAACCAGATGGGGAAGCCTGCTGATCTCCTCAATGATTCCCACGCTTTCCCTGTTGGAAAGAAAACCGAGCCTGGACATCCCTGTATCCAGCTTCACATGAATATAAGCATCCTTTCCGGATTCCTCTGCAATTCTGGAAAGATCCTCCGCCATCTCCTTTGTATAGACAGTCAGCCGGATCTCCTGCCTGACCATCTCTTCCCTCTGTTCCGGGAATACACATCCCAGTACAAGAACCGGCTTTCTTATGCCATGTTTCTTCAGGAGCAGCGCTTCCTCCGGCGTTGCAACGGCACAGCCCCATATATAATCCTTTTCTTCAAGCATCTGTGCGATCTGCACGGCTCCGTGTCCGTATCCGTCCATCTTGACAACTGCCAGCATGGAAGCATCACTGCTGATATTCTGTCTCATTCTTTCAATATTATATTCCACCGCGTCCAGATCTACCCTCGCACAGATTCTATTGTACTCCTTCACAATCCAGATCCTCCAGTTCTTTGATTACATATCCGAGACTGTCTGCGATCTCCCGCGCCAGGAGACTGTAACGTCCCTTTTTCTCTGCCGCATATTCGCCGGCACGCCCATGAAGCCAGGCTCCCAGAACAGCGCCTTCTGCCGGCAGAACGCCCTGCGCCAGAAGACCGGCTACGATTCCTGCCAGCACGTCTCCTGCCCCGGCCTTTGCCATGGCGGCACAGCCTGACGGGTTCACATACATGCGCCCTCCTCCGGAAAGAACCAGTGTCCTGGCATCCTTCAGAATGCAGGTCACCCCGGTCTCTTCTGTAAAGGCACGCAGAGCCCCTGCCCGGTCTTTTCTAAGCTCATCTACCGGGATGCCTGTCATACGTGAAAATTCCTTCATATGCGGCGTAAGAACCATCTTCCTGTTCTCAAATGCCCTCATGTACCGGGGATTTTCTGAGATCAGATTCAGGGCGTCAGCATCAATCACGCAGGGTACTTCTGCATTCTCCAGGGTAGTTCTCACAATCTTCCGTGACTTTTCACTTCTTCCGATACCAGAACCGATACAGATAGCGTCAGCCTGGTTAAGAAGCCTTAAAAGCTCCCTCTCATCATACAGATCATATGTCGTGACCACTGCCTCCGGGATCTGTCCCTGGAGAATCTCCCGGTTATCCTCTGTGGTATAGAGCCTCACAAGTCCTGCTCCTGCCCGGTATGCACCCAGGGCATTCAGATAAGCTGCTCCTGACATTCCCCTGCTTCCTGAGATCATAAGAAGCCTTCCGTAAGTTCCTTTGTTGGAATCCGGCATTCTTAGGGGAAGCATTCTCCTGTAATCTGCAGGCGACAGCATACATGCGGTCTTCTCATCCTCTTCAGACATTCTTAAGGAAATCCCGATGTCCGCTATCGTAACCTTCCCTGCATATTCCTTTCCTGGGTAAAGCACAAGCCCCAGCTTTTCAGCCTGGAAGGTCACTGTCTCGTCCGCCCGGAAGGCAGTGCCCAGTATGGCACCAGTATCTGCCGATACTCCGGAGGGAATATCCACGGCAAGCTTCCAGGCAGGGCACGCATTCATCTTCCCAATGAGATCATAATAGCTCCCGGAAATCTCCCTTGTTAATCCAACGCCAAAAAGAGCATCTACTATGATACTATATTCTCCCTCTGAAAATCCGCCACACAGCCTGCCCCCTGCCTGCTCATACTTCTTTTTCTGAAATGCCGCCTCCTCTGTCAGGTGCTCCGGATTGCCTGCCATGACGGCGGTCACAGAGAAGCCTTCCTCTGCCAGCATCCGTGCTATGGCAAAACCGTCTCCTCCGTTATTCCCAGACCCGCACACGACACAGACCGCAGAAGGGACAGCCTCTCTCTTTTTGATCCTGTCCACGCAGGCCTGCGCCGCGCGCTCCATCAGTGTAAGCGACGGAACTGAAAGTGTCCGGATCGTATACTGGTCCGCAGCCTTCATCTGTCCTGCTCCTGGTAAATATCTCATAGCCTTTCCACTCCTCCCGGAATTTTAAAAAGAAAGTGTGAAGGAAAGCCACTCTTCCTGGCTGACTTTCCGTTCCACACTTTCTGCCCACTAGTTGCCGTCAGTGCGGCTGTGTTTCTCATTATAACGGCCTATGTTATAAGACAGTCTCATCAGGCTCTCTGACAGATGAACATTCTCCACAATAATATTCTCTGGAAGATTCAAGTCCGTATGGGCAAAATTCCAGATTGCGTGTACGCCGTTCTCTGCCAGCAGATTCGCCACCTCAACCGCCATCTCCTTAGGAATCGTAAGGGCGGCAATCTCAATCTCATTATGGGAAATAAATTCCTTAAACTCATCCATCATGCGGACTCTTACGCCGCGGATTACCGTGTCCTTAAGCTCCGGGTTCACATCAAACAGCCCCTTCAGAACAAATCCAAGCCTGTCAAAGGTAGCATACTTCGCCAGCGCCTGTCCCAGGTTCCCTGCTCCGATAATGATCATATTATGATTTTCTCCAAGACCGAGGATCTTCCCGATCTCTGTATATAAATACTTCACATTATAACCGTACCCCTGCTGTCCGAAGCCACCGAAATTATTCAGATCCTGACGGATCTGTGATGCTGTTACCTTCATCCTTTTACTTAAATCATTTGATGATATTCTCTCAACTCCATTTTCAAGCAGATCACCTAAATATCTGTAATATCTTGGCAGCCTTCGTATAACCGCCTGAGAAATCTCTCTGCCTTGCATTACATGTTCCACCTTTCCCCTCAAGTATATCTATACGCTATTATATAAAATTGTATCATTAAAGTCAAACTTTTAGTTGTTTTTTTAACAGTTTTCGTTATAATAATGATTAAAGTTGTACTTAAAGTCAAAATTTGGAGGGGAAGACACTATGATACTGGCATGCCATGGAATTAGCAAGTCATTTGGCGAGGAGGTCATCGTTAAGAATGGCTCCTTTCATATAGAAGAACATGAGAAGGCGGCACTGGTGGGGATCAACGGTGCCGGGAAGACTACCATTTTAAAAATGATCACAGGTGAACTTCCGCTTGACGAAGGCGGTGTGATCCTCACAAAGGGGAAGACACTGGGTTATCTGGCGCAGCATCAGGATATGACAGGAAGCGGCACCATCTATGAAGAAGTAAAGACTGCAAAGTCCGAACTGCTCGCCATGGAACAGCAGATCCGCGCAATCGAGCTTGAAATGAAGCAGTTGGACGGAGATGAGCTCAGCCGGCGTATGGACACCTACCACAGACTTATGACCGCTTTTGAAAATAACAACGGATATGCATACGAAAGTGAAATTGCAGGGGTTCTGAAAGGGCTCGGATTTGAGGAAGCAGATTTCGGCAGGCATACAGATACCCTCTCCGGCGGACAGAAGACCCGGGTATCCCTTGGAAAGCTTCTTCTCACAAAGCCGGACATTCTCCTTCTTGATGAGCCGACGAACCATCTGGACCTGAATTCCATCGCATGGCTTGAGACCTACCTTCTCAATTATCCGGGAGCAGTGCTGATCGTATCCCATGATCGGTATTTTTTAAACCGGGTGGTAACAAAGATTGTTGAAATCGAAAGCGGCGGGCTTATGACTTACATAGGCAACTACAGCTCCTATGCCGAAAAGAAAAAACAGCTCCGGGATGCAAGACTTAAGGAATATCTGAACCAGCAGCAGGAGATTAAACACCAGGAGGCTGTCATTGAGAAGCTGCGCTCCTTTAACCGGGAAAAGTCCATCAGGCGTGCAGAGAGCCGGGAAAAGATGCTGGAAAAGATCAGACCTGTGGAAAAACCAGTGGAACTCCACACGGAGATCCATCTGAAGCTCACCCCGTCAAAAACAAGCGGAAACGATGTACTCTCTGTAGAACATTTAAGCAAAGCCTTTCCGCCCCAGACCTTATTTACAGACGTGAATTTTGAGATAAAGCGCGGGGAGCATGTGGCAGTCATAGGCGATAATGGAACCGGAAAAACCACGCTTCTGAAAATATTAAACCAGGTAGTACCTGCCGATTCCGGCTCCTTCCATCTTGGAACGAATGTACAGATCGGCTACTATGACCAGGAGCACCATGTCCTCCATATGGACAAGACCATATTCGACGAGATTTCAGATGATTATCCGTCCCTTACCGGTACAGAGATCCGCAACATGCTGGCAGCATTCCTCTTTACAGGGGATGATGTATTTAAGCTGATCAGGGACTTAAGCGGCGGCGAGAGGGGACGGGTATCCCTGGCTAAGCTGATGCTCTCGGAAGCGAATTTCCTCATTCTCGACGAGCCAACCAACCACCTGGACATTACCTCCAAGGAGATTCTGGAAAAGGCGCTCAATGATTACAGCGGTACCGTACTCTATGTATCCCATGACCGGTACTTTATCAATCAGACCGCCACAAGAATCCTGGATCTGGTAAACAGGACCTTCGTAAACTACATTGGAAACTACGATTACTATCTTGAAAAGAAAGATGAACTTACCCAGACCTATACCGGCAGCAGCCAGTCTGCTTCTGGCGGAAAGCATTCATACGGCAGCTCTTCCATCACCTCTTCCGCCCCGTCTTCTTCCCGGCTAAGCTGGCAGGAGCAAAAAGTGGCCCAGGCAAAAGAACGGAAACGGCTGAATGACCTAAAAAAAACCGAAGACCGGATCGCAGTCCTGGAACAGCGCAGCACAGAAATAGACGAGGCCATGACCCGGGAAGAGATCTACACAAGCTCCGTAAAATGCCAGGAACTCTCAAAAGAAAAAGCAGATATCGAAGCAGAGCTGGAGACATTGTATGAAACGTGGGAGGCTCTGGCCGAATAAAACAAAGTTGGGGACGGGGCATTTTTAAAAATGCCCCGTCCCCGTTTTATTATTGGACAGTAATAATGACTCTCTGGTAATGTGACATATAGTTTTCTCTTTCGTCTTTTACCTTTACAATCATATGAATGGTGTCGCCGCTCTTTGCATCTTCTGGAACAGTAAATATGGCAATATGTTTTGAACTATTTTCTTCTGGAAGAAGCTTTCCGTCAGAATCCCCGCTGTAGCTATCTGCCTCATAATACTGCCGCCATTCATAGCTTATCTTGTCCCCATCCGGGTCAGTTGCCGCCGCATGCAGTGTAACCCTCTCACCAGGTGCCGCTGTCAGGTCAGTGCCCTCGCTGACGCTTACGGTCGGTCTATGGTTCGCCTTGCCGTAATCAGATGCCACACACCAGTCTGCTCTTGATGCAAAATCATTCTGGATATCATCAAACCATCTTGTAAAAGTATATGCAGAGCTCATGCCGCCTGCAATATTGCCCTCTTCGTCCCTCAGATATGGATTATAGTCAAAGGCACATCCGTTTGCTCTGTAAACATTATCTGTATCTTTTACAAATCTTCCGTTCCATCCTCCATAAGCAGGATCCTCCAGGTTGCGGAGTCCTGTATCCAACAGATAGAAATACGCCGGGGAATCCCCTTCTGAAAGGAATCCGTCATCCGACGAATTCAAGTGGTAATTTGCCAGTAACGGACCGTGACCATTCTTAATATTACCAAACATCCAGTCTCCAGAAAAAGTAGTTGTTAACTCTGGTTCTCTTGTGTTCCCGGCAATATTAGCCATCCATGGATAAGCAAATGTCCAGAAAATTCCATCAAGTCCTTTCTCTTGCGTTCCGTCCACAATCGCACGAATCTCTGGCCACTCTTTGGAAATGTACTCAGAATAAGTTTCATCCTGCTCTCCAATAAGGTACAAAAAGGCTTTCCTGTTTATTTTCTCGCAGATTGCATTCCATTCTGAGGAATTAGCATATTCTTCCTGAATGGATTTTAATGCCATGGCAATCGTGTTGGATCCTCCCCACGCCTGTAGGTATAAAGTTCTCTCATCATCATCTAACAGGGCCTCTTTAACCAGACGGGATCCCTCTGTCTCCCCTGTCATATCGCCTTTGAATTTGATGTTTCCTTCCTTAACAATGCTCTGAAGGTAATTTGGTGCAGGATATCCGTCAGCATGTACTTTTAAGTTCTCATATACCTTTGCGTAATCATCCAGAAGTCCTTTTGCCCAGTCTGTTCCTGCCCAGGAGTTCATCTCCACACCTGTTTCAGGGTCTCCTGCCCAGTGGAACTGGGAACTCGTAAACACCAGACCCTCCAGATCTATTTCATTTGCATACAGCATCAGGCGCATAAAGGAATTTTGATCATCCGCCTCCGCATCAGATGTTACGATAGTACGTATTTTGCTTTCCTGTACGACTGCCACATTTACAACCGTACTTATTCCACTTCCGTCTGCAGCTGAAATTGTAATCTCAGCATTCCCTTTGGCATGTGCCTGAATCATGCCAGATTCACTGACCGTTGCCACATCAGGATCAGATGTATTGTAATTCAACTTCTTATTTGATGCATTTTCCGGAGTCACCGTCACATTGATCTGCTTTGGCGTACCCACTTCTAGCTTAATAGAGGCCTCTTCTGCCAATATACCGGATACCTTAACCTCAGGTACCGTTTTTGCCTTAACTGTAATCTGGATTGAAACGCTTTTTTTACTGCCATCTGTTGTACTGACATTAACAGTAGCCTTTCCTTCTTTCTTTGCCGTAATCAGACCCGTTGAAGATACACTTGCAATACGATTGTCAGAGGATGTGTATTTCAGCTTCTTCACACTGGCATTCCCGGGCTTAATGGAAACCTTAACCGCCTTTGTTGCTCCAACCTCCATCACAGCACTTGAAAAATCCGTTGTCAGGCTTTTAATCAGCCTCTTTTTTACAGTCACCTTACAGGCCGTCTTTAGCGCTTTTTTGTTTTTAACCTTAGCGGTAGCTGTAATCGTAGCTTTTCCTGCCTTAATTCCTTTTACGACCCCTTTTTTGTCTACTTTTGCTACTTTCTTGTTAGAGCTTTTCCAGTTAATTTTTGCAGATGCACTTTTTGGGGCTTTTGTAACCTTAAGTCTCTTTTTTGCTCCCACGTAAACAGTGGCTTTCTTCGGAACAGATATTTTCTGCAGGGGTTTCTTTGCGGCCTCAGCCTGCAAAGTATTTCCAGGCATTGCAAAGGAAGCACCAATCATGACGAATGCCAGAAAACCTGCTAATAATTGTTTCTTTCTCATATGTTCTCCTTTCTTTTTTTCGCAGGAACCCTTTCGCGATCCATGGTACCAGGAGTTCCTGCTCTGTTATCAGCCACTTTTATTATATATCAGCACTTTACAAGATTTTCAAAAATTATTGATAAAAAATACATACAATCATCTC
>CANOKL010000055.1 GCA_947566645.1 uncultured Lachnospiraceae bacterium
GAAAATCGTTATGTCTTCCTTTGTGAACGAAGTGGCAATGCGCTGAATTGTAACCTAAAATTCAGCAGAATGTAAAATGCCGTGAAATTGATGTGGAATATAAGGATATTATTGAGTATAATGAAGATGTATTGAAAAAATATGGAAGCCAGCGTTTTTAAAAGGGACAATGCAGAAAGGAAGACAATGAGGATGAGAAGAAAAAGGTGGTATGTATTACTATTGGCGGCGATTATATCTGGGTGTTTATGGACAAATGACGCTGTATGTGCGCAGGATTCAGCGGCAGGCCAGCCACTGCTGGGAAATGGAGAAGAGGGAGAGAAAGAAGGCATCCCGAAGGTGACGGTGGATTCTGTTACCTGGAGCGGAGGGCTTTTGGAGCTGCCGGTGGATCTGGGAGATTATAAGGCGGATGGGCTGCAGTGCAGGGTAGAGATTTATAGTGGAGAATCCTCTGATGATGTGCAGAGAATTATGTTTCCGGTACTGACAGGCGATAATCTGGCTGTACCGGTTGCAGGAAGTTTTGAATCCTGTGAAAGGAAGCAGCTCTGTGCGAAAAGAGGAACCTATGCTATAGAGGTGGAGTTTCTGGATAACTCCACATACGAGACGATTGCCACAAGCTCACTGGATTTAGTTGTTCCGTTAGACAGCAGCATATGGCAGGTTTCGGAAGAGACACTGGATTTTGACGGGAGCCGGGATATCGTCTTCCATTTCAAAAATGGGACAAATTATTATCAGCTGCAGTCGATTACAAGTATTCAGATTTTTACTGGTAAAGGAGATGTGGGAGCGCCATATCCTGTCATGACGGAAGGATTTAAAGCGGATATGGAAGCAGGTACACTGACAATTGACAGGGATGCATTCGTGCATGTGCTGAAAGAATATGTGAAGCAGGGCGGTCATTTCAATGATGAATCCGATCATTCGGGTATTAGGAAGGTTTTCATTAATGTAAGCGCTGTAACGGCAGGAAACGAAGAGATTCAAGTATTTAACCGTATTGAATGGAAGGACAATCCAGGGGGAACAACAACGGCATGGGGGTTGGACATTACGAAGCTTAATCTGGGCCAGACAGCTGATCCGTCAGATCCATCTGTATCCAGACCGGTTCAGCCTGAAACAGTAACGCTCTCATCAGCAAAATACATTTACAATGGCAAGGTGAGAAAGCCGTCCGTAACAGTAAAAGACAGCAATGGGCAGACAATCGGCGCGGAGAACTATACAGTCACGTATCCGGCGGGATGTAAAAATGTCGGACGTTATACAGTAAAGATTACCTTCAAAGGAAACTATACAGGAAATATGGAAAAGACCTTTGAGATTAAGCCGAAGGGCACGTCCGTTTCCAGTGTAAAGGCCGGGAAGAAGAGCTTTACTGTGAAGTGGAAAAAGCAGGCGAAGCAGACCACAGGATACCAGATCCAGTATTCCACGAATAAGAAATTCAAAAGCGGAAACCGCACGGCGCTGGTAAATAAGAGTAAGACAACCCAGAGAAAGATTACCGGGCTAAAAGCGAAGAAGAAATATTATGTGAGGATCCGCACATATAAAACAGTTAAAGTTAACGGAAAATCAGTAAAACTATATTCCAACTGGTCAAAAGCAAAATCAGTGACAATAAAGAAACAGAATAATAGTACATCTGCCAGCGGACTGGTGCCATTAAATAAACTCAGCCGTTATCAATATTTTAGAAAATATATGACGGATCAACAGTTAAAACAGGCTTATAATGCTGCGGTAAAAATTGTGAAGCCGCTAAAAAAGCTTAGTAAAAAAGAAAAACTTACCGGGGTAGCTGTTGCGCTCCGTAATATGTTTGATAGTGGAATGTCCTATTCCATGACCTCTTCTCATTATGATGATCCTTACGGTTATTTGATTTTGAAAGAAGCCTCCTGCGCAGGATGCGCCAGGACGACGGGACTCTGTCTGGATATTTTAGGCATCAGCTATGAACATGTGCAGGAAAACCAGTATGCGCATCAGTGGGCAAGAGTTAAAGTTGGTAAAGAGTACTGGATTTGTGACCCATATGGATTATATTGCGGTCCGGAGCCGGCAGTAAGGAAACATCCGTATTTATAATTTGTGGTGTTCTTATAGTGCAGATTGGAGGCGGTAAAATGACAAGTGACTTTATGAGAGACTTGCTATCAGAAGATGAAAAAATAACCGTAGAATACAAGACCTGTCAGTATGGTATTCAAGAGGATGTGTATGAAACAGTATGTTCCTTTTCAAACAGATATGGCGGGTATATCATTATGGGTGTGGAAGACAACGGGACTCCTATAGGAATTAAGAGAAGCATGCTTAAGGACATGAAGAAAAATTTTGTAAATCAGCTCAATAATCCGGACAGGATGTCACCTACACTATATCTTTCTATTGAAGAATTTGAATACGAAGGAAAGTTGCTTTGAAAATCTGGACAGATACGATGACAGATTGCAAGTGACAACAAATCTGATTGAGGCATACGAACTGTTAATGGAATTTGTGGCAAAGCATACGTCGGATAAGTTTTGCCTGATTGACAATGTAAATACAAGCGTTAGGGGAATTATATCAAGAGAGGTAATTGCGAATATTCTCGTTCATCGGGATTATTCGAGTGCGTTTCCTGCAAAGGTAATTATTGGAAAAGATTGGCTAAAGACGGAAAACTGGTGTATTCCACGACGTCATGGAAATATTATGAGTGATGAATTTACGCCATATCCAAAGAACCCGTTGATTCAGCATTTTTTTGCCAACATTGGTAGAACAGATACAATTGGTTCTGGTGTAAGAAACTTATATAAATATACACCAATTTATTCTGATGGCGGGAAGCCGGAATTGATTGAAGATGACGTGTTTAGAATAACCGTACCTTTGAACAAAATGGCTGCCGAAGATGCAAGAGAGCAGAAAACCTTATCTGAAAGAGAACAAAAAATTTATAATATGATTTGTGAAAATCCACACTTGTCGATTGAACAGGTAATGGCAGAGCTTGATATATCAAGAGCAACAGTATTTAGAGACTACGCTAAAATCAAAAAAGTAACAGGCGCAATGTATGATAAAAGGACATCAACATGGATTTTATAATGAAAAGATTGACTTAGTCTCATTCAGTCTCAGGTTAGTCTCAACATAGTCTCATAAGATTTGATACCGGATGCGACTGTATAAAGTGGTAAAAATGAAGTGGAATCGGCACTTTTCAGATGATACGTGAAAAATAGTCCTGGGTTAGTCTCATATAGTCTCATTTGTTTCTTTTGAAACTTCAATACGGAGCATTAGCCCACAAGCCAGGAAACGGATATATTCAAAGAAATACACTTTGGGCGCAACGTCCTCTTCCGTGGCAACGATCTGTCAATTGCAATCTGGCAGGCGGTATGGTATCATAAGCGAGTAGAGAATCTGAGCCAGAATTAGCAGAAATGAAAATGGCTGATGCTATGGCTGGCGAGCAGTTCGATACGGAAAGGATGATTTTTATGAAAAAACTTACCCCTCTGTTTCTGGCTCTGCTAATTGCAGGCGTTGTTCTCACTGGCTGCCAGGCGGAAAGCCAGTCCTCTGGCCAGGACAGTGCCTCACAGACAGACAACAAAAGCAGTACAGACAGTCTGGCCGAAGAAGACAATTCTCCAGAGGATACTTCACTCTCAGATACATCTGGGGAGGCCATTTCTTCAAGGGATGACTTAGCCATAGACACCTCGTCCTGGACCGAACGGGACTATCACGGTGTGCGGTTTCTGCTACCGGAGGAATGGGTTGGCAGCGCCAACAATGTGGTCTTTTTCGCCACCCTGCCCTGTGGGGAGACTGCTACCATGTCCGTAACTCTGCATGGACTGCAGGATAAGTTCTCCTGGGATGATCCCGATGACTGGGAGGCCGTGAAGGTGCGCCTGAATGAGAATGCCTCCAGTGAGGAGGGCTACCAGTCTATTGACTGCCAGGAAGGTCAGGTCTGCGGGCAGACCGGGCTGATACGTCACTACAAAGCGGTGCTGGGCGGCAGCGAGTTTGAGGTGAAGTCCTACAGCTCTGTATTCAACAATACAATCGTTACCTTCCGCACAAATATCCTGCCGGAGAGGTCAGACCAGGCCAGTGCCGAGTTGGAACAGATTATCACTGCTGCCATGGACACAGCCGACTTTTCCAGGGTTGGACAAATAAAATTATAATGATATAGCTGCCCGGAGAAAGGGGAGAAATGAAAGATGAGGAAAATTTTGATTCGAAAAATGACAGCACTGCTGCTTGCGATGGTTATGTGTTCATGTCTGCAGACGGATCCCGTGGTAAATGCGCAGGAGACAGACGAACAGTGGGAGCAGACAGATACCAGAGAGGACATTTCAGTCTGGGAAGACAAAAGCACAGAAAAAACAGAATGCATGATGAGCGCCAGGGCATCAGCATCAGAACTCCATGCACCAAGGATAAAAGCAAATTCCGGTATGGATGCGAAGCAGAAGGTGATCTGGGACTGTGTATGGTTCGGAAGCTATCCGCAAAGCGAGGTGACGGATTCGGATCCCATCTACAGCTCGCTGCAGAATGCAAATGGATGGGATGCCAGGAATGACCTTATGCTTGACGGGAACCGTTACCGCAGGATGAAAAAAGGAGATGCGACATATTCAGACTCATCAGGCAGTTACTATAACTGGCCTGATGCCGATACCTATCACTATTTCAAATACGAACCGGTTAAATGGCGTGTATTGAAAATAGAAGACAATCAGGCGCTTCTCCTGTCCGATGCAGCTCTGGATGCCCAACAGTATCATACGGCGGAAGCCGATACCACCTGGGAGGCCAGTACGATTAGGAGCTGGCTGAATGCATACGATTCTTCATATAATCAGCAGAAAACAGACTACAGCAGCAGGAATTTTATTGATTGTGCATTTACGCCTGATGAACAGTCCGCAATCGCAGTCACCTCTTTGGTAAATGCGGACAATCTATCCCATGGAACGCCAGGTGGAAATCATACAACAGATAAAATATTCCTTTTGTCAGAATCAGAAGTGTATGGAGAAAGCGCTGCTCCTTATGGCTTTGTTTCGGACAGAAATGAATATGACGAAGCACGCAGAAGTAAAAGCAGTACTTACGCAAAGGCGATGGGGGTATACAGCAGTATAGGTGAAATATTCAAAGACAACTGCCACTGGTGTCTCCGTTCTCCGGGAGAATCTCCGAAAAAGGCTGTGGAGGTGAATACGTATGGCATCGTTAATAGCAACTGGTGCTTTGTCTATTTCAGAAATGTCGGCGTGCGTGCTGCCCTGAACCTTAATTTGTCGTCTGACCAGTGGACCTATGCTGGGACAGTGGATTCCAACGGTGTGGCAGATGAAGAAACCGGAAGAAAGATCCTGGTTGAATCCGTTACAATAGAAGAAAAAAAGCTGACATTAAAACCAGGTGATAACTTGGCACTAAGAGTGGATATTATGCCAGAAGACGCAACACTTCCAGAAGTAACCTGGTCTTCTTCTGATAAAAGCGTAGCGTCAGTGGATGAAACAGGTATGCTGACTGCGGCAGGAGCAGGAAAGTGTATCATACAGTGTACTGCAGCGGACGGCAGTGGGAAGTATGATACAGCTGAGGTCGAAGTCCTTGCAGACCACACATCTGAAGATGACCAGGATAAGGTACAAGAGGAGTGCATCAAGGTATCTAAGATTACTGTATCCGGGATTTCGAAAAAGATTGCTGCCGGAAAGAAGATAAAACTTACTGCAAAGATTTTTCCATCTAATGCTTCCAATAAGTCCGTCACATGGAAGTCCCTCAATCGCAAGATCGCTTCTGTAGACAGCAAAGGCATCGTCAGAATCAAGTCTGGAACCGGAGGCAAAAAGGTAACGGTCACGGCAGCTGCAAAGGATGGAAGCAAAGTAAAAGCATCCTATAAGATCAGGGTTATGAGAGGCGTGGTAAAGAAAATTACCATTTCAGGAAAGAAATCTGTGAAGGCAGGGAAATCACGAAAGCTGACGGCAAGAGTCAAAGCATCTAAGGGTGCAAATAAAAAGCTGGTATGGAAGAGCAGTAATACGAGATATGCCACAGTGACTGGCACAGGTAAGGTTAAGACGAAAAAAGCCGGAAAAGGAAAAAAAGTATACATTACCGCCATGGCAACAGACGGAAGCGGAAAGAAGAAGACTGCAGCAATTAAAATCAGATAAAACAGAATAGAAAGGCATTTCAAAGCATGTTCACGGCGTTTCCATAAGATGATACAAGTGTCAAGAGGTCATGCGTTTCATGTTTGCACGAAACGCATGACCTCTTGACACGCAAAAACACAACGCCGCTATGACTTTAATAACGACAGAATGCATTTTTTCATAGCCTCATAGCTCTGAGGGCTGATGTCATGTTCCATTTTACATGCATCGGCAGCGGCAATTTCAGGATCTACGCCCAAATGAACCAGCCAGTCTGTCAGCAGGTTGTGGCATTCATATACTTTTTCTGCAAGTTCTTTTCCTGTTTCTGTCAGGCTGATATAGCCGTCGCCTGATACGGTAATATAGTTCCGGTTTTTGAGATTTTTCACTGCAACGCTTACGCTGGGTTTTGAAAAACCAAGTTCATTCGCTACATCAATAGAGCGCACGGCGGGTAACCTCCTGCTCAGAATCAAAATGGTTTCTAAATAATCTTCGAGAGATTCCTTTGATCTGTGCTGAATATATCCCATAATTTTTCTCCTTAAACCGATTTATAGTGAATTGCCATTCTGCTGATCATGCCGTCCGGCGGACCGCATGGACATCCCTGCTATGGGAGTGGAAGACTTGTTGCCATTCATGGACCGGGAGGCTGCTCATAGTCCGGGAGGCTGCTCATAGTCCGGGAGGCTGCTCATAGTAACGAAGACTTTCATAATCATATTTTAGCACCTGGGTAAACGCTTTTCAAGGTTTTAAAGAAACCGGGCCAAAGTTTCCGGTATACATTGTAAAATGTATCTGTACAGAGTATAATACTGCTGAAACGGAATGAGAGCAGTCTGGATAAATGACTGCTTACCATGTTTCAAGACAAAAAAGAGGAGGAACAGCTATGGTTTATCAAAATATACTTGAAGCAATCGGACATACACCCATGATTCGTCTGAACAGAATGAATCATCCAGGGAATGCAGATATTTTTGTGAAATTCGAGGGAATGAATGCAGGAGGTTCGATCAAGACGAGAACAGCATATAATATGATCCTTGCGGCAGAGCAACAGGGCCTGATTCATAAGGATACGATTATCGTGGAACCTACCAGCGGAAACCAGGGAATCGGCCTTGCCCTGGTAGGAGCTGTCCGGGGGTACAAGACTATTATCATCATGCCGGATTCCGTAAGCGAGGAAAGAAGACTTCTGGTGAATCACTATGGCGCCCAGGTGATGCTGATCCATGATGCAGGGAATATTGGGGAATGTATTGAAAAATGTCTCCAGACAGCACTGTCAATGGCTGCGGAGAACCCGAATGTATTTGTTCCCCAGCAGTTTGAGAATCCCAACAATACAAAAGCACATAAGCACCATACGGGCCTGGAGATTTTAGAGCAGATGGCAAGACCGATTGACGGCTTCTGTTCAGGAATCGGAACCGGGGGCACGATTACGGGAATTGGGGAAGTACTAAAGGCGCAGAATCCTGACATACTGATCTGGGCGGTGGAGCCGGAAAATGCGGCGATACTGGCAGGCGGTACGATCGGGACACATATGCAGATGGGGATCGGAGACGGCGTGATACCGAAGATTCTCAATCGGAATATCTATGAAGACATTTATATTGTATCGGATGAGGAGGCAATCCAGACGGCAAAAAACCTTGCCTCCATGGAAGGTATCATGTGCGGAATTTCCAGCGGGACGAATGTAGCGGCTGCCCTTAAGATGGCGGAAAAGCTGGGAGAGGGAAAGACTGTGGTCACGGTGCTTCCGGATACGGCAGAGAGATATTTTTCCACGCCCTTATTTGAAGGGTGATCCTTGACTTTACGTGAATTGTAACTAATAGTTAATGAGAAATTTGCGGTAAATAATTGCTATTTTCTGAATATAAGAGTATACTATATATAGTTTGGAAGAATTAACCAGATTTTGTTATTTAATAGTTGCTATTCACGGACTAACCGTCCGCTCATAGTAACGCATCCAGCCCATTAAAAAGTCGCTTTCAGCGAGGGTCTGGATGCTGGAAACCACCACTTTATCGGCTCGGATGCCGTACAGCGGGGTGCACGGCCCCGTGAATAGTAACATTTAATATACAGAACAGGAGGGGGATGAGAAAAGAATGACACCAGATGATTTGTTCCGGTTTTGTGATATGCCGGTACTGGCGGATACCCGGAGTTCTGTTAATTCCTGTCTTAAATATGCAAGAGCTTCAGTCAGCAAAAGTATCTGTTTTCAGATCATGTATCTTATTTGTATTGAAACTGCGCTATACATATTATTCGGTGTTATTACGAATGGCTTTAACCCCATAGAAATTCTGGAAACAGGAAATCCGGTGATGCTTGCTGTATTTGTTCTTTTTGTTATGGTGCTTGCCGCATCCTTCTGCCGTTTTGCCAGATCAGAAAAAAAGGTGATAAGCAGCCTTTCAGAGCGGCCGGATACTGTAAGGTTATCTTCAGTCGTTTTTGTCTTTGAAAGAGAGACAGATCATAAGCTTGGAAACAATGCTTCCGACAGGCATATTCGTTCACTTCGTTTCAGCTATAAAGATGGGACAGCTGTCAAATATATCTCCTTTGGAAAGAGTCAGAAAGATGTTTTTTATGACAAATTAATACCTGGAGGGAAATACCGGTTCGTCCTGATAGACAGGGTTTATCTACTTGTTGTGAAGGATAACTGAGAGAAAGCAATAATAGTTCAGAGAAATCAGCACATTTACTGTGCTGATTGATTAAATTATACTTACGGTCGATGGAGTCTGCCGTGAGTATCGCAAAAGCTGCAGCCGCAAAGCGGCATGTTTCCTTATGAGGCTGTGCGCATTATGTTATGTTGTACGCAGATTTATTTATCTGGTGCGTAGTATAATTTACGGATATGAGACGGGAATTATGGAAGAGAGTGGAGGGTAAGAAATGAGAAACTTAAAGAAGAGTATGCTGACAGCAGCATGCTGTATGGGTATGGCATGTATATTTTCATGGCATGTCCAGACACACGGGCTTTCTGCACATGCGGCAGAAATATCTGTAAGAGAAAGAAGCTCACGGACAGCACAGGAGGAGACTGTCAATACAGTGGGAGATCTGACATGGACTTTGTCAGAAAACGGGGTTTTGGAGATTAAGGGAACAGGGAGTATGGGAAGCTGTAACAGCTCTTGGAATGTTCCCTGGCATAATAGTGTGCAATCCATTACGTCAGTAACGATTGAGTCCGGGGCGGAAGATATTTGTAATTATGCTTTCTATGGATGCACAAATTTAGAGACAGTATCCATTCCAGGCAGTGTGAAGAATATCGGGAATAATGCGTTCTACAACTGTACAAACCTAAAGACAGTATCCATTCCGGGCAGTGTGAAGAATATCGGGAATAATGCATTCTACAACTGTACAAACCTGGAGACAGTATCTATTCTTGATAATGTGGAGGGTATTGGGAATAATGCGTTTTACAACTGTATAAATCTTAAGACAGTGTCTATTCCAGGCAGTGTGAAGAGTGTGGGAGATTGTGCGTTCCAGAACTGTAAAACGCTTGTATCAGTTAAGCTTCCGGAAGAATTGACAAAAATCGGGAGATATACATTTTATGGATGTGAAGGTCTGACAGATATCCGGCTTCCGGATAAAATCACAACGATCGAAAGCTGTGCATTCCAAAACTGCAAAGAGCTTACGACATTAAAATTACCACAAGAATTGACAAAGATAGAAAATAATGCATTTGGCTCAGATGTAAATCTGAAAGAGCTCACCTACCCGTCTAAGGTAGTTAACGTTGCGTCATATTCGTTTAGCGGCTGCGACGGAATTACGAAGGTGACATTCAGTGCAGGAATGACAGCGGTGCCTGCAAATGCATGTTATGGTCTTGTGGGGCTTACAACAGTAGAGTATCAAAAGGATGTAAACGGGAAAGTGGCAGTAGAAAGCATCGGGAATTCCGCATTTAGAGGCTGTAAAAGTCTTACCAGTGTTTCCATACCAGAGACTGTGACCGAACTGGGGACTTATGTGTACTGTGATTGTACGAATCTTACAGAGATCACACTACCATCGGGACTTGTCAAAATTGGAAACAATGCATTCCGGAATTGTAGCTTGCTGAAAAAGATCGAACTGCCGGATGGACTGGCCAGTATCTCAGATTCTGTATTTTACGACTGTAAAAGCCTTACAGATATCAGGCTTCCAGACAAGATCACAACGATTGGTGCGAATGCGTTCCAAAACTGTACAGAGCTTATAAGCATTAAGCTTCCGAAGGAACTGACAACGATCAGCTGGTCTGCATTTTCGTCAGATGTAAAGCTGAAAGAGATATCCTATCCCTCTAAAGTTGTATCGGTTGCATCAAATTCCTTCAACGGCTGTACCGGAATCACAAAGGTGACATTCGAAGCAGGAATGACAGCAGTTCCTGCAAATGCATGCAATGGGCTTACCGGTCTTACAGCAGTAGAGTATGAGAAGAATGCAGAGGGGAAGGTGTTGGTGGAAACGATTGGAGATTCCGCATTTTATGGCTGCACAGGTCTTACGGATGCTCTGATACCGGAGAGCGTGACCGGGTTGGGGAATTCTGTGTATAAGAACTGCACTGGCCTCACTAGTCTTTCGCTGCCCACCGGTCTTACCAAAATCGGAAATAATGCTTTTGACAATTGTAAAATGATTGCAAGGGTGGAACTGCCAGACAGTCTGACTACCTTGGGCAGTAATGTGTTCCAGAATGACGAGTCTATTAAGGAGGTACGGATCCCGGCAAGCCTGGCATCTGTATCTAGCAATCCGTTTTATGGATGCACAGGAATATCGAAGATTACATTCGGTTATGGATTAGAAGCTGTGCCGTCTAATATTTGTGCCAACCTGACGGCTTTAAAGGAAGTAGTGTATGAAAAAGGATCGGCAGGAGAGACTCCTTACGTAACGGGGATCGGAAATAATGCATTCCAGAATTGCAGTTCACTGGAAAAAATTGAACTGCCGGATGGGCTAGTTAGTATCGGGAACTATGCATTTGACGGTTGTAAGAGTCTTGCGGATGTCCAGTTGCCTTCTGGGCTTACAAAAATAGGAAATAACACCTTTTCTAATTGTAAGAATATAACTGCAGTAACACTGCCGGACAGTCTGACTGCCTTAGGAAGCAATGTATTCCAGAATGATGAGCTGATTAAAGAGATCCGGATTCCGGCGGGGCTGACAACTATTTCGAGCAACCCATTTTCCGGCTGTAAGGCACTTGCAAAGATTACGTTCGGGTATGGCCTGGAAACCGTGCCTGCAAATGTATGTTCCAATCTGGCTGCTCTTAAAGAAGTGGCCTATGAGAAGGGACCGTCGGGGGAAGCTCCTAAGGTGACCAGTATCGGCAATTATGCTTTCAGAGGCTGTACAGGACTTACTGATACTTTGATACCCGAAAACGTGACAGAACTGGGCTCTTATGCCTATGAAAGCTGTACGGAGCTTGCGGGAATCGTATTGCCTGCTGGAATTACCAAAATCGGAAATAACGCCTTTGCGAATTGTAAAAAGATTGCAGGGGTAACGCTGCCTGAAAGTCTGACAGAATTGGGAAGCTATGTTTTTCAAAATGATGAGCTGATCAAGGAAGTGAGGATTCCGTCAGGCCTGACATCTATTTCCAATAATCCGTTTTATGGCTGTAATGGACTGGAGAAGATTACATTTGGAGCGGGCCTTGAAAGGGTGCCGAATAATGTCTGTGCGAATCTGACGGCTCTAAAAGAAGTGGTATATGAGAAAGGGACAGGAGAGGAAACGCCGAAGCTTGTGGAAATCGGAAATAATGCATTCCAGAACTGTAAGTCACTTCAGAAAGTGGAGCTCCCTGACGGACTGGAAAGGATTGGGAATAGTGCATTCAGCGGTTGTACAGGCTTTACAGTAATTACTTTGCCAGAGAGCCTTGCAGCTATTGGAGATTCTGCTTTTCAGGGCTGTACGGAGATGGCATCTGTGAGATTCCCGGAGGGGATGACGAAGATCGGAAGCTACGCATTTGCAGACTGTAAGAAGATTGCCTCTGCAGCTCTGCCGGATAGTCTGGCAGAATTAGGGCGTAATGCTTTCCAGAATGATGAACTGATTACGGAAATCCGTATTCCCGCGAATCTAAAAGCTATTTCAGATAGTCCATTTTATGGGTGCAAGGGTCTTGCAAAGATGACGTTCGGCTATGGAGTCAAAGTAGTGCCGGCAGGCATCTGTAACGGGCTTGCCTCGCTTAAGGAAGTAGTGTATGAGAAGGGGCCGGGTCAGGAAGCGCCGGAAGTGACCGAAATCAGAAACGCTGCATTCCAAAACTGTACATCCCTCCAGAAAATGGAATTTCCGGAAGGTCTGGCCAGCATCGGGAATTATGCGTTCATGGGATGTACAGAGTTTGCCGCAAATAATTTACCTGACAGTGTGATAACGATAGGCTCTTCTGCATTTCACGATTGTGCAGCCCTGGAGATCCGTGCATTGCCTAAACATCTGGAAACGATAGGCTCTTCTGCATTCTTTGGATGCGTTAAGCTCCGGTCAGTTGAAATTCCGTCAGGTGTTACAGCTATTGCCTTTGGTGCTTTCCAGGAATGCAGGGGGCTGGAAAAGGTGAACCTGGGGAATGTTACAGATGTTGAAAACTATGCGTTCTCCAACTGTAGTGCGCTTAGAGAAGTGGAATATCCAGATTCGCTGAAAAAAATCGGAAATAATGCATTTTATCAGTGTGAAAGTCTTCTGACAGGTGATTTTTCCCAGACGATGCTTGAGTCAGTCGGAAGCGATGCGTTCAAAGAATGTGTGCTAATTAAGCAGGTGATTATGCCAGATACGGTTAAGAGTATCGGAAGCAATGCATTTTATGGAGATGAAGGAATTACGATTCTGGATCTGGGAGCAGGACTTACTTCCTTACAGTCTGGTGCTTTTGGAAACTGTACACAGATTACATCTGTCGTGATTCCAAAGGAACTTGAAAATGGGTCTGCCAGCGAGAACGGTCCATTTGCCGGCTGCGTGAATTTAAAGACCGCAAAGCTTGCATCACGGGCACACTCAGTGGCACCGGGGCTTTTTGCCGGCTGTACGGGGCTGGAAAGTGTGTCCATGCCGGACACCGTCTCGGAAATCAGTGCATATGCATTTTATAACTGCAGCGCCCTGAAGAAGATTCCGCTCTTGAAAAGGCTCTATTCGATTGGGGATTATGCGTTTTATGGCTGTGGGAATCTGGAAGGAATTGAATTTGGAGATGATACGGAGACAGTTGGACGATATGCGTTTTACAATTGTTCTGCATTAAAAAGGCTGGAACTTCCCAGTGAGATCAGAATGATTCCCAGGTATTGCTTCTATGGCGCAGGGGTTGAAACTGCATTGATTGGCAATCATGTCACTTCAATTGAAAGCTGTGCCTTTGCGGATACGGCGTCTCTTACGGAAGTGACGATTCCAGGAAGCGTGCTTTCCATCAGTAATGATGCTTTTAATCATGAGGCCGGAGCGCTTACTGTGACAGGGGCAAAGAATTCGACAGCAGAAGCCTATGCAGAGGAAAAAGGATATGTGTTTAAGACAGGGACAACCGCAGAATCACTTATGCTATCCACAGATTCCCTAAATATCAGCATGGAGACAAGGGATGCATATATTACGGCAGAATTTTTGCCGGCAGATGCGATGGATGCTATTTTCTGGGAATGTGGGGATGAGGAGATTGCCAGAATCGCGCAGGATGCCGCAGATCCGGCAGTGGTAAAAATATCTCCGGTATCTCAGGGGACCACAACTGTGACAGCCACAATGGGAAGTATATCCCAGTCCTGCAAGGTAACCGTTGGTGATTACTTAAGTAAAATTGCAATCAGTCCTACATCAGTTGTATTTAAGTCATTTACAGAGACAAAGCAATTGTCGGCAGTATGTACGCCGTCCACTGCTGAAGAGGATGTCATATGGGTATCGGCGGATGAGAGAGTGGCTAAGGTTGATCAGACGGGACTTGTGACGCCTGTTGGTAATGGCTCTGTCCGCATTACTGCAAAATCAAGAGGAAATGATAAGATCCGTGGCTATTGCTTTGTGGTTGTGAATCCGGATATTCCGATTACGGATTTTAATCTGAACCAGACGGAGCTCTTGATGTCCGCGAATGGTACTTACCAGTTGAAGGCAGAAGTGATGCCGTCGAATGCAAATGGCAGTATCACCTGGTCTTCTACAGATGAATCTGTGGTATCGGTAAATCAGAAGGGACTCGTGAAAACGATACACGAGGGAAATGCGGTTATCCGGGCGATGGCAGGAGATATTATAAAGGAATGTACGGTTACAGTTATTGATGCGGATGTGCCGGTGACAGGAATTGAGCTCGAAGAAACAGAGGCTGAGCTGAACAGCGTTTCTAAAACAATCCAGCTTCATGCACAGGTACTGCCGGAGGATGCGACGATACAGGGAGTTTCCTATACCAGCAGCGATGAAAGGATTGTAAAGGTTGACGCTTCGGGACTTGTGACCGGACAGGGAGCAGGTACAGCGTTGATTACGGCAGAGACGAATGACGGCGCATACCAGGCAGTCTGTAAGGTATCGGTAATCTGCCTGATTGATTCTATTACCTTAAATCAGAGCAGGATTGTTCTTGTGAAGGGGGAGACAGCAGAGCTGGAGGCTTCGATCTTCCCGGAGCTTGTGACAAACAGTGAATTGGAATGGTATTCTACCAATACCAGGGTTGCCTCTGTTGATGAGAATGGGGCTGTGACGGCAGAGGGAGCCGGAACTGCCTACATCCGGTGCGCGGCAACGGACGGTACAGGGGTTAAAGCCACCTGCCTTGTAAAGGTAAAGGAGACGGCAGACAGCCCGGAACCGGAGGATCCGGAAGGAGACAAGAAGGAGCCTGATAAGGAACCGGATCAAAAGCCGCCTTCAGGTACAGGTGAAGGAGAGAATCCGGGCGGGATATCGAAACCACCTGTTTCTTCTGGAAATAATGGACAAAATAAGATTGAAACAGTCAAAAAGCCTGCAAGAGCGACGATTAAGAAGGCTGCAGCAAAGGGGAAGAAAAAGCTTGCCGTGAAGTGGAAAAAAATAAAAGGGGTTTCCGGATATCGGATCCAGTATTCCCTGAAAAAGAAGTTCCCCGCTAAAAGTACAGTAACCAGAACTGTGAAGGGAAAGAATGCTGTTTCTGTTACATTAAAGGGTCTGAAGTCAAAGAAAAAATATTATGTGCGCGTACAGGCTTATAATACAGGCAAAGTATCCGGAAAGTCCAAAACGGTTTACGGAAAATGGTCAGCTGTGAAATCGGCAAAGACGAAATAAAATGATACTCACGGCCGATGAAATCTGCCGTGAGTATCGCGCCAGCCGCAAAGTGGTATAATTCCGCACGCGGCTGTGCGCATCATGTTATGCTGTGCGGCAGATTGATCTGGCGCGCAGTATAACAGTTCAGCGCAGGGTCTGCCCGGCGAAGGTATCTGCTGCGCTGACCGTAAGAAAGTGATCTGGAAGAAGTGCAAAAAGAAAGAGGAGATGCAGGAATGAGAAAAAGAATGATAGCAGGAATCTTAAGTTTCCTGATGATTTTCATGGCATGTGCCGGTAATACGGAAGCTGTATCGGCAAAAGAAGCGGCAGAAGAAAATCAAAAAGAAGAAGAGAAAGCTGAAAAAACAGAAGTAATCAGTGAAGGAACCATTGATTATATCGAGACCGAAGAGGATGTACCAATTTTCACGACAGATGTCCCTGTTACTACGATTGAATGGGGTGATGACGGGGAAGAGGAAAAGGAACTGCCGGGCAAAATGACCAGGGACGGCACAATGGGTGAAAGCCATGATCTGGTTCTTGTCCTGGACTGCTCCGGAAGCATGAGCGGGACGCCGGTGCAGGAGATGAAAAAAGCATGCAATAATTTTGTAGATGATATCCTTGATGAGGATCCAAAGGCGAGAATTGCTATAGTAGGTTATGCGAGTGGTGTTTCCGTGAATACATTTGGAGGCAGTTATTTTACCAGTAACAGATCAAAACTGCGTTCAGCTATTGCGGGGCTTGGAGCCAGCGGTAGTACTGCTATGAACGCAGGACTGGTGAAAGCGGATGAACTGCTTCAGAACGAGGGTATCGCAGAGCATCAGTATATTATCCAGATGACGGACGGTGAACCAAATGTTGGAGAAAAGTATACAGGTTCAGGGGCAAAATACGCCGGGACATCCTTTGTTGATCCGGATGGCAATTCTTTTACCTATTCATCAACAGAACAGAAGGCATACTGCTCTGAGATCTATAATACCTTCAGTGCGATACAGAGCTCCTATCATATGTATTCTATGGGATTTTTCCATAGTTTGTCCGGTACGACAAAGCAGTTTGTTGCCACCTTTTTAAATGATATTCAGAACACCTATTATGTAGAGGTAGGCGATGCAGATGATATTACATTTTCATTTGAGGGGATTGCGGCAGATATTAATTCAGAACATATTAAGCTGAATATGGATTCTGTGAATCTGACAGAGGGAGACCATACCCGCCTGATTGCCACGCTGGATGAGAGTATGCCTGAAGGAACAGAGATCAGCTATGGAAGCAGCGACACAACTGTTGCAGTAATAGATGAAAATGGCACAATTACAGCGAAAAAGGCAGGCACATGTACGATTACGGTAGAAGCAGGAGGGTACAGCACATCCTGTGAGGTGACCATTACAGCAAAGCCGGTTCTTCGGACTTACAGTACATATACCGTTTATCAGAATGAAAATACCCAGGACCGTCCGAAGGATGACTACAAGCTCTGCGGCGGTGCCACGATTATTTATAACGGAGAGACTTATACGACAGATCAAAAGGGCGAAGTAAAGCTGCCGGATGGCCAGGGAGGCGAGCTGACCATTTCCAAGGATGGATATACATCCAGAACAATATCTATGAAAGATCTGGAGAATGGTGCGGCTATTTATCTGCAGAAGGATTCTGGTAATCCGGTTGTTAATAGTGTAATGTTTAACGGCAGCGATGTACTGGCGGACGATTATGCAATGTCACTGACCGAGACAGATTCTACGACTGTATCAGTGGATGTTGACTGGGGAAATTCCTCCAGGAAAAGCATAAAACTGGTACAGGAAGCAACGGCTGTGGAATTTGAAGCAGAAAAAAATGCGCTGACAATGGTACTGAAGGATCGGTTTGACGTATCAAAGGATCTCTATATCCTGGCAACGGATCAGAATGACCATTCTGTAAAGAAAAAGTTAAACATTTCTGCAGAAGGAGGAATCAAAGGTCTTGATGGTCTCTCATTTTCGGCGGGAGGAAGCATCTCCCTTACGGTTCCGGAATCTGTTCCGCTGATTAAAGGACAAGAAGTGAGCCTTGACCTGGATAATCTGGCAATGCTGCCTTTTACGGTTACAGTTGACCAGGGGATCGTTAATGTCACCTTTGGTGTAGATATTTTTAGTTATTCAAAAAGTCAGTCGAAGGTTACGAACACGACAACAGGTTTTTCAAGGAAGGTTTCACCCAAAACAGAAAATGAATGGTTCTTTCAAAAACTGAAAAACATTAAGAATAATGGGATTAAAGATTCAATCAATGATTTAAAGAATCTGAAAACAAAATATAAAAATCAGATGAAATTTCCGAAGGGTTCATTTGGATTTGACGCTGACTTTACGCTTCTTGGGTATGCGGAGGGGTATGTTGACAAAGATGCCAATTTCCAGTGGCTGGATGGTGGTATGGTGTTCAATCCCTCTGCCAGTGTAAACTGGTCCGGGCAGTTTGCAATTGGTCCGGTACCCTGTTACTGGGAAGCAGAAATTGCCGGTGCAATCGAGGCGGCGATCAATCTCTATAAGAGTAAAACGGAAAAGGCGGCAACCCTGATGCCGGACGGCTCTGTGGAGGGTGAACTGTCCGGAAGCGTGGGAGCCGGAATCGGCATAAATAAAGTGGCTACAATAGGCGGAGGCGCTACATTAAAGGCTGAACCTGGCGTGACATTCTATCAGAATAAGGAGAATTATCTGAAGTGTACATTTTCAGGAAGTCTGTATTTCAAGATTAAGCTTGGAATCATAGAGTACAAGCCGGAATCAGAACCCATTTCCTGTACAATCGACAACTCCCCGAAGAGGTCTGCGGCGGCAGCCAGCTTCAGTGATGACCAGTCTGTGATGTATGATCTCTCAAAGTATAAGGTGGAATCCCTGGAATACATCCTGGATGACAGTCCGGCTCCCCAGGCTCTCAGTGCAGCTATGGAGGAAGGGACGAATTCGGAATATGCAGGAATTACGGATGTGATTGACGAAAACAGCTATACAACTACAAATCCGAAGGTGGTTTCAACCGGAACACACACCCGTCTGGCAGTCTGGCTGAACACCGAGACAGC
Organism: uncultured Lachnospiraceae bacterium; assembly: GCA_947566645.1. Taxonomy (GTDB): domain Bacteria; phylum Bacillota; class Clostridia; order Lachnospirales; family Lachnospiraceae; genus CAPEBR01. The sequence goes on from CANOKL010000055.1 coordinate 18,718, forward strand.
GGATGTAAATGACGTGCAGCTTTACTACTCTTATTATAACGGGAATGGCTGGTCGGCTCCGGCAAAGATTTCGGATGACGGTACTTTTGATTACGCTCCGAAGGTATGTGCAGTGAATGGCAGGGCCTATGTGATCTGGCAGAATGCCGAACAGCGTTTTGATGCGGATGTATTAGAAAGCGAAACAGTTGCAGAGCAGCTGGCAGCGCATATGGGAATTACAGTTGCAGAGTTCAAGACTTCTGATGAGAAATTTACAGTCACAGATTTATCAAGAGAGAGCGGCTACATAGATGTACAGCCGGTTATTGCGGCAAATGGAAGCACCGCGGCAGCATACTGGGTAGAAAATGCAGAAAATGACTGGTTTGGGCAAAACAGTAAGAACACAATCTATAAAGCAGAATATGACGGGTCAGGATGGAGTGAGGCAGCTCCTCTTGTCTCAGATGTCAATTCGGTATGCTCCATTGCAGCAGGATATATGGATTCGGGATTCCATGTGGCATATACAATGGATTCTGACAACGATCTGACTGACTCCTCAGACACAGAGCTTTATGTGGACGGGGCTCCCATTACGGGAAATGATGTGCTGGAATCAGCCCCGGCATTTGAGGAAGGTATTTTATACTGGAGCAGCGGCGGCAGGATTATGAGCCTTACCACATTACAGGGGGGAGATGTACAGAGTATTCTGCCGGATGGTGTGACAATCCCTGCAGATGTGTTCAGGATCCTTTCAGACGGTAACAGGAAAGTAATTTTGTATTTGCAGGCAGGGGCGGATGCAGTAAGCGAGATTTACGGACTGGTCTCCACGGCAGAAGGATGGAGTACACCGGTTCAGATTACGGATAACGGGCAATGCATTTCTGATTTTGATGCTCTGTGGCTTGGTGAAGGGATTGAACTTCTGTGCAATATGACGGCTGTCAATGGATTGGAGACAGATGCTTATGGGAATCAGGTAATTGGTGATTCTACTTATGGAAAGACATCCCTTGTGAGAATGAACTACAGGCCCTGTGCATCTCTGGCAGTGGATGGATGCTATTATGAAAAATCAGAAATCGGAGCAGGCTGTACACTTCCAATTACAGTGGAAGTGACGAATACAGGCATGGCAGATTTTAATGGTGTAAAGGCTGAGGTGCTTGATACAGAAGGAGCTTCTGTATATTCTACAGAACTTCGTGAAACAGTAGGTGCAGGTAAGACAGCTGAGCTGGAGTTCGGCTATATTGTGAAGAAAAAAGATCTCGGAAAGACCTATACTGTAAAATGTACACCGCTTAGTGAGGATGGAGAGGAAGTATATGGCGGAGATGCTCTGTTAGAATTAAGCTATGAAGACCTGGAGCTTACCTTTGCGAACTGGGGACTGAAGGATGACAAAACAGCTGTGATACTCGCTCAGGCAGCGAATGCCGGTTTTTCGTCTCTTTCGGATGTTGCAGCGACACTTTATAAGGTCGAAGAGAAGAAAGGTGATGGCACAGACGGGGAAAATAATAAGACAGAGGTTGCCAGGATTGAGCCAGGCAGTGTAAAACCAGGAGAGGACGCTCCTCTGAGCTTTTCTGTAGATTATGAGCAGGGAGCGGTTTATTATCTGGAGCTTACCGCAGCAGAGAAAGAACAGAACACTGCAAATAACTCAGCGTATCTCTATTTTGAACCGGCCCGTGATAATTCGGGAAGAACGATATCTGGCATTAAGGCTGTAAAAAAGGTTACAGAATATACAGTCGGCAGTACGCTGGATCTGAGCGATTTAAAAGTAACGGCTTCGTATGAGGATGGCACGGTATCAGATATACGTTCTGACTGCGTAATTGATACATCCGGAGTTAAGATGAACACATCCGGAACCTATCTGATCCAGATCAGCTATGAGAACCTGAAGACAGCTGTTACAATTAAAGTGAAGAATGCAGGGAATGGTACGTCTTCCGGGAACAAAGGAGCAGCTGTCGGAACAACTGTTACAAGGGACGGCATCGTATATGAAGTGAAAGCATCACAAGGCGGAAAACGAGAAGCAGCAGTTAAAAAGGCAGGGAAGTCAGCATTGGCAAAAGCGAAAATCCCCGCATCCGTAACGATTGAAAAGGCAAATTATAATGTCACAGAGATTCGTGCCAATGCATTCAAAAATTGCAGGAAGCTGAAATCTGTGTCCATAGGGAAGAATATAACATCCATAGGGGCATCTGCTTTTGAGGGATGTACATCCCTGAAAAAGTTAAGCATTCCTTCTAAGGTGGCATCCATAGGAAAGAAGGCATTCAGTAAAAACAGCAAGCTTACGGATGTGACCATTGGCGCTTCTGTTAAGAGCATTGGAGCATCCGCCTTTGCCGGTGATAAGAAGCTGAAAAAGATTCTGATAAAGTCTAAGAAATTAAAGACCATTGGAAAAGGAGCCATTAAGGGTATAAGCAGTAAGGCAGTCATAAAGGTTCCAAAGGCAAAGCGTGCGGCACTGAAGAAGCTGTTTAAAGCAAAAACAGGGTACAGGAAAACCATGAAAATAAAAGGATAGCACAGCCCTGCATGAACTTAAATAAGTGCATTTTGCAAATAAAAACACGAAAAACGGCAGAAATCTATACAAAATGAACGATTTATCAAGTTTTGACATGTATTTAAGCCTCTAAAATGCAAGAAGGGATTTTCCAAATTGCAAAAAGCCGCAAAATTTTTGTAAAAAAACTTGTATTCTGTTAGAAAATGCTTTACAATGTTAAAGGATAAAAGCAAGTTAGTATTAGGAGGTAGAAAAGGATGTCATACGTTGATGAAGTGCTGGAAAGGGTAGTGGCAAAGAATCCGGCAGAGCCAGAATTCCATCAGGCAGTAAAGGAAGTACTGGAATCACTCAGAGTTGTTGTAGAAGCGAATGAAGAGAAGTTTAGAAAAGATGCTCTGCTTGAGAGACTGGTAGAGCCTGAGAGACAGTTTAAGTTCCGTGTACCATGGGTAGATGACAAGGGCCAGGTACAGGTAAATACAGGATACCGCGTACAGTTTAACAGTGCAATCGGACCATACAAAGGCGGTTTACGTCTTCACCCGTCTGTAAATCTCGGAATTATCAAGTTCCTTGGTTTTGAGCAGATCTTTAAGAACTCACTGACAGGTCTTCCCATCGGCGGAGGAAAAGGCGGTTCAGACTTTGATCCAAAGGGCAAATCTGACAGAGAAGTAATGGCATTCTGCCAGAGCTTTATGACAGAGCTTTGCAAATACATTGGCGCAGATACAGATGTTCCGGCAGGTGATATCGGAACAGGCGCAAGAGAGATTGGCTATATGTTTGGCCAGTACAAGAGAATCCGCGGCTTATACGAAGGCGTACTGACAGGAAAGGGCTTAAGCTACGGCGGTTCTCTCGCAAGAACAGAGGCTACAGGATATGGACTTTTATATCTGACAGAGGAGATGCTTAAGATCAATGGCAAGGAGCTTAAGGGAAAGACCGTTGCAGTATCCGGTTCCGGTAATGTGGCAATCTATGCGACAGAGAAGGCCCAGGAGCTGGGTGCAAAAGTAGTAACAGTCAGTGATTCCTCAGGATGGGTATATGATCCGGACGGAATTGATGTAGAGGCGCTTAAGGAAATAAAGGAAATTAACCGTGCAAGACTGACAGAGTATAAGAACTACCGTCCGAACTCCGAGTATCATGAAGGACGCGGCGTATGGTCAGTAAAGGTAGACATTGCACTTCCATGTGCAACACAGAATGAACTTCACCTTGAAGATGCGAAGATGCTGGTAGAAAACGGATGCATCGCAGTTGCAGAAGGCGCAAATATGCCTACTACAATGGAAGCTACAGAGTATTTACAGAAGAATGGCATCTTATTTGCCCCAGGAAAGGCTGCGAATGCCGGAGGCGTTGCAACATCCGCACTTGAGATGTCCCAGAACAGCGAACGTCTGAGCTGGTCTTTTGAGGAGGTAGATGAAAAGCTTAAGGGAATCATGGTAAATATCTGCCACAATATGGCAGACGCAGCAGAACGCTACGGTGCGGCAGGCAACTATGTTACAGGAGCGAATATCGCAGGCTTCGAAAAGGTAGTAGATGCCATGACAGCACAGGGAATAGTATAAGAATCCGAAAATTGCATATACACTTACCATTTTCGCGAAAAGGCGGCAGGAAGATCTGAGATCTATACTGGCGCCTTTTTTGGGGACAGGTCATTTTCAATCTGGGACGGGGTATTTTTAAAAATACCCCGTCCCCACGGTAAACGCATGATTTTTATGGAGTGAAAACTGTTTTTCAATTTTTGCCAAG
>CANOKL010000056.1 GCA_947566645.1 uncultured Lachnospiraceae bacterium
CGAAGAAATGGATAAGGAAAAATTATGAAGAGCAGTTTAACCACTTGCATGAAGACTAAAAACAGGTGTTGCGGTTCGGCACCTGTTTTCAGTGACTTTGGGGCGCAGATGCAGATGTGGATGGGGAGGACGCAGTCAGGGACAATCATATATTCCATTCAAACGGGGCAATATTCCGGTGAACTAAGTGCTAACTTCGACTAAGACGTTCGGGAGAGCCCTCACGCCTAAGTCTCCGTAAGCACTGGATTTCACCTCCATAAAGAGCGCCCCTGATCGTTTTCATCGGAATATATGATTGTCCCTGCCTGCTGTGTGTTGGCACCTTTTTGTGCTGGCATTTGCTGTATGTCGGTCTGCTATGTGGTGGTAGCTGTTGTGTGTCGGCAGGCGTTACTAATGTTGTGTTGTGGGAAACTGTGGTGGCTGTACAGGTGGGATGCCTGGGAAATTATTTCCGGTCTTTTGGAGTTGAAGAGAGAGTTGGTTTGGGGGTGTGGGTGTACCGCAGAGTGCGAGGCAATCTGGATGTATCATGGCGTTAGATACTTTGGGACGCGTAAAACACCGAAAAGTAGCCATTTTTTGTAGAAAAATGAGTGGATTTGAGGTGTTTTAGGATTGTGGGAGTGCGTTAGCACGGAACAATCCGTGTATCATAAGTGTCAAAATACTTTTTGACGCTTACATCATTATATGGGGGAGACGTGCATGGAAGGGAATAAACGGGATGTATTTGAAGTGTTTATAAGGGATGAGCTGCAAAGGGAGGCAGAGGAACTACGCCGGGAAAATGATGCAGAAGGGAAAAAGATGCCGGAAGCATTAAAGGCTGAGATCCGAAGTAATCTTGATGAACGGATTGAAATGTTGAAGTTGGAAAGGAAATATCCGAATCTGTCCGCGGATGAACTGCATGCTTTGCGTGTCGCACAGAAAATTCTCGACCGGGAGAAGGAAGAGGGTGCAGAGAGAAGCGGAGATGTGGAAAATGGGAACGTTGGAAGTGGAGACATCAGCGGGATGGTGGATTTTGGGTCTGCGAGAGAGACGAAGGGAAGAAGAGCAGCAAGAGGAAGAAAAAGAGGATTTCGCTTTTATGCAGGACTTGCGGCAGTGGTCGCATTGGTAGCGGCTATAGGTGTCACCAGTTTGGGCGGAGCGGAGAGAGTTGTGCGTTTTGTTGAGAGTATGGTTGGAGGGAGAACAGTTGTAAAGGTTAATTCTAGCGATGAAAATATGGTGATTGTGGAGGAGGATGTGGAGAAGGCTTATCAGACGATTAAAGAGGAATTTGGGATTAATCCGGTAAGAATTATTACAGGTTCAATAAAAAAGATGAAATTTACAAACATGGAGTTTGACAGGGTATCCCAACATGCGGAGATATCATATTTATATAAAGAGAAAAATGTTTCCTATTTTATTAGTGCAGCTTACAAAGATTCATCATTAGGAATGGATGTAGATGAAAAAATTGAAGACGAATATCAAATAAAGAATAAAGAGTGCATAATTAATGTGAGGGAATATAAATCAACAGATGGTAAAGATAAAAGATATTCAGCGAATTTCAGATATAATGGATTAGAATATTTTTTAATTGGTACAATGAAAAAGGAAGAGTTTGAGATTATATTGGAAAAATTATATTTTATGGCTTAAAACGCGTAAGTTTTGGCCGAATTATATGTCTTTATATGTGAGGGGGTATAAAAGGGGAAGGACAGGAGGTGACACAAATGAGGCGAAGGCTGTTGTCCTTTTGCTGTACATTGACAATGTTGGCAGGTATAGTAGTTGCATCGACGGTTGATAGTCAGGCGGCTTCAGAGGAACCTATGATTGACGGATCTTATTTGACTCATGATGATGAGTCGGTGGGTTATGACACAAAAAAAACCAGAGGCGAAGATCTACTGGTTGGTTATTCAAAGTGTGTAGAAGTCGGACCAGGGAAATTTTACGGAGGTGGAAGCACGATTGCCGTACATACTGTAAATGAGGTTGGAGTTGGAGTTAGTGTGGAGCGGGCTCAAAAAGGCGATGACTGTTGGGAGGGCTATGATGCATGGCTTAAATTCAACCAAAATGCAGATCGAGTGTCTTCAAGTAAGATGCTTGAGGTGGAAGGTGGTTATTATTACCGGATTAGTTGTGTACATTCTGCAGGCAATGACATGAGCAGTAGTTTTACAGATGGTGTTTACATTGAAAAGCCATAAGGAATGCCATGATGTAGAAAAGAAGAGACAGTCATCGTTTCGAAGGAAGGAAAGTAATGGAGATAGATTAAATAAGAAAAGAACAATCAATCAGTTTTATGTAACATCATTAAGCAATTGTCCCGAAGGGACAACCATTGTAACTTTATTAACCAAAAAGAGAATGAAAGTAATAGACCATAAAACAAATGGGATACGAAGTTGGAGAAGGAGCTTTGTATCCTTTTTGTATTGTTTTGGTTTTTGGAGGTGGATTTGCTATAAGGTGAGCAAAGAATTAAAGAAACAGGCTATGTTTCAGAAAAGGCCGAACTTTAATAAAACGAATATGACAATTACCCTTCCATCAATTTTGCCTGTATCGCAGACGATAGAAGGGCGCATTCTATTTTATAATGCAGGAGACATCCTTTATTCGCAAAAATAACTATACAAAGCATCCGTCTCCCAGGAAAAGTTCTCATTTTTCAGCCTTACAATTCCAATTCCTGTACTAAAAGGCTTCTCGAGAGGCACTGTCACCAGATTGGGGAACATCGAAGTATTAACCATATGCTCTGGCAAAAGGGTTACGCCAAGATCATTGGACACCATGCCGAGAAGATACAGATGCCTTCCGGCGGTAAGCTTGATATGTGGATGAATCTGCATCTCGGCAAAATAATCCTTGCATATTCTCGGGAGATCAGACTCCTTATTCATTGTAATAAAATGAAAGCGTGACAGCATCTCTACGGATACAGGAGTCTTCGTATCCGGCAGCATATGGCTCTGGTTCACAGAGCATACAAAGACAAAGTTATCCTTGCAGACCGGATAGAAATCATAGAGATCCGGGGAAAGATAATTCAGCCTTAAAAGTGCCAGATCAATTTTCCGGGCTCTCAGCTTACGCAGTATATAAGTCTGATCCGCCTCTGTAATATTTACCTGGATATTAGAAGTTTTCTGAAAATTAATCAGCTTATCTGTAATCTGGTAGTCAGCCATGAGAGGAAGTGTGCCTAATGAGACATAACCCGAGGGCGCATCTTCTTCCAAAGCAGCAAATCTCTTTTTCATTGATTCATATGAAGAATTAAAATCCTTTGCATAGTCCAAAAAAAGCTTTCCACCTGCAGAAAGCCATACCTTATTGTTGGAACGGATAAAAAGGGAGATTCCAATCTCATTTTCCAATGCCTTAATCTGTTTGGAAAGAGAGGACTGGGAGATGTACATCTCGTCTGCCGCAGCTGAGAAGCTGTTATATTCTAGTATCGCTAAAAAGTACTTAATCTGGGTTATTGTCATTTGTATCACCTTCCGCTTCTTACTTTATATGCTCCCATTAAATTATATAATCCCATTGAAAAAAAAGCTATTCAGTTTTCGAATACAGGCAGAGCAAAATCGGAATTGCGATTAGAGGAGGAAAAATTATAGAATAAATTTAACTTCAAAAACAAAAAGAGAAGACAAAGGAGGAACAAAAATGGCAAAAATCAATGATCTGAGGTCAGCACTTGACTATTTAAAGACAATTGATGGTCAGTATGTGGAGAGTGATGTGGAGGTAGACCCAAGAGCAGAACTCTCAGGCGTATATCGTTACGTTGGAGCAGGCGGTACAGTGGCAAGACCTACACAGGAAGGCCCGGCTATGGTTTTTACTAATGTGAAGGGGCATGAAAATGCAAGGGTAGCAATTGGTCTGCTTGCAAGCCGTAAAAGAGTGGGCTATCTTTTGAACGAGAAGCCTGAAAATCTGGGCTTTCTGTTAAACAAGGCTGTTGAGAACCCAATCGCTCCGGTAGTAGTAGACAATGCGCAGGCAAAGTGCCAGGAGGAAGTACACTATGCAACAGAGGAAGGCTTTGATATCCGGAAGCTGATCCCGGCGCCGACGAATACAGAAGAAGATGCAGGACCGTACATAACCATGGGCCTGTGCTATGCATCTGATCCGGAGACAAAGGAGTCCGACATTACGATTCACAGACTGTGCCTTCAGAGCAAGGATGAGATTTCCATGTATTTTGTACCGGGTGCCCGCCATCTTGGCGTATTCAGGGAAAAGGCAGAAGCAATGGGAAAACCCCTTCCAATCTCTATATCCGTAGGAGTTGACCCGGCAATTGAAATTGCAGCATGCTTTGAGCCGCCTACAACACCATTGGGATATAATGAACTGGGCGCAGCAGGCGGTATCCGCGGGGAGGCAGTAGAACTTACACAGTGCCTTACGATTGATGAAAAATGTATTGCAAACGCAGAGTATGTAATCGAGGGAGAGCTGATTCCTGATGCAAGGATCCGTGAAGACATCCATTCAGATTCAGGAAAGGCAATGCCAGAGTTCCCGGGATACACTGGAGGAGCGCAGGCAGCACTTCCTATTATTAAGGTAAAAGCAGTTACTACAAGAAAGAATCCGATCATGCAGTCCTGTATCGGGCCAAGCGAAGAGCATGTAAGTATGGCTGGAATTCCGACAGAGGCAAGCATTATTTCTATGGTAAACCGTGCAATGCCAGGAAAGCTTCAGAATGTATACTGCGCATCCAGCGGCGGCGGCAAATATATTGCAGTCCTGCAGTTTAAGAAGTCCGTTCCGTCTGATGAAGGACGTCACCGCCAGGCAGCACTGCTTGCATTCTCTGCATTCAGCGAGTTAAAACATGTATTTTTGGTTGATGAGGATGTAGACTGCTTTGACATCAAGGATGTAATGTGGGCTATGACTACCAGGTTCCAGGCTGATACAGATATGATTCCGATTCCTGGAGTAAGATGTCATCCGCTGGATCCGTCAAATGATCCGACTATGTCGCCATCCATCAGAGATCATGGAATCGCATGCAAGGCCATATTTGACTGTACAGTGCCGTTTGCAGAGAAGGCTCGTTTCCATCGTTCAAAATTCAAAGAGTTAGATCCCGCAAAGTGGGTTCCAGAGCTCTTTAGATAAAAGGACAGGAATTATTCCTTTGACGTTGAATCGAAAAATTTAAACAGAAGCTCCAGAGTCTCCGTCACAGGAGTACTTTTAAGGCGGATCAGTGAAGTGTGCGTCAGAATTGTTTCGGTCAGACGGGCAGATTTCAGGAAAGGATATTTTTCCTTCGAAATCAGCCCGGCTGGCATAATGGATACACCAAATCCGGCATTTACCATGGACAGGATCTGTTCGTGGCGCTGATAAATATATACAAAGTTCGGCTTGGAATGCTCTTCTGTAAAAAGCATCCGGATGACCTGGTAGAGGGAAGAGGTTTCATCAAAAACAATAAGCGGATGACGGCTGATTTCAGCTAAGGTAATTGGTTCAGACTCATTGTGTTTCATGATCTTATCTGTGTAGATGAACAAAAGTTCTTCTTCCTGTATACTGGAGGATACATAATTGGACATATCAAGGCAGTCTGTGCGCACAATCACAGAATCCAGCTTTTTGCTGTGAAGAAGCTCAAGAAGATTTTTCTGGCTTCCCTCCAACAGGTTGATATAAGTATCCGAGGATGCAATCAGACCCTGGAAGATTGCCAAGTCATTGTGGATGTTATATTCATGTATTACCGGAAGAATTCCCAGTGAGATTGATTTTTTGGACTTTGGACGGTTAAAGCTGTGGAGATTGGCCATTAGCCGGGCGTAATTTTCTGAAAAGTTTTCAGCATATTCTAAGAACAGATGCCCCTCTGGGGTAAGATAATTTTCCTTGTTATCTCTGTGAAAAAGCTTATAGCCCAGCTCCTGTTCCAAAGACTTAATCTGCTTGGACAGGGAGGATTGTGATATATATAATTCCTCAGCAGCATTCGTAAATGTTTTGTACTTTACAACAGCAAGAAAATAGTTAATTTGGTTCATATTCATAATAAAACACCACCCTCACTCTCCTTAGATTAGTATCTCGTAAATTGTACTATTTATGATAAAGCATATTGTACAAAAAACAAAGTAATAAAGCAATTCAATTATGGAATAATAACTAATCTGAAAAAGAATTGCACGATTCTGTTTTATTTTATAAAATTATCGCATAAAACAAAAGCGCTTTGTTGGATATTTAAAAAATAAGAGGTCAGAAAGGTCAGATGACTGTGTAAAGACCGGTAAGGAGGAAAGAAACGTGGCTAAAGTGTATGAAGGCTTAAGAGAGTTCTTGCAGACTCTTGAGGAGGAAGGCCAGTTAGTGCGTGTAAAGGATGAGGTAATGCCTGAACCGGATATCGGTGCAGCGGGACGTGCAGCGGCAAATATGAAGGGAAACGCGCCGGCTATTTTGTTTGAGAAGATTAAAGGCTACAAAGGTAAGGTTGTAACGAATGTTCATGGCTCATGGGCGAATCACGCATTGATGATGGGTATGCAAAAGGATGCAACAACCAAGGAGCAGTTCTTTGAACTGAACCGCAGATGGGACAAATACCCGGTTGAACCAGAAGTCGTAGCAAGAGAAGATGCACCGTGTAAAGAAAATGTAGTGGATGAGAATATTAACCTTTTCGAAATTCTTCCGCTTTACAGAATTAATGATCAGGACGGCGGCTTCTTTATCTCAAAGGCATCTGTAGTATCCGGTGAACCGGATGATCCGGAGAATCTGGATAAGATGAATGTAGGTACATACCGTATTCAGGTAAAGGATGTTGACAGAATCGGTATTCAGGCGCTGGCAATGCATGATATTGCAGTACAGTTAGAGCAGGCAGAGAGAAAGAATGAAAAACTCCGCGTGGCAATTGCGCTTGGAAATGATCCGATCATCACCTTTATGGCTTCAACGCCTATTGCGCATGACCAGAGTGAGTATAAATTTGCCGGAGCACTCCGCGACGGCGTTCCGGTAAAGCTTGTTAAGGCTGACAAGGCAGAGCATCTGTATGTGCCGGCGAGTGCAGAGGTAATCCTGGAAGGATATATTGAGCCGCGTGTAAGAGAGTGCGAAGGGCCGTTTGGTGAGTTCCCGGGATCTTATTCAGGAGCACGTAACCAGTGTGTTGTAAAGATTGACCATATTACACACAGGACGGATCCGATTTTCGAGAACCTGTACCTTGGTATTCCGTGGACAGAGATTGATTATCTGATGGCATTAAATACATCTGTACCGCTGTATAAGCAGATCAAAGAAGGCTTCCCGGAGCTGGTTGCTTTAAATGCAATGTACATGCATGGGCATGTGGCAATCATTTCCACAAAATGCCGTTACGGCGGATATGGAAAAGGAATTGCTTTCCGCCTGCTGTCAACGCCGCATGGCATGCCGTATACAAAGGTAGTGATTGTTGTTGACGAGTATGTAGATCCATTCAATCTGGAGCAGGTAATGTGGGCGATTGCATCAAGAGTAAAACCGGATAAGGATGTTGCGATCATCCCCAACTGTCCGGGTATGCCGCTTGATCCGTCATCCAATCCGGCAGGTATGCATACAAAGATGATTATTGACGCCACAACGCCTGTTGCACCGGAACCGAATCCGCGTTCAGTAGAGCTTCTTGAACCACCTGTGGGGACAGAAAAGTGGGAAGAAATTTTACGAGATTTAATGAAATAAGGAGGTATGGATTATGACTTGTCCACGTTGTAACAGTGAAGATACAAGAGTGATGGTAAAGTCTCCGGTCGGAGACGAATGGGAAGTGTATGTATGTAATACATGCTACTATTCATGGAGATCAACAGAAACGCCGGATATCCATGACGTATTCAAATTAAAACCGGAAGATATTCCGAATCTGCAGGTAATTCCTCCGGTGCCACCGCTTGATAAATAGAATAAAAGGCAGCTATTCAGGTCTGTGCAGAGGCTGCTCCCGGCACAAAGCGGGGGATTCACTGCACAGACTGTAAGTGTAACTGTGAAGATACTGGACAGCTGCAAAGAAACAAAAGTTGTAACTGAGAGGGTATTGAACAGTTACTAAGACTAGAGAAAAGGGGGACTACAAATGAACAAAAAAACAGGCGGCTTAATAGCCGGAATTGCAGTAGCAGTTATTATTATGCTTCTTCCGCTTGGCGGTTCAGGCTTAGAGCCTGCGGGGCAGAAATGTCTTGCACTCAGTCTGATGACAGTAGTTTTCTGGGCTACAGGAGTTGCGCAGTCCGGATTTGTAGGAGGTCTTTATCTGATCCTCCTGATTGTATGCGGTGTTGCGGGACCGGATGCTGTATTTAAGGCATGGTATGGTTCTTCAACCATGTGGATGATTATTGGAGCGTACATGATTGCCGGTGCTGTTAAGGATTCCGGACTGGGAGAGCGTATCGCCTATGCATTCATTAAGAAGTTTGTACGTTCATATAATGGAATTATTATTTCCATATTTATCCTTACATTTATTATGAGTGTTATGATTCCGCATCCGTGGCCAAGGGCATTTCTGATCATGTCTGTTATGGCTGTTGTAATTAAGAGTGCGAATATACCGAAGGTGGATGCGGTTAAGATTGGATTTACTGTATTTGCATCCTCAGTCCCGGTATCGCTGATTTTCCTTACCGGCGACAGCACGATCAATCCGCTGGCTGCTTCTTATGCGGCGGATATTAATGTAGGCTGGATTTCATGGTTTAAGTATATGGGAGTTCCGGCAATTGTTGCTTCTATTATAACATTAGGCCTGATCCTTGTTTTATTCAAGCCCTCCCAGCCAGTTACAATTAATTTGGAAGAAATCGGGGAGAAACAGAAAGCACTGGGTTCCTTGACGACAATAGAGAAAAGAACTGCCGTCTGGCTTGTAATCGCAGTTGTCCTGTGGCTGACGGATTCAGTTCACGGAATTAACGTAGGCTGGGTAACACTTGGCGTTGCAATGTGCATGAGCCTTCCGCTTGTGGGCGAGGTTCTTACGCCGAAGTCCTGGGGACAGGTTCCGGTACATGTTCTTGTGTTCCTGACTTCTGCTATGGCGATTGGAACTGTGGGCGGACAGACAGGTATGAACGCATGGATTGCGGATACGATCCTGCCGAGTAAGATGCCGGAAAATATGTTCATTCTTGCGATTATGATTGCAGCAGTTGCAGTTGTAGTACATATGTTTATGGGTTCCGTTATAGCTGTTATGGGCGTTGTAATTCCTTCTGTGCTTGTTGCAGTAGAGCCATTAGGAGTTCCGGCGATTGCAGTGGCGCTGATCGTATATGCAGCGATTGCTTCCCACTATATCCTGCCATTCCATCATCTTAACATGCTGGTAGGCCAGGGTGAAGAAAATGGTATGTATACCCAGAAGGAGACAATCCGTCTTGGCGTACCGCTTACGGTTGTTGTATTTATTCTTGTAATTGTTGAAGTTATATGGTGGAACATTATTGGACTGCTTTAAGATGCAGGCAGGGGAGGGGAATGTTCTAGTCCTCCTCCCCTGAAAAATAATTATATAGAAGCTCTGCTTCTAGCGGTAAGATCCGGTGCTTTAATTTTGCGACGCCAAGCAGGGTGTCTAAGGGCTCCTCCAGAGGATACACAAGCAGATCCGGAAATACGGACGTATCCACCATGTTTTCTGGGAGAAGTGTGACCCCGAGCCCCGTATCTACCATATTCAGCAGATATAAATGCCGTCCGGCGATAAATTTTATCTTTGGCGTGATATTTAACCGATAGAAATAGTCGGCGCATAATTTGTAAATATCGGATTCCTTATTCAGCATAATAAAGGAAAATCCGGACATCATCTTCGGCGAAACAGCCGAAACATCCTCCGGCAGCAGCTCGCGATGCTTTTTAGAGCAGACAAAAACAAAGTCATCAGACCGGATCGGATGATATTCATAGGTTTTTTTTGGAACATAATCCAGCCTTAAAATAGCCAGATCAATTTTTTTCGTTGATAAAAGGTGCAGAATCAGATTCTGGTCTCCTTCTGTAATGTTGACCTGAATATTGGAAACCTTCTGAAACGAAGCCAGAATCTTCATGATGCTGTAATCTGTTATAAGAGGCAGTGTGCCTAATGCCACAGTGCCTGCAGGTGCATTCTCATCAAGAGACGAAAGCTCTCTGATCATGGCTTCATAGGCCTCATTTATTATTTTTGCATATTTAGAGAAAAGATTTCCGCCCGGTGAAAGGGAAATCTTATTATTGGAACGGACAAAAAGGGCAGTCCCCAGTTCATTTTCCAGAGACTTGATCTGTTTGGAAAGAGCGGACTGGGAAATAAACATCTCTTCTGCGGCATTTGAAAAACTATTATATTCTAATATGGCTAAAAAATGTTTTATCTGTACAATTGTCATATGCTTTTACCTCTTCTTTTTATTATAATTTTGAAATATATGAAAATCAATTCTTTTTTCTGCTTACTGGTTTCCTTTTTGGAATGCTTTGCAGGAGAAAGACGATTTGCATCCTGAACCGGAACAAAATATAATAAAACCAGAAATTGACAGACATGTTACGAAAAGTAAACCGAAGTCTGCAGACAAAAGAAAGGAGGAGGCAAAGGATGCCGATAGGAGTAATTATTAATGCGTTGTCAGTCGTGATAGGAGGAGTTCTCGGAGCGCTTTTGGGCAATAAGCTCAGTGATGACTTTAAGACGAAGATCAATATGATATTCGGATCATGTTCTATGGCTATGGGAATCAGTTCCATTGTACTGATGAAAAATATGCCGGCTGTTGTATTTTCGGTAATCATAGGTACAGCGCTTGGACTTGCCATTCATCTGGGTGATAAGATTAATGTTGCAGGCGCAGGAATGCAGAAAGTCATTTCGAAGTTTGTAAAAGCGGACAACTCCAGGATTCCCCAGGAAGAATTCATGGCTACGCTGATTACCGTGATCGTCTTATTCTGTTCAAGCGGTACAGGGATCTATGGTGCAATCGTATCAGGCATGAGCGGTGACCACAGTATCCTGATTGCAAAGTCCATACTTGACCTGTTTACAGCTATGATCTTTGCATGTACTTTGGGAATGGTTGTTTCAACGATTGCGGTTCCCCAGTTTGTAATATTCCTGATACTTTTCCTGTGTGCGGGACTGATTTTTCCGCTCACTACACCGGACATGATTAACGACTTTAAAGCCTGCGGCGGTATACTGATGCTTGCGACCGGATTCCGGATGATTAAGGTGAAGATGTTTCCGACAGCAGATATGATACCGGCAATGGTGATTGTAATGCCAATCAGCTACATATGGATGACCTATGTTCTTCCACTGGTAAGCTGATAAAGGCTGAAACGAAATATGATAATAGATGCGGAGGTAAAAAAATGGCAAAAATATATGATTTGAGATCAGCACTGGATTTTCTGAAAACAAAAGAGGGACAGTATATTGAAACAGATGTGGAGGTAGACCCGAGGGCAGAGCTGTCCGGCGTATACCGGTATGTGGGAGCCGGCGGAACGGTAGCAAGGCCGACCCAGGAGGGACCGGCGATGGTGTTCAATAATATCAAAGGGCATCCGGATGCAAGAGTGGCAATCGGACTTCTTGCAAGCCGCAAAAGAGTAGGCTATCTTCTGGGCGAGAAGCCGGAGCGCCTGGGATCCCTGCTGAATCAGTCAGTACAGAGCCCGATTGCTCCTGTTGTGATTGACAATTCAAAGGCAAAGTGCCAGGAGGTTGTTCATTATGCCACGGATCCGGATTTTGATATCAGAAAACTGATCCCGGCTCCGACTAATACAGAGGAGGATGCAGGACCTTATATTACAATGGGGCTTTGCTATGCATCAGATCCGGAGACAAAGGAATCTGACATCACGATTCACAGACTGTGCCTGCAGAGCAAGGACGAGATTACTATGTTCTTTACACCAGGTGCGCGCCATCTGGGAGTGTTCAGAGAGAAGGCGGAAGCACTGGGCAGGCCTCTTCCGATCTCCATCTCCGTGGGTGTTGATCCGGCAATTGAGATTGCAGCATGTTTTGAGCCTCCCACAACCCCGTTAGGATATAACGAGTTAGGTGCAGCCGGAGCTATCCGGAAAGAAGCTGTTGAGATGACAAAATGTCTCACAATCGAGGAAAATTGTATTGCAAATGCAGAATATGTAATAGAGGGAGAACTGATTCCGGATGCCCGCATCCGCGAGGATGTGAATACAGACACCGGAAAGGCAATGCCGGAATTCCCGGGATACACTGGTGGGGCACAGCCTGCGCTTCCGGTTATCAAGGTAAAAGCAGTTACGACCAGAAAGAATCCAATCATGCAGTCCTGTATCGGGCCAAGCGAGGAGCATGTAAGCATGGCCGGAATTCCGACAGAAGCAAGCATTCTTTCCATGGTTGAACGGGCAATGCCGGGCAAGCTTCAGAATGTATACTGCGCGTCAAGCGGCGGCGGAAAATTCGTTGCGGTCATGCAGTTTAAGAAGTCAATCCCTTCTGACGAGGGACGTCAGCGTCAGGCGGCACTTCTGGCATTTTCAGCGTTCAGCGAACTGAAGCATGTATTTCTTGTTGACGAGGATGTGGACTGCTTTGATATAAAGGATGTAGTATGGGCCATGACTACCAGATTCCAGGCAGATGTGGACATGATTCCGATTCCGGGAGTGCGGTGTCATCCGTTAGACCCGTCTAATGACCCGTCTGTTTCACCGTCAATCAGAGACCACGGAATTGCATGCAAGGCAATTTTTGACTGTACCGTACCATTTGCAGAAAAGGCACGTTTCCAGCGTTCAAAGTTTAAAGAATTAGATCCAGCTCACTGGGTTCCCGAATTATTTCAATAATAAGGGAGAAACCGTTGCTACGAGCGGCCTTCCAGGCTGTGAATTGTAACACGAAATCTTTAGCGGGGCCGGGGACGGAAGTCTCCAGCCTCTTTTTGTGATATAGGAATCTTTGTTCCCTATATTACAAAAGCGTGAATCGTAACCGCTGGAACGTAGAAAGCGAGGAGAATAAGATATGAGAATTATTGTAGGAGTATCAGGCGCAACAGGAGTTGAAATGAGCTATTATCTCCTGAAAGCATTAAAGAGTATTGAGGACTGTGAAGTACATCTTGTCCTTAGTAAAGGGGCAAAGATTACCTGGGAGCTGGAGAGCAGCATCCCCATCGAAAAGCTGACCGCCCTGGCAGATGTAGTCCATGATAATAAAAATCTTGCGGCATCTATATCCAGCGGTTCATTTGTGACAGACGGAATGATCATCATGCCCTGCAGTATGAAGACACTGGCAGGCATCACTGCGGGATATGCGGAAAATCTGATTGTCCGTGCCGCGGATGTCTGTATGAAGGAAGGAAGAAAGGTAGTCCTTGTTCCGAGGGAAATGCCGCTTGGCCGCCTGCACCTCAGAAATATGATGTCTGCGTCAGAGTACGGCTGTGTGATCGTGCCGCCGGTACTGACCTTCTACAATGGTCCGAAAACACTGGATGACCAGATCAATCATATTGTAGGAAAAATTCTGATGCAGTTCGGGATCACCTTTGATAAATTTGTACCATGGACAGGTGCAATGGAAGAGGAGTAAGACTAATATGATAAGAGAAGAATTATTCGGGGGATTTTATCTTCACTGTGATATTATTCCAATGGGGAAGGATTATACGCTGGCGGTGTACGGCGGAGACACGCCGCATGTAGGGAGCGTGGTTATGTCAGTTGCAAGACCAAGCCTTACCGGTGAAGGAACCGGCGTTACATCGTCAATACTGACAGGAGTTGGTCATAAAGATGATGTGGTGGGAAAGATATTTGCAGAGACGGTCGCAAAGAAAAAAGATTGTACAGTGGTCTGTGCTTGTGGGATCCATGTGGATCACATGGAGGCTGCACAGATTGATCTTGTAAAAGAAAAGAGCGCAAGGCTTCTTGAGCGGGTTCTGGAATACATTTGTAAACAATAAATAAGCAAATTTAAGAAATCCCGGCTTTGGCAGCATAGATTTTTTGCGCAATTTTCAGATTTGTTCATTTATAGTTGTTAAAATAAAAACTATGGTAGCGGAAGATATGCATGGGATGTTACAATAAAAACAGCTATCTGGAGTTACTGGCCGGTTATAAAATTTAACAGGAGAAAACGATATGGATGAAGTGGTATTAGTGGATATGATGGATCGGGAAACAGGCAGGGAAGAAAAAATCACAGCCCATGAAAAGGGCATGCTCCATCGGGCATTTTCGATATTTTTATTTGATGGAACTTCCCTGCTGTTACAGAAGAGAGCGTCCTCGAAGTATCATTGCGGCGGACTGTGGACAAACACATGCTGTTCCCACCCGCGGGCGGGAGAGGATGTGAAGGAAGCGGCAATGCGCAGACTTAAGGAGGAACTCGGAATCTGTGTGGATGAGCTGAGGGAGGTACATTCCTTTGTATATCATCAGGAATTTGACAACGGTCTTACGGAATTTGAATATGATCATGTGCTGACAGGAGAATATAGCGGCACATGGGTGGAGAATCCGGATGAGGTCGAAGAGGTAAAATGGGTCAGGCTTCCTGAACTGCTGGAAGATGTCAGGAAGAATCCGGCGGCCTATACACCATGGTTTATTGTAGCACTAAAAGAAGCGGCAAAGGGGCGGGTATAATATGAGTTTTCTTTTTTTATATATCCTATGGTTCATATGGAATGGAAAACTGACACTGGAGATTGCAGTGCTGGGACTGATTATCTGCGGCGCTTTGTATCTGTTCATCAACAGGTTTCTTGGATACACTCTGGAAATGGAGCGGAAGCTTTTGCAGCGCTCTGGCAGAGCAGTCAGGTATCTTCTGTTTCTTCTTGTGGAGATCATTAAGGCCAACCTTGACGTGGCGAGGATGATTCTCGCGTTTGATACAGAGCCAGAGCCGGTGCTTGCGAAGTTTACCACGGATCTGCAGACAGAGACAGGCCAGGTGATCCTGGCAAATTCCATCACCCTGACCCCCGGAACCCTGACGGTGGATCTCCATAACGGAGAGTATCTTGTCCACTGCCTGGATGAAGGGTTTGCAGAAGGGATGGAGCAGTCAGAGTTTATAGAGAGAATCCGCGGAATGGAGCAATAGACGCAGCCCTGCAGGTGCAGCATCCTCCACTCTGATGGAACAAAAATCAGGTGAATTTACAGGAAAGGAGAAGGCGATGATTCATAATTTTCTACTGATTGTATTAGGGGTGCTCTCCGCCATGAGCCTCCTGTGCCTGTTAAGGCTCGTACTGGGACCGACAGCTGCGGACAGGCTCCTGGCCGTAAATATGCTTGGCGGAATGGTAATCTCCGCTATAGCGGTGCTGTCGCTGCTTCTTGAGGAGTCATACCTTCTGGATATCAGCTTCATCTATGCCCTGATCAGCTTCCTGGCTGTAGTAGTACTGGCACAGATCTATATTGGGGCATCCCGCATGCAGTACCGGCATCAGGAGGACAGCGCTGCAGGGGATGAATCTACAGAGGGGAACAAAGAGCATGCTGCCAGGGAGGCGGCAGAATCCGCAGGAGAGGAGGGCGTGTGAAGTGAATATACTGAATATTGTCCGGTATTTCCTGGGAGCGGTCCTGATCACTGGGGGACTGGTGTTTGACGTAATCCAGCTGATCGGGTTTTTCCGCTACAAATATGTAATGAACCGGATTCATGCCGCAGCAATCGGGGACACACTGGGCGGCGGCCTGATTCTTTTAGGTGTTTTTCTGATAAATGGATTTAACCTTGCGGGACTTAAGATCCTGTTCATCATGGCATTCCTGTGGCTGACCTCCCCGGTGGCGGCACACATGGTGGGAAAGCTGGAGGTGCTGTCAAAGGAGCACCCGGAGGACTGCTGTCCGGTAAAGAACCTGCCTGGTGCAGGGAACCCGGCAGAGTCATTCCCAGAGGATTTCCGCCAGTTAAAAGAGACGCCCGGTGCGGGGAACCCAGCAGAAACATCTCCAAAGGCAGACATCCGGATCAGAAAAGAAAAGCAGACAGAGGAGGAACAGGCATGACAATTATAATGGTAATTCTGCTTATATTCCTTATCATATGTGCAGTGGCGGTCAGCATCAACAAAAACCTGCTGAACTCCATCCTGATCTTCATGTCCTACAGCCTTGTGATGTCAGTCGTGTGGATCATCATCGAATCCCCGGACCTTGCCATCACGGAGGCGGCAGTAGGGGCCGGGGTGACCTCCCTGCTGTTTTTCCTGACACTGAAAAAGATACAGAAGATATCACCGGACAGTGAGCTCCTGGATGAGGAGGAAGACCATGAGTAGAAAACGTGAGGAAAAAGAATACCAGAAAAGCTTCCCGTACCGTTTTTCCCGGTGGCTTAGGGGGGAGGAGGATCCCTTTATCGGACGGCTGGAGATGAAGCCCCAGGTACCCCGTGAGAGCCCGGAGCGGCACTTTGACCCCTCGGACTATGAGGAGATAAAGCGCAGAAGCAGGGACCATGCCCATAATAAAAGGTGGCAGGGCTACGGAAAGCTCTACCAGATCAGCAGCGTGTTCATCTGCACGGCCCTGATCGCCCTGCTGGTTTACGCGGTATCCTATCTGCCGCCGGTAGGAAAGACCGGGAACCCGGCAAACAACGAGGTTCCTGAGCGGTACATTACAAAAGGACTGGAGGAGACCGGGGCGGTCAACATCGTGACCGGGATGATCCTCAATTACCGTGCCTTCGACACCTTCGGGGAATCCACGGTGCTGTTCGTGGCAACCGGATGCGTCATGCTTATCCTGATGACAGGGAAGCCCCGGGGGAAGAGGGGAACGGAAGAAGACGGTACAGGGAATGATATATCAGAAAGAATGTGCATAACGGATACCGGCGACGGCATGTCAGAAGAGATTCCCGGGGAAACATCCGGCACGGATCCGATCCTGCAGGTGATTGCAAAACTGGTCTGCCCCGCGGTATTCTTATTCGGAATCTATGTCATCCTCAACGGGCATCTTTCCCCGGGCGGAGGCTTCTCCGGCGGGGCAATCACCGGCGCAGGACTGATTCTTTACACAAACGCCTACGGATTTGAAAAGACAGAGCGTTTTTTTACAAAGAAAACCTACACGGGAATCAGCGTGTCGGCCCTCTCCTTCTACTGCCTGGCGAAGAGCTATTCCTTCTTCACCGGGGCGAACCACATGGAGAACATGAATCCGAACGGGACGCCGGGGGCCATTATCAGCAGCGGCCTGATCCTGCCGCTCAACATCTGCGTGGGACTCGTCGTATCCTGCACCATCTACGCATTTTATGCGCTGTTCAGAAAAGGAGGGCTGTAGCATGGGAAACAATCTTGCTTCAAACTTTGCCGAGATTGCGGCAGTGGTCCTGTTCGGGATCGGGTTTACGGACCTGTTCCTGCATAAGAACCTGATCAAGAAGATCATCGGCTTAAACATCATGGACACGGCAGTCTATCTGTTCCTTGCGGTAAAGGGCTACATATCCGGGCTGAAGGCCCCCATTATCGAAAACGGGGTGCAGAGCACGGAAGCCTACATCAACCCCATACCCAGCGGCCTTGTCCTTACCGGGATCGTGGTGTCCGTCTCCGTGTCAGCCCTCATGCTGGCCCTTACGGTGGCCCTGTATGAGCGCTACCACACACTGGATCTGGACATGATATCACTCAAGATGAAAGGAATGGAAGAATGAGCTTTGTACAGAACGTTCCCTGCTTTTCCATCCTGATGACGATGTTCGCCGCAATCCTCTCGTCAGCAGCCGGTGGGAAAACAGCACGGAAAATCAGTATCGGAATCGCAGCCGCAGTGGGCGTCATGTCTGCCTTCCTCCTTGTCTTCCTTATGGGGACAGGAGACAGCTATGCCTATATGATGGGACATTTTCCCGCACCCTGGGGCAACGAACTGCGTGCGGGGATGCTGGAGGCAGCCATGGCGCTTCTGTTCTGCATCATCATGCTCCTGTCCCTCCTGGGCGGGGGAGAGGAGGCGGCAGAAGACGTAAGGGAGGAAAAGGCAAACTTCTACTACATCATGGCGGACCTCCTTCTTGCGGCCAACCTGGCGCTGGTCTACACCAACGACCTGTTCACCGCATACGTATTTGTGGAAATCAACACCATCGCCGCCTGCGGCATGATCCTGGGGAAATTTAACCGCCTTACCATTGCCTCGGCGGTGCGCTACATGATCATGAGCCTGATGGGGTCGGGGCTTCTGCTCCTGGGCATCTGCTTCTTTTATGACATGACGGGGCATCTCCTCATGAGCAATATCAGGGAAGAGATCGCCGTGATCGCAGGAAGCGGCGCCTACCAGGTGCCCTTCCTGCTGACCGTGGGACTTGTGAGCGTGGGCCTTGCCATCAAGAGCGCCCTGTGGCCCTTCCACGCATGGCTCCCGAACGCCTACGGTTATTCCACCGTGGCCTCCTCGGCCATGCTGTCAAGCATTGTATCCAAGGGCTATATCTTCTTATTGTTAAAGATCATATTCCGGATTGTGGGTCTGGAGGCCTTCGTAAGGAGCCATGTGACCGACATCCTGTTCCTTTTCGGAATGACCGGGATGATCCTGGGCTCCGTGGACGCCATCCGCCAGAACAACATCCGGCGCATGGTGGCCTACTCCTCGGTTGCCCAGATCGGCTACATCTTCATGGGGATCGGCATGGGGACCACGGGAGGGATGGAAGCATCGGTATACCACATCCTCGCCCACGCATCTGCCAAGGCCCTGGTGTTCACCGCCGTATCCGGGCTGGTCCGGGTATCCGGCGGAAAGACAGGACTTAAGGACCTTTCCGGGGCCGGGTTCCGGAACAGGGCGGCAGGGGCAGGCTTCGTGATCGGGAGCCTGTCCATGATCGGGATCCCGGGCTGCGCCGGGTTCGTCAGCAAGCTGATGTTCGCGAAGGCCTCCCTGGAGGATGCCTTCTACATGATCCCGGTGCTTGCCTGCCTTGCCATCAGCACCCTGCTGAATGCCATTTATTTCATGCGGGTGGTGCTGTTCCTGTACACGCCGGATGACGTGCACCTTCCGGAGGAAGGGCGGGATGCCGGGCACGGGAAGGAGGCCGGCTCCATAAGGACCGCAGCCGGGACAGTCCTGGCCGGAACTGCCGGGGAAAACGGAACCGGTACGGGGAACAGCCTGCAGTTTCGTATTGCCGTCACCGGCTTCATCTGCCTGAACCTGTTTCTGGGCATCTGCACCGGACCGGTTTCGGAAGCAGTAAAGACAGGACTTTCCATTTTCGGATAGTACCGGTAAAAAGACAGAAGAGGGAATACCCGGGCAGGAGGAACATCCTGCAGCAGGCGGCCTCCCCTTCTGTTAAAGGGAGGAAATTCATATGCACGAAATCATTTTATGCTTAATACTGGTGCCGGTACTGGCCGGGATATTTA
This sequence comes from uncultured Lachnospiraceae bacterium, assembly GCA_947566645.1. Taxonomy (GTDB): domain Bacteria; phylum Bacillota; class Clostridia; order Lachnospirales; family Lachnospiraceae; genus CAPEBR01. The sequence continues at coordinate 19,518 of CANOKL010000056.1, forward strand.
TACTAAGCCTTCCATCAAAAATGTCGGAAAACAGCGCTGTTTCCCGTATCTCCGTGGCAGTGCTGGGAATTCTGACGGTTCTGTCGGTCCTCCTGTTAAGCATGTATTATAAATCAGCCGACGCAGCAGGTTTCACAGTATTCCCACTGACAGAAAACCTGGAGATCTGTTTCAGGCCCGACGGCCTGGGGATCTTCTTCATGGGATTCATTCCCCCGGTGTGGCTCCTTGGCGGCATTTTCTCCCTGGAGTACCTGAAACACGAGACCCGCAGGAAGCGTTTCTGGGGCTTTTATCTCCTGACACTGGGTGCGCTGCACGGGCTGAGCCTGTCGGGGAACCTTGTGACCATGTACCTGTTCTTCGAGATGATGACCCTGGTATCCATGCCCCTTGTGCTCCACACCCAGACCCACGAGGCAGTCATGGCGGGCCTTAAGTATCTGCTGTACTCCATGTGCGGGGCGTATATGGCGCTGTTCGGCGTGTTTTACCTGTACCACCTGGGAGGAGGCCCCGTGGAGTTTTCCCCGGGAGGCGTCCTCTCCCCGGAAGCACTGGCGCAGGGCGGGGTCCTGCCATACTTATCCATTTTCCTGATGATCCTGGGCTTCGGGGTAAAGGCCGGGATGTTCCCCATGCACGCATGGCTCCCGACGGCCCACCCGGTAGCTCCCGCCCCCGCGTCCGCAGTGCTTTCGGCCATCATTGTAAAAGGCGGCGTCCTGGCAGTGCTGCGTTCGGTATACTACACCGTCGGGGCGGACTTCATTAAAGGCACCTGGGTGCAGTACGCCTGGATTGTCCTGGCCCTTGTCACGGTCTTCATGGGATCCATGCTGGCCTTCCGGGAGCCGGTCTTCAAAAAAAGGCTGGCCTACTCGTCGGTCAGCCAGGCATCCTACATCCTGCTCGGCATGGCGGTCCTGCATCCGGCGGCACTGGCCGGCGCCCTGATGCATGTGCTGTTCCACGCCTTCATCAAGACCGCCCTGTTCCTCACTGCCGGGGCTGTCATTTACCAGACCGGCTGCACGAGGGTGGATGAACTCACCGGGATCGGGAAAAGGATGCCCGCCACACTCTGGTGCTACACCTTCGTGTCCCTGGGGCTCATCGGGATCCCACCCATGAGCGGCTTCATCAGCAAATGGTACCTGATGACCGGCATGCTGGAAAGCGGGACAGGGGTATTCTCCTGGCTGGGTCCGGCGGTGCTCCTTGTAAGCGCCCTCCTGACCGCAGGCTACCTCCTGCCCGTAACGATCCGGGGCTTCCTGCCGGGAAAGGACTACGATTACAGCAGGTGTGGCAGCCTGGAGCCGCCGAAAAAGATGACCATACCCCTTGCCATCCTTGCGGCAGCGGCACTGCTTACGGGACTGTTCCCGGGAGGCCTTGCCGGATACCTGGGGGAAATCGCGCAGTCGGTATTATAGGGAGGTGAAAATATTGAACGAATGGTTTTTAGTCCTGGCAGTCCTGCTCCCGGTCATCCTGGCAGCCGGAATCCCGCTGCTCCCGTTTAAGAAACGCGTACACATGGAACTTTATACGGAACTGGCGGTCATCCTCACCTCCGTGACGGTGCTCCTGCTCCTGCTCCATAATCCCGGGGAGCTGACGGTCTTACGCTTCTCGGAAAAAGCGGCCTTCGTGCTGGAGCTGGACGGGCTGGGCAGGGTCTTTGCGGGGCTCATCGCGGTCCTGTGGCCCATTGCAGTCCTGTATTCCTTTGAATATATGTCAACCGAAGAGAGGGAGCGCCCCTTCTTCATGTTCTACGTCATGACCTACGGGGTCACCCTGGGGATCGCATGCGCGGGGAACCTGCTGACCATGTATTTCTTCTACGAGATGCTGACCCTGGTCACCATCCCGCTGGTCATCCACCCCTTCACAAGGGCGGCAGTGCTGGCGACCCGGAAATACATCTATTTCTCCATGGGAGGGGCGGCCCTGGGCTTCATGGCAGTGGCCTTCCTCCTGCGCTTCGGGGAGAACGCAGGCTTCACCCCGGGCGGCATCCTGGGAGGGGAGGCGGCGGGAGTGGGAAGGAACCTCCTGCTCCTGGTCTACGTGGCAGCCTTCCTGGGGTTCAGCATCAAGGCGGCCATGTTCCCCTTCTACTCCTGGCTTCCGGACGCCGGGGTGGCGCCCACGCCCGTGACGGCGCTGCTCCACGCGGTGGCTGTGGTAAAGGCAGGAGCCTTTGCCGTAATCCGCCTCACCTACTACTGTTTCGGGACGGGAGTCCTTTCCGGGACCTGGGCGCAGAAGACGGTCATGGGGCTTGCCATGTTCACCATTGTCTTCGGCTGTAGCATGGCGGTAAAGGAGACCCACATAAAGCGGCGGCTTGCCTATTCCACGGTGAGCAACCTGTCCTACATCCTGTTCGGGGCGGCGCTCATGACCCCGGCGGGGCTCTTCGGGGGGCTCTGCCACATGGTGTTCCACGCGGTGATGAAGATCAGCGCCTTCTTCTGCGCCGGGGCCATCATGCACCAGACGGGGGAACACTATATCCATAAGATGACCGGATTCGGGAGAAGGATGCCATGGGTATACAGCGCCTTCCTCATATCGGCCCTTGGCCTGATGGGGGTTCCGGGAGGCTGCGGCTTCATCAGCAAATGGTACCTGGCGCAGGCGGCCCTGGAAAACGGCAGCCCCCTGGCAGTACTGGGGGTGGGCTGCCTCCTTGCAAGCGCCCTCCTGACAGCCATCTACATGATGACCATGATGGTACGGGGCTTCTTTCCGGAAAAAGACTTCGACATGTCGTCCATCCGGCATGTAAAAGACCCGGGCTGGCAGATGATCGTCCCGCTGATGCTGTTCTCCGCGGCCATCGTGGTGCTGGGAGTCTACTCAGAGCCTCTGAGGAATTACCTTACCTCTGTGGTAAGCAGCCTGTAAACATATAATGAAGAAACAAAACCTTAAGCCGTATCGCGGTCTTGCGCTGACGTAAAAACAGCAGGCGGGGGAACAGACCTGTTCCGGTGAAAACAGTCAGGGGCGCTTTTTATGGAGATGAAATCCAGCGTTTACGGAGACTTGGGCGTGAGGG
>CANOKL010000057.1 GCA_947566645.1 uncultured Lachnospiraceae bacterium
AATAGCATCAGAAGGAAAAATAGAAAAAGTGCCAACTAACACTTGACACAATCGCTGTTCAGAAATTTATTGAAATATGATGACCTCCATGCTATAATACCTCTTGCACTTTGAGAAAGTCCAAACTAGATTTTTTACATTATCATACAGGAGGAATATATATGGCAGAACAAAAAGAAAATAAGATGGGCGTCATGCCCGTCCCCAGACTATTAATTACCATGTCGCTTCCCATGATGCTGTCCATGCTGGTGCAGGCACTTTATAATATCGTAGACAGCATGTTTGTTGCAAAATTAAGCGAAGAAGCCCTGACTGCGGTCTCTCTTGCATTCCCGGTACAGACTCTGATGATCTCCATATCTTCTGGTACAGGTGTCGGCATCAACGCATTGCTGTCAAGAAGCCTGGGAGAAAAAAACGTCCAGAGTGCAGACCGTGCGGCAAATAACGGACTGTTTCTTGCAATTGTAAGCTGCATTGTCTTTGCCATACTGGGAGGATTCGGCTCCCGGCTGTTTTTCACCCTGCAGACCGATAACCCCGAAATAGTGGAATACGGGACACAGTATCTGTCCATCATTACGATTTTCTGTGCGGGAATTTTCTTACAGATTACTTTTGAACGGCTGATGCAGTCTACGGGCAAAACTTTTTATAACATGGTTACACAGGGACTTGGAGCAATCATTAATATTGTTCTTGACCCGATTATGATCTTCGGATTATTCGGTTTCCCGAGACTGGAGGTTGCCGGGGCAGCCATTGCCACCATAACCGGTCAGATCATTGCTGTCTGTCTCTCCATATTTTTTAATCAGACACGTAATAAGGAGATCCATGTAAGCCTGCGGCATTTCAAGCCTCATAAGGGAACGATCCTTACCATATACAAGGTCGGGCTTCCCTCTATTGTTATGCAGTCCATCGGCTCTGTCATGACCTTCGGGATGAATAAGATCCTGCTTATGTTCTCTTCCACCGCGGCTGCGGTATTTGGTGTATACTTTAAGCTTCAAAGCTTCATCTTCATGCCCGTATTCGGACTGAACAACGGGATGACGCCGATTATTGCCTATAATTACGGTGCAAGGAAGAAAAAGAGGATTACCGATACAATCCGTCTCAGCGTAGCAATCTCTGTATCCATTATGGTCGTGGGCCTTTTGTTATTCCAGTTCGGCGCAGGCTTCCTTCTTAAGAACCTGTTTGATGCCTCGGACAATATGCTTTCCATCGGGGTGCCGGCCCTGCGGATCATCAGCATCCATTTCCCGGTTGCAGGCTTCTGTATTATTGCAGGAAGCGTCTTCCAGGCACTTGGAAACGGTGTGTACAGCCTGATTACCTCTGCCACAAGACAGCTGATTGTACTGCTTCCGGTTGCTTTTGCATTTGCTTCCCTGTTTGGCCTGTCTGCCGTATGGTGGGCATTCCCGATCGCAGAGGTTGCTTCCCTGATCCTCTCAGCTATACTGCTGAAAAGAATTTACAGGTTACAGGTAAAACCTCTTGATAATTAATGTGAGGATACATAAGTCTTGTGATACAGGGGAGCGGGGCTTTCCTGTATCGTAAAGAAAAGAACCCTCCGCCATTGTTCCGATAGCGTGGGGTTCCTTTTTTCCCTGGTCCAAAATCACACTTTTTATTTCTTTACACTAAATCCGAATCTCCCCAGCTCTTTCCCAAGAGTAAAATATTCTCCATGTGAATATGCAAGAAGCCCCGATGCATTCAGTTCAAACTTTCCGTCCTTCTTCATAAAACTTTCGTCCGCCTGTACTGCCAGAACCTCTGCAAGAAACATATGGTGCGACCCCAGTTCCTTTACCTCGCACACCTTACATTCAAGATTCACCGGGCTTTCCTGAATCACCGGTGCATACTGAAGCTTCTGTGCCTTTCCCCTGGTCAGTCCTGTCTCCTTCCATTTGTCCACGTCTCTTCCGGAGCGGACCCCGCACCAGTCTGTGGCACGGGCAAGCTTCTCTGTCGTAAGATTCACGGCAAACTCTCCGCTTTCCTTAAGCATGTGATAAGAATACCTCTCGGGCCTTACCGAGATATAGAGCATGGCAGGATTCGTACACACGGTTCCTGTCCATGCAACCGTAATGATATTGTCATTTCCTGCAAGGTCTGCTGTACTTACCATAACTGCCGGCAGCGGATAAAGCATATTACCCGGCTTCCATAACTGTTTTCCCATAGGCTCTCCCTTCCTGTGTTTGTTTTTATCCTCTATTGCTGCAGTGTCGCCACAAGGGCAGGAATCAGCTGCTTCTTCCTTGACACAACACCCTTTAACACTATCTTCTCTGCATTTTCAGGGATGTCAAAAGCGTCTGCAATGTGTGCCCTCGCCCCGGTTCCACAGCAGAGAAGCTCTGTGGATTCATCTAGAATATCGGTCAGCATAAAATAAATCATATGGAGCTTGTTCTCTGCCAGAACCTTCGGAAGATGCTCCGAAAGCGTTTCTTTAATCTCCTCCAGCTCCTCCTTATTCATGGAATTAATCTGTCCAACCCCGAATACCGTATCATTTACTGTAAACTGCTTGAAGTCCTGGAAGCAGATCTCCTCTGCGCTCTTTCCCTTCAGGCTGCTTCCTGCATTAAACATCTCCTTTGCCATTTCCTCCAGGTCGATCTCTGCCATCTTCGCAAGCTTTCTGGCTGTCTTTTCATCAAGCGGCGTACATGTGGGGGAGCGGAACAGAAGGGTGTCGGAAATGATTGCTGCACAGAGAAGCCCGGCAATCTTCTTCGGGATCTTGACATCCGCCTCCTCATACATCTGAAAGACAATGGTAGCCGTACAGCCCACTGGCTGGTTTCTGAAAAAGACCGGTCCAATGGTCTCAATATTGCCCAGTCTGTGGTGGTCAATAATCTCTACGATCTCTGCCTCCTCAATTCCATCCACTGCCTGGGATTTTTCATTGTGATCCACCAGAATGACCTTCTTCTTACTGGAATTCATGAAACGGCGCCTGGAGATAAATCCTTTAAACCGCCCGTGACGGTCCAGTACAGGAAAGTCCCGGTATTTTTTCTTGGTCATGACCTCCTTAATATCGTCCACGTAGTCATTCATCTGGAATGTAGTAAGGGGGCCCTTTGTCATAAAATATTTTACAGGAATACTCTGATTAATCAGTCGGACTGCCGTAAATGTATCATAGGGCGTCTGAATCACAACTATGCTCTGCTCCTCCGCCCTCTTTAAGAGCTCATCCGGAACCTCGGCGCCATGGCATACAACAAGGCATCCTGCATCAATATCCACGGCACATGCCTGGGCATCATACCGGTTTCCTACAATCACCAGGTCATCCTTATGAATAAACTCCTCCATAATGTCTGAGCTGGATGCCCCGATCGTAACCTTCCCCTTAGAAAATTGTCCATGCTCATTTCCTACAAGCATGGTTCCGTTAAGCGTCTTTAAGATGTTCCTGTACTGAGTCTTTGCCTCGGACAGGATATGATTATCATGGACGTCCATGTAAGACATGGCAATATCTCCTGTGGTAATCACACCCAGAAGCTCTCCGTCTTTTACTACCGGGATTGTCTTTACCTGGTGCTCCCCCATCTTGCCCCAGACTTCCTTGATTGAAACATTCGGATCCACTCCTTCAATCTTATGTATGTCAATATCCTTTATCTGCAGTTTGACATTAGACAAAAGGGACGGGGGATCTGTCTTAAACCGCTTCAATACATAAGAGGTCTCCTCATTGATCTGGCCGGCTCTTCTCGCCTCATATACGTTTCCTGTTATCTTATGCTTCAGTGCAGCATATGCAATGGCGGAACAGATAGAATCCGTATCCGGATTCTTATGCCCCACAACATACACCTTGCCGGACGCAGGCTGCCCCACCGGAGGAGTCTGAACGGCGTTCTGTGTTTTTTCTGCTTTTTTTCCCATAATCTCTCACCTCAAAATTCAGTTCCTGTGTCCGCCGGAAAGCTTCCACGGACGACTCTTTAAATTTAGATTGCCATCTTTTTATACTTTCGTCAACCTTAATTTCAAAAAACTCTATATTTTTCTTGGAATAAGAGGTACTTTTATGATATACTAGCTTACGTGGACGGAAGGCTCAAACATTCAGCTGACTCCGTATACCAATCAGTTTAGGATTAGGAAGGGATTTACTATGAGTGAAGAATTATTACGAGAAGAGACACAGGCGGAGGCTTCTGCCGAAGAGGTGACAATGGCAGATTTGGAAGAGCATTTTGACGATGCGAATCCATGGAATGTTGTTCAGTCCTATTTGGAGAAGAAAACAGTTCTTCCTGTTAAGGTGGAAGGAATCGTGAATGGCGGGGCGATCGCCATGGTAGAGGGGCTCCGGGGATTTATCCCGGCTTCAAAGCTGTCCCTGTCTTACATTGAGGATCTGGAGACATATCTCCTCAAAGACATTGAGGTGCAGGTGATTGACGTTGACCAGGCAAATGGCCGTCTCGTTCTGTCTGCACGCGAGATTCTGAAAGAAAAAGAGAGAAAGGCACTTGCAGAAAAGATCGCAAACGTTCAGATTGGAAGTGTGACAACTGGTAAAGTTGAGTCACTTCAGAATTATGGTGCATTTATCCGTCTGGAGGACGGACTTTCCGGCCTGGTTCATGTGTCACAGATCAGCCAGAAGCGTGTAAAGGCTCCTAAGGATGTGCTTAAGATCGGGGACGAGGTATCGGTTAAGATTATTGGCGTGAAGGACGGGAAGATCAGTCTGAGCATGAAGGCGCTTGAAGAGGTGCCGGAAGAGCCGGTGGAGAAGATTGAGTATCCGAAGTCTGAGCGCGTGGGAACCAGTCTTGGGGAGCTCTTTAAGAATATTAAGCTGTAGCGGCTGTGTGTAGGTGTGGAACGAGGACGCAGGGATGGACGCCCCTGTATTCCATTCAAACGGGGCAAAGCTGACGCCCCTGATTGTTTTCATTGGAATACAGGGGCGTACATCCCTGCTGTTTTTTGGCTACACTACTCTCGCTGCCGTTACAGGTGCTGTTTTTTGGCTGCACTGCTCTCGCTGCCGCTACGGGGTGGAAATGAGGAAGTATCAGTCAACTTGAAGGTTTGACATTAGTGTGGATTGTACTAGTATAGCCTTGCATTAATTTCGAAGTAAAAGGTGCCTGAATTTTGTGTCAGGGCAAGGCGGCGGATGGAGGCAATACGGTGGCATTGCTGACTGACGACAACGCATCACTGGCACAAAAGGCAGGTGCATTTTACTCGAAGATTAATGCAAGGCTGTACTAGCTGTTAAGGGATGAGATGTTCGGTCTCTCTTATCCACAGGGTCATGGCGGCGTCGCTTGGCATGCGCCAGTCTCCTCTTGGGGAGAGGGCTACGGTTCCTACTTTGGGGCCGTCTGGGAGGCAGGAGCGTTTGAATTGCTGGGTGAAGAACCTCCTGTAGAAGGTGTGAAGCCAGCGGGCGATGGTGGTATCGTCGTATTCCCCGGCGAAGGCGAGACGGGCGATCCGGTAGATTTTTTCCGGGGGATAGCCGAAACGCAGCATATAGTACAGGAAGAAATCGTGAAGCTCGTAGGGACCCACTAAATCTTCTGTCTTTTGTGTGATCTTGCCGTCTTTTGGGGGAAGGAGCTCCGGGCTTACGGGGGTGTCCAGTACGTCATAGAGGGTGTCCCGCAGGCTCTTGTCTTCGCAGGTATCTGCGTAGTAGTGCACCAGATGCCTGACCAGGGTCTTGGGGACGGATGCATTTACCCCGTACATGGACATGTGGTCTCCGTTATAGGTTGCCCAGCCCAGTGCCAGTTCGGACATGTCGCCGGTTCCGATTACCAGGCCGCCGGTCTGGTTGGCGATGTCCATCAGCACCTGGGTGCGCTCCCTGGCCTGGGCGTTTTCGTATGTCACGCTGTGGTTTTCCGGGTCATGCCCAATGTCTTTAAAGTGCTGCAGTACGGCATCGCCGATGGGTACTTCTCTTAAGTCTGCGCCGAGCTTTTCTGACATCCTGCAGGCGTTCTGATAGGTGCGGTCCGTGGTTCCGAAGCAGGGCATTGTGACTGCAGTGATCTGATTTCTCTGGAGTCCCAGGAGATCAAAGGCCTTTGCCGTTACAAGGAGAGCGAGGGTGGAGTCAAGGCCTCCGGATATGCCGACTACTGCGCTTTTTGAGCCTGTGTGGGACAGACGCTTTTTCAGACCCATGGCCTGGACCATGAGGATTTCCTCACAGCGTTTTTTCCGCTCTGTGTCCTCTGCGGGCACGAAGGGCCTGGAGGGGAAGGTTCTTGTGAGGGCTGTCTCTTCATTTTTTATGGTAAAGGGGATTCTGATCAGCTTCTGCTCTTTTGCCGCCTGGAAGGTGGTGTTTTTCCGGCGTTCGCTATTCATTCTCTGTATGTCAATCTCGGAGTAGATCACTCCATTCTCGAATCTTTTTCCCTCTGCCAGTATGGTTCCGTTCTCGGCGATCAGGTTGTGACCTCCGAAGACAAGGTCTGTAGTGGACTCTCCCTCTCCGGCATTCGCGTAGACATAACCGCAGATGAGCCTTGCGGACTGTCCGGAGATCAGGCTGTTCCTGTAGGCCGCCTTTCCGATGGTCTCGTCGCTTGCGGAGCAGTTCACGATGATTACCGCCCCCTCTCTGGCTGCCTGAATGCTGGGGGGAACCGGGGACCACACGTCCTCGCAGATCTCGGCGGATACGATGAGGGAGGCAGGCTCCCTGGCCTCGAAGAGAAGCTTTGGGCCAAAGGGAATTCTTTCCCCGTCAAATAAGATTTCCACCGCCTCATCAGGCCCTGGCCTGAACTGGCGCATCTCATAGAATTCTCCGTAATTGGGGAGAAAGCTTTTTGTAGTAAGGCCAAGGATCTGCCCATTGCTGCATGCGGCGGCAACATTGTAGAGTTCTCCTCCGACTGCAAGGGGAACTCCAACAAAGAACAGCCCGTCCTTTCCTGCTGTATGCTCTGCCACTGTGTGGAGCGCTTTTCTCGCCTGGGTGAGAAGAAGCTCCTGTGTAAAAAGGTCTCCGCATGTGTATCCTGTGATGCACAACTCGGGAAAGACGATAATCTTCGCTCCGTTTCTAGTTGTCTCATCTATTTTTTTTAAGATCTGTTCTGTGTTGAATTCCACGTCCGCCACCCGGATATCCGGCGTTACTGCCGCAACCTTAATAAATCCATGTTTCATAATCCCATATCCTCCGTGTTCTCAATAATAATATCCAACATCTGTCTTGGCGTTACCACATAAGACTTTGCAGGAAAATGTTTAATATTTGCTGCGCCTGATAATACGTTTCAGGTCTTCTATCGTGTACTGGTAAGCTGTGTTGCAGAAATGGCATTTGACTTCAATATCTTTTCCGTCGTCAATCATTTCCTGGATATCTTTTCTTCCGATACTTACAACTGCCTGCTCTACCCGTTCCTTGGAGCAGTTACAGTAAAATCTGGTGTCAATCGTGTCCGTGATCTCAAGTCCGAGATTTCCCAAAAGCTCTTCCAAAAGCTGTTCGGGCGTATAGCCTTTATCCAGAAGGGCGGTGACGGATGTGACATTTTTCAGGTTTTCTTCAAGCTGCCGGATCATTTTCTCCTGCGCAAAGGGCATCAGCTGGATGATAAATCCCCCGGCGCATTTTACCGTGTTGTCCTTTTCCATCAGCACTCCGAGCCCTACCGTTGAGGGCACCTGCTCCGAATTAGCGAAATAATAAGTCAGATCTTCTGCAATCTCGCTGCTTACCAGTACTGTCTGTCCCGAATAGGGCTCTTTCAGCCCCATGTCCTTGATTACCTGCAGAAGGCCGACTCCTACTGCACCGCCTACGTCAAGCTTGCCGTTCTTCGGCGGAAGCATCACATCCGGATTCAGCACATATCCCTTCACATTCGCATGGCTGTCTGCCGTAACCGTGATCCCTCCGAGAGGTCCGCCGGAACGGATCTGCAGTGTCAGCATATCCGTATCATTTTTCATCATACTTCCCATCATGGCTCCTGCACTAAGAAGACGACCCAGCGCAGCCGTCGCGACCGGACTGGTGCCATGCCGCCTCCTCGCCTCTTCCACAAGCCCTCCTGTCGTAGCCGCAAAGGCCCTGGCCTGGCCGTCCGCTGCTGTTGCTCTTACAATATAGTCTTTCATCCTGATCATCATTCCTTTCCCTGTTCTCTCGCCACAACGCAGATTCTCTCACTTCTGCTTCCCGGAGGCTGTCTCGTATACGCATCATAGGCAGTCACATACAAAAGACCCGATTCCTCAATATACTGCCGCATCTCCTCCAGCGTATATGCTCTCTGGAAATGGGTCTCCTGATATTTCCGGTACAGCTCCGATTCCTCCTCACGAATAAAGAGGGTCAGTTCATATTCATTGATCCGCTCTGCGTCATCATAATAATTATCCCAGATAAAGCTGCAGTCCTCCCTGTCCTCTGCAATCACCTGCACGCCTAAGACTTCCTGGTACTTATACTCCGTATTGAAATCAAACAGAAAGATCCCACCTGGATCCAGGTAATTATTCACAAGACGGAACATCTCCGTAAGCCCGCCATCCTCCAGGATGTAATTCACGGAATCACAGACACTGATCACTGCCCCCACTGTCCCATACAATTCAAATTTCCTCATATCCTGATTCAGATATAAGATGTCATGTCCGCTCTTCTCCTTCTTCTTCCATGCCAGCTCCAGCATTTCAATAGAATAATCCACCCCGATCATGTCATAGCCATATCCTGCCATACACTCCGTCAAACTGCCGGTGCCGCATCCAAGTTCCAGGAGCAGACCGTCCTCAATTCCATATTCCCTAAGAATCTCCCACAGATAGCCTGCCCATTCCTCATAGGGAACATTATCCATAAAAATATCATATACCCCGGCAAAGCCAGTATACGCCTCCATGCCTGTCCTCCTTGTCTTTGGGGACGGGGTATTTTTAAAAATACCCCGTCCCCAATTTGCTTCTTTTCAAAATACAACCATCAGAAGCATCTTGAATCTCTCCTGTCCGTAAACAGCATGGGGCTTCTTCGCAGGCATAATAATTGTCTGCCCTGCCTCAAGAAAGTATTCTGTCCCGTCAATCGTGAATTTACCTGTTCCCTCAAGCACTGTCACCATGGCATCACCGCCTGATTCATGAGTGCTGATTTCCTCATCCTTCTCAAAAGCAAACAACGTCACACTGACCGCCTGGTTCTGGACAAGCGTCTTACTTACAACCTGTCCCTCCTGGTAGGCAACCTGCTCCTTTAATTCTAAGATTTCCTCTTTCCCAATATTTTTATATCCTGCCATTTCCATGACTCCTTTCTTTTGCTCTCTCTATCTTACCACATCTTGAACGAATTGGGGACGGGGTATTTTTAAAAATACCCCGTCCCCGACTACAATTATTCTTCAATTCCTTTTGTCTCAATGATAAATTTTGTACTTCCTGCCGTCCCGTCTTTCATCCCGGCGAAGGAGCTGTACTTCTTTCCTAATTTTTTCATGGCATTGATTCTGTTGGTTACATTTTTAATGTCTCCGTTGAATACTTTTGTAAGCTCGTCGATTCCGGTTGTTTTGAATTCCTTCATTCCGTCTGCCAGGGTGGTGCTTCCTCCTGCAAGTTCGCTGACACCTGCCGCGAACTGGGAGCCGCCGTCTTTTAGCTTCTGGGTTCCGGTCTGAAGGACGCTTCCTGCATCATTCAGCTTTGCGGCTCCCTGCTGGAGGGCATATGCGCCGTTGTAGAGGTCGCTGGTTCCCTGGACGAGTGCGCCGCTTCCGTCATTTAACTGGCCAAGGCCTCCCTGAAGCTTAACGGTCCCGTCCTTTAGCTGGCCGATACCTGCAGCCAGGCTGTCCGCGCCGCCTGCCAGGGCATCCACGTTCTGCTTGATTACACCTATCTTCCCTTCGATTTCTCCCTGCACCTGGGCTGCGGTCTGTTCAAGGGCTCCGTTAAGCTGAGGTCCCAGGCCGGAAAGGCCTTCGGTCAGAATACCGGCGTAGGTCTGGGTAAGGCCTGCCACGTAAGCATCCCTTGTTGTTCCGAGCTGCTCAAATACTTCGTCCGGGATATTCGCTACAGCTCCCGCCGCCATCTGGGATGCCATCTGGGACGCCATAGGCGCAATCGCACCATTTAACTGGGCGCCTACATCCGGAAGGGCGATATTCATCTGACTCTGGCTAAGTGCAGCGCTTAGTTCCTTTAATCCTCCGCTTAACTGTGCTGCGCCGTTTACTGCTGCGTCGTAGTTTCCTACCAGGGCGTCCGCTCCTTCCTTTGCGGAGGCGATGCCTGCCTGTGCTGCTTTAGTTCCCTGCTTTAAGGCATCGGCTCCCTGGGTGAGCTGTTCGCTTCCTGCTGCCAGCTCCCTGACACCTCCCACGTAGGAATTCACGCCCTCAGCCACCTGGTTTACGCCGTCATTTAGCTCTCCGGCTTTGCTGTCCAGTGTCTTTGCCCCGTCTGCCAGCTCATTTGAGCCGTCGGATAGCTTTTCTGCCGCATCGTCAAGGTCATTAATGGAGGATTCGAAGCTGTCAAAATCATTTACTTTATCGAAGCCCAGCTTGTCGATCATATCTGCCGTCGCTACCGTTACGGTGGAGCCCACGCTGGCATTTTTCACATCCGCAGTGATGGTTACGCTCTCCGGAATATCCACATCCAGCTTCTCCAGCTTAAGATTCTCCCTAAGTCCCGGGAAGGCAAGCCCTACCACAATATCCTTATCTGCATCAGAGACAATCTTTCCATTGTCAATGGTCACATTTTTATACTCTTCTGTAGGAAGCATCAGCGCTGTCACAACCGTAAATGGCGTATACATCTTTACCTTTTTCTTCTTTATGGAAACCGTCTTTCTGGAGTTGTTGGTGTAGTCAATGCGGATCTCCACCTTTCCGCTCTTTCCTTTCAGTTCCTCCGCCGAAATGCTTCTGCCGTCCAGCTTGTAGGACACCTTCACATCCACCGGGAGAGCCTTGCTGGTCGTGCCCTGGTAGTAGATGTCCTCTCCCTCAGAGTTCCATACGATCTCCCCGTCATTTCCTCTTGAAAATGTCTCGTCGCCTTTGATATTCTCAATATCCTGAAGCTCTGATGAGTCTTTTGTCTCCCCGATGCCCGGATTCTTCAGCCACTCAGTGACTACCGTCTCCTCCACATTGCCGGAGGCATCCGCCTTCACATATACTGACTCATCCTTGAAAAATTCGCCTTCGTCCTTTGCTGTGCTGTCGCCTAAGACCTCCTCTGCCGCTTCCTTTAACTGCTCTGCCTCGTCTTCTGCACGCACCGCTGTCATCTCCGGGTGGCTGTATTCATAGACTCCTATTGCCCCTGCTCCTATTACAATCGCCATAGAACCTGCCAGTAATTTTTTTACGATCTGATTTTTCATAGATATTCTTCCTTTCTTTTTTAATTTTTCCACCTGGACAGCCAGAGCATCAAAAGATGCTAAAGCCTCCTTCTTAATTTGCAACAATCTCTGCTGTCATATCTATACAGCAGATTTTCTATAGTGACGCTTCATCTTTTCCGCCTTTTCCTTCTTCGGCAGGAAATCCCTGCTCGTCTTTACGATCACCTTGTCAAATACCATGAACATGGACGGAAGGATAAATACGGCTACAAACATACTGATGATCGCGCCTCTCGCCATCAGGATACATAAGGAACTAATCATATCAATATTGGAATACAGCCCTACTCCGATGGTCGCGGCAAAGAAACTCAGTGCACTTACAATAACTGACTGTGCCGACACCTTATGAGCCGTGGTGATGGCTTCATATTTTCCTGCTCCCATGCTCCGCTCCCGCTTGTACCGGGTCGTCATCAGGATTGCATAGTCCACCGTAGCCCCAAGCTGGATCGTCCCGATTACAATGGATGCCACAAAGGGAAGCTTCGTGCCCGTATAATAGGGTATTCCCATGTTCACAAATATAGCAAACTCAATAATTCCCACCAGGATGACCGGCAGTGTCACGGACTTGAACAGAATCAGTATGATGATAAATATAATCCCTATAGAAACAACACTGACTGTCTTAAAATCCGTATCCGTAATGTCGATCAGATCCTTTGTAAGAGGCGCTTCTCCTACAAGCATGGCCTCCGGGTCATACTGCTGGATAATACCATGGATCTGTGCGATCTGATCATTTACCTCATCCGTCGCCACCTCGTATTCTGAATTAATCATCAGCATCTGATAGTTGTCATTTTTCAGCATCCCTGCTGCGGAATCCGGAAGCATCCCTGCCGGAATCCCGGGACCCACTACCGAATTCAGTCCCAGAGCCCATTTCACACCGTCTACCTTTTCCACTTTTTTAATCATCCGGCTTACATTCGAGGCGGAAACATCACTCTTAAGCAGGAGGACATGGGTGGTGTTCATATTATAGTCCCTGTTAAGCTTTCCGTTTGCCTGGATACTGGGCAGGTCTTCCGGGAGGGAATCGTCCAGCTTGTAGTAAACCCCTGTATGGTTGTTTCCGAATATAGCCGGCCCCAGAAGCACCAGGAAGATCACCACATACACTACATAATGCTTTGTCACCTTGTCGGAAATCCTCCCGATATCCGGAAGCAGCGGCTTATGCCTGGTCTTCTCAATCACCTTATCACAGCAGAGAATCATGGACGGCAGGATGGTCACACATGCAATCACACCGAAGATCACACCCTTTGCCATTACGATTCCAATGTCAAGCCCCAGGGTGAAGCTCATGAAGCACAGGGCGATAAATCCTGCCACCGTTGTAATGGAGCTTCCGATTACCGAGGAAAATGTCTGGGATATGGCGTGTGCCATGGCCCGCTTCTTGTCACCCTGGTACCGCTCCTGCTGCTCCTCATAGCTGTGCATCAGGAAGATGGAGTAATCCATGGTAACACCAAGCTGCAGTACTGCCGCGAGGGCCTTCGTAATATAGGAGATCTCTCCCATGAAAATATTGCTTCCCAGATTATATATAATTGCCATCCCGATGCTTAAAAGAAACAGTACCGGAATAAAGAAGGAATCCATCGTAAGCCCCAGCACAAGGGTTGAGAGAGCCACCGCGATCAGAACATAGATCGGCGTCTCATGCTCTGACAATTCCTTCGTATCCAGCACGATGCCGGACATTCCGCTTAAGAAGCACTGCTTATCTGCAATGTGCCTAATCTCCTTCACCGCCTCAAGCGTACCGTCTGCAGATGTGGTGTCATCAAAGAACACTGCCATCATCGTGCCGGTATCGGAATTGAACACCTTCCTGATCCGGTCCGGAAGCATACTCTCCGGAACGGAGATATCCATTAGGGAATCATACCAGAGCACCTTCTCTACATGCCCGACCTCCTCCACCTGGCTCTTAAGCTTTACTACATCCTTATTCTCCATACCGTCTACCACGAGCATGGAAAACGCGCCCACTCCGAAATCCTCCACCATGATGTCCTGCCCTTCCATTGTCTCAATGTCCTGGGGAAGATACGTGAGTACATCATAATTAATTCTGGTATTGATATACCCAAACGCAGCGGGAATCAGCAGCAATACGCTGATGATCAGAATCAATACCCTGTGCTTTACCACCTTTTTCCCGAAATTTACCATCTGCTTCTCCTACCTTTCATTCTGACAGTTTTTCATTATGACCACTGGTCATTTCTTACAATAAGCACTATACACCAAAAATGACCAATAGTCAATACCAAATATGACTTTTGGTCATTTTTTCACAATTATACTTGCCACAGCGCAAAAATATGGTTATAATGCAAGAAAGAACGTCATGATTCACGGCTCAGAAGGGTACACGGACAGCACATTCCGTAAGAATACGATTCAGATAAGTATACTGTGTGTCTACGGCTTTTGCGATTCTCACGGCAGATTTCACCGGTCATGAGTATAACTATAAAAAAAGGAAGATGATGATATGGGTAAAATTGATGAAAATAAGAGAAGAAAAAAAGAGGCGCTGTTCAACACCGCCTACGAATTATTTACAACAAAAGGCATCAACTCCACCGCCATCTCTGATATTGTAGAAAAGGCCGGAGTTGCAAAGGGCACCTTTTATCTGTATTTTAAGGATAAATATGATATTAAGAACAAGCTTGTAGTCCATAAGGCAAAGGAACTCTTTGATGCCGCCGGAAACGCCCTCTCCGAAGCCGGCATCCACGGGCTTGAGGATCAGCTTATTTTCATCATTGACCACGTCATCAACACACTAGAGAAAAATAAGCCCCTTCTGAACTTCATTTCGAAAAATCTCGTAATGGGAGCACTGCGCTCCACACTGTTTACCGGGGAAAAGAATGACAATGAGATCTATGAGCGCTTCCTGGAACTGGTGGCACACGATGATTATAATTACGGGGATGTGGATGTCATGCTCTTTACCATCGTGGAACTGGCAGGCTCCGCTGCCTACAATTCTGTCATGTACCAGGAACCTCTGCCATTCGCGGAATACCGGCCCTTCCTGTACCGCGCTGTCCGGCTGATCATAAAAAGCCACCGGGAACCATAACCGGTCCCGGCGGCTGACACGGTGGCATCGTCGATTGACGGCGCTAAACATGTGCCAACAGCACATTTCAAACACGCTCTAGAACTCTCTTCTGCTTATAATCCGTACAGAGAGAAAATAAGAAGCAATGAGCACGATCACACAGATCAGGCCGAGTCTCCATGGTGTGGACAGGACATCTTTCACAAAAGACATCATGTCTGAGAGCCTGATATCGGCCTTCCTGCAGATCTGTATAACCCCATAGACAGCCACAAAGCCTATACCGTATATGCTTAGGAAAACAACCCTGCTCTTCTCTGAGCCGAATTTCAACTGGACGGGCATTGACACCGACAGCGTACCCGTAATGAGCATAATACAGGGGAGCAAAGCATCCCGGAGTTCCTCCCACGGATAGATTCCACCCTTAGCCACCGTAGCTGCGACTGCAAAAATAACACTAAATGTCAGGCCAAGAAAGCTCGACAGAATTCCGAAAACATATTTACTCTGCACGTATTCCTTCCGTGAAAAGGGAAGCGTCATAAGATAACACATACCGTTTTCATATTCATCATAACCCATGGTTGTCATGGACAGTATGGAAAACATCATCGCAACATAGATAATCGCAAACGATTTGTTATCCTGGACGACCGTAAACAGCACCAGCATGAGCGCTACAATCCCGAAAAACTGCTTCTGGCTCTTCAGTAAATGGATATCCTTTATTAATAATGCTTTCATTTTCTTTCACCTCGAATCATCATCATAATCAGCTCATCAATATTTCCCCGCTCAATCACAAGCTCCGGATAGTTTTCCTGGTAAAACTGTCTCTGGTCTGTCAGACAGCTGTACCCAAACCCCTCTTTTTTATACCGCAGAATATAAGATTTATCCAGCACATGATACTGTTCGTCCGTAGCCTTTAAAACCGCATAATCACTGAGCAGCACATCCGTCTCCTCATGGAGAATGATCTTCCCGTCGTCAATCATGTAAATATCATCGCAGAACCCCTCCAGGTCACTGGATATGTGGGAGCTGATCAGGATGCTGCGCCCCTCTGTCTCCATATATTCCCTCAAGAGCTCCAACAGATCATCCCTCGCCACAACATCAAGCCCTGCCGTCGGCTCGTCAAGAAGCAGGAGCCCGGCTCCGTGTGATATAGCGGCCAGCACCTGGAGCTTGCGCTTCATGCCAGTAGAGAATTCTTTGATCTTCTTATCCTGCGGCAGACGGAACTTTTTACATTTTTCAAGAAATTCTTCTCTCCGAAAACCGGTATACAGCTGTTCCAGCACCGGAACCAGATCCTTCACCGTCAGATATCCGCTGAATCCCGAATCCGCCAGTACCACCCCGATCCGCTCCTTATCCTTCTTATCAAGCTCACCCGGGGACTTTCCGAACACCCGGAGACTTCCGCCGTCCGTCTGAATGAGCCCCAGCACCGCCTTAAACACCGTGCTCTTTCCCGCTCCGTTCTTCCCCACCAGCCCGGTGACGCACCCTTCCTTTACCTCAAGGGAGCAGTCCAGTTCGAAGCCATCATACTGTTTCTTTACATTTTCCAATTTCAACATCCTGCTAGTCCTCCAAAACAATATAAAATAAATCTGTAATCTCCTGATCACTCATCCCGCAGCTTCTGCCTTTCCGGATGGCCTTTTCCAGATCCGCTTCCACTTCCTTCTTCTTCTCCTCCATCAGAAGGTTCTGGTTAAAAGCTGCCACAAAGCTTCCCTTCCCATGTACCGTGACAATGAATCCTTCCGCATCCAGGGCATCATATGCCTTCTTCACAGTCAGTGCACTGACCTTCAGTTCCCTGGCCAGGGTGCGAACCGACGGGAGCATCTCTTCTTCCTTCAATTCCCCACACATAATGCCGCCTCTTATCTGGGTCACAATCTGGTCATAGATTGGCTGCATGGAAGAATTGTTGATAATCAGCTTCATTTCACCCCTCCTTCGCTATAAACAGTATATAACAGTATATAACTGTTGTCAAGAAAAAAGTTGGGGACGGGGTAAAATTAATTTTACCCCGTCCCCAACTCATCATTTCTTTTGCTTTGCCATCGTCTTCACTCCGTCAATTGCGAGGACCACCGCAAGGATAACAAGCAATGCGGCAATGACCGCCCGCACCCAGCACCATGTCACGCCCTCTCCGCCTGCCGTAATGCCTGCGAAGTTTGCCTTAAGTGTAAAGCACAGTGACGTAATCGTAACAATCAGCATGAATGCCATAGGGAACAGGAACATCTTGTTGCTCTTCCCCGCCTGTCCAAGCCAGGTTGCGACGGCCAGAAGCCCCAGCGCCGCAAGGAGCTGGTTTGCAGCCCCGAATAAAGGCCAGATGTTTGCATAGCCGGTAAGGCCAAGGCCGATTCCGAGAACCACTGTAATCAGCGTTGCTACAAAAGGATTGGTAAGTGTCTTTTTGTAACCTGTAGCATCCTTGTGGGTCTGCCCCGGCTCAAGCCAGAATTCCTGGAACATATAGCGCGCAAGGCGTGTCGCCGTATCCAGTGACGTCAGGCAGAATACGGATACCGTAAGCACAAGCAGCGTATACGAAATCTTCTCTGTTCCCCCAAGCCCGGGAATGGTTCCAAGCATTTTGGAGATACCTGTGGCAAATACGACTGTAGGCGTTACAGTTTCCCCTGAGGCATAATTTGCCCATATGTAGCCTACCGCGCACAGGGAAATGATTGCCAGTGCGCATTCGATCAGCATGCCGCCGTAGGCAATCGGCTGCGCATCCTTTTCATTATTCAGCTGCTTTGCTGTCGTTCCTGAGCCTACCAGGGAATGGAAGCCCGAGATGGCGCCGCAGGCAATGGTAACGAATAATGCCGGGAACATATAGCCAAGGGAAGCCCCTGTCGGCGCTAGTGTATCCTGGAAGCCTGTAAATGCCGGAATATCCATCTGTGCCCCTCCTGTCAGTCCGCAGCCTATAATTCCCACCACTGCCACAATCATCATAAAATAAAGAAGAAATGAGCTCAGATAATCCCGGGGCTGCAAGAGGATCCACACCGGCGCCACGGATGCCGCCAGAATATAGATTCCCACAATAATCATCCACGCTCTGTTGCTCAGATAGATTGGATGCCAGTTCAGCCCAATGACCATACAGACCACAATCGCAGCCACACCTATGACCGTGGAGACTGCCAGAGACGCATTTCTCCGGTAAACAAGAAATCCAAAAGCAATGGCAATCAAAATAAACAGAAGGGAGATCATTGCCGTTGTGGCATTGGCTGCACTGGCTGTATAGTCCACTGCGCCGCCCTCCGTATAGGTTGCCATAAAGGTATTTGCCACAATAGAAGCAAATGCCGCTACTACAAGAATCAGCGTCAGGTATGAGAAGATAATAAAGAGCTTCTTCGCCTTCGCCCCCATCGTGGATGCGATTACCTCTCCGATAGACTGTCCTTTGTTGCGGATGGACGCAAACAGAGCGCCAAAGTCATGAACCGCTCCAAAGAAAATGCCGCCGATCAGCACCCACAAAAATACCGGCACCCAGCCGAATACTGCTGCCTGAATCGGCCCATTGATCGGTCCTGCTCCCGCTATGGATGAAAAATGATGCCCCATCAGCACCGGCGCCTTCGCAGGGACATAGTCCACGCCATCCTCCTCTGTGTGTGAAGGCGTTGTCCTGGACGGATCGATCCCCCACTGCTTTGCAAGCCATTTGCCGTATGTAAGATAGGCAATCACAAGGATTGCAATGCCGGCAATTAACACTAATACACCATTCATGTTTCCTTCCTCCTTCGTTGCTTTTATTTCTTTGTAACTGTTCCTATACCTCCACAGTTACATCTATTTGCCAAAAAGGTCAGAGAAGCCTGGCCTTTTTATAGCCCTTCACCAGATCCTTTGCCGCCCGGTTTCCATATATGTTCCGTTCTTCCAGGTCAAAGACAAGAATTCTTGCCTCGCTGTAGCCCCGGATTGTCAGCATGTAATTTTTTACATACCGGAAGGCACGGATCCATTTCAGCGCCTCCGGCTTTACTCCGTTTTCACAGATGTAAATGGCTGTCATGTACGTGTACATATGGTTCTCCCCCGGCCATTTTTTCCCGCCCCGCACCAGCATGGGCTCTATGTATCCCTCGATCTGTTTCTGAAAATGTTCCAGATCCTGCATTTCAAGTGTATTTCTTTTTACATGAAAAAAAACATGCTCGAAACATTCCGCCCTCCACAGCTCTGCTTTCCGAACAAGGACATACTTCGCACTGGCCGCCTGAAAGCTGGCATAGGCATCACAGATATCCCCGTTGATATCGCAGGTTCGTTCTACATCGTAGCTGTTTTGAAATGATTCAAGCAGTTTTTCTAATAGATAGTCGCCTGTCATATTTCATTTTCCTCTAAAGTATTTTTATACGGTTAGAGTATAGCACTTTGTGAAATAAAAATCAATAGTTTTAGAGCGCACTCTTTTTTATTTGTTAGGTCTAGCCGCCCCGCCAACAGTCTGCTATAATACAAATCAGGAAATAAAAGCAGTCTGAATGTACAGGGAAAGGATAACAGGCAGATATTCTTACTGCCAGGGAGTGTGTATATGAGGTATGAAATATTAGTTGTTGAGGATGATGCAGACATCAGCCGTCTTCTAGCCAGGATACTGAATGAAGCAGGCTACAAGGTCCGGCAGGCATTTTCGGGGACAGAGGCAAGGCTTGTTTTAGAGGGGGAAAGTCCGGATCTGATTCTTCTGGATCTTATGCTTCCGGGAATCTCCGGAGAGGAACTTCTAGGTGAAATCCGGAACGGACGCCACAGGGATGTTCCGGTGCTGGTTCTTTCCGCGAAGAACTCCCTGGGAGATAAGGTGGCTCTTCTGAAAAACGGCGCGGATGATTATATTACGAAGCCCTTTGAGCCGGATGAAGTTGCCGCAAGGGTGGAAGCTGGATTAAGGCGGTGCGGGAAGGACTCCCTTAAAAAAGACTCCCTTAAGAAGGACTGCCTGGTTCACAGAGAGATGCAGCTTTATCCTGACAGGAGAAAGGCGGTTCTTTCGGGAGAGGAACTTTCCCTCACTGTGCATGAATTTGATATACTCTGTCTTCTGATGAAGAATCCGGAGCGGGTTTATTCGAGGGAGGCTTTATATGAAGCCGTATGGCAGGGAGGATACTACGGGGAAAACAACACGGTCAATGTCCATGTCAGCAATATCCGCAGAAAAATCAAAAAGATCGCTCCGGACGAAGAATATATCCAGACAGTATATGGCATTGGATTTAAATTGGTCTAGAGCGTGTCTGCTGTCATCTTTATAACTTCTTTAAATCTTCTTTATGACTTATTTATGGAAGGTATTGTAGGATAATATCTGTCAGCAGGAGACAGATTATTTTTACAGGAGGAAATACAATGAATGAATACGTCATAGAAACGAAAGGGCTGACAAAGTCCTACGGCTCCTTCCCCGCCCTGGATCATGTGGATCTCCATGTAAGGAAGGGATGTATCTACGGACTGGTGGGTGACAACGGCGCCGGGAAAAGTACTCTGCTAAAGCTTCTGGCAGGCCAGTGCTTTGCAACAGAGGGGGAAATATTCCTTCTCGGGCAGCAGGGGGAGAAAGGGCTCTTACAGGCAAGGAAGCATACCGGCTGCATGATTGAGCGGCCCGCCTTTTTCCCGAATATGACCGTGGAACAGACTCTGAATTACTACTGTATTCAAAAAGGGGTGCCCGGCACGAAAAAGGCAGAAGAGATGATGCAGCTAACCGGAATCGCGGAAAAGAAAAGATGCAAATGTCAGACGCTCTCTCTGGGCCAGCGGCAGAGGCTCGGGCTTGCAGCCGCCCTGCTCGGGGAACCCAGACTTCTGATGCTGGATGAACCGATCAACGGGCTTGACCCCAGCGGGATTCTTGAATTCAGAAGCCTTCTGAGACGGTTAAATGAGGAACGGAATATTACCATTCTTCTGTCAAGCCACATCCTGTCCGAGCTTCAGCAGGTGGCAGATATTTATGGCTTTTTAAGCAGAGGATCGCTCATTGAAGAGATTACCGCAAAAAGACTGGCTGAGAAATGTGCGGACTGCATTGAAATCACTCTTCCGGATATTGAAAAATACGCGGCAGTATTTGAAAAGGCTTTTCCAGATGAGGCTTATAAAATCCTGCCGGAAAACAAAATCCGGATCATGAATCCAAAGCGTACAGCCCAGGCCTACAGTAAGCTCGCCCTTGACCAGCAGCTCTATATTACAGGCATGCAGACGGTCAAATCCTCTCTGGAGGATTACTATATGAAACTGAAAGAAGGAGGGATGGACAGATGAGAAACTATATGAAAAGCGAGCTTTACCGCATTCTGCACACAAAGGAGATGTATCTGATCACCGGCGCACTCGTGGTGATCACAGTCCTGTACCACATCCTCACCTTCCTCTCTAAGGGGCTGGCGCCGCGTTATGCCACCACATCCTTTTCCTATTCCTGCCTGGTTGCAAACCCCATGCTGTTTGCCTGTGCCGGAACGGTCATTACTTACTTTTTATACGAAGGAAACAGACGGAACGGAAATATAAAAAATGCAGCTGCATGCGGCATCTCCCGGGTGAAGATCTTTGCAGGACAGTGTCTCATCAGCCTTGCTGCTTCTACATGCGCCATGCTTCTCACTCTTACAGCATGGATCCTAAGCGCAGGACTGCTGCTTCCGAAGACAGGGCCTGTCCATCTGACCCACCTGCTGTCCGAGATCCCTGCCATATACTTGATCTCCGCGGCCTGCCTGGTCTGTGCCCTTGTCTGTATCAGTTATTTTGAAAAAACCATTACAGGAATTCTTGTGTGGGGTCTGATCTGGTTTTTGATTCCCAAGATCTTTCTGATTGGGGGGATGCGTTCCGAAGTATTGTATCAGGCCGCCCTGTGGCTTCCATCCAACCTGTTCACTGTAGTAAACGGCCTGTATGTGAATACCCGTGAATGCATCACCGCGTGGGATACCGTGGGCGGAATGCTGCGCTGCATCGCCTCAGGCGGAATCGGAACCCTGGTCTTCGTCCTGTCCGGCATCTTGCTTTTAAAAAACAAAGACTTAGCCTGACCATATCCGGTCAGAAATTGAACTAATGGGCTGTCTGGTTCGTGCCAGCGCCAGGCAAAAGTTCTAGTATAACCCAAACTAATTACCGGTACGTTTCACGCAGGATAAATTTTCAGCCTGTAAGGCGGAGGAATGAAGCGTAGCGGTGGCTACGCTGATTGACGGCGCTATGTGCCAGTGGCACATGTTCAGCGCGGACCGTAACGGAGTG
>CANOKL010000058.1 GCA_947566645.1 uncultured Lachnospiraceae bacterium
AAACATAAAATTTCTCAAAATCCTAAACAACCCCCATTGAGGGACACCCTATTTTCAATCTGGGACGGGGCATTTTAAAAAATGCCCCGTCCCCAACTCGCTTTCGTCCAGCAGGGGAATGTCTTCCTCAAAGGATTCTTCCCCCAGTTCGTTGATGGTTGTTTTCCCGGCTTTCCCGTACTGGTAGAGCTGATCCAGGAATTCTATGGCAGCGCGGATCTTTGTGCGGAGCAGGTAGCCTCCGGACTGTGTGGCTTCCATCAGGGTTTCGGCGGACAGATTTGGGGTCCACTCGTATGCTTTGCCGTGGAAGTCCTGTATTTTATATAGCACTTCGATGATTTCGTCCCGTGTGAGGGGGAGAAGCTGGGGTGCTCTTGACAGGAGGTCGAGCACGGTGCGTGCGGGCTCCTGTTCGTCTGGATAGACGGCTTCCAGGTTTTCGTATTCGTGCTTGCCTTCGATCACGTCTTCTGTGTAGGAGGCGCTCAGTGCGAAGATGGTGAAGGTTGATTCCGGGCAGCGGTCCGGCAGAAGGAAGCGTGCCATGTTGCGGTAGGCGTTAAGGCGGGCTTTTTTGCCAAGGCGGCCCATGAGTTCCGTCTCGTCAATGAGGAGCACCCATCCGTGATAGCCCATCTGGGTGAACAAGTGGCTCATGAAGGCAAAGTAGTCGCCGCAGTGTTTTGTCTTGGCGAAGTTGACATTATACTTTACAGGCTGTCCGAAGATGCGCCGGTATATTTTCTTGAGGGGCATATTTGCGATGAAGTCTCCTTCCAGGTCTGCCTGGAGGAGGAACTTTTCATCCGAGTCCTCTGTGTTCAGGTAGGAGCGGAACAAATAATAGAGCTTGTCTGTCTCCAGCTGCTTTGCTGCGTAGAGAAGCATCTCGCTTGCGACAGGGCTTCCGGCGGAGATCTTTTCCAGCTCCTGCATGAATCCGGGCTGGCGCCGCTTCGGAAGATAGGTGTTCTGGATGATCTTCTGGTAGACGAGATACAGCTTATCCATAGGTGTCTCTTTGCTCAGTGAGAGGTAGGAGACTACCATGTTGTTGGAGTGGGCAATGTTAAATACCGTGTTGAGAAGGTGCGTCTTTCCTTCTCCGTATTTTCCGCTGATAATCATGCCGCTGGATTTGCCCTGTTCGCAGACTGTGTCCAGCCGTCCGGATATTTCTTTCATGATCTTTGGGCGTGCCTCGGAAAAATATTGTCCGACTGCACGGGAGGGAATGCCTGAGCGCAGTGCCTCCATGATATGTCTTGCTTCGATATCATACATCGGGATTCACCTCCTGCATAGCGATTTGAATGAGCTTCGGGATGCCTACAGCTCCGGTGCGCGCCTGCTCTGCGATCCCCTCTGCGGCATTCAGGTCAAGGGGAGCCGCTGAAAGGTTGTTCTGCAGGTCTGCAATGCTCCTGGAAATGGAGACAATGACCTCCGGCGAGTATTCCTGTGCCGCAAGCCGGTCCAGGTCCACCATATCGGAAAAGCGGTTAAACCGTTCTCCTACGATCTCATTCTGTATCCGCATCCAGAGGGCCTGGTAGGACTTGATTCCGGTATTTTCGTTGTCTGTCAGCTCGCGGTCAAAGGCATAGACAAACATGATGTTTTTCATGCTGTCAATGTCGTCAATGAGCTGACGGATGCTCTCATAGGTGTCCTCCCGTTTCATCTTCGTGTAATGAAGAGGCTCGAGACTGGAACGGCTGATCAGAATCTCCAGATTGTCAATGGTAATAAAGAGACCGGAATATCCGCCCATGCGTGTGATCTCGGCAAGAGAGCGCAGCATATGGCGGGCATTATATTTTGTAATTCTGCTTGGATAAAAGCCGAGGGTACGCAGCTGGGAGAGTTTTACAGAACGGTCTCCCCGAAGCCACAGGAGGAGGATGTCCCGGTTCTGTTCCTCCAGCACCGGGTAGCCCAGTATACCCCCTGTAAGCATACTGCATGCCAGGGCAAAGTTATTGTCAAGCATGGGATTATCTAAGAAAATCTGCCGGAGCTGGGAACGGATCTCCCGCTTGGTGATGGCGTCTCCGGAGCCATTTTCCGAGAGATAATCAATGAACTTCATTCCCTCGGGAATCTCCTGAAAATCAAAGCCCATCTCCTGGATGAGATGACGGCTGACCGCCTCCAGGCATTCCATAATATCACACTGCTTTAAGATCTCTACATAAATCTCCTTAAAGTCATGCATCCAGATCTCCCTTGCGGAAAACTGGATGGTCTTGTAATTTTCCTCCCGGGCGATGGAGGTCATAAGACGGAGAAAATGGGTCTTTCCGCTTCCCATGCGTCCGGTGATGAATTTGATCTTGCTGCCGCCGTTTTTAATGTATTCCTGAAGATACTTCTCTCTCCAGAAGTCGGAGAGAAACTGGATTCCGCAGGTAAGCTGTTCGGCAGGAACCGCACCGGCGTAAGGGGCGGTTCCGGAGGCTTCGTTGTATTCTGACATAATAAGTTCTCCTCGTATAATTATTCGGCAGGTCTGCGCAGGGCCTGCCCTGGCGAAGCAGGGGTATTTACTGTGCAGACCGTGAAAGTAATGGACAGCTGCCGCCTCTTATTCGTTAATATCGTTAATATCATAGAAGCAGATGGTGGCAAGGAACTGTTCTTTCCCGAACTTGTCCAGGATGCGGTAGGACTTCGTGCTGCTGTTCCTGCTGGGGCCGAACTGGTAGCCTTTTTTGTTCTTTGTGCTCTCTATATCGGAATTATAGAGCCGCGCAAGGTCATAGGCAAAGCTGTGCTGGTCGTAATCCTTGCGGAACCGGCTCATAGGTGCGAGGAACTTGTACAGGTTTGACAGCAGGATGTCCGAACCAGGGCTCTTCTTAAGCTTCATGGCTGCAAGATCATATGCGTCAGACAGTTCGTTTAAGAATGTCTGTGGATTGAAGGAAGCCTTGTCAAGCTTCGCCTGTCCGGCCCTGATGGTGTCGATCAGGCTCTGTGGGCGCATACACTGTACCTTTTTGCGGTCAAGGTAAACGTCCTGGTTCTCTGCATCCAGGCGTACACGGTAGGGAAACATCTCGTATACCGGGAATTCTCCCCGTACATCCACTTCCTTTTCCCGGCATACTTCAAGCATCTGCTCTGCAAAATCTCCGTTCTCAAAATATGCTTTTGTATCAAAGCCTTCAACAGAGGACTTAAGGTCATCCAGGATGGCAGACAGGGAGAACACCATCTCTTCTATGGTATTCAGATCCCGGGAGAGACTTTTGATATCTCCGCTTTCTGTTTCGCGCATGACAGCCTTGGAAAGCTTCTGAAGAGAAGCAGTGCTGTCCTTTAAAGATTTTTCCTGTGGCTGTAAAGCCTCATAAAGATTTTCGTAATTCATAGTTTCATCCTTTTCTATTTAGATTCAGTGGGTGATGCGCACAGCCATATAAGGAAATATGCCGCTTTGCGGTTGGCGCGATGCACATGGCCAGGCTCACCGGCCGTGAGTATAACTATTAGAAGTATATATGAAACAGAACATGTTTTCAAGGGAATCGGGTGAATTCATTTCACATTATAAGGAGAATGTGGTAGAATGGTTCATATTTCATATTCATTGCTATCATTTGGAGAAAAAGCGTATGGCTAAGGAACTGTATCAGTGGCAGAGAGAGTGCCTGGAGAAGTGGTTCGAGAATAAAGGCAGGGGAATGGTGCAGGCAGTGACCGGGACGGGAAAGACGTTCCTGGCTCTTCGGGCTGCGGACAGGCTGGACCAGCAGAAAGAACAGAGGCTCCGTGTAAAGATTGTGGTTCCGACCGGGGAACTTATGAAGCAGTGGGAGCGCGCCTTGAGGGAATATCTCTCAGATTTCTGCGGCTATGGACATTCACCGGGGAGTTTTTCAGGGGTAATCGGTCTCAGAGGAAGCGGACATAAGCCCTTATCTGACTGCAAGTATATGATCTACGTGATTAATTCTGCCAGATACGAGCTTGCCCGTCAGATTCTGGCAGAGCTCCGGAGGGGAGAGACGGTACTTCTGATTGCAGATGAATGTCATCATTATGTAAGCGAACAGAACCGTTTAATTTTTGAATTTTTGCCGCATCTTAATAAGGAGGAGCAGGAGCGGTTCTTTTCCATGGGGCTTTCGGCGACACTGCCGTCAGGACAGGAAAGGCGCGATCTTGAGACAATGCTTGGGAAAAGGATCTACAGCTACGGGATGGCAGAGGCATCGGCACACAATACAGTGAGCAAATATGACATTTACCATATTGACCTGTCTCTCTCGGCGGATGAAAGGAAGGAGTACGAGGAACTCTCGGATCAGATGCTCACTCTTTACAAAAAGCTCCTCAGGTCACATCCTTATCTTCAGGATATGGGGCTTAAGGAACGCTTTGAGGAACTTAAGATACTTGCCGGTGGTAAGGATCAGCAGCTTGCCCGGACGGCGTTTCAGTATATGCAGCTTACGTACATGAGGCGGAGGCTGGTCTGCCTGGCATCGGAGCGGACCGCATGTGCCTGCGACCTGGTAAAGAATCTGCCCCGGGATGAGAGGATTATTATCTTCGGTGAGCGGATCCGGCAGGCAGAGGAATTGTACCGGCTGCTGCAAATACATGGCTTTTCTCATGTGGGGCGGTATCACTCTCAGATGGGGCAGCAGGCAAATAAAAACGTAATCCAACGATTCCGCGCAGGGGAACTCCGGATTCTCATCGCCTGCAAGGCTCTGGACGAGGGGCTGGATGTCCCGGAGGTTTCTGTGGGAATCGTCCTGTCAGGCACCTCGGTCAGGAGGCAGAGAATCCAGAGGATGGGGCGTATTATCAGAAGAAATGAAGGAAAAAGCCGCGCATCCCTCTACTATCTCCATATTTCCGGGACAATGGAGGATGTCTGCTTCCTTCCGGATACCGGGGACGGACGTGTTTTTAATCTGTCGTATGATCCGGACGGGCACAGTTTTTTGCACCCTGCTTATGATGACCGGGCGAAGATGCTGCTTGCACATCTATATGCCAGGGGAGCGGATGCCAGGAAGATCAGGGAGGCCAGGCGGTGCCTCCGTCTTGGAGGCATACGTTCGGACTGGCTGCTGAAGCGTCCGGAAATCGAGAAAAGAATTAGGGAAGCAAAATATGCGGAGGATAAAAACTACTGGATATGCATGAAGGGATTATGCTGAGTGCCAGATAAATCTGCCGTTCAGTATAAATGGATGAGCAAAGCCGCATGTGGAGTTATGCCACTTTGCGGCTAACGCGAGCCTCACGGCAGATTTCACTGCTATGAGTATAAACTAAGGAACTGTGTAAGGAGAGCAGGATATGAGCAGAGGAACAGAATTTCTGAACTATGTAACAGGAGAGCTTAAGGAGAGGATACGCACCTTAAGCGGGACGCTTCAGGATGTACAGCGTGACATTGAGAGCATGAACGAATACTACTGGGAGAACTATACAGAGATGGACCAGTACGGATATGAGAATTATGATAACCAGCAGGCGCTTCTTGCACAGGTGAATGCCGGGCAGGACCATAAGAAGAGCCTTCACCGCTTTAAGAAAATGCTGGATTCTCCCTTTTTCGGCAGCGTGGAATTTTTATACGACGGGGAAGAGGAGCCGGAGCTCTTTTATATCGGAATCGGGAATTTTGCCAGGGAGAGGGGCGGCGTGCCTCTGATCTACGACTGGCGCGCCCCGGTCAGCGGGCTTTTCTATGACTATGACAGGGGCAGGGCGTCATACGAGGCCCCGGCAGGGCTTCAGGAGGGGGAAATCCTCTCAAAATGGCAGTATAAGATCCGCGGCGGCAGGATGCTCTACGAATTCGAAAGTGACTTAAAGATTGACGACGAGATACTGAAGGCAGAGCTTGGGGCGAACAGCGACACCCGTCTTAAGAATATCGTGCGAACTATCCAGCGGGAGCAGAATGCGGTTATCCGCAACACCAGGGACCGGGTGCTGGCAATCCAGGGAGTGGCAGGGAGCGGAAAGACATCTGTAGCTCTTCACCGGATTGCTTATCTTCTCTACCATGACAGGGAGCATCTGAAGTCCTCCAATATACTGGTGCTGTCCCCGAATGGTGTGTTTGCGGACTACATTTCCCATATTCTTCCGGAACTTGGGGAGGAGAACATCCGGGAGATGAGTTTTGACCTGTTCGCGTGGCGCAGGCTCCGGGACACGGCGGCGGACTGCGAGGACCGCTATCACCAGACCGAGCGGATGCTGGGGGAAGGGAATCGAGAGTATTCCGGGGAGGATGAAGAGCGTTTCAGGTGGAAGCAGTCTTCAGAGTTCGTCAGCGCGGCAGAGGGATTCCTTGTGGAGCTTGAAGACCGGCTTGTGGACTTTCATGACGTGGAATATAAGCGCTTTGGAAAAAAGGCGGATGAACTGAGGAAGCTCTTTTACAACCGGTTTCCGGGAACCCTGCTTTTATCCCGTATGGATGCGGTCATGGATTATTTCACAGATGAGTATGAGACACTTCGGGGACGCGTCCTTGACGAGGAGGAGAGGGAAAATATCCGGCAGCAGTTTCACTCCATGTATGTGACCACGGATCTCTATGAGATTTACAACTGGTTCCTCGCTGACAACGGCCTGCCGGTTCTGCCGGATGTTCCGCCAGAGGAGCGTGTGCTTGCCTATGAGGATGTATTTCCCATGCTATATTTCCGGTACAGGCTGCGCTCCGGGGAGACGCGGGGAGATATCCGCCATCTGGTCATTGATGAGATGCAGGACTATACTTATCTTCAGTACGTCCTTCTGGAAAAATTATTCCCCTGCAACATGACCATCTTAGGAGACCGGGCACAGACAATAGACCGTAAGGAGCAGGATGTTTTTACCTTTCTCCCCAGAATTTTCGGGAAAAGACTTAAGAAGATCACGCTGGATAAGAGCTACCGCAATACACAGGAAATCGCGGAGTATGCGGCAAGGTACACCACGTGTGCACCGAAGGGGTATCTGAAGCGGTGCGGGAAGGCAGTGGAGGAGAAGGCCTTCGGAACGCTTAATGAGGCGCTTGCAGAGGCTGCCAGCCGGGCGGCGGTCCGGGGGCAGGAGAAAGAGGAGTTCGAGACCGCGGCTGTGCTGGTGATGACGGAAAAGGAAGCGCAGGATGCCTATGGCCGTCTGAAAGAAACCAGGGAAGACGTATCCTGCATTGACCGGAATACAGACAGCTTCCGGCGGGGGATCACGGTTGCACCGTACTATATGGCAAAAGGACTGGAGTTCGACCAGGTCTTCATTGTCGGAGGAGACGAAAAGCATCCTATGTTTCAGAACTTCCGCTATATCAGCGCCACAAGGGCTCTGCATGAGCTTTATGTGTATGATGTTTTCTGATATTGATAAATCAGTAGTTACTATTCACGGGGCCGTGCACCCCGCTGCACGGCATCCGAGCCAGTAAAGTGGTGGTTTTCAGCATCCAGCCCCTCGCTGAAAGCGACTTTTAAATGGGCTGGATGCGTTACTATGAGCGGCCGGTTAGGCCGTGAATAGTAACAATCAGTATTTTTGTATACTTTTCCAGTTGACAAATAGGTGGCTTTTGCATATACTTATAGCTAAGAAAACAAAGAGTTTTCTTCATGCCTAGATTCTGGTGAATCTATGATGCGGATAAGGAGCGTCCGTCATCAGATGTGCAGCTGATGTAAAAAAATCACGAGCACCATCATACAGACGAAGGGGCTGGAACCATCTGGACAGAACAGATGTAAATCAATTCTTCTTGTCTAGCAAGATAGCTGGCTGACAGCGAAATAACTGCACGATAGGAGAACTATAAGGGCTATCTGTAAAAGATAGTCCTTTTTCGTGGAAAGAAAAAACTAATAAAGGACAAAGGATTATATATTTTGAATATATATGGCAATAAGATATTATCGGATGATGATTTGGTTCGTAAAGTGAGAATGGCTGCGAAAATCTACCGGCAATATGCAGAGAAAGATGTTTTAATTGTATACGCAAAATCGAAAAGAGGGCCGTTCTTTACATATGAGTTTCATGCAGGCAGCGAAAACTTTCAGCATTTAGCTGGCGTAAAATCAACTAAAGGAGCAGAAGTATTTTTTAATAGATGTTTGGATAATGTGGCTAAATTAACCCGTGATGAAATTGTTCCGAAGGAAAACAAAAAATCACGTCAGCAAAAATAGATGTGCTTCCTATAGCACTTGACTTCTCGAAGGCAAAAGCATATCGTTTTGGTGAGAAGAATTTAATTACAATGTTTAATGCTTTTGAGATGGCAATTGGTAATACACAATGTGTTGTGGGATTTGATAAGCGTTCGTATCAATTGCCTATTCCTGTAACAGTTATGGATAGAAGTATTTATGAGTTTTGCTCGGAGGTCTGTTCTATCTTTTTAATTATGTTGAAGTCAGCTTCTGATGAGAAATATTCAGATATATTTTATGAGATTACCAGAAATATTATTCAAAAGGCAGATTTTGATGAGGTTATTCGTAAAAAAATAGACGATGCTTTATTAGTTGTATCATAACGAAGTATCATCTGTGGCAGATGCAACAGGCATTTCTTACAATATCTTGGCACATCATTTAAATAACGAAGAATGTCCGTCATTTTGGGGTGTCATGTTCTTCCCTGTATTCTTTTGCACATAAAAACATAGAAAAAGCAACAAACAGAAGTACAACTTCAGCAATTCTGGGACCAGTTATGTGCTCCGCGTTAAAGTTATAGCTGTCTGCATTCCCTGGAAAAGCTGTGAAACATAAGTTAATAGAATAATGCATAAAGGCACACACCCACACATTATCTGATTTCATATAAGCATAACCTATTATTACGGCAAAGCTTCCTGTGGAGAGGAATCTGAGTGCCAGCCCCAGACCATCCACATGATAGACGCTGAACCAGATCGGCATGTGCCAGAGTTCCCATATGATTCCCAGCAAAATGACCCCTGTCCGCCGGCCAGATATTTTCTGCATTTTCTCCTGCAAAAATCCTCTCCATCCGTACTCTTCCCCGAAAAATGCCGCCGCCTGCAGGAAACAGGATATATAACTGACCGGGAGAAATGCTATAAAATGAAAATCGGCAATTTCCGAACCTGCGCTGGAAATGATTCCTCCTGCAATTAATAAAAAAATAAATAGAAGCAGCAGGCCCTTCACCTTTTTCCAGTTCTTCCCGGGAGCAAGCTCCCCATTGTCCAGTATTGCAAAAATTAAGACCAGTATAGATGAAACTGGCAGCAAAATATAATTTATAAACATCTCCAAAAACTTTTCGCTTATGATACCTGTGATTCTGAATGAAATAATAACAACAAAACAAATAAAACATACTACATATACAAGGTGCACTCTTCTGTTTTCATCATTTTTTATATTCCCATACAATTTTGCAATAGAAACACCTGTGGCCGGAAGCGTCATCATAAAAACAGCCATCATGTCCCCGCTCATAAATTTATTGCAATAATTAAGAATACCAACACCCCAGCAAACACCATATGTCACGATGAAAAACAGAACGGTCTCCAGAATGTTCCGCTCTCTGTCATTAGCTGTGCGGTATATATCCATTTTTTCCATCACATTCAACTCCTGTTATACCAGGATATCATAAGTATATTTGAAATTCAACAATCTGGGACGGGGCATTTTTAAAAATGCCCCGTCCCAGATTGTTACCATCCAGCCCATTTAAAAGCCGCTTTCAGCGAGAGGCTGGATGCCGTGCAGCGGGGTGCGCGGTCCCGTAAATACTAACGTTTATTTGACTTTAGAAAAATACAATCAATTTCACAAGGGCATTGCGCGGGCTTTCTGTGTATGGTATGATGATACAAGTGAAATCTGAGGAGGGATAGTACAATGAGCTTTAAGAAAACGGGCTTTGGAACAACGAAGAGCGGTGTGGAAGCAGAACTGTATATTTTTGAAAATGTAAACGGAATGCAGATGCAGGTGACGGATTACGGTGCGTCTCTTGTGTCGGTGATCGTAAAGGATAAGAACGGCGTAAGCCGGGATGTAGTGCTGGGCTACGATGACGCGGCAGGCTATGAGGCAGACAGCGGCACATTCTTCGGCACCATTGTGGGAAGGAATGCCAACCGGATCGGCGGGGCGGCATTTTCCCTGAACGGAAAGAACTACGAACTTTCTAAAAATGACAACGGGAAGAATAACCTTCACAGTGGGCCGGATTTCTTCATGAAGAGAAAATGGATAGTGGAGCAGGTGGAAGACAACCTTATTACCCTGTCCATTTTCAGCCCCCATATGGACCAGGGATACCCGGGAAATGTGAAGATCTACGTGACCTACACACTGACAGATGAAAATGAGATTCTGATCGAGTATGAAGCGTCTCCGGACGAGGATACGATCCTGAATATGACGAACCACAGCTATTTTAACCTGGACGGGCATGATTCGGGCACTGTGCTGGAGCAGAAGATCCAGATTGACGCAGATGCCTTCACAGAGGCGGACGAGCTGTCCATACCCACAGGGCGGATTCTGGATGTGGCGGGCACTCCTATGGATTTCCGTGATCCGAAGACAGTGGGGCAGGATATAGAGAGCGATTATGAAGCCATCCGCTTCGGACAGGGATATGACCATAATTATGTGCTGAAGGGCGAGGGATACCGCAGGGTGGCAGAGTTTTCCTCCGACAAGAGCGGCATCCGCATGACAGTGTCTACAGACTGTCCGGGCATGCAGCTTTACACCGGGAATTTCCTGAACGGAGTAAAGGGGAAGAACGGCGTTTCCTATCCGAGAAGGAGCGCGGTGTGCTTTGAGTCCCAGTACTTCCCGGATGCAGTGCATCACGAGAACTTTGAAGGGCCGGTCTGCAAGAAGGATGAGATGTACCATACTGTCACCGGCTACCGTTTTGATACATTCTAGTATAGCTTTACATTAATCTTGAAGCAATAGTGCTTGATATTCGTGTCATCTGTGCGTCTCTTAACCGACGGTGCAGCGGACTATGTCTAGTTAAGAGACGTGCAGATGGCGCGGATAGTGAGTGCGTATTACTCAAGAATTAATGCAGCGCTGTATTAGTTATGCTTTCAGCAAAGCTATGAATCATGACAGAAGGGATGGACGATGGTAAAGGAGACGTTTAGCGAAAGAGAAACCTGGGAACTGGGGGAGGAGATGGGGAGAGCCGCCTTTAAGGGGCAGGTGTATTCTCTGACCGGTGACCTCGGGGTCGGGAAAACGGTGTTTACGAAAGGGCTTGCGGCAGGGCTTGGGATTACGGAGCCGGTGGTGAGCCCTACATTCACAATTGTACAGATCTATGAGGAAGGGCGTCTGCCCTTCTATCATTTTGACGTATACCGGATCAGCGATATTTCAGAGATGGATGAGATCGGGTATGAGGATTATATTTACGGGGACGGCGTGAGTCTGATTGAATGGGCGGACCTGACGCCGGAGATCCTGCCGGAGCATTATACAGAGGTAAGGATCGAAAAGGATTTGGAACAGGGATTTGATTATCGGAGGATCAGCATATGCGAATATTAGCGGTTGACAGCTCAGGCCTGGTGGCAAGTGTGGCAGTTGTGGAGGGAGAGCTTGCAGACGGAGTTCTGGTGAAGGAAGAGACAATAGCAGAATACACCGTGAATTATAAGAAGACCCATTCCCAGACTCTGCTTCCGATGCTGGACGAGGTGGCAGGGATGACAGATCTTGATCTGGATGAGGTTGACGCCATCGCGGCGGCAGGCGGTCCGGGCTCATTTACAGGGCTTAGGATAGGCTCGGCCACGGCGAAGGGCCTGGGCCTTGCTCTTAAGAAGCCCTTGATCCATGTGCCCACGCTTCACGGTCTCGCCTATAACCTGTGTGGGACTGAGAGCATTGTGTGTCCGATTCTGGATGCGAGAAGGGGACAGGTCTATACCGGGATTTATGAGTTTCATGAAAATGAGATTGCAGTACTTGAAGACCAGATGGCGGTGAGTATCGAGGAGCTGGGCAGCAGACTCCATGCTTATGACAAAAGGGTCATTTTTCTGGGAGACGGGGTTCCGGTATTTCGAAAGGTGCTCACAGAGCAGATTATGGAGGACAGAAGAATAAGCTTTGCCCCTGCAAATATGAACCGCCAGCGTGCGGCTTCTGTCGGTGCGCTTGCGCTCAGGTACTACCGCGACGGAAAAGTCGAGACAGCAGCAGAGCACAGGCCGGATTATCTGCGTGTGTCCCAGGCAGAGCGGGAGCGAAGAGAAAAAATGGGACAAACGCTCTAGGGCTACGCCGATTGACGACAACGCGGCAGATGGGGATTTAGACAAGTGAAACGTATAGTTAATCAGTGTGGATCATACTAGTACATCAAGATTATGCAAAGCTGTACTGGGATTCCAGGAGGAGAAAAGATGTATAGATTTCAATGTGATTATGCAGAAGGGGCGCACCCACTGATTCTAAAGCGGCTTATGGATACTAATTTCGAGCAGACCGCCGGATACGGGGAAGACCCTTATTGTAAAAGCGCGAGAGATAAGATAAAAAAGTTGTGTGATAATGAATGTATAGATGTCCATTTCCTTGTGGGAGGTACGCAGACGAATCTTACGGTAATCAGCTCAGTCCTGCGGCCCCATCAGGGAGTGATCGCCCCAGTAAGCGGGCATATCAATGTCCATGAGACAGGAGCCATAGAGGCGACCGGACATAAGGTGCTGGCGGTTCCTTCTGAGGACGGCAGAATTACGGCAGAGCAGGTGCGCTCCCTGTATGAGGCGCACTGGTCGGATGTTTCCCACGAGCATATGGTCCAGCCGGGGATGGTATACATTTCCCATCCCACGGAGAATGGGACCCTCTATACCAGGGAGGAGCTGGCAGAGCTGAAAAAAACATGTACGCGGCTCAGACTTCCTCTGTTCCTTGACGGGGCCAGGCTTGGGTATGGCCTGATGTCGCAGAAATCAGACCTGGAGCTTGACGACCTTGCCAGGCTTACAGACATTTTTTATATCGGAGGAACCAAGGTAGGTGCGCTGTTTGGCGAGGCGGTTGTGATTACGAACCCAGAATTATGGAGGGATTTCCGCTATCTGATCAAGCAGCGGGGCGGAATGCTTGCCAAAGGAAGGCTTCTTGGGATTCAGTTCGATACGCTTTTCGAGGAAGGGCTTTATTTTGAGATTGCAAAGCATGCGGATGATCTGGCAATGCGTCTCAGGGATGCATTTTTGAAAAAAGGATACCGGCTCCGTTATGATTCCTATACAAACCAGCAGTTTCCAGTGCTTCCCAATGAGCATCTTGAGAAATTAAAAGAGAACTATTCCTTTGAATTCTGGGAGGCTGCAGATGATTTTCACAGTACGGTGCGCTTCTGTACGAGCTGGGCGACGAAGGAAGAGGCAGTTGCTTCGCTGATCCGCGATATTGAGGTGCTCTGAGAATGCTTCGCACAGGGAGAATCAGTGAAAATGATCTTAAAGAAGTTGCTGTGCTGGAGGCTGAGATCTTTTCAGATGCGTGGAGCAGGAAGGGACTTGCAGAAACACTGGAGCAGCCCGGTGCTGTTATATTCGGCGTGTGGGAGGATGAGATGCTTGCAGGCTATGTGATTCTTTATTTTGTACTGGATGAGGGCGAGATTGAGAGAATTGCAGTCAGAAAAGCTCTCCGGAGGAGAGGGGCGGCCCGTATGCTTTTTGAATGTGTGCTGGAATTCTGCCGGGAAAAAAGGATAGAGAGACTGTTCCTGGAGGTAAGGAGAAGCAACGTGGCAGCCCAGGCATTTTACAGGAAATGCGGATTCCAGGAAAACGGTATTCGCAAAAACTTCTATACGAATCCGTCAGAAGATGCTATACTATATATCTGGAATTAAATGAATGCCGGATATATAGTCCTTTAGGAAATGCGTATACGCACGAAAATGTTGGCAATGCTGACAGCAGTTTCCACTAGGAATCCGAAGCTTTTGAAGATATAATATAGGCGTAGCAAAAAGAGAAAAGACGGACTGTCTGCCGTGAAGCTGACAGAAGCCGGCCTTAAGAGACACGAAAAGGAGAACTGTATGCGCCAGTACACGACAAGCTTAAAGGAAACAAAGGAAGTAGAGAAGATTATTTGTAATAAATGCGGGAAAGAGATCCCGGTTCTCAGAGGGGTTCCCAGTGAGGATGTTCTGGAGGTTGAGAAGCGCTGGGGATATTTTTCCGGCAAGGATAACCGTGTGGACCGGTTTGACCTGTGCGAGGAGTGCTATGATGCACTTATAGAAAGCTTTTGCGTTACGATTCAGCAGGCCTGATGAAGAATAGAAAGCTTTTGCGTTACGATTCAGCAGGTCTGATCAAGAATAGAGGTAGATTATGTTAGATGTATGTTTGTTAGGAACAGGTGGGATGATGCCCCTGCCATACCGGTGGCTGACGTCGCTTATGGTGAGGTACAATGGGAGCAGTATGCTGATTGACTGCGGAGAGGGGACACAGATTGCGATTAAGGAGAAGGGATGGAGCTTTAAGCCGATTGATGTTATCTGCTTTACTCATTACCACGGAGACCACATCAGTGGTCTTCCGGGGCTTCTTCTGACTATGGGAAACGCAGACCGTACGGAGCCGCTGACTCTGGTTGGCCCCAAAGGGCTTGAACGTGTGGTAAATGCACTGCGTGTCATAGCGCCGGAGCTGCCTTTTCCTATCAGATATATTGAGATTAATGAGCCGGAGCGAACTCTGGAGATGAATGGCTACAGGCTGAGGGCATTCCGCGTGAATCATAATGTGATCTGTTACGGTTATACATTTGAGATTGACCGTGCAGGAAGATTTGATGTGGAGCGTGCGAATGCTGCGCAGATTCCCCAGAAATACTGGGGACTTCTGCAAAAAGGGGAGCAGGTGGAGGCGGACGGCCAGATCTACAGGCCGGATATGGTGCTTGGCCCGCCGAGAAAGGGGATCAAGCTTACATACTGTACAGATACCCGTCCGACGGATTCCATCCGGAATCACGCGAAGGACTCAGATCTGTTTGTCTGTGAGGGAATGTATGGCGAGAAGGATAAGCAGAAGAAGGCAAAGGAATACAAGCACATGACATTTTATGAGGCGGCGCAGATTGCGAAGGAGGCTCATGTAAAGGAGATGTGGCTTACGCACTACAGCCCGTCTCTTACGAAGCCGGAGGAATACATGGACGATGTGCGGAAGATTTTCCCGGGTGCAGTTGCCGCAAAAGACTGCCAGACTACGGAGCTTGTATTTGATGAGTCTTAGGAGCTGTGAAAAAAGAGGGTTGTGGAGATGTTGAACGGAAACGGAAATGGCGATGTACTGGTGCTGGCAGTCGAGAGTTCCTGCGACGAGACGGCTGCAGCAGTCGTAAAAAACGGGAGAGAGGTTCTCTCCAATATCATTTCGTCGCAGATTGCGCTGCATACATTGTACGGCGGCGTTGTACCGGAAATTGCATCAAGAAAGCATATAGAGAAGATCAACCAGGTGATTGAAGAGGCGCTCCTGGAGGCTTCTGTCACACTGGATGATATTGACGTAATTGGCGTCACCTACGGGCCGGGGCTTGTAGGTGCGCTTCTTGTCGGCGTTGCGGAGGCGAAGGCAATTGCCTACGCGGCGAACAAGCCTCTTGTGGGCGTCCATCATATTGAAGGACATATTGCGGCAAATTTTATTGAACACAGGGAACTTGAACCGCCGTTTTTCTCCCTTGTGGTCTCAGGAGGGCATACCCATCTGGTGAGGGTAAAGGACTATGGAAAATTTGACATCATAGGAAGGACGAGGGATGATGCTGCCGGAGAAGCATTTGATAAGGTGGCAAGAGCAATCGGCCTTGGCTATCCCGGCGGACCGAAGATTGACCAGGCGGCAAAGCAGGGAAATCCTGAGGCAATTACATTTCCCCGGGCACATATGGCAGATTCACCTTATGACTTCAGCTTCAGCGGAGTAAAATCAGCGGTACTGAATTATCTGAATGAACGCCGCATGAAGGGGGAGGAATACTGTCAGGCAGACGTGGCGGCGTCCTTTCAGAAAGCGGTTACGGATGTTCTGGTGGAAAATGCGATGGGCGCAGCAGAGGAATTCCATGTGGATAAATTTGCCCTTGCCGGCGGTGTTGCATCAAACAGCGCGCTCCGGGCAGCCATGAAGACAGCATGTGAGGAGCGGGGTATACAGCTCTATTATCCCTCGCCTGTCTACTGTACTGATAATGCAGCTATGATCGGCGCAGCTGCCTACTACGAATACCGGGATGGAACAAGGCATGGCTGGGATCTGAACGCAGTCCCGAATCTGAAGCTGGGAGAGAGATAGATGAAAAAGCATTGCACGGCAATCGTCCTGTCCGCCGGACAGGGAAAACGCATGGGAAGTAAGGTACAGAAGCAATACATGGAGCTGGAGGGCCGTCCGGTTCTCTATTATTCGCTGGCAGTATTCGAAAGTTCCCCGCTGATTGACGATATCGTACTTGTTGTAGGAGAAGGACAGAAGGAATTTGTCTGTACGGAAATTATAGAGAAATACGGATTTAGCAAGGTATGCGCAGTCGTCTGCGGCGGAAAAGAGCGCTATGACTCTGTATGGCAGGGACTAAAGGCACTGCCAGAGCCGGATGGATATGTATTCATTCACGATGGAGCAAGACCGTTCATAAACGAGGAGATGCTGCAGCGTGGATACGCAGCCGTAAAAGAGTCCGGCGCCTGTGTCGCAGGGATGCCAAGTAAAGACACTGTCAAGCTGGCAGGAGAGAATAATTACATCAGAGAGACGCCAAAACGGGACCATGTGTGGATCATACAGACACCGCAGATCTTCGAATCGCCCTTAATCAGAGAGGCATATTCAAAGCTCATGCAGGAAGAGCATATTGAAGTCACAGATGATGCCATGGCAGTAGAGCAGATGCTTGGAGTGCCGGTAAAGCTGTTTGAGGGAAGCTATCAGAATATAAAAATTACAACACCGGAGGATATGCAGATTGCCGGAGCGTGTTTGAAAACTGCTTTCTGACAGATGTGTTAAGGGGGAATAGTAACGAAAATTTGTTACTATTCACGGACTAACCGTCCGCTCATAGTAACGATTCGGGGCGGCATTCCGAGTTTTGCTGCGCAAAAACCGCCCCTCACTCCTGCATCATGTTCTCACGGAATGCGCAGTTCAGCGCATTCCTGAGCCGTGAATAGTAACGAAAATTTAACAAAAGATAAATATTTTTATTTTAGTATTGACGGGTAGTGTTTTTTGTGCTAAAATACTTTTTGCTGTGGATGCAGTGGCAATATTTATAAATATATATGGAGAGGTATCGAAGTGGTCATAACGAGGCGGTCTTGAAAACCGTTTGTCCGCAAGGGCGCGTGGGTTCGAATCCCACCCTCTCCGTTGAAGAAGGGCTTTGCAGGTGCAAAGCCCTTTTCGTTATACTGCGCACCAGATAAATCTGCAGTGAGTATATCTGTTTTCGCGAATGGTACGTGCCAGAAAGCCTCAGTGCAGTCCACTGCGCCTGCAAGACCTGGAAAAGGAGCGGCGATGAAAAAATATAAAAGCTATTTTCTGAATCATGACGGTCTCGTAAAGAAGAAAATAAGAATTGTGATCTTTGTGTGTATTTTATTGATGTCTCTTGTTGAGAGTCTTTTTTTGTATTATCATAGTCCTGAAGAGGAGCAGTGGCTTGTATGTCTCGTTTACAGACTGAGTGGGCTTTATTGTCCTGGCTGCGGTTCGGGGAGGGCCTGCTATTCGATTCTTCACGGCAGATTTTATCAGGCCTTTCGTTATAATCCTCTAATGTGTCTGCTGCTTCCATGGTTCATGCTGTATGCAGGAATCTGTATGATTCAGTGGGTGATTTACGGAAGGGAGACAATCAGCCGCAGAATTCCGTTGTGGATTATATATACAGTGTTTCTGATTGTGGTTTTATATGGTTTGTTCCGAAATATAGATAACTATCCATTTACATTGCTGGCACCGGCAAAGGTGCTGTGAGAGGAGGAAATTAAGAAATGAAGTGTAGATTTTGTGGAGAAGAGCTTCCAGAAGGAGCCGGGATCTGCCCCAGATGCCAGACCCCGGCAGAGACCGAAGAGACAGAGCTTCCAGTGGATGACGTAAACCGGGAACCCGGGTCATCTGAACAGAGGCAGCCGGGCTTCGCAAACCAGGAACCCGGGCCATCTGAACAGAAGCAGCCGGAATCTGCAAACCCTGAATCAAATAGTCCTGGGCCGGATTTCGGACGGTATCAGTATGGCTCTCCCCAACCGTCGGACGGGAATCCGGATCATTACCGGTATGGTGCGCCAGAGCCTGGGAACCAGGGAGAGCCCGGGGGAGGGATTAACGGGACGCCATACATGATATTTGCAATTATTACAACACTGCTGTGCTGTCTTCCTCTTGGCGT
Source organism: uncultured Lachnospiraceae bacterium (assembly GCA_947566645.1). Lineage (GTDB taxonomy): Bacteria > Bacillota > Clostridia > Lachnospirales > Lachnospiraceae > CAPEBR01. The sequence continues at coordinate 18,471 of CANOKL010000058.1, forward strand.
AGCGGCTATTATATATGCAGGGAAAATCAATACGTATCAGAGAAGAGGAGATTATGCCGGTGCACATGACGCGGCGGATAAGGCAAGGCTGTTTTCAATTATAGGGGCTGCAGGGGGACTGGTTGTTACAGTAATCTATATTGCCGCCTTTGTAATAGGAGTACGGGAATACAGAGGAGCGGAAGGAAGCTGGGGTGTGGAGAACCTGCCGCCTTTTGAGACAGAGCTGCAAAAACCGGCAGGCGGAGAATCGGGAGATGATGCCGGAAAACAAGACAGTATCAGGGAGGAGAAGAAGGACGAAACTGTTGCAGCGCCTGCAGAAGCAAAAAGAGAGCTGGGGGATACATGGGAGACTTATACCGTGCAGATCAATGAGAAGGTTGTGACACTTCCCTGCAGGATTGAGGAGCTTGAAGCTGCAGGCCTGGAAATGGATGAGGATGAGATGCCGGATGATTATGTTATAAATGCACAGGATCATGTGGCGGCATACTTTGAAGATGAGGATGATAATTATATCATAGTGGATCTGGTTAATATGTCAGATGACAGGGCGCCGGCTGAAAAATGTCTTGTAGGCAGCATTACGGCAATGGACTATAGCGTGGCAGAAGAAGGCAGGGGAATTACAGTGATCCTTCCGGGCGGAATAAGAATTGGTACAACTCAGGATGAAGTATTGGACAAATACGGAAAAACGGATGATGTATATGAAGGAGACAATATACACACATATACATGGCATGGGGATGAAGAAGAGTACCCTTCAAAATGTGAGATTGAGATAGATGCAGAAAGTAGAACTGTGACTACGGTAAGAATACGGAACTTTAAGTAGTTTATTCCCGGAAGCGGCTTTTAAATGGGCTGGATGCGTTACTATGAGCGGACGGTTAGTCCGTGAATAGTAACCTGCAGGTGGAAAAAAATGAAAAAAAATAAAATTAGGGCTAGACAATTGTCGTTACTTGTTGTATAGTATTAGTCGGGTTCGAGATAGACGAGCAGTTTTGGAGAAGTACCCAAGCTGGCCGAAGGGGCTCCCCTGGAAAGGGAGTAGGTCGTTAATAGCGGCGCGAGGGTTCAAATCCCTCCTTCTCCGTTTGTTGAAAAGGTATAAAAACCGGGTTTCAAAAAAAATAAAAAAATTTGAAAAAAGGTATTGACAACTGATTCGACAAATGATATTATAATCGAGCTGACCCACTGAGGGACAGCGAAAAGCACCTTGACAACTAAACAATAGACAACAACCCTGAAGATTCTT
>CANOKL010000059.1 GCA_947566645.1 uncultured Lachnospiraceae bacterium
GATTGACGGCGCTATGTGCCAGTGGCACATGTTCAGCGCGGACCGTAACGGAGTGTAGACCAACGCAGCAGATGGAAATTTAGACAAGTGTAACGTACGGTTAATTAGTTTGGGTTATACTAGTACAGCCTTGCTTAATTAACAGTGAATAATGTGCCCGATATCTGCGTCAGATGTGCAGCTACAAGCCGACGGCGTAGTGGGCTACGTCTAGGATTGGAGATGTGCAGCTGGCACAGATTGTGGGTGCAGAATTCACTGTTAATTACGCAAGGCTGTACTAGTACTGCATGAAGAAGGAGGAGTTCCTATGGTTAAGACAGCTCTGCTGATGATACTTATTGTCCTGTGCGGATATGTGGTATTCCGATATGTTTCACTCATTCATGGAATCCGGGAAATTGTCCGGGAGCTGCAGGAAATACAGAAAGACCTTACCCAGAATCAGATGCTGCACCTGCCCATGCCGGACCGGCACCTGAGCGATCTTCTGTATACCTTTAATTGTGCACTGAAAGCACTTCAGGCAGAACGCCTGGAATACGAAAAAAGAGAAAAAGATTTTCAGAAACAAATTGAGAACATCAGCCACGATCTGCGCACGCCTCTGACTGTAATTCTCGGCTATCTGAAGCTATTCAGGAAATCCCCTGCCGCGCAGCATTCCGGCTGCCCGGAATTAGATGAAACCATGGAGATTGTAGAACATAAAGCAGAATCCATGAAGAAGCTGGTAGAGGAATTCTATGATTATTCCCGGGTAAATTCCGGTGGTTTTGTCCTAAAGTCTGAGCTGGTTGACATCTCCAGGCATCTTAGGGAAAGCCTTATGGGAAATTTTACCCTCCTGGAGCAGGCGCACCTAACGGTAGAGGCAGACATTCCGGAACACCCTGTATGGGTGTCTGGCGGGGAATCCCCTGTGGACCGCATTCTCTTTAACCTGTTTCAGAATGCAGGCAGATATGCACATTCCTGGCTTCGGATCACCATGGAGGAAGAACCAGAAACCGTCTCCGTCCGGTTTTCCAACGACACGCTGCTCCTCTCCAGGAAAGAGATCCCCCGGCTGTTTGACCGTTTTTATATGCAGGATGCCTCCCACAACCAGGGCGGCACCGGCCTGGGGCTGACTGTGGCAAAAGCCCTGGCTGAGGAAATGCACGGCTCCCTTCAGGCGTATGTCCCGGAGATTCAGGAAGCATGGGAGAATGATGCGCTGACGGTCTGCTTTGAACTGCGCCTGCCCATCCAGGATGCGCCCATAGCAACAAGCCGGGAGTGATAAAAAAGGGAAAACCGCTTGTATGGCTTTCCCCTGTCATTTTCTTACAGTCTGCGCAGTAAATACGCAACCCTGCTGAATAATTGCCTTTATTGTTCATTCCACTCATCATAAAATTCTTTTAGAAACTCACGCATATATTCGTCTCGTTTCCCGGCAATGGCTTTTGCACAATCGGTATTCATCATATCTTTGATCAAAAAAAGCTTTTCATAGAAATGATTTATTGTCGTGCCTTCATGATTCCTATACTCCGTTTCATCCATATTTGTACTGGGCCGACAGCCCGGAATATGGATCGACCTGTTATGATTCCCACCATAAGCAAAAGCCCTCGCAATTCCTATTGCCCCCATCGCATCCAGCCGGTCTGCATCCTGCACAATTTTCCCTTCTATTGATAATGGCTGAATGGTTTCTGTTCCTTTGAATGAAATCTCACTAATCGTATCAATTACATGCTCTATCGTATCTTCTGTAAGATAGCACTCCTGCATAATACGCCTTGCATTTTTGTAATTCGTTGTCTCAAATATCTTTATATCATCAGTATCATGCAGCAATGCGACAATCATCACCATATATTCGTCACATTTTTCTGCCTTTACAATTTTCTCTGCATTATTTAAGACTCTTAAGCTATGCCAGTAGTCATGCCCGGAACAATCCTCTGCAAACAATTCCTTTATTTTTTGTTTAAGCATACATTTTGTCTGCTCATATAGATATCTCGAATGATCCATTTTTTCAAACAGGCTGCTGGGCCATCCTCCTCATCTCCCATTTAGTTCATTTTCCATCGTATGATAATAAGCTAATGCAATGGACTAAAATCTTATCTGCCTCAGTTAAATGATGTAAAGAGAGGCATTCCTGTTCCGTATTGCGGTATGTCAATACCCTATCTCGGGCTTACTTCATTTCTACATGCTGGCGTGTGCCAATGACCAGAACCAGCTCGAATGTGTCAATGCCCTATCTCGGGCTTACTTCATTTCTACATGCTGGCGTGTGCCAATGACCAGAACCAGCTCGAATGTGTCAATGCCCTATCTCGGGCTTACTTCATTTCTACGGAAGACAAACGTCCTGGCAACAGAAAACCTCAGAAGTGTCAATGCCCTATCTCGGGCTTACTTCATTTCTACTAAAGTAGCTGGTATTTATCGGATTGTCTTTGAATGTGTCAATGCCCTATCTCGGGCTTACTTCATTTCTACCAGAAACCGAAGTCGAAGCTCCAATTTTAGAATCAGTGTGTCAATGCCCTATCTCGGGCTTACTTCATTTCTACGGACTTATCGACGCATTCTTTGGAAACATTGCTAACCTGTGTCAATGCCCTATCTCGGGCTTACTTCATTTCTACGAAGAGATCGCCGATGACACAGAAACCGTTGAGGACGAGTGTCAATGCCCTATCTCGGGCTTACTTCATTTCTACCAAATAATGAAAAAGCAAATTGAGAGTAATGTAATGTGTCAATGCCCTATCTCGGGCTTACTTCATTTCTACGGTACCTTCTGCAATCCCTTTATTTACAAGGCTTCTAAGCGCGCTTTTTGTAAGTAATTCACAGAATATTTTGACAATTTGCATTTTTAGGCTATTTTTTTGGCTTGTCAAAATAAAGAACCGTTTTCACACCATTTAAATCTTTTCCTCACAAATATCATTTGTCTTTATAACCCTGTTCTGTTGCCCCTCCCATTTTCTATATTATCATTTTCTCTGTCTGGAATCAAGAATAAATTCTTTAGTACATCTAGATTTTTATTACTATGAGCGGCCTCCCAGGCCATGAACAGCAACCAAAAAAGCATGGAGCAACAAAAGAACAGATTGCAAAGGAATGTATGATAATTGTCCGTTCATAGAAGCAGCAAGACTAATTATTTATCGTACTACAATAAATAATATTAGACTGCCAGCCCGGAGACATTCTGGAATACAGGCAGAACTCTGAGCCAGAGTAAGGAACTGTATAAAAATAACTGATACAGTTCCTAAAGAGAAAGGAGCATCCTATGAAAAAAAGAACAAAAAGATTTTTCACAGGAATTCTAATAAGCTTTCTATTGTCTGCAGCGGGCTTTGTCCTGCGCATGATCTGGTTCCCGGTACAGGATATAGATCTTATGAGCGAAGCAGAACTGACTGCTCTGCAAAAAGAAATCGCACTGAATTACCCCCTGGGCACGGCTCTATACTATGTGGGAGCCGTCCTGTCCGTGATCTGCATCATATTATACGTATATCACTGCTTTCGTGATTCCTAACCCTTTCCTAAGGAACTTTCTGTTTCGCAGGGGATGCTTTGTTACTCTTCACACAGGACTTTGCATTTACTGCAAAGTCCGTAAGAAAATGATTCTCACGGCAGATTCCATCGGCCATGAGTATCGCAACTCCTCAGGCTTCCCGGATAGCAAGAAAAATATTCCTCGCGCCCATTGCAATCCCAAGTGACACAACACCTGAAAACAAAACAACAGCATGCTCATATCCTTTACCGATTTCAAACAATATACCATATAATGCATTGCCAAGGGGCTGTGCACACATAGATACCGTCAGAAGAACAGCAATCACCTTGCCGATCATATTTTGCGGTGTTTCTTTCTGAACAAAGGACATCATCTGCACCGTAAAAATTGTAGAAAACACCATAATGCCAAAACAGCATATAGTTATCATGACATAATTTATCATTCCAGATGAAAACAGTACCAATCCCACACTGATTGGAAACACACATGCCGCGCAGGCAATGATCAGCTTACCCGACTGATGAATTTCCAGCCTGTCTGAGAAAACACCTGCACAGATACCGCCAGTAAGTCCTCCGGCCGCCAGTGCCCCCTCTGCAAAGCCATAAAGCCTGTTTGCCTGTGAGGCCTCCAGATTCAGCACCTCCGTTACCAGATACGGCAATCCAACAATAATCATTGCAGACAGGAAGAAATTAATCCCGCAGACTACAAGAAGGACTTTTCCGATAACCGGCTTCTCTCTCCGGATAAAGCGGACGCTCTCTGTAAAATCAGTTCTGGCCGTCTTCCATATCCCTCCGTCCGAAGGCTGCTTCTGAAACGGAATCCTGATAAAAATCTCCATAACCGCCGACAGACTAAAGCATATCATGCAGACCCACAGCACAGGCTCCAATCCATATGCACTATATAAGATGCCGCCGAGCACAGGACCTGTCAGGGATGAAAAAGAGCTTATTGTATTAATAACCGAATTTGCCGCCATAAAATGAGCCTGGTCTGTCAGTACAGGGATGCTTGCCTGCACTGATGGCTGGTATGCCCCGGCAATGCCATACAGAAGCATCAGTGTAACAGTCAGAAGGAGAATGAGATTTCCTCCATTCATGAGCAGGGAAAATACAAATATCACTCCCACAGTAAAAAAATCCAGTATTACCATAATATTTCTTTTATTTACCCTGTCAGCGACAATACCGCCTATGGGAGACAGCAGGACTGCCGGGATAAACGCACACGCTGTTACGGTTCCGTAAAGTGCAGAGGAACCTGTCAGATTCAATAAATATAAAGGCAATGCAAATCTGACCGCCGCATTTCCAAACAGCGAAATAATCTGCCCGATGACAACTAACGTAAAATCCCTTGAAAACAGTTTCGTATTCTTCACATCTTCCTTATCAATATATTTCATAATTTCTCCTTTCAATACCAAACGACGGTATGTTAATATCTAAAAAAATTTGCCCAATTAAAAGGGCAGATTTTTATTTACTCTTCTGATAGATCGAGGTCAGTTCCTGCAGTCTTTCTAATAAATCGTCATCTACAACATCCAGTCCCAGCCCCTGCATCATCTGGCGGAATACCATAAACTTACAGTAAGATTCTTCCTCAGAGCTGTCAAAGATCATAGGATTCATCCAGACATTCGCTGCCAGTAAAATCAATTCAGCCAATTGCTCTGGATAGTCCGTTTTAATAGAGCCATCTGAAATTCCCTGCTTAATGATCGGAAGAATATAGTTAGGCGCAGCCTCGTCTATGGTATCATGCAAAAGACTGAAGAGAAGCTTCGGGTTCTTATGAAAATCCGGAGCCACGGTAAAAATATCGTTCTGTACAGGACGTCTGATCGACTCTCTGAAAATCGTCTTCAGCTTTTCCTGTCCGCTCATGTCAGAACGGTCACGGATATCCGCCAGCATCTGATTCGATTCAGCCGTTATCCGGTCTGTAACCGCCACTAATATATCTTCCTTAGACTTAAAATGGTGATAGATGGCGCCTTTACTAAGACCGCCCAGATGATCAATAATATCCTGAATGGAGGTATGCTCATATCCCTTCTCCATAAACAGGCGGAAAGCCACATCCAGAATCAGATTCACGGTTTCCTCGGGGTGCTTATTTCTTGCCACTGTCCCATCCCTCCCTTCCACATGGCTGCTGTCCATTCAGTAAACAAAATCTTTCACATACTGTTGGTATGTATAATATTATCATACTAACAGTATGTTTGTCAATCGTAATCTGTCCTTCGTATTCTCTCAATCACATTTTCCGAATCTGCGGGGCCTGCTGATACACGTAAGCCGCCTTGGTGTTTCAATTGTATCATTAATCAAGGCAATCAGCCCGCTCTTGTCCACGTACGTATCATTCCGGATTCCGGTAAATCCGCTATTTCCAGGATTCAGATACACTCCCATAACACATCCCTCCCCACAGGTTCCAGCGCAAGCTCCAGGCATTTCCAGCTTCCATTCAGAATGTCATAGCTCTCCCACTGCCCTGTGTCCTGAAAGCCTGCTGATTTATAACAGAGATACGCCGGTCCATTATTCTCAAACACTCCGAGGGTGATCCTTTCAACTTTTAAAATGCCGAATGCATATTGTGCGGCGAGCTTCAGCATCTCCCTGCCATAACCCCTGCCCCGCTTTGAATCATCCACAATGATAAAGCCAAAACGGAGAAGCTTCTTCTCTTCATCAAGAAACCTCATGAATAACTGTCCGGTTATTCCCGTTTCGTCAAATGCTGCCATAACGAAAAAATCATCTCTGTAGGCAAAGGAATCGTAGTAGGCATTCAGCTCATCCGCAGTAACCGGATAATGCTTAAGCCTCCCTGCACTCCATTTATAAAATGCCGTTTCATCCTTTATCCAGGAAACAACCGCCTCCCCGTCACAGGATTTATAAGGCCTTAGTCTTAACATCCTTTACTCCTCCCTCTCAAACTTCATCTGTTACCGCTCCTTTATCCGGATTGCTTCATGCAGATATTCCATGTATCCGTGAACCATTCTCCCGGTATTCACCATCAGGGCATCGAATTTACCTGCAGAGCTGGAATCCGGCACAACTTACCAGTTAAATGTAGTATACCACAAATGAGCTGTAATGTACCAAAGAATTCTCAAACTTATCGTGAATAGTAACCAGGCCTCGCTCACATATTCTTATTTCAAAATAATTTATTACTTATCTGTTTTTTCTGTACTGGAATTACAGATTCTGGAATTAAATTTCAATGCGGTCATCATCCTTTAATTTTCTGTATTCATGACAAAATGGAGCCTTTCAACATGAAAGACTCCGATTCTCTTCGCTCTGTATTTCCATTTTTTCTGCGGTTTCTTGTAACACATGGTCAATTTTAACCTGATTGACCTCAATAAATATTTTTGCTATGTAATAACCTTCCTTTAAGATTACCTGCTCAGGCCCGGCCTTCGTTTATTTAACGGTTACCGTAACTACAAACTTTTTGGAACCTGATGTTACTGTAATCTTCGCTTTTCCCTTTTTCTTTGCCTTAATCACGCCCTTTGCGCTGACGGATGCCACACCCGGTCTAAAGCTTTAGTATTTCACCTTCTGTTGGGATGTGACTGGGGTAATATCATCAATGACCATCTCAGAACTGTAAAGCATCTGATCCGTTCCTTCCGGGTACGACCAGTTCAGCTCATAGATATCCTCGGTAACGATAATATCCCTCACGTACTCCGCCGGATTCGCATCTCCTTCCACAGGGTCATAAGTGATCGTGATCTTCGCTTCCCCACATCCTTTTCCCAACAGATTCCAACCACCTTCGGCTGCTTCACAGCTTAAGACATCTGTTCCGTCTGTAATCTCCATACCTTTGATATGCACCCCCAGGTCTGTTCCGTCTGGATGTTCCTGATTCCGCACCCAGCAATTCGTATACTCATCAACCCGGAGACTGTCACATGGCAGCATATAGTTTTCACCGATATTGCTGAATGGATAGTGAACGCAGTTTATGCGCATTCCTGACCCGTGAATAGCAACGAAATTTACAGTCATAATAAGCCGTACCGAAAGAAATAATTTAAAAATAAGGTGCATATTTGATTTGTATTTGGTACAATTACGTGTAGAAGCTTTCGTGGCCATTCATACTTTGTTAGTAATAGATGAAACAGCATCATAGTGAAAGCTGCCAAAAGGAGGTTCTTATGTATTATCTGAATACAGACATCCAGAGTTTACTATACCAAAAAGTTGTAAATAACAAGATTTTTGTGGATAAGAGTATGCTTATAGAGAAAATTTCCCAGGTGATTGGGACAGGAAATCCATATGTGTGTATTACCAGGCCACGGAGGTTCGGAAAGACGATTAACGCGAATATGCTCGGGGCTTATTACACAAAGGGATTAGACAGCCATCCGATTTTTGACAGCCTTGCAATCGCTGGCACAGAAAAATATGAACAGCATATGAATCAATACAATGTAATCCACATTGATTTTAGCAGGTTTCCAGATTATTGCGGAGGATATGGGGATTATATCAGGGATATTACAGAAACATTAAAGGAAGATTTAAGGGAATATTATCCTGAACTTAAGGGAAAGGAATATAGAAGCTTATCCCGGATGCTGCAGGATGCGAAAGAATCATTCATATTCATACTGGATGAATGGGACTCTGTGTTTTACGAAACTTTTATGACAGATGAGGATAAAAATAATTTTTTGAAATTTTTAAAAGGGCTTCTCAAGGACAGGCCGTATGTGGATCTAGCCTATATGACTGGCATACTGCCAATTGCAAAATATTCCAGCGGTTCGGAATTGAATATGTTTGATGAGTATAATTTCATGAACGATAATGTCTATGATGCATATTTTGGCTTTGATGAGGCAGAGGTACAGAAATTATGCCGGGAAAATACTGCTGTTTCCTATGAAGAAATGAAACAATGGTATGATGGATATTTTACCAGTAAAGGGGAAAGTCTCTTTAATCCCCGGTCAGTAAGCAAGGCATTGACGCGGTGTGTGTGTTTGAATTACTGGACGGAAACAGGACCGATGAATGAGATTGCAGAATGTATTGAACACAATGTGGATGAAGTGAGGGAAGATATAGTTAAACTGGTTTCTGGAATTCCAATTGAGGCAGAATTAAGCGGATACAGCGCGGCAGAGCAACGGCTTGAAACGCGGGATGAGATATTGTCGGCGATGGTGGTTTATGGCTTCCTCTCATACTACAAAGGATTCTTAAAAATTCCCAATGGTGAATTGATGGAGAAATATCAGAAGGTTCTGGCACGAGACAGTATGGGGGAAGTGAAAGAGATTGTAGACAGTTCAAAAAAGATATTGGATGCAACGCTTGCGATGGACGAAGCAAAAGTAGCGGAACTTTTGGAAGCTGTCCATGACAGGGAGATTCCGTTTTTGAAATACAATGATGAAAATTCATTATCCTGCGTGATTACTTTATGTTATTTGTATGCCAGAAAGGATTATTGGATCAGGCGCGAAGAAAAAAGCGGCAAGGGATATTGTGATTATCTGTTTTATCCAAAGAAAAGCGGGATGCCGGCCATTATTCTGGAATTAAAGACAGGGGATACAGCAGAGGATGCAATAGCCCAGATTAAGGAAAAGCAATATATGAAGAAAGCCATGGGAAACGGCGCTGTTTTGCTTGTGGGGATTGCCTATGACAAAATAAAAAAGATACACCATTGCAGGATTGAGAAATATGACAGAGAGGCGAAAGCGTTATACAAGTCATCCCCGTCTGAAAAGAAATCATAGCAGATATTCAGCTCTCGAAATATGCTGCGCGTCAAAAATTTGCCGTGCAGCATAACAGGATGCGCACAACCGCATAAGGAAATATGCCGCTTTGCGGCTGCGGTTGGCGCAATGCTCACGCCGGGTTTCATTGGTCATGAGTACAACTTTATTTTATGCCAGACTCTTCATTACATTATCTGCATTACTGATTGATTTATTGATTTCAGAAATATTAACCGAATTCACATCATTTTGATATTCAGCCTTATTTACGAGGCTTACCTGACACATCTTATAAAGTAATCCAATCAGCAAAACAGAATTTTCAGTTGCAATTTTTTCTTCCTGAGTAAAAGTATGCCAGTCTGTCTTATTCAGACTATTTACAACATAAGAAACATATCCAAAAATTTCTTTGTACTTATCCCTCACGGATAATAATGATTTCTTATATGCAACGGATGCTGCTTTCAGCTCATTTAAGTATCTGCACGCAAAATCAATTGTTTTCTCGGCTTTTTTCATCTGCTCCCACGCTTCATCCGCTTTATCAGATAATTTACCTCCTGTAATATTGAAAATAACCCCGCCAACTAATAGTGCTGCACCAAGTGTTGTTACACCAAGGATTGTAGTGCCTAAGGCGATGCCTCCACCTCCTGCCGCTATTGCTCCGCCCCCTAAAGCGGCCAGCGTAGCATTGGTTGCCGCCACTCCGCTGAGTGATGCTATAGCAGTTCCCGTCGATGCAGTTCCTAATGCCATAATAGCAGATGTAGTTGCACCCGCTGCGGCAAATCCCCCTGCAGCCCCAACAGCAGCGCCTCCTAATCCGCCAAGCAGCACTCCGGCGCCAACTGATACCTTTTTCAATGTTTCCTTGTCATATGCAGGCAGTTTAACACCATCTTTTGTGTACTCTTTAAATTGAGGTCTGTTTTGAATCCTTTCAATTGTATCAGAAAATTCATCAAAACTTTTAAGTATCTCCAGTTCCAGGGTTCCCAGCTCGTCCATCGCTCTGCTTGTAGCCTCGTTCATTATTTCGAATCTTTCAACATTTTTCTTATGCCGGTTGTCAGCATCTTTCATGGTATCATTCGCTTCTTTCATCTTTACAGCCCCATGAATTCCGCTGCCGACACCTCCTACAGCAGCAACGGCAGCTGCAGCTCCTAAAATAAATGGTAATGGCATAGTCTATTCCTCCAATTCTCTTAATTTTTTACATGCCTGTTTATTCATACGGTAATACTCTTCTTCTGTCATAACATGACTAAACATACGTTCATAACATTCATCTACCCGGCAGAGCAGAGGACGATTTTCATATATGGAACAATCGTTACCTCGAAGATAAATGCATACACCGTCTCCACGATTCAGGGATGTATACAATACACTCTTATCAAGATTTCTGCAGCAACATCCACAATGCTCGCATTCAAACATTATTCAAATATTAACGTAGCATCTTTATTTGACATATGCTCCTCAAAATCGCCCTGCCATGGTTTTTGGAAGCCCATTCTGTCAAATGTTTCAAGGAGCATAGCATTTAATTCTTCATTTGTGTCTGCCTCTCTAAACACAGTAATTATACAGTTATACTCCTCCGTTTCCTTTCTGAATCGTTCAGTATCTATCTTTTCAAGTTCATGCAGATAGAATAGCAGAGCTTCATTTATTCTTTTATAGCTCTCAAGATATTCCTGCAGAGGCAACGCAATACCAACTCGTATACATATCTCTTTCAGTACTAATGTGACAAACCTGAACCATGCAATAAGGTTTAATCTCATGAAAAATGTCAGGAAATTTCCGCCCGAACGAATACCTGCATCTATTCCGTCCAGCACACACAAAGTACCATTTCCGAACAGAAGCATAATACGCAGATCTGCATGTTTCTGCGTGGGAATACATTCCTTTAGTGGCCTTCCATATTGAAAATGACGACGCAAGGCCCATATCAGCCGGATTGACAGATCCGTAATGATCACCGGAACAGCCGTTGCTAATCCAAATCTCAGATCATATCCGTTTTGGAAAGCACGGGTTGCTATTGTAGCCAGATCCTGCTTGTCCTTGCCCACATTAAACTTTCCAAATTTACAGAAACCAAATAGTTCGTAAAAAGGCATGACAACACCAGAACCTCTTCCTGAATTTCCTCTGCTTCCGGAACTGCCTGCAACATCAGACATAATATGCCCAAACCAGTTGGCAATACCACAGAATATTTTGGCTATAAAATTTCCTCCTTGCAGCTCAAAGGTATCTGTCTTAACAGTAATCAACTGCCCATTTGCGATAAACGATGATGTCGAAGTAAATTGGTTCAGTATAGAAAAAAACAATCCTATTACGTCTGGTGAATGTGCCAGTGACATCATATGATGATTTTTAGTAGCCATATCAAAAAGCTGATTTACATCTCCAGAGTGCTTTTGGTCATAATTAACCTTAAACTTTTTTTCTAAAGCCGCGATCGCACTTCTAACATTGTCCTCATTACCTGCCCTTGGCTTCCAACCATTCAGCCTCGCGAATGTTTTTACAGCATTATCAACCTGCTCATCTGTCCATTTTCCAATAACACTATCTTTTGGCACCCCCACTAAGAAAATATCAACCAGTCCTCCGATTACACCACAGGCGACTGATACCAGATAATCATATTTATCACACTCATCGCTATTCTGCAGCAATGCCCGATTTTCGTCTGAACAAGGGATTAACATATTATTATTTCCGCCTGTATACAAAGAAATCATGCTCCTCTCTTCTGTTATTCCGTAATTGCTGCGTACAACTCCTTTCCTATTTCTGTGTACTTTGCAAGCAATTCCTCAAATTTAGACAAATCTGACTCGGATACATTCAGTCCTTTGATAAATGTTTTCATAAACATCCTCTCCTTATCATCATATACTCCATCAGACTTAACTAGTGCAAGTATTTCCAGGACAAAAATGTTTCTTTCTTTTTGAGTTGTATTATCCAAAATTGTCTGCATCAATTCAGAAAACGACTCCTGTGTATCTGGAACATGCACTTTAATACTCATCTCTCGGCAATAAGCATCTAGCATCTCCTTTTCTTCTTCTGCGAAAATACCATTTGATAATGCCGCATGCACACATACTTTTAAAAATTTTTCTTTGTTTGTGTCTTTCAAGTAACTTAAAAACATAAAATACCTCCTCATCTTTGATAAATTTTTAGAAACCCAAAATTGAAATTATGTAATGACAGAAAGCAAAACACTCATTTTATTTTGACACCTCCTCAATTATACCAGCTTAATAAAATCACTCTGACTTTTCAGCCACATATCAATACCCTTTCCAAAAACCTCCGCACTGACGGTATACACACCATCCTTTTCAGATAATACAACCGCAGTCGGAAGCCGGTCGAGTACCGCATCAATGTCATTGCCTGTATACTGGAATTTCACTTTCTGTAATTTCCCTCCATACATAAATTGTATCCTTTTTCTAAATTCTCCCTCTTCAAAGCGGTTGCCATAAGGAACATGGAACCGTTCTTCTGAGATTTTCATTTCTTTAATCCTGTCAACACGGTAAATAGTTGGGAACGCATCATTAGCCACCTCAAAATTATTCCTCACCTCTTCATTATCAATAAAAGCTGTCAGATAATAGTAGTATTCCGAAAACATTACTCCAACCGGTCTTACCTTACGAATTACCTCCTCTCCATTTTTCAACTTCTTATATCATGTTGAATTTTTATTAAATATTATGAACCAGGAAAGCATCCACTTCAAAGTGGATGCCCACCGAAATGGTTTAGATGTCTTTACAGACACCGCCTATCCCGTGTGCAGAGGATAGGCATTTTTTATTTCTTCTTATAAATGACATTATGTGTCTGCCTGGGGACTTATAATATGAGGAAAAGAGTATGGAAAGGAAAGGCTTTATGGGAAGGATAGAAGAGATTTACCGGAACATACAGGAAACAGATGATGTGATAAGGAAGAGGAGAGAGGTAGAGCTGTTGATTGAGGAATTACTGGGAGGGAAAAGACAGGAAAATACAAAAGATGAAGATATGACAGATTATGAGAAGAACAGGGATAGATTTTATGAGGTTGCAGTTGCAGCGGAGAAAAATGGGTTCATCCTGGGATTTCAATATGCTGTACAAATTTTAGTCATTCAGCCCTGTCCAGTAACTCCGAAGCCGCCCGAGTGCCTCATAGAGGGTCTCATCCTTCTTCGCGAAATGCATTCGGATCAGGTGTCTGACCGGTTCCCTAAAAAAGCTGGATCCCGGGACCGCGCCGACCCCTCCTTTTTTTGCCAGCTCCTCGCAGAATGCCAGATCGCTCTCAAAGCCAAATTCCGAAATATCAAGAAGCACATAGTAAGCCCCCTGGGGCACTGTATGGACAATTCCAATGTCATCCAGTCCCTTTAAAAACAGGTCGCGCTTTCCAGTATACTTCTCCTTAAGCCACTGGTAATATTCCTCCCCGAACTTAAGACCCGTTACCGCCGCCTCCTGAAGGGGAGCCGCCGCGCCCACGGTCAGAAAGTCATGCACCTTCTTCGCTGCTTCTATGACAGGAGCCGGTCCGATGATATATCCAAGCCGCCATCCGGTAATGGAATAGGTCTTCGACAGAGACGAGCAGGATATAGTCCGCTCCCACATACTGGGGAGGGATGCAAAATAAATATGCTGGTAAGGCTCATATACAATATGCTCATACACCTCATCCGTGATCACAAAAGTATCATACTTCTGCGCAAATCCCGCAATCACATTCAGCTCTTCTAAAGTAAACACCTTTCCGCAGGGATTGGAAGGATTGCAGAGAATCAGCGCCTTGGGATGCTGCTTAAATGCCGCTTCCAGTTCCTCCACATCAAACTGGAATTCCGGGGGATGCAGGGGAACATAGATGGGCTCTGCCCCGGAGAGAATCGTGTCCGCGCCATAGTTTTCATAAAAGGGGGAAAATACAATCACCTTATCTCCCGGATTCGCCACAGTCATCATGGCAGCCATCATGGCCTCTGTACTTCCGCAGGTCACTACAATCTCTGTGTCCGGGTCGATTTCCCGCCCCATCAGAGGGGACTGCTTCTCTGAGAGCGCTTCCCGGAAATTCTGCGCTCCCCATGTGATGGAATACTGATGGAAATCTTCCCCTGCCACTTCCTTAAGCCGTGTTAAGATCTCCTCCGGCGGATCGAAATCCGGAAACCCCTGGGATAAATTCACTGCACCATACTGCAGGGATACTCTAGTCATTCTCCGGATCACGGAATCCGTAAATGTTTCTGTACGTTTTGAAAGCTGCGGCATATTGCTGTCTCCTCTCTGTTCTCTTTTCTCTTATATACTGTAATCCAGTTTCCGCTCATCAATAATCCGCCTGGATTTGTGTTCGGAACGGGTATCAAGTCCTCCGTCCGGATGTACGGTTACCTCGTAGGGTTTTACCCCGATCCGGGCCTTCAGGGCTGCGGATGCCTCAGCGGACACCTCTTCATCTGTCTTCGGATTATCCCCGTTCTTCTCAATCTCCACCGAATATTTGCATGTAAAATCCTTCTCGAACACACGGATCAGATATTCGCCTGTTATGCCGGGAAGCTCCCTGACCACTGCTTCAATATCACTTGGGAACACATTGACAGCAGAGACAATGAACATATCATCTTTCCGCCCGCTTATATGAATCCTGCCATGGGTCCGTCCGCAGGAGCAGGGAGTATTGTCAATCCAGCCAATGTCCCCGGTGCGGAAGCGGATCAGCGGCCTTGCATGCTTGCGCAACGTGGTAAATACCAGCTCACCCACTTCTCCTGGCCTTAGAACCTCCCCGGTATGGATGTCAACCGTTTCCACGAGAATATGATTCTCCGCAATGTGCAGCCCATCCTTCGCCTCACACATTGCCGCGCAGGCTCCGAAGATGTCCGAAAGCCCATAGAAATCATACACCTGTGCGCCCCACAGATCCTCAATCGCTTTCCTGGTAGCGTCAATGGAGCCTCCAAGCTCGCCGGCCACAATAATGGTCTTGATATTCAGGTCTTTTTTCGGGTCAATCCCGCTCTTTAATGCCTTCTCCCCCAGCTGCCATGCATAGGAGGGACTGGTCCATATCACAGTCGGCTGATAGGTCTTGAGAACAAACAAAAGCCGTTCACTGGGCAGTGTGCCGCCCCAGATACACAGGGCTCCCAGGTTCTGGGCTCCGATTACGTCCGGCCCGCCCACATACAGAGAAAAATTCAGCGCATGCACATACCGGTCACTGGGGCGCATACCCACCTGCCAGAACCATCGGCTCTCGGTATCTTGAAATTCATCAAAATCCTTCTTCGTAAAAGGACTCATAGTAGGCACGCCCGTGGAGCCTGAGGACGTAGAGATGAACACCACATCCTCCTCCGGCACAGCGGCCAGTTCCCCTAAAAAGGAGCCCTTCCCCTGGGTATCCCGCTGGGTCTTTTTATCTATAAAGGGGAATTTCTGAATATCCGCGAGAGTCTGGATGTCCTCCGGCTTCACTCCCGCCTCGTCAAAGGAACGCTTATAATAAGGCGCATTGTCATAGGCAAACTTCACAATCTCTTTTAAATCCGCGAGCTGGCGCTTTTCCAGCTCTTCTCTCGGAAGTGTCTCCAGTTCCTCGTCCCAGTACTTACTTGTAAGATCTCTGCTCATTTTATCACTCTCCCAAATTCTTTTCAATCAGTTTCCATTTCACATCCCGTGAATGGTTAATTATGTCTATATCGTCCCCGGTAAGATGCCGGAAACGCCCCTGCCGCTTCAGATAGTGTTCCACACTGGCAAATGTCCCAGGCCGGTAATTCAGCGTCATCCCGGAGCCTTCCTCGTATTCTGCAAGATACCACAGCCCGCAGTCCAGGGCCTCCTTTGCGACCTCCACCGTTTCATCTGGGGCAATTCCCCAGCCAGTGGGACAGGGCGCGATCACATGAATATATTTTGTTCCCTTTATCCTGGATGCCTTTTCCACCTTTTCCATAAAATCATTCAGATCTCCGATGCTGGCCGTTGCCGCATAAGGAATCCCGTGGGCAGCCACAATCTCAAACATATTTTTCTTAGGTCTTAAATTGCCCCGGATATTCTTCCCTGCCGGAGTGGTCGTGGTCCTTGCTCCAAAAGGCGTCAGGGAGCTTTTCTGAATCCCGGTATTCATGTAAGCCTCGTTATCATAGCATATGTACAGGATGTCATCGTTCCGGTCTATGGCGCCGGATAGTGCCTGGAGGCCGATGTCCGCCGTTCCCCCGTCTCCTGCAAACCCCACTGCCTGGAAATCCCTGATTCCCTGTGCCCTAAGCCCTGCCTCGATTCCTGTCAGCATGGAAGCGGTTCCCGCAAAGGTGGAGATCACTGCATTATTGCCAAAACAGAGCTGGGGAAAATTAAAACCCACTGCCGACATACAGCCTGCCGGAAGCACCGCAAAGGAACGTTCCCCCAGCACCTTCAGGGCAATCCGGACGGCAAGGCTTCCGCCGCATCCGGCACAGGCCTTATGCCCGTAGAAAAACTCATCCTTACACAGTGTTTTCACATTTATACCCATTCCCCCTCACCTCCTAATCCAAGAAACATGGTCTTTCTCTTTTCTGACTTCAGATCTTCAAAAATCCCTTCAATCTCCTCACTGGAAATATTTCTCCCTCCCAGCCCGCCGATATAGCCGGAAACCGGTACCGGAATTCCTGCCTTATGCAGAGCGGAATTCACATTAGAAAAGACCGTTCCCTCATTTCCAAAAGAGATATCCTTCTCAAGGACTGCAGCAGCCCTCACATTCCCAAGAACCTCCGCAATCTCCTTATTTGGAAAGGGTCTCAGGTACCGGATCCTTAGAAGGCCCACCTTTTCCCCTCTCTCCCGGAGCCGGTCTACCGTCTCCCGCACAAGTCCTGCAATACTGCCAAGGGTAATAAGGACAAAGCTTGCATCCTCCGTCCGGTAAGCTTCCACAAGGCCGGTATACTGTCTCCCGAAAATCTGCGCAAAACGTTCTTCTGCTTCCCTGACTGCTTCTTTTGCATGCAGAATTCCAAGATGTTCTTTATATTTGAAAGCCATATTATGCTCCGGCCCCACGGAGAATCCAAGATTCCTTGGATGGTCAGGATCCAGCTTATTTTCCGTCTCATAACCTGGAAGAAATGCATCTGCCTGTTCTTTTTCCGGGACATCTGTCACCTCATAGGTGTGGGTAAGGACAAACCCGTCAAGATTTACCATAAAAGGAGTGGAGACCTCCTTCTTTTCTGCAATATAGTAGCTCATAAGTGCAAGATCCAGAGCCTCCTGGGCATTCTCCACATAGCACTGGATCCACCCGGAGTCTAAAAGGGAAATAGAATCCCTCTGATCCCCGTAAATATTCCATGGAAGCGCCGTGGAACGATTGGCATTCATCATCACAATGGGAAATCTTCCGCCAGAAGCATAGGTAAGACATTCCGCCATATAGAGAAGTCCCTGTGAGGAAGTGGCGGTAAATGCCCGGGCTCCCACTGCCGATGCCCCGATGGCACAGGAGAGCGCCGAATGCTCAGATTCCACATGGATAAACTCCGCGGAAAGGCTCCCCTCCTCCACCATCTCAGAAAGCCGCTCCACCACAATCGTCTGCGGCGTAATGGGATAGGCTGAAATCACCTGCGGCCCTGCCAGCCGGATTCCTTCTGCAAATGCCTCATTTCCTGATAAAAATTTTCTTGCCATTATTTTTCCTCCTCCATTTCAATGGCTCCAAAACGGCATATTTTTCTGCAAATGCCGCAGCCCTTACAGAAATCATAATCGATCTTCACCTTTCCGCCATCCTGAAAGATCACACCCTCCGGGCAGTAAAGGTAGCACTTAAGGCATCCCCTGCATGTTTCCTGGTGGATAACCGGACGGCTGCTGCGCCAACCGGCATTTTTTGTCACAAGATACCCGGCTTCATAAGCTGTTGCATCCGGAAGCTCCGCTAGCGTCTCCGGAATCCGGTCTCTTAAATACGGTTTCATGATATGGCCCCCTTCCTGACTGTCTCCGCCGCTTTTTCCATTGCCGCGATATTTTTCATCCAAAGCCTCTCCGGCATATACTGACGGACTGCCGCTTCTGCGTCCTCCAGTGAAATATCAGGAAAAAGTGCCGTAAAAGCACCCAGCATCACCGTATTTGTAATAGGAAGACCTAAGATCTCTCTTGCCAGTCCGTCTCCGTCCAGTGCCGTCACTTTTGGGTCCTTCACTTCCTGCTTCGTATTCAGCAGAATTCTTCCATCTGGCTTTAACTCCTCATATGCAGTCTCTGTAAACAAAGTTTCGTCAAGAAAAATACTATAGTCCGCCTGCTCCACCTCACTCCTGTTTCCAACCGGCCCCCCGCAGAGCTTCGTAAATGCCCTTATGGGAGCTCCCCTTCTCTCTGGCCCGAAAGACGGAAAAGCTAATGCAAAATGATTCTCATCCGCCAGGATGAATGCTGCCCCTAAAAGCTTCGCAGCAGTAAACGCCCCCTGTCCGCCCCTTCCATGCCATATAATCTCTGTCATGTTATTTCTCCTCCTTCTTCCTGTGCTATATCATACATCAACATTCCACAATTGTCTAATATCATATAGGTATAGTAGGTTATAGGAAGAGCCTATAGCCTGCAATTGGGGACGGGGCATTTTTAATTTTGCCCCGTCCCCAACCTTGAAAGGCCACCCAATACATGGTATGATACAAGTGTCAAAAGACAGTACTATCAAGCTACAGAGGTGATTCCATATGAAAATTTCAACAAAAGGCCGCTATGCCCTCCGGATGCTTTTAGACCTTGCAGAACATCAGAACTGCGGCTATATTGCCCTTAAGGATATCGCGAAGCGGCAGAATATTTCGAAAAAATATCTGGAGCAGATTATCCCGGTATTTAATAAAACCGGATTTCTGAAAACAAACCGGGGCTCCCAGGGCGGCTACCAGCTTGCAAAAACGCCTGATAAATATACAGTCGGAGATGTCTTAAGACTGACAGAGGGAAACCTGTCTCCTGTTGCATGCGCAGAACAGGATCCCATAGAGTGCGACCGCAGCACAGAGTGCCCCATGCTTCCTGTATGGCAGGGTCTCACCCGGGTTATCAATGAATACCTGGACGGGATAACACTGCAGGATATCATGGAGCAGCAGAAAGAGCGGTATATGTATGATTATATGATCTGAATGCAGTTGGGGACGGGGCAATTTTAAAAATTACCCCGACCCAAAAGCAATATTAGTCAAACAAACGTGTGGTCAGATAAC
>CANOKL010000060.1 GCA_947566645.1 uncultured Lachnospiraceae bacterium
AAATAAAAAGAAGTTGTCATTACTATCTTGCAACTATAGTAACATATTTTTTGGGAAAAGTGAACCTATAAAATCGTGCGTTTACCGTGTACAAACACGAATTAGTACTTGACAACTGATTCTGTTGTGTTACAATAGATAAGAATAAAAACAAAGGCAATGACCGCGTAAGTAGAGAACCATTTTCCATCAGAGAGAGGGAATCCCCGGCTGAAAGTTTCCTCGGGTTCAGATGGCAATCGAATTTCCCGCGCCAGCTGCATTTCTGAAATTCCT
Source organism: uncultured Lachnospiraceae bacterium (assembly GCA_947566645.1). Lineage (GTDB taxonomy): Bacteria > Bacillota > Clostridia > Lachnospirales > Lachnospiraceae > CAPEBR01. The sequence continues at coordinate 277 of CANOKL010000060.1, forward strand.
TACAAGAGGCAGAGTAGGAGATGACGTACATGCACGTTACGCAGTAATGAGTGCCTGCATTTTCCAGATGATCATGCAGGAATCAGGGTGGTATCACGGGTTATTCCCGTCCCTTTTGTCAGGGACGGGTTTTTTTATGCGCAGACCCGCGCAGATGAAATATGCCGCAAACTTACTTGTTCATAAGAAAGGAGCACAGCAATGAATGAAAAACTTCAGCTTATTAAAGACGAAGCACTAAAAGCAATCCAGGCAGCTGATATGCCTGACAAATTAAATGATGTACGTGTAAAGTTCCTTGGAAAAAAGGGAGAGCTCACCGCAGTCTTAAAAGGAATGAAGGATGTAGCGCCCGAGGAGCGTCCGAAAGTGGGGCAGCTTGTCAATGAGACAAGAGCAGCTATTGAATCCATTCTGGAGGAGACAAAGCAGAAGATGGAACGCGCGATCCGGGAGGAACGCCTCAGGCAGGAGGTGATAGACGTAACACTTCCGTCGAAAAAAAACATGGTCGGACACCGTCATCCGAACACCATTGCCCTGGAAGAGGTGGAACGGATCTTCGTGGGCATGGGCTATGAGGTAGTAGAAGGACCAGAGGTGGAATACGATCTGTATAACTTCGAAAAGCTGAATATTCCGGCAGACCATCCTGCAAAGGATGAGCAGGATACCTTTTATATCAATAAGGATATTGTACTGCGGACCCAGACCTCGCCGGTACAGGCACGCGTGATGGAGCAGGGAAAGCTCCCAATCCGTATGATCGCACCTGGAAGAGTCTTCCGCTCCGACGAGGTGGATGCCACACACTCCCCGTCCTTCCATCAGATCGAGGGACTGGTAATTGACAAAAACATATCCTTCGCAGACCTGAAGGGAACACTGGAGGTATTTGCCAAAGAACTATTCGGGCCAGACACCAGGACAAAATTCCGCCCCCATCATTTCCCCTTCACAGAGCCAAGTGCAGAGGTAGACGTATCCTGCTTCAAGTGCAAAGGCAAAGGCTGCCGGTTCTGCAAAGGCTCCGGCTGGATCGAGATCCTGGGCTGCGGCATGGTCCACCCCCACGTACTGGAGATGTGCGGAATCAATCCAGAGGAATACAGCGGTTTTGCATTCGGAGTAGGCTTAGAGCGTATCGCATTATTAAAATACGAGATTGACGATATGAGGCTTCTGTACGAAAACGATATACGTTTCTTAAAACAATTTTAAAAATTCCCAAAAAGGGACAGGTCATTTTTAATCTGGGACGGGGTATTTTTAAAAATACCCCGTCCCCAAAAAGAAGGGAGAAGAAGATGAATACATCATTATCATGGATAAAGGCTTATGTTCCGGAGCTTGATGTGACTGCGCAGGAATATACCGACGCAATGACATTATCGGGGACAAAGGTAGAGGGATATGAGAGGCTGGATGCAGACCTCGATAAGATTGTGATCGGGCAGATTGAGAGGATTGAGAAGCATCCGGATGCGGATAAGCTGATTGTCTGCCAGGTGAATGTAGGGACAGAGACGGTTCAGATTGTAACAGGAGCCCCGAATGTGAAGGAGGGCGATAAGGTTCCGGTTGTTCTGGACGGCGGTCGTGTGGCAGGAGGCCATGAGGCAGGAAGCCGTGTGGCAGGCGGCGTGAAGATTAAGAAGGGTAAGCTCCGGGGAGTGGAAAGCTTTGGCATGATGTGTTCCATTGAGGAGCTTGGCTCGAACCGGGATATGTATCCGGAGTCGCCGGAGTATGGGATCTATATTTTTGATGAGGATGCAGAAGTGGGTTCGAGTGCAGTCGCAGCACTGGGGCTTGATGATGTCGTATTAGAATATGAGATTACATCGAACAGGGTGGACTGCTTCAGTGTGACCGGGATTGCGAGGGAGGCGGCAGCAACCTTCCGCAAGGAGTTCCATCCGCCGGTGGTATCCGCAACGGGAAATGATGAGGACGTGAATGATTATATTAAGGTTACGGTGAAGGATACAGAGCTCTGCCCGAGATACTGTGCAAGAGTGGTTAAGAATATTAAGATTGGTCCTTCCCCGAAGTGGATGCAGAGACGCCTTGCATCTGTGGGAATCCGCCCGATCAATAATCTGGTTGATATTACGAACTACGTAATGGAGGAATACGGGCAGCCTATGCATGCATATGATCTGGATACCATTGCGGGGAGGGAGATTATTGTCCGCAGAGCCGGAAAGGATGAAACCTTTGTTACTCTTGACGGCCAGGAGCGTCAGATGGATGACTCCGTGCTGATGATCTGTGACGGTGAGAAATCTGTGGGAATCGCAGGAATTATGGGCGGTGAGAATTCCATGATCACGGATGATGTCCATACGATGCTGTTTGAGGCAGCCTGCTTTGACGGAACGAATATCCGTAAATCCAGCAAAAAGGTGGGGCTCCGGACAGATGCTTCGGGAAAATTCGAAAAAGGTCTGGATCCTAATAATGCAGAAGCAGCCATAAACCGGGCATGCCAGCTTGTGGAGGAGATGGGCGCAGGCGAGGTAGTCGGCGGTATGGTTGACGTGTACGGAAAGAAAAAGGAGCCTGTGAGAGTGCCATTTGATGCGGATGAGATCAATGCGCTTCTTGGAACAGATATTCCGAAGGAAGAGATGCTCTCTTATTTTAAAATACTGGATCTTGGCTATGATGAGGCGGCAGATGAGGTGATTGCCCCCACTTTCCGTCATGATCTGTTCCGTCTGGCTGATCTTGCGGAGGAAGTGGCGAGATTCTATGGATATGATAACATTCCGACCACGCTTCCGAAGGGCGAAGCAACTACAGGCAAGCTGTCCTTTAAGCTCAGGATTGAGGAAATCGCAAGGGATATTGCAGAATTCTGCGGCTTCAGCCAGGGCATGACCTATTCCTTCGAGAGCCCGAAGGTATTCGATAAGCTGATGCTTGCAGAGGATTCCCCGCTTCGGCGTGCAGTGGAGATCATGAACCCTCTGGGAGAGGATTACAGTATTATGCGTACCACCTCTTTGAATGGAATGCTGACTTCTCTTGCAACAAACTATAATAGAAGAAATAAGAATGTAAGGCTGTATGAGCTTGGAAATATCTATCTTCCGGGGGAGCTTCCTCTTACAGAGCTTCCTGAGGAACGGATGCAGTTTACCCTTGGCATGTATGGAGAGGGAGACTTCTATAGCATGAAGGGGGTCATTGAGGAATTTTTTGAGAAAGTGGGGCTTCATAAGAAAGAGGTTTATGATCCCAGGTCCGAAAAGCCTTACCTCCACCCGGGACGCCAGGCAAATATTGTCTATGACGGAGCAGTTGTTGGTTATCTTGGCGAGCTTCACCCGGATGTGGCGGACACCTACGGTATAGGTGAGCGGACCTATGTGGCAGTCATTGATATGCCGGAAATTGTCCTGCGTGCTTCATTTGACAGAAAATACACGGGTATTGCAAAATATCCTGCGGTTACGAGGGATATCAGTATGGTAATGCCAAAGGAGATTCTTGCGGGCCAGATCGAAGAGGTAATCGAGAAAAATGGAGGCGCACATCTGGAAAGCTACCGGCTGTTTGATCTGTATGAGGGCGCACAGATCAGGCAGGGGTATAAGTCAGTGGCATATTCCATTGTATTCCGTGCAAAAGATAAGACACTGGAGGATGCAGAAGTTACAAAGGCAATGGAAAAGATTCTGAAGGCTCTTGAGGCAATGGGAATTGAGCTTCGGAAATAAAGGATGGTAGATAGCATGAAGAAAAAACAGACAGTCGGGCTGGTAATTGCGGTGGTATTGTTTATTGTTACAGGTGCTGCCAGTGTTCTGACAAATACGGTTTCAAAAAGTATACTGCCAAAGGAGATCGGGACAAAGCTTGCTGGTGATTTTATGTTCAGTGCCCCAACGGGGCCTTATATCGCTGTTGTGGAAGTGATGGGAACCATACAGGAGCAGACGGCTTCGGGAGCCTTTGACATAGCAGAGGGCTATCAGCATACGACGACCCTGGAATATATTGACAAGCTAATGAAGGATGGAAACAATCAGGGTATCCTTCTCTATGTAGATTCCCCGGGAGGGACTGTGTATGAATCCGAGGAACTGTATATGAAGCTTCTTGCCTACAAAGAGCAGACCAGCCGTCCTGTGTGGGGATATATGTCACATTACGCGGCTTCCGGCGGCTACATGATCTCCATGGCATGTGACAAGATCTTTGCAAATGCAAATACAACGACAGGCTCCATCGGGGTCATTATGTCCGGCTTCGACCTGACAGGGCTGTATGAAAAGCTGGGAATCAAATATTTCAGCATCACAAGCGGCGAATTTAAGGACAGCACACAGATGACCGATGAGCAGATTGCAATTTATCAGGATCAGGTGGATGAATATTACACGAAATTTGTCAATATCGTAGCCAAAGGAAGAAATATGTCTGAGGATGCCGTTAAGGCGCTTGCGGACGGACGTACCTACACAGCATACCAGGCGCTGGAGAAAGGTCTGATTGACCAGATCCTGTCATATGATGATATGCGCCGCATGATGTGCAGCACGCTGGGGACAGAAACTGTCTATCAGCTGGAATCCCCGTCAGATATATTAAGCTCTTTGTTTGCCCAGATCAGGGAGCTGGTGCCGAGAAGCGAGGCGCAGATTCTGACTGAGGCTGCAGATCAGCTGGAAAGCGGGGTGCCGATGTATTATGCAGAACAATTGCGGTAAAGAAGAAATAACCTATGCAGGATTCTGGGCGCGGCTTGCAGCATATGCAATAGACAGTCTGATCGTGTTTTTTGGGCTTCTGCTGGTAAGACTGTTTCTGTCAGGGCTCCTTTCCCTGGCAGAGGGGACAGTTCTTGGCGGAAATATATTGTTTCATTATACACTAAAGGATATTGTGCTGTATGGCTTCCAGGTGCTGTATTTTATTCTGTTTTTGTACTGTACCGGAACTACGCCGGGGAAAAGGCTTCTGAATCTGCGTGTGGTCAGTGCAGACGAGGAAAAGCTTCCTCTGATGGATGTGGTGTACCGGGAAACGGTCGGAAGATTTTTGTGCGGGCTGACCATGGGCATCGGCTATATTTTTGCCGGTGTGGATGGACAGAAGAGAGGGCTTCATGACATGCTCTGTGACACCCGTGTAATTTACGCAAAACGCGTGAAGGTGTACCCGGTGTTCCGGGGCTCGCCCCAGAATCCGCCCTACGTGCCCTGTCAGGTGCCCCCGGCGCCGGGTCCGGGTCCGGGGAATCCGCAGCCGGAAGCGCAGATGCCATACCGGGTGCCGCCTGCGCCGGGTACGGAGAATCCACAGCCTGACGCAGAGATGCCATACCAGGTGCCGCCTGCGCCGGGTACGGAGAATATGCAGCCTGGGCAGAAGGTACCAGACCAGATGACGGGCAGACAGCCGGAACCGGGAACGGGCGATTCGCGGGCGCATGAGAACATGCCCCCAGGGGAGCCAAGAGGATCTTACAGGATGGTGCGGCCTGAGGAACAGAATAAGGAAAGGGATTCATAGTGATGAAACGACAGGATTTTTATTATGAATTGCCGGAGGAATTAATTGCACAGGATCCGTTAGAGGATCGCCAGAGCTCCAGGCTTCTTGTCCTTGACAGGGAGTCCGGAGCTGTTTCACACCATATATTCCGGGAGATTACAGAGTATCTTGACCCGGGGGACTGTCTTGTTATTAATGACACGAAGGTGATTCCGGCAAGGCTGATCGGTGAAAAAGAAGAGACCGGAGCCAGGATTGAGCTATTGCTTCTTAAGCGCAGAGAAAATAACATATGGGAAACCCTGGTAAAGCCGGGAAAGAAAGCAAGGCCCGGAGCAAGAATCAGCTTCGGCGGCGGGATCCTTACCGGGGAGATCCTGGAGATCGCAGAGGAAGGAAACCGGCTGGTCAGATTCACCTATGAAGGCATCTTTGAGGAAATCTTAGACCAGCTGGGACAAATGCCTCTGCCGCCATACATTACCCACCAGCTCCAGGATAAAAACCGTTATCAGACAGTCTATGCAAAGCATAGCGGATCTGCCGCTGCGCCCACAGCAGGGCTTCATTTTACGGAGGAGCTTCTTAGGGAAATCAAGGAAAAAGGAGTAGACATTGCGAGGGTAACACTACATGTAGGCCTTGGAACATTCCGCCCCGTAAAGGCGGAAGAGATTACGGATCATCATATGCACTCGGAATTTTACCAGATAGACGAAGAGGCAGCACAGAAGATAAACAAGGCAAAAAGGGAAGGGCACAAGGTAATCTGTGTAGGGACAACCAGCTGCAGGACGGTCGAGTCAGCAGCAGACGAGAACGGATACCTGAAAGCAGGCAGCGAATTTACCGAGATCTTTATCTACCCAGGCTACCGGTTCAAGGTAATGGACAGCCTGATTACAAACTTCCATCTGCCGGAATCCACACTGATTATGCTGGTGTCCGCACTGGCAGGAAGAGAAAAAGTACTTGCTGCCTATCAGGAGGCCGTGAGAGAAAGATACCGGTTCTTTTCCTTCGGGGATGCGATGCTCGTGAAGTAACTAATTGCAAAAATATACCATGTATGCTATACTAACGACGTGGAAAACCAGAGAGCCCGGCGGCTTACCCTCTTGTTTCATCGGAGGGGCTTACCCTCCAGACGAAAGAAAGGGGGGAATGCTGATGTATGTTACATATTCTGATTTCATTCAGACTGGAATATTCATTTGCGCCCTTATTGGATTGTGCTATACAATCTTCAGGGGAAGAAAATAGCCGCCACTACCAGAAATAGTGACGGCTGTAGTTAAGTAACAGCCAATTACTTACTTGAGGGTATCCGCTTTCCTGGTTTTCCCTCTATGTATATAATATAACATATATGTAAAGAAGAAACAAGAGTTATTTTATCGTTGTTACAGGAGAAGTCCAGAGAGATGAAAAAACCATATTTTCCGTTCTTTATTGATATATCACAGAAAAGCATTGTTGTAGTCGGCGGAGGGAAAATTGCGGAGAGAAGAGTGAAGACGCTCCTTCAATTTGCAAAAGACATACAGGTTATCTCTCCAAAGCTTACAGAAGAACTTAAGCGCCTTGCAGAGAGCGGGCGGATTGAATGGATACAGAATAGATACATGTCTGGACAGCTTGCCGGGGCTTTTTTTGTTCTTGCCGCAACAGATGACGCTGCCTGTAATGAGCAGATTGTCAGGGACTGCAGGGAGCTGAGGATTTTAGTCAATACATCCCACAGGAAGGAACTGTGTGATTTTTACTTTCCGGCAGTTGTAGTCCGTAAAAATGTTGTGGCGGGGATTACGGCCAGCGGAGACAGTCATGCACAGGCAAGAGATGCCAGGATACAGGTGGAAAAAGCACTGGAAGAATAAAAAAGGAGGATAATGTAAGATGATCTTGAAGGTAGCCCTGCTGCAGATACTTCCGGGAAACGGATTGACGGAGCAGTTTCACATAGGGGAAGAAGCTTTAAGGAGGGCAAAGGATGCGGGGGCAGATCTTGCGCTGTTTCCGGAGATGTGGAGCACTGGCTATGAGATTCCTCCGGATGAAGATGTGCTGGGGAGAATGGCCGTTTCCGCTGATGGTAATTTCATAAAAAAATTCGGGCGGCTTGCAAAAAATCTGGATATGGCAGTCGGTATTACATTTCTGGAAAAGCATTCTCCGAGGCCGAAAAATTCCATTGCCCTTTATGACAGGCATGGGGAGAGGAAACTTCTTTATTCAAAGGTACATACGTGTGAATTCGGGGATGAGAGGCTGCTGTCTGCGGGAGATGATTTCTATGTGACAGAGCTTGACACGGCCTCAGGAACGGTAAAGACCGGATGCATGATCTGTTATGACAGGGAATTCCCAGAGAGTGCACGGATTCTGATGCTGAAGGGTGCAGAGCTTGTGTTAGTGCCGAATGCCTGTCCTATGGAGATCAACAGGCTGGCACAGCTCAGGGGCCGGGCATATGAAAATATGATGGCAGTCGCAACCTGCAATTATCCGGATGGACAGCCGGACTGCAACGGACATTCCAGTATTTTTGACGGAGTTGCTTATCTTCCGGGGGGATCAGGTTCAAGAGATATGTGCATTCTGGATGCAGACGAAAGACCGGGAATCTATCTGGCGGAGATTGATATAGATATGCTCCGTGCATACAGAAAACGTGAGGTTCATGGAAATGCATACAGACATCCGGAAAAATACGGCCTACTTCTTTCAAGAGAAGTGGAAGAACCCTTTATCCGTGAGAAAGAGCTGACGCAGAGCCCCATTATTGACGTGGATTAACTTTTGTGATAGGACTGTTACATGTTGAGCACAGCTACTTGACAATACAAAGTAGCTGTGCTATATTTTTGATATACTACTTGGTGTTGCATAGTAGTGGAGCAGAAAGGAGTACTGCATTTGGAAGAATCACAGCTTTTACGCGGCATTTTGGAGGGGTGTGTTCTTGCTGTTATTGCGGATGGAGAGACCTATGGGTATGAGATTCTTGCGAAACTTGAGAAAAGCGGATTTGAGGCCCTTCTTGAAGGAACCTTATACCCGGTTCTGACGCGTCTGGAGAAAAAGGAACTGATTTCCTGCCGGAAGGGAAAGTCGCCATATGGTCCCACGAGGAAATATTATTCCATTACGGAAAAAGGAACAGCTGCACTTCACACCTTCAAGATCAATTATGAAAAGATAACAAAAGCAGCGGATGCTGTTCTGAAGGGGGAAAAGGAATGAAGGACAGTTATATTTATTACGAAGACAAATTAGGTGAAGAGTATAAGGCGGTATTCGGCCAGATCGAAATGTATGTAATGAGCCGGAATGTTGATGAAGATGCAGCGGAAGAACGTCTTGGGGAACTGCTTGATATCTTTCTGATTGCACAGGATGCCGGGAAGCCTGTCCGGGAGATTACAGGGAACAATCTGGAGAGCTTCTGCGAAACCTTCTGCTCAGATTTCGGCATGAAAAATGGTTTCTTACATATTTTGCAGTGGATGAAATCCATTGCAAAGGTGCTGGTATTCATCTCTGCATTAGACCTCTTTTTTGCTTTCCTGGATGCCCTGGAAACAGAAGGAACGGATTTCTGGAATGCAATGGCCGGCATTACCACATTCAACATATCAGGATACCTCATTGGCATTGCTATAGCAGGACTTTTTACAATGGCAGTGAATATAGTCATACGACGCAAGATGTTCAAGGTGAAAAAGGTCTCCATGAAGCACTTAAGAGCAGTTTCATGTGTCAGCGCAATCCTGGGATTCCTGATTATCTATTCGATGCTGAGTATCAGTGAAACGGAGTTGTTCCATTGTCCTGCGTGGGTTCTTCTCGCCGTATCCTGCGTCTATCTGCTGCTTTACCATTTATTCTATGGCAGATATAATAAAAGGGGAAAAATTAAATTCCTTGATCTGATCGAACAGGAAACCAAGAAGGATTTTCCGGCAGAGATGGAGAAGAAATTCCAGAAAGCAAGAAAGAAAAATCTGAAAAAAGGGAAGGGTGACCTGACCCTGGAGGCTTTTCTGGATAAAGAGGAGGCGAACTGTGCGAAAGTAGAAAAACAAAAGATTCTTTTCTATGTCCTGCCAGTGATAGCCGTCGCGGCAGCTTTCCTCTTCACCCTTCAAAACGAAGGATTTGATTCAGGCACAGACATGGCCATCTTCCTCATCATTATGCTGGCAGTCGAATGTCCGCTTATGCGGGGACTGTGGAAGCTTACCAGTATAGGGGTAAAGGAACGCCGCTCCTGGATTCAGTCGAAACGAAGTGAACTGTTAGACAAACTTCCTATTGCATGTTTGCCGGAAGAGAAGTAGAATATACTCACGGCTGATGAAGTCTGCCGTGAGTATCGCAAAAGCCGCAGCAGCCGCAAAGCGGCATACTTCCTTATGCGGCTGTGCGCATCATGTTATGCTGTGCGGCAGATTTATCTGGCGTGCAGTATAATAGGAAAAGCACAAGAGAAGGTGAAAAAGATGGAAAATCAAAGCTATGGAAGGCGTATGTGGAGCATATGGAGTCCTCTGGTCATAAAGTATGCGATTGCCACTGTTGTGACCTCTGTTGCCCTGTTCTTTTTTACGGGAGCCGGTATGATGCAGCAGGGGAAGTCCGGCGAGATCACGAAGCTTATGGAAGAGCCGGATCATATGGCAGAGCTTATGCAGGCGGCATCGGAGCGCCTGATGGATTATGCGGTTCCCCTGGAAGGCGCGGCGGCACTGGTTACGATTCCAGTCATGCTCTTCTTCATGAACCGGGACAAAAAGAAGCTAAAAAAAGAACTGATGATGAAGGGCAGGGCTCCTCTCTGGAAATACCCGGCCATTGTGGTGATTTCTTCAGCAATGTGTCTGGCATTAAATAACTTAATCCTGTTATCGAAGTTGTCTTCCTACAGTGAGTCTTATGATGAGACGATTCAGATGCTCTATCAGCCGTCTTTTGCCGTGCAGCTGATCTGTCTCGGGGTTCTTATGCCGGTGTGTGAGGAGCTTACTTACCGCGGGCTTATGTACAGGCGTATGAGGAAGGACATGAGCTTTCTTAATGCAGCGCTCTATTCCTCGCTGATCTTTGCTGTCACACATGGCAATCTGGTGCAGATGCTGTACGGGTTTTCCATGGGAATGATGCTTGGGCTTGTCTATGAAAAGTATGGGTCTGTCCTGGCGCCGGTCTGTGCCCATGTGACTGCAAACGTGGTGTCTGTAATCGGAACACAGTATCAGTGGTTCGACTGGATTTTTGGGGATGTGGTCCGCGTCGGGGCAGTAACCGTACTCTGTGCGGCGGCAGCATCGACCGTATATATCAGGATGCAGAGAATGGATTCCAAATTTCCATAAATATTGTTATCTGATAATTTGGGAAAAAGTTTTTATTTACAAATGAGACGAAAAGTTGTATAGTAGTAAAAAATAAATGAAAGGGACAGTAGACGTATGAGCAAAAGATATAAGGAACGTCCGTCTGGCCTGTACCGTCCGCAGTTTGAGCATGACAACTGCGGAATCGGTGCAATTGTAAATATAAAGGGTCAGAAGAGCCATAACACAGTGGCAGACGCATTGAAGATTGTTGAAAATTTAGAACATAGAGCTGGCAAGGATGCCGAAGGTAAGACAGGCGATGGAGTTGGAATTCTGTTACAGATTTCGCACAGGTTTTTCTCCAAAGTCTGCGGACCTCTCGGCATCTTTTTAGGTTCAGAGAGAGATTACGGTGTCGGAATGTTTTTCTTCCCACAGGATGAGCTGAAAAGGAATCAGGCGAAGAAGATCTTTGAAGTGATTGTAAAAAAGGAAGGAATGAATTTTCTGGGATGGCGTGAGGTCCCGGTTAAGAGCGGGGTTCTTGGGAGCCGTGCCGCCCAGTGCATGCCATGTATTATGCAGGGCTTCATTGAGAAGCCCGGGAAGATAAAGAAAGGGCTTGACTTTGACAGGAGACTTTATGTCGTGCGCCGGATCTTTGAGCAGAGCAGTGACGATACCTATGTGGCTTCTCTCTCCAGCAGGACCATTGCCTACAAAGGGATGTTCCTGGTAGGACAGCTCCGCTCTTTCTTTACAGACCTGCAGGATCCGGATTACGAGTCCGCAATTGCCCTGGTGCATTCCAGGTTCAGCACGAATACGAATCCAAGCTGGGAGCGTGCACATCCCAACCGGTTTATTGTACATAATGGAGAGATCAATACAATCCGCGGAAATGCAGACAAGATGCGTGCAAGAGAAGAGAACATGGAGTCAGAGCATCTGAAAGGCGAACTTCACAAGGTGCTGCCTGCAATCAACAGCTCTGGCTCAGATTCAGCCATGTTAGACAATGCGATTGAATTCATGGTAATGAGCGGTATGGACCTTCCCCTTGCAGTGATGATTGCCATACCAGAGCCGTGGGCGAATACGAAAAATATGTCACAGAAGAAAAAGGACTTTTACCAGTACTATGCTACTATGATGGAGCCATGGGACGGCCCTGCTTCCATCCTGTTCAGTGACGGGGACTGTATGGGTGCTGTTCTTGACCGGAACGGCCTCCGCCCGTCCAGATACTATATTACAGATCAGGATACCCTGATTCTTTCCTCAGAGGTAGGGGTACTGGATATTGACCCTGCAAGTATTCTTGTAAAGGAACGTCTCCACCCTGGGAAGATGCTTCTGGTAGATACCGTAAAAGGAAAGGTGATTGATGACGAGGAGCTTAAGGAGCTGTATGCAGGAAGGCAGCCTTACGGAGAATGGCTTGACAGTAACCTGATCCGCCTGGAGGATTTAAAGATCCCGAATCAGAAAGTGCAGACTTATACCGCAGAAGAGTGCAGAAGACTTCAGAAGGCATTTGGCTATTCCTACGAGGAAGTAAAAACCTCTATATTGAATATGGCTGCAAATGGGACAGAAGGAACAGCAGCAATGGGAATCGACACGCCGCTGGCAGTTCTTTCGGACCAGCATCAGAACCTGTTCGGATATTTCAAGCAGCTGTTTGCCCAGGTGACCAATCCTCCCATTGATGCCATCCGGGAGAAGATTGTTACTTCCACCACAGTCTATATTGGTGCGGACGGTAACCTTTTAGAGGAAAAGGCGGAAAACTGCAGAATGCTGAAATGTAACAATCCGATTCTGACCAATACAGATCTTCTGAAGATTAAGAATATGAAGAAAGAGGGATTTAAGGTCGCGGAGATCCCCATTACCTATTATATGAATTCAAGTCTTGAAAAAGCGATGGATTATCTCTTTATTGAGGTAGACCGTGTGATCCGGGAGGGTGCCAATATTCTGATTCTCTCTGACCGGGGCGTGGATGAATACCATGTGGCCATGCCGTCTCTCCTTGCCCTTTCAGGACTTCAGCAGCACCTGATCCGCACGAAAAAGAGGACCTCTGTAGCCGTGATCCTGGAGACCGGGGAGCCCAGGGAGGTACATCACTTTGCTACACTTCTTGGATATGGAGCCTGTGCGGTGAATCCCTATCTGGCACATGAGTCAATCCGTCAGCTCATTGCAACAGACATGCTTCAGAAGGATTACTATGCTGCGGTAGATGATTATAATGAAGCGGTTATAAACGGAATCGTAAAGATCGCTTCCAAGATGGGCATTTCCACCATCCAGTCCTATCAGGGAGCGAAGATTTTTGAAGCAATCGGCCTGAGAGAGGAATTTATAGAGAAATATTTCACAGATACTGTGAGCCGTGTGGGAGGAATCGGAACAGCAGAAATCGCCCGGGATTATGCGGCAAGACATTCCCAGGCCTTTGACCCGCTGGGACTGGAGGCAGATCTTACCCTTAACAGTGTGGGACAGCATAAGTCAAAGAGCGGCGGGGAAAGGCATCTTTATAATCCCCGTACCATCCACATGCTTCAGCAGTCCACCAGGCGGGGCGATTACGAGATGTTTAAGCAGTATGCAGATATGGTAAATGAAGAAGGGGCGCATATTAACCTGAGAGGACAGTTAGAATTCAATTATCCGAAAAAAGGTGTGCCCATAGAAGAGGTGGAGAGCGTAGACGAGATTGTGACCCGGTTTAAGACAGGCGCCATGTCCTACGGCTCCATTTCCAAGGAGGCACATGAGACACTGGCCATAGCCATGAACCGGCTCCACGGGAAGTCCAACAGCGGAGAGGGCGGGGAAGAAACCGGCCGGCTGGACAGTGACAGATGCTCTGCCATAAAGCAGGTGGCATCCGGGCGTTTTGGCGTGACATCCAGATATCTGGTTAGCGCCAGGGAGATTCAGATTAAGATGGCACAGGGGGCAAAGCCCGGAGAGGGCGGACACCTTCCGGGAGGCAAGGTCTATCCGTGGATCGCGAAGACCAGACATTCCACCCCGGGTGTGAGTCTGATCTCGCCGCCGCCCCACCATGATATCTATTCTATAGAAGATCTTGCACAGCTCATTTATGACTGCAAGAATGCAAATAAAGACGCCCGCATCTCAGTAAAGCTTGTATCTGAGGCAGGAGTGGGGACTGTTGCGGCCGGCGTTGCCAAGGCAGGGGCAGGACTAATCCTCATTTCCGGATATGACGGAGGTACTGGTGCAGCGCCCAGAAGTTCCATCCATAACGCGGGGCTTCCCTGGGAGCTGGGGCTGGCAGAGACCCATCAGACGCTGATTCAGAATGGTCTCAGGGAGCGTGTGCGCATAGAGACAGACGGGAAGCTTATGAGCGGCCGGGACGTTGCCATTGCCGCCATTCTCGGAGCGGAGGAATTCGGCTTTGCCACAGCTCCGTTAGTTACGATGGGATGTGTCATGATGCGTGTCTGCAATCTTGACACCTGTCCGGTGGGAGTAGCAACCCAGAATCCAGAGCTTCGTAAGAGGTTTACGGGAAAGCCGGAATATGTCATGAACTTCATGCGGTTTATAGCACAGAATCTGCGGGAATATATGGCGAAGCTGGGCGTGCGCACCATAGATGAGCTGGTAGGCAGGACAGACCTTCTTAAGGTAAAGGAGGAGCCGGGCTCTGAGCGGGCCTCTGCCCTGAATCTGGAGCAGATTCTCTATAATCCTTATGAGGGGACAAAGAAGGCGGTGACTTATAATCCGAAGAAGCTCTATGATTTTGAACTGGAGAAGACACTGGATGAGCGCGTCCTTGTGAAAAAGCTGCTTCCGGCGCTTGAAAAGGGACAGAAGAGAAGTATAGAGGTGGATGTATCCAATACAGACCGCACCTTCGGAACCATCTTCGGCTCGGAGATTACAAGGAGATACCCGGAGGGACTGCCGGAAGACAGCTATGTAGTGAAATGTAAGGGTGCAGGCGGACAGTCCTACGGAGCCTTCATTCCAAAGGGACTGACCCTTGAGCTGGAAGGAGACAGCAATGATTATTTCGGGAAAGGATTGTCCGGCGGGAAGCTTGTTGTGTATCCTCCGAAGAGTGTGAAATACAGGCATGATGAGAATATTATTATAGGAAATGTGGCTCTATACGGAGCAACCAGCGGCAGTGCATTTATCAATGGAGCTGCAGGAGAACGGTTTGCAGTCCGCAATTCCGGTGTGACCGCAGTTGTGGAGGGCGTAGGAGACCACGGCTGTGAATATATGACTGGCGGCCGTGTGGCAGTACTGGGAAAAACCGGCAAGAACTTTGCAGCAGGAATGAGCGGCGGAGTTGCGTATGTGCTGGATATGGACAGTGATTTATATATGAATGTAAATAAGCAGCTTGTCAATATTGAACGTGTTGCCTCAAAATATGAAGTAAATGAGCTGAAGAGTATGATAGAGGAGCATGTGGCTTGCACGAATTCGGAAAAAGGAAGGGAGATTCTTGACAGCTTTACAGAATATCTTCCTAAATTCAAGAAGATTATCCCAAAGGATTATGAGAGAATGCTGACCACTATCCTGCAGCTTGAGGAACAGGGCATGAGCAGCGGGCAGGCGCAGACAGAAGCATTTTATGCCATAAAAGAAGGAAGATAGGAGGGCGGAAAAGTGGGAAAAGCAACAGGTTTTATGGAATATGAAAGACAGGATAAGAAGGCGCAGGATCCAAAGGAGCGGATCAGGCATTTTCAGGAGTTCCACACGCCCCTTCCGAAGGAGGAGCAGGAGCGCCAGGGAGCCAGGTGTATGTCCTGCGGAGTCCCATTCTGCCAGGCAGGGCAGATGATCATGGGAATGGCAAGCGGATGCCCTCTTCACAATCTGGTGCCTGAGTGGAATGACCTGATCTGGCATGGAAACTGGGAGGAGGCTTATTACCGTCTGAAAAAGACGAATAATTTCCCGGAATTTACCTCCCGTGTATGCCCGGCACTCTGTGAGGCGGCATGTACCTGCAGCCTGAACGGGGACGCTGTATCAACAAAGGCTAATGAATATGGGATTATCGAAAATGCATACGAGAAGGGGTATGCTGCTGCGAAGCCGGTGAAGATCCGTACAGGAAAGAAGGTAGCAGTTGTAGGCTCCGGCCCGTCCGGCCTTGCGGCAGCAGATCTGTTAAACCGCAGAGGACACAGTGTGACCGTATTTGAGCGTGAGGATAAGCCGGGAGGGCTTCTGCGCTACGGAATCCCTAATATGAAGCTGGAAAAGCAGATTATTGACAGGAAGATTGCAGTCATGGAGGAGGAAGGAATCACATTTGTCACGAACTGTAATGTGGGGAAGGACAAGAAGGCAGCAGCCCTGCTAAAGGAGTATGACAGGATCCTTCTGTGCTGCGGCGCGTCAAACCCAAGAGACATTAAGGTACCTGGAAGAGATGCCAGTGGAATCTTCTTTGCCGTGGACTTTCTGAAATCCACCACCAAAGCACTGTGGGCGAATGATATGAAGCTTATAGAAGGAAGTTACATTTCCGCAAAGGATAAGCATGTAATTGTAATCGGAGGCGGGGATACGGGAAATGACTGTGTAGGCACATCCATGCGCCACGGTGCAAAGTCCGTGCTTCAGATCGAGATGATGCCAAAGGCTCCGGATACCCGCGGGGAAAATAACCCGTGGCCGGAGTGGCCGAAGGTCTGCAAGACAGATTACGGACAGGAGGAAGCAAAGGCAGTATTCGGACACGACCCGAGAGTGTATGAGACCACAGTAAAGGAATTCAAAAAAGATAAAGACGGAAATCTGAATCAGGCCGTACTCGTAAAGCTGACGCCGAACAAGGATGAGAAGACAGGCCGTATGCTTATGACAGAGGTACCGGGGAGCGAATATACCGTCCCGGCACAGCTCGTACTGATTGCCGCAGGTTTTCTTGGAAGCGAGGCCTATGTGACCAAGGCTTTCGGGACAGAAGTAAACGCCCGGACGAATGTAGCCACCCCGGAGGGAGGATATCTCACCAGTGCAAAAAACGTATTTGCCGCCGGGGATATGCACAGAGGACAGTCCCTGGTAGTGTGGGCAATCCGGGAAGGAAGAGAAGCGGCGCGGGAGATTGACATAAGCCTGATGGGGTACACGAATTTAGAGATTCAGTAATAAATGTTACAAAAATGTTAAAAAGTATTGCAAAATTGTTTGACTTCGAATATAATCTACCTATGAGCAAAATGTATAAAAAAGGGGCAGCTCATCATAAGCGGGTTATCCGAAAAGGAAAAACTGCAATAATTTCAAAAAATGTATTGAAATCAACCGGAAGTTGTAGTATCCTAGCTTTAGATGTGCAAAAGAGGTAACAGGGAGGGAGCTATTGTCAGCTGTTGCTGCAAGGGGAGTAGACTGCATTCAGAGGGAGACACAGATGAGACAACACCTCTGGATACTTGAAAAATAATGTAACTGTTGAGGTACAGAACAGCTACGGAATAATTGGCTAAGGATAGGTGAAGATATGAAGAAAAGACTGGTAAAGGCACTCATTGCTTCAGCCGTGATGAGTTCCTTGATGATAACAACTGTTTTTGCAACCCCGTCGGTAGATGAACTGAAGAATCAGAAGGCGGCAACGGAGAATGAGGTGAATGATCTCCAGACACAGTTGAATAAATTGATGGACAAAGTGAATGAACTGGAGAACAAGCTGATCAAGAAGGGGCAGGATCTGACAAAAGCGAAGAAGGATCTTGTGGTTGCCGAAGAGAAGCAGAAGAAGCAGTATGAAGACATGAAGCTCCGTATACAGTATATGTACGAGGAGGGAGATTCTTCGGCTCTTGAAAGGGTGGCGGCATCCGGAAGCATTGCAGAGATTCTGAATCAGATGGAATACGTACAGAAGGTACATACATATGACCGTAACAAGCTTCATGAATATGAGGAGACGGTGCAGGAGGTAGAGGATCTTAAGACAACCCTTGAGAAGGACAAAAAGAAGCTGGAGAATCTGCAGACCGAGTATGAGGCGCAGTCACAGGAGCTGAGTACAACAATTGAATCCAAGAGCTCAGAGATAGAGAATCTGGATGTGATGATCCAGGAGGCAGCGAGAGCCGCACTGGAGGCCCAGAAGGAAAGAGAGCGCCAGGAGAGAGAAGAGCGCGAGCGTCAGGCACGCGAGCAGCAACAGCAGCAGGCTCAGCAGGATCAGAATCAGCAGCCAGACCAGAGTCAGGATCAGCAGCCAGACCAGCCGCAGCCTGATAACACAGATCCAGGCACTCAGGATGATCCGACAACAGGCGGAGACACATCCACGCCGGAGCCGAGCTACAATTCAGTAACAGGTAATGCGGTAGTTGACCGTGCTTACGGATGGGTCGGAAAAGCTTCATATGTATGGGGAGCCTGCAGTCCGGGAGCCTTTGACTGTTCCGGATTCGTAAGCTACTGTCTGACAGGAAGCTATTCACGTCTCGGGACCACATACACCTTCCTTGCATGGCCTCAGACAAGCAATCCGCAGCCAGGAGATGTGTGTGTGAATGCAGGCCACTGCGGAATCTATATCGGAGGCGGCCAGATGATTCATGCGGCAACCGAGGGAGTCGGAGTCGTAGTAGGACCTGTACAGGGTGGTATGATATATGTCCGCTATTAATTGAACAGAGAGATTATAGAAAGAGGAACGGGTGTGTAAAATAAACTGTGTAAATCATCACAGATTATTCGACACATCCATTTT
>CANOKL010000061.1 GCA_947566645.1 uncultured Lachnospiraceae bacterium
GGGGATATTTCTGGTTATAGCCGCTTTCCGATGCCTGCATGACATCCGTTCCCCGTCCTCCGGATTCCTGCATCATGACTGCCAGGATCAGCTCCACGTATTGTCCCATACCGTATTTGGAAGCGATCCGTTCTACTGTAGCCCGGTAAGCCAGCACCTCTTCGGATACATTTGCTGTCGTAATCCCGGAAGCAGACGAACCGAAAAAGAGTTCCAGGTTCTCGGCATAGGCTTCGGCCAGCTCTTTCTGCTTGTCTGTCAGATGGAAAACGTGGTCTGCAAAATAGGTGTCACCGGCATATTTCACAACATAATTGTGGCGTGTAAAAGTAACCGTTTTGGTCTGTGGTGTAGTGGAAGCATTTCCTGTTTCGCTATTGCCGGACTCCCCTTCTGCACCCGCTTCCACTTGGACTTCCATGGTGACGGTCTCCGTTGATACATCATAAGAAAAAAGATCATCCTTATTATCCCGGATGACCTTCTGAAGCTCTTTTATATTAATTTCCTTGTAACTTTCCCTGCTGGCACAGAACTGCGCGATCAGCAGGTTGGAATTGACAGAGATGGAAGCGGCATAAGGATCGGTAATGGATACGGTATCCCCTTCCGGAACTTTGGATGCTTCCTGCTGGATTTCTGCCAGCACCTCATCATGACATTCCATTAAGACCTCCACGATTGCCTGGTTCGCTTTCTGCAGGTTTTCATTGATTAGGGTACCGCTGTTTAATACCCCGGAGTTCTCCGACAGGTCCCCGAAGGTAAGTCCGGGAAGCATGGTCAAGAATAAGACCGGCAGCATCAATGCCGCAGTAATGGCGGCTGCAGATTTTTTGATCCCTTCCTTATGCTCAAGAGCCATGCCGATTGCAGCGCCCGCAGCACCGCCAACGCCGCCTTTTACAGCTTTTGCAAATGGAGCTGTCCGTTTGGGCTTTAATAAATCAGAGACAGCCGTGCCTACACCGGCTGCTTCAGACAGGCCGCTTTGCTGTTCTGCCAACTAAATGCGGTCCTTCCTTTGGGGAGCCTGCGGAAGTTTCTGGACAATGGATTCGTGGTAGGCAACTTTTCCATCCTCCGTTTCGTAAGGCGTTTTATTCACGGCTGGCTGGGCGTACTGCTTGTACCAGGTCGCGCCGTCAACGGACTGCACAGTATCGAATGTCCCCGGCGTGGGAGCCATATACTGGTCAGCATGGTACAAGGCGAAGTCCCGGCTTCCGGAATCGGCTGTCGTCTCCGTCCCGGTCATGCGCCCGCCGCCGATCTCCATGTTGGTAAATACCGGAAGCGGCTTGTCCTGTTCTTCCTTCATGCCCATATAGGAAATGAAGGCTTTTTCCGCCTCTTCCCCTTTGATAGAGCCGACCTGGCTGTAATTTCCCTGGGCGACATTGCTGATGACGTTGTTGGCAAAATCCCCGCCCTTGTTCAAGGAAGAGTGGTACATGGCGCTTCCGATGCTGGAGTGTTCCGTATATCCGGTCACATGGTTGACCGCGCTCCGTTCGGTCTGCCTTCCTACGGATCCGGCGAGCCCGCCAGACAGGAAATTTCCCCCTACGGCTGCATCGCCCGGAGAACCGGATTTCCGGTATCCGCTGCCTCCGCCGCCCTTTAAGTGCATGGCCCCGGCCAGGCTTCGGCTGGCGATTAGAAGCTCCGCCATCATATTTCCGCCTGTATTCCCCACGTTGACGCCGAGGCTTGCCATGAAAGAGTCAATTTTCTGGCTGACCTTTAGAAAGGCAATGGCGCACAAAAACCAGATGAAGACATTTCCGGTTACGACTTCCTTTCCCTGGTCTGCTACCGCCTGCTCGACCTCAGCTTCTGTCAGTTCTGAAGCAAAGACCGGCATGGAAGTAAGAAGTACCATACAGGCGACCAGCAGAATTATATACAATAGTTGTTTCTTATGTTTCATCATCTTCTCCTTTCATCAGATGGACAGCGGGTTCGCGAGGAAGGTGCCGACCATGGAAGTAAACAGCCTCAAACACCAGGCGTTCATTAATAATAGGAAGAACTGCCCTCCGAGCATCCGGCACCAGCTTTTGAAAATGTTTGCGGTGGACTGGGAGGCGCCTGTGGCAAAGGCAACCGGTGCCGTAAATACCAGAACACCCAGAAGGATGTACCGTTCTGCCGCCTCAAAGAGAAGCTTGATGTAATTCCATGCCAGGATCAGCACCAGGATCAGAGCAATCAGGGCGACTGCACCGTTTGCGCATACTCCTAAGATAACAGTAATTACCGAGTTAAAATCTGCGAACTTTAAGGACGGCAGGTCATCGGTTAAAATCCAGCTGTAAGGCGTCCCCGCGATTGTGAGAAGCAGGTCTACAATGTCCTTTGCGTAAAAGGTCAGGAACAGGAAAAGGAAGGTCCGCATGGATAGTTTCAACGGGTCCTCCGCCTCTACACCTGCCCCTGCAAAATAATTTTTAAAGAGCTGCCAGACCCAGTTTAAGAGGATCAGCCCGATAGCCAGAGCCAGAAAAATCTGGTACATGCTCTCGGCTGCCGGGAAGTAGCGGAGGAAGGTATCCATGGAACATCCCAGCGCGCCTAATACCGAAGTGGTAATGAGGTCCAGGATGTTCATGACCTGCTCTGCGATCCACTCCACGATTCCGTCTAAGATCTTCATGCGGATGCCTCCCTTCTTATCCTAGCCATTCCACTGGCCGCCCGCAAAGAACGGGGTGATGTAGGCCATAATGAATCCAAGCCCGTTTAAGATCGCCCAGGTGATGATGATCCGTTTGAGCCAGGCGCGGGACTCGTCCACGGTCTTGCCGGATTTGGAAAAGTTCATCATGAGCAAAGCGACGGATGCGGTTACCACGGCGGCAATGGTAGAGATCAGGACGATCTGGTTGTAAACGTCTTTCATGATCTCTTTTGCCTTGTCCCACACATTTGCCGCCATGACCGGTTGGACGCTGCAGGCTAAGAGCGTAAATAAAAGAGCCGCCGTATAGATGTGTTTCATGTAGTCGATATGGCGTTTTTGGCCGTCGTGTATCCGGCAAAAACGCTTCGTGAACGATTTTGGATTCGGCGGTGTTTCCTTGACTTTGTGTTGTCTCATATCAGTGTTGTCTCCTTATTCTGAATCAGGCAGGGAGACTATGTGTCTGCCCTGCCTATGGTCAATACCTGAAATCAGGCTTTCTGCAATCTGCCGTTCGATAAGGAATGGAAAGAATGCTTTCTTTAATTAAAAAGACTGAAATCCTGTTTCAGGATAGTTTCCTGCCTCTGGCCGGATTTTCCGGCAGTGCAGGGAACGCGTTACTCGCGTATTCTCCTGCATACAGTGATTAAAAAAAGCAGCTCGGTCAATACAGGCTGCTTCTTACGGTTCCATATGAAGTTTTAAGCTATTTTCACCTCCTGCAGCAAAAACGCAGCCAATATCCGGGGATGAGGCAATGGCCCCGATACTGCTGCGTTGTTTCTGCACATAATTTTGACAATATCAATTTTAACATATGACTTTTACGGTGTAAATCGCACAACCGTGCCAGTTTAAGAAATTATTGTGCCATTTTTATAGCACATCCCAAAAGTGTTGGATTCCATTCTATTAGATACTGTTTGCCGATTCTGGGAACAAATATACTGATAGAAATGGTAGCAACGCTTTTGGCGTTGGAAAGAAATGGAGGCCGAATGGATGAAAGGATTAGGAAAACGGATTCAGAAATGCCGGGAGGAGGCCGGGATGACACAGGAGGCACTGGCAGAGCGTGTGGGGATCAGCTGGAATTATCTTGGGGCGATTGAACGGGAAGTGAAAACACCGAAGCTTACCACACTTGTCCGGATCATCAATGCTCTGGAGGTATCTGCAGATGATGTGATGCTGGATGTACTTCGTGTTGGGAGGAAAGCGCAGTGTACAAAGTTAGAGGAGAAGCTTCAAAGCCTTCCGGAAAAGAAACAGGAGAAACTTCTGCGGATCCTGGACTTTCTGATTGAGGAAGAGAGAAAATAGCCTGTACCGGTGTGCAGGTTATTTTTGCATTCATTTGAATTTGCTATCTTACGTAAAGATCATCCAGGCTTTTCTAAATCCTTGATACGCATTATAATACTGGAAATATATGGTAATAAAGCAATATATGATGAAAGCTCTGCTTTTCTTTGCTATACTGATTCTGATAGCGTTGGAACTATATCTATTGGAATCGAGGAGGGAGTATGAGCAGGAACAGGAGAGTATTTGGAATCAGTGTTGTGTGTTTTATCGCAGGGATGTGTGTTGGAGGGGTTTTAGCAGGATTTAAGATGCAGGATATTCCGGCTGAAGGACAGGAATCAGGAAAGACATGGGAAAGGCAGGAACAGTCCCCGGCAGACAGTACGCTTGATCATCCGGCAGAGTGCTATCTGTGCGGGAACCATAACCGGAGCCTGATGAGCATGTTCCGGGGAAGAGATGACCTGGGAGTGATCTGTGTCAATGACTGGTATGTGATGGATATGCAGATCCGGAATCTGGATGGAATGGGCGGAGGTGGTTCCGGCTGGACAGTTGGTGCAGAGGGAGCCTGCAGCTTTCATACGGACCGGAATCCGGAACGGGGAATTTCAGAGGTTACAGTAGAATATGGTACAAACAGTATTTTTGATGTGAAGAAGGTACAAAACCACTTGTGCCAGACCTGTCTGGATAAGCTATTGGAGGTCATGGACAGTTATGGATATGAAGGGGAAGAATCCGGGGCAAGGGATATATGTCTGGTGGACTTTCAGACGCTGGAGCTGTATTCCCTGCAGGAGCATTACATAGCCCATTATATCCGGGATTATTATGTCCAGGTTGACGGATGGGATGGAGACGAACTGGAGGTAACAGGCATCTATACGCCGGTACTGGTGAATGGAGAACGGGCAGCGGAATGATTGCGCAGGAAGAAAAAGCAGGATATAATAGAAAGAAAATGTTGATAGGGAAGGATAGATGCAGTGGAAAATAATAAGAGAATCTGCCCAGGTTGCGGAAGAAAGATGAAACAGCAGTTTATTGGTCTGAAGCATTGTAAATGCGGCATGAGCTGGAAAAGAGACATCGGTTATTTTGAACGCACGGAAGATATGGTTTTCGCATTGGAAAGGAGAAAATGCGGGAAAAAGTGGAAACAGGTGCCGGTAATCAGATATAAATAGATAGAAAGCCTTGAAACAAGGGGAAGGGATATTCGAAAATATGAGACGGAAGAAACGGATTATTATTCCGGCACTTTTGTTTTTTTTTATAGCAGTCCTTTGTGCCGGATATGTAAGTGACTATTATCATACAGATGAGAATGTACAGGTATATCTGCAGAAGAAAGATTCCGTATCTATCCTGGAGATGCCAGACGGCCTTTATTTAGACGGACCAGGAGATGATACGGCACTGATTTTCTATCCAGGCGCAAAAGTAGAATATACTGCCTATCTTCCTCTTTTGAGTGATTTGGCTGAACGCGGGATTGACTGCTTCCTTATCAAAATGCCGTGTAATCTTGCATTTTTCGGGCAGAATAAAGCGAAAAAGATTATGGATTCTTATGAGTATGACCACTGGTATCTGGCCGGGCATTCTTTAGGAGGGGCGATGGCCGCTTCCTATGCTTCCGGGCATCTGGAGAGTCTTAATGGTCTGGTGCTTCTGGCAGCCTACCCGACGAAGAGCTTAAAATCGTACTCCTTTTCCGTCCTGTCAATCTATGGAAGTGAAGACGGAGTTCTGAATATGGAAAAGGTGGAGGAAGGAAAAAGCCAGATGCCTGCAGACTATACGGAAATCTGCATAGAGGGCGGGAATCATGCACAATTTGGAAACTACGGAGAACAAAAAGGCGACCATACCGCAGGGATCAGCCGGGAGGAACAACAGAAGCAGACTGTGGACGCCATTTTAGACCTGATGGAAGCTCATAGGGATCAGAAGCAGGAGGAAACAGTGATGACTTATGAGCAGATTAGTGTGCAGGAAGCAAAAGAGAGGATGGATAATGAGGAGGATGTGGTCATTCTGGATGTCCGGACACAGGAGGAATATGATTCCGGACATATCAAAAATGCAGTATGCCTGCCGAATGAGGATATCATAAGCGAACCGGACATACTGCCGGATAAAGGCCAGGAGATCTTGGTATACTGCCGGAGTGGGAACCGGAGCAAACAGGCGGCACAAAAGCTTGCAGATATGGGATACGAAAATGTCCTAGAATTCGGCGGGATTCTGGATTGGCCTTATCAGGAGCTGATAGAATAAATCAAATTAAGGGGGACCAAAATGATCAATAGGGAAGATATGCTGGAACTGACCAGGCGGATGACGCCGGCCCGGACATCCATGACGAGGATAGCCGGGTGTTACATAGACCGGGACGGGGAGTTTGACGGAAGCTTCAATACCAATTTCCTGAAGCTTTCCGGTTCTGACAGAGCGAAAAATCTGAAACTGGCAAAGACAGTGCCGTTTTCCGATACGAATAAGAATCTGAAGAAATATGAATTTGCGCCGGAAGCACAGAAACCGGGAAGCATGTGGCAGTTACTTATGGCTATGAAGGAATGTGGATTGAAGAATGACGCTTTGATGGATACGTTTTACGATGTAGTTATGGAGCGCTACACTACAGATTCCGAATATGCCATCCTGGTATTCCATGACCGCTATGATATTCCGGCGAAGGCATCTGATAAAGAGCGGCTGGGAGAATCAGAGGAAATGTTTGAATATTTGATCTGCGTAATCTGCCCGCTTTCCGGGGAATACGAGCCGGGAGAACCGGAGTGCGGCTTCCTGTTTCCTGCATTTACAGACCGGTGCGGGGATCTGAACCATGTAAATGTTTATCAGAAAAATCTGGCAAGGCCGCATATGGAACTCGTAAGGGAGATTCTGGGAGCAGAATAATAGAAATGAACAAAAAGAAAGGTGGAGGCTAAATGGCATATAAGCCGGAATTATGGGCGGAAGCAAAGAAAAAATGTCGGTTGAATGAAGAAGATATCCGTATGGCAAAGGAAATGGGGCTGAATCCGAAAAGCCTGATCAAAAATATTCCCAGTCCCAGGGAACAGTGGAAACAGCCGGTGAAGGTCTGGATTCATGAGATGTATGAAGATAGATATGGAAAAAAGAAGAATAAAGCGGCATCGTCTTAGCGGTGCTGTTTTCTTTTTCATATCCAGATAAGAAATCGTAATGCATATCTTCCATGCGAGTCTGCTTTAAGGTATAGAAACAATCCAGGCGCAGATAATAATGAAAAAAGAATTTGAGGTGAAGATATGGCAGTCGCACATAAGGGAAGTATTTCTATGGGACTGGTGCTGATTCCCATAGGAATGTATAAGGCAACCCAGGATCATGATATCCATTTCAATCAGCTTGATAAGGAAAGCAAGGCCCGGATCAAGTATAAAAAATACTGCAGCCATTGCGGGAAAGAAGTGACGGCAAATGATATCATAAAAGGATACGAATATGAAAAAGACAAATATGTTGTCATGACGGATGAGGAGCTGGAGAAGATCAAGACCAGGAAAGACAAGACCATCCATATCATCCAGTTTGCAAAAATGTCTGAGGTAAATATGATCTATTACGAAAAGGATTATTATGCCGTTCCGGATACAGGTGCAGAGAAGGCATACGAACTCCTCCGCCAGTCTCTGCTGTCCCAGAAGAAAGTCGCTATTGCAAAAACCGTAATGGGAACCAACGAAAAGCTCCTGGTACTATATCCTACAAAGGAAGGCATTGTCGTAAAGACATTATTTTACCATGATGAGATCGCAGCAATGCCGAAGGCGGTTCCTAAGATGAAACTGGATGAGAATGAGCTTAATATGGCAAAAATGCTGATTGAAAATATGACAAAACCTTTTAAAGCAGAGGAATTTCGGGATGAATATCAGGCGAGGCTGCGGGAGGCGATCATGAAGAAGATTCAGGGACAGGAAATTGTTGCAGTGGAAAGCAGCGGGCCATCCAATGTCATTGACCTGATGGAAGCCCTGCAGAAAAGCTTGGAACTATCAAACAATCCAGATGAGGACAGCAAAAAGCAGCTTACGGGAACTGCATGATGGGAATTTATGAAGCCTGCAGCGCAAGCCCTATGTTGATTGCACAGCAGACGGAAGCATTCGATGATCCAGACTGGATATATGAACTGAAAATGGATGGTTTTCGGTGCCTTGCTTATATTGACCGGAATTCTGTAGACTTTCGCAATAAACGGAATATACAGATGCTGCCGAAATTCCCGGAGCTTGCAGAGATCTATAAGAATGTAAACGGCAGGTGTATTTTGGATGGGGAAATCGTAGTGCTTGCAGACGGTGTGCCGGATTTCTACCGTCTTCAAAAACGCACTCTGCTGACTGACACATTTAAGATTGAACTGGAGGCAGGCCGGTTTCCGGCTTCTTTCGTGGCATTTGACTGCATTTATCAAGGGGATCAGGAGCTGGTTTTTCAACCACTTATGGAAAGAAAACGGAAGCTTTCAGGGATGATTACGGAAAGTGATAGGATTGCAGTTTCCCGTTATATCGAAAAAGAGGGAACGGCGCTTTATCAGGCGGCAGAGGCGAGGGAACTGGAAGGGGTTGTAGCAAAAAGAAAAGAGAGCCTTTACTTTATGGGGAAGCGGACAAAGGACTGGGTAAAGTTTAAACGCATGGCAGATGAAGAATTCATTGTCACAGGATATATACAAAAGGGGGAACATACCTTTAGCCTAGTACTGGCAAAATACCGGCTTAGCAGGCTGGTTTATAAAGGGCATGTCACTTCCGGAGTGACAAAGGATGCGGTAATGCATCTGAAGGAAACAGGAAGGAATCCATTTCAGATGCTGCCGACTGGGAATGAAAGTGCTGTCTGGGTAAAGCCGAACCAGGTCTGTGTGGTGGAATATATGCCGAATACGCTGCATTCTCTCCGGCAGCCGGTTTTTAAAGGATTTCGTGATGATATCCTTCCGGAAGACGTACAGGTAAGTGATGAGCATATGAAATAACGTCTGGGAGAAGGCGGGGCAATTCATGCTATACTTTGAAATACAACATAGAAAAATCCTGATACTTGTGTTAAGATGGTGACATGAAATCGGAAGTTGTGGAGAACATTTCTATGAAAATATTGGTAGATGCGGATGCCTGTCCGGTTGTTTCTATTGTGGAGCATGTGGCAAGCAAATATAGGATACCAGTCATTCTCCTGTGTGATACGAACCATGTACTGCAGTCAGCGTACAGTGAAGTCAAGGTGATTGGAGCTGGTGCAGACGCAGTGGACTTTGCACTGGTTGGCTTATGCCAGAAGGGAGATCTGGTGGTAACGCAGGATTATGGCGTTGCTGCAATGATTCTGGGAAAGGGAGCTTATGGGATCCATCAGAGTGGGAAATGGTATACGGATGAGAACATTGACCGTATGCTGATGGAACGGCATATCAGTAAGAAGGAACGGCGCTCAAAATCAAAGCATCATCTGAAAGGTCCTGCAAAACGGACAGCAGAGGATGATATAAGGTTTGAGGAGGCACTGGAGCGGCTGATCCAGAAATTGAATGAGAAATCTATATTGTAAGATATTGTAAATTTTGGTAGAATACTAATAGGCGCTGCTAGAAAAACGGTAGGCGGTTGGTGTGCGCCCAGCAAAGGGTATAGTGTTTAATGGGTGGAAATCCCATTCGGTAAGAGTCTAGCCAACTCACCGATAGCGAGTCTTGGGTATCTGGTGGCAACGCTATGGTACTAAGCGTAGACAGCAAGGTGATAGGGTCATAAGGCATTTCAGCCCCGAAATCCTAGTCAATCAATGTGGAGACATACTACTAACGATGGAATCCAATATCGTGGCATTCGTATCTGGCAAGAATGTCGCGGACATTGCGGGGTCGGAGGTCAGCCATGTCATACAATGGCACTGTATCAACTGGGGAGAGACTGCATTCCCCTCATCACCCCAAAAGGGACTAATGTATAAAAGGTATGCCAGACAATCCTATAAAGAAAGGAAGGCAAACGGAATGCAGCCAGTCGGATAGCTGCATAGTACCGTTGAAAGTGGGTAATGCCACCGGAGGGAAGGCGGCTATGTAAGGCAATATCAAAAGGGAAACATAGTCTATACACAGGGATAGGAAAACTATGGGAACGAAACTGGAGAGAATATCACAGCTATCAAAGGAAAATCCAGATATGGTATTCACGTCCGTATGGCACATGATAAATATAGATTTGCTTAAAGAATGCCATAGAGAAATGGACGGTAAGAAAGCCGTAGGGATTGACGGAGTAACAAAGGGGGAATATGAAAAGAACTTAGAGGAAAACCTTACAAACCTGGTGGAAAGGCTGAAAAATAGGTCATACAAACCAAAACCGGCAAGGAGGGTGGATATTCCAAAAGGGAAAGGCAAGACGCGCCCATTAAGTATCTACTGTTATGAGGACAAGCTAATCCAAGAGGCGTTAAGGAGGGTACTGGAAGCAGTTTTTGAGCCGCACTTCTATGACGAAATGATGGGTTTCAGACCAAACAAAGGATGCCATACTGCTATTAGACACTTAAATACTATGCTTGAAATGAGAAACACAAACTGGGTTCTGGATGCAGATATAAAAGGATTCTTTGACCACCTGGACCACGAATGGATTATTAAGTTTGTGGAATCACGGATTAAAGACCCCAATATCATAAGGTTGATAAAAAGATACCTTAAAGGCGGAATCATAAAGGATTTCGCTTACGAAGATACAGAGGAAGGGTCGGGACAGGGTTCAGTATGTTCGCCGATACTGGCAAACATCTATATGCACTACATACTTGTATGGTGGTTTGAGGAATGTATTGTGCCCAAACTCAAAGGATATGGCGGTCTGGTAGTTTATGCTGACGACTTTGTGGTCTGCTTTCAATACAAAGAAGAAGCGGAGTTGTTCTACGAACTGCTTAAAAAGCGGATGAAAATATTTGGGCTGGAAATGGAAGAAAGCAAAACCAGACTTATAGAATTTGGCAGAATGGCAGAGCAGAACAGGAAGGCACGGGGAGAAAGAAAGCCGGAGACGTTTGAATTTCTCGGATTTACGCATTACTGCTCCAAATCACGGCGAGGATGGTTCCGGGTGAAACGAAAGACCAGCAAAAAGAAGTTCGCCAAGAAATGCAGGGAACTCAGCCAGACAATGAGGGCTATGAGAACATGGAGGCTGACTGATATTTTCAGGAAAACGAACCAGATTTTAATCGGCTATTATCATTATTATGGTATCACGGACAATGGAAAAAGCTTGCAGAGGATGAAGAGAAAGGTTGAAAATCTCTTGTTTTACTGGCTGAATCACAGAAGCCAGAAGAGAAGTTACAACTGGGATGGATTCATCGAATTGTTAAAAGCATTCCCCTTAGCGAAACCGAAAATATATGTAAATATTTACCAAACTGAATAGCTGTTGAATAATTAGCTTTACAAAGAGCCGAATGCGGGAAAGCCGCACGTTCGGTTCTGAGAGGGGTACGTCTTGCAAGGGGCGTATCTACTCAACCCTTCACCAGAGGGACTGGACTCTCTGACTACATAGAAATCCCTGCAAAGGGAAATCTGGGAAAGGAGGGCAAGCTAATGAGTGATTTTGAAATGCTCTCCATTGTACTTATGATTCTAGCAATCATAGTTACGATATTAATAGCATACATCGAAAACACAAAAAAGTAACCGCCCCCGCCAAGGCTACGGTTACTTTGTGTAAGTAATTAATAAACTTTGGACCAACCGCTTATCGGTAGTGCCTTTTTCTATTCTTATTTTAGCAAAGAGAAGAAAGAATGTCAAATTTTACTTTAAAGATTCTGCCGGATAATCCGGGAAATCAACCCAACTGCTACATTCCGCTCTTCATCAATGTGCGTCACGACAAAAGACACTTCATCCTTCTTTCCCACTGTCCGGCTGTCATAGCAGGAATGGGCGATGGCATTGACTCCAATGGAGAGCCGGACAAATACTGTCCCTTTGTGGATATCTTCCACGGTTCCGGCATATTTCCCCTGAATCTTGCATTTCTTCATGTTTTCCTTGCTGGTATTACCTTCCACGCTCTTGACATCTGCTTTGACTGTTATCTTTTCTGGATTTTCAGCAGTAACAGACAGGATACGCACCAGGATATGCTCGCCTACATGGAAACGCTCTCTGGCATCTCCCAGCCAGTCAAAAGACAGATCGCGTGCCAGGATGGAAGTCTCCACGCCGAAGATCTCTGCCCGGACAACTTTTTCTGCTACGGCGACAACCCTTGCCTGCACGATACGGTCTTCATAGATCTTGGGATTTCCGGATGCATCCCGATCCAGATAAAAGATCTGGCGTTTCTTCAGCATGGCCTCCTTCCGGCTGGCAACCACACTCCTTGACTGGGCATCCAGTCCTTTCACAATAAAGTCAATCTCGCAGCCGAGCATGTTATTGAGGACTTTGTTCTGGCGGAGGGAAATGTCCCCGTAGTTATGAGATTCATCCTGTACTAGATTGATCATCATCTCTGTGATTGGGATGATGGTGCGGAATTCCTTATAATAAACAATGGCAATTAAACTTCCATTCTCCGTCTTTTCAATTCCGCCCAGCATCCCAGTCAGTATCTTTTTTGTGCGGTAGGCATTCTGTATCTCGTGCCAGATAAGGTCTGCCTTCGATTGTGCTGTTTCCAGCACAGCGTCGGAATCAAGGGTTAATACAGGTACGTTTGTGATTGTGTTCTGTTCGTTTTGCATAAATGGTCTCCTTTTCGTTATGACATGATTGAATTTTTATCTAATGGAACCATCTCCGGTTCATCCGGCCATGGGTTATCTGGCGGCCTGTCTGAAGAATCCGGAAATGGTGGTTCCTGATAAATGTGTTTTGTGGTTTCATAGGCAGGTGCTGCCAGCGGCTTACGGGGAGCTGAAGCAGCACCGCTTTTCTGCCTGCGTGGCTTCGGAGGCGCTTTGGGGAGGTAGTCATACTCTTCGGTTTTCCCCTCTTCCCGCCATTTCGGGATATGTTCTGCCGCCTTTTTGGTCACCAGTTTTTTTGCATCCGGGTGCAGTGTGTAATCATATTTCTGAACCTTCAGCACTTTCTGCCCTCTTAAGATAATAAGTGCGGTATCCAGAGGGAGACGCAGGATCTCATCCGGTGTCAGGAGCTTGCGTTTGCCGATGGACTGGGTTTTCCGGTATTCCGGAGAATAATCTGACACCCGCCAGGTATTGAGCTGCTTCGCTTCTGAACTGACACCCACAGTCACATCTCCAGAGCGCGAACTGATAAATTCAGCCGTTACTTCGTCGGTACATCCAAGAAATAACTGAGTGTCGCAGTTCCCTATAATTTCCTGCCATTGGTTGAAGGGATAGCGGTTCTGCATCTGGGGCAGATTCTGGAAGATGCACGAAATGCTTAACCCTCTGGAACGGCAGACAGAAATCTTCTTATTTAACTCCAGGATAGCCCCAGTGTTTGCCAGCTCGTCCGCGAGGATATGTACCGGGACTGGCAGATGGCCGTCTACTCCGTGTTTATCCGCAAACCGTACCAGCTTGATAAACACAAAGGTCATAAACAGTGATGACAGGAAATCAAAGGTGCTGTCCTGGTCGGAGGTAATGCAGAAGTAAGCGCATTTCTGTTTTCCCGGCAGTGTCAGGTCTATCTCATCATAGGAAGTGATCTGCCGGATCAGCTTATTCTGGAACACCTGAAGCCTGGCTCCAAGCCCGATGATTACCCCGGACCGCACCGTATCACTTGCCTGCTTATAGATGCAGTAAGGAACCTTTGCCGGGTGGCTGACCGGAAGCAGGTCAAAGAGGCTGTTCAGTTCCTTTTCGGAGCTGAGCGTCAACAATTTGTATACCTGCCCGATGTTCTTGGACTCTGGGGGGAATCCCTGCTCTACATAGAGAACCAGCGCCTTTAACAGGTTT
Source organism: uncultured Lachnospiraceae bacterium (assembly GCA_947566645.1). Taxonomy (GTDB): domain Bacteria; phylum Bacillota; class Clostridia; order Lachnospirales; family Lachnospiraceae; genus CAPEBR01. The sequence goes on from CANOKL010000061.1 coordinate 14,012, forward strand.
AATTCCGCGTTATCCCAGAAATGATCCCCTTTTGCGGAACCTGTATTCTGGATGATGACATCGGAGAAAACCTGCGCCATGGTCTCCTGGCCGTCAATCTCCATCAGGCAGTTCCATGCGTCCGAGTTTTCCGGATTCACGAGGTTAAAACACCGCACAGTGTAGCCCTCATTCTCCAGATATCCAGCCATGCTTTCGTACAATTCACTTTTAGGATCTGTAATAATTAAACTCTCCCCGACTCCGCCGTTTTTCCCGCGTGCGACACACTGGAAGATCATATTGCGGGCAAATGCCCTGGACTTCATAGAGCCGCTGGCACCATAGACGGCAATGTTGCGGTTCATGCGTGTTTCATAAGGAAGGCAGACCGCCTTTCCATTCAGCTTTCCAAGAATTGTCCCTTTGGTTTTCTTCACATGGTCTGTCAGCTCCAGCACCTTGTACATCTCATCCGGTGTCATAAATCCGGATGTCCCATAGGTGCCTTTCAGGGAGTAATTTAGGTTGCGCTCTTTATCAAATACCTCCCCGTTCCGGTCAACTCCCATCCGCATCAATAAAAAGACTAGGAGTCCGAGCGCAAGAAGGCAAAGAAAAATCCCATACAGGTTATATGGGAACTGAGCCAGTGCATGAAGGCATACCATCGGATGCAGGGAGGGAGCCTTTGGGTAGGAACCGTTACCGGCGAAGTTGCCGGCACTGGTCCAGACCTTGTAATTACCGATAAATTGTGCAATATAGCCTCCGGCATATAAAATGCACAGGAAGATCGGAAGAATGAAAATAAGCTTCCACCATTTATAACTCATGTAAAAACTCCCTTCTGAACTTGGACAGGTCAATACTGGAGAATTGCACCTTATCGCCCATATATTTCTCCAGAACTGGAATCTGAAAATCAAAACAGATTACGTTCCCGGACAATTTTAATACATTTAATCCCGTATTGAACCGGTTGATTCTCTGCATATCAAAGTCATAAGCGAGCAGTGTCGGGCAGCCATCCGGCGAAATCGCATCGTGTTCCATGGGAATGTCTCCCCGGCGTTTCTCCTGGTCAGATAATAAAAGCTGGTTTAACTTTGTAAGCAGTTCTGGATTTGCCAGCAGCTTCAGGATAGGTTCGCCCTCCTCGCTGTTTGGCAGAAAATGAAAGAAATCAAAAGCTTTATCCAGCATAAACAAGTCTCGACGAGACCCTCCGGTACTGGTCATAAGCTGCAGGGCGACATCCATCGTATCTCCAAACATGATAGCCCGGATTGGCGGGTGCCCGGTATAAGGATATCCTTTGAGATAATGCTGCAGGAAAGTAGTCAGCCGCACTTCTGTCCGATATTCCCATTTCATAACAGCGGAACCTGTGTTGTAAATACAGTAGACACAATGCCTGGCCAACAGACTCCCAACACTTCGGGAATTCCTGATTTTTGTAGTCACATCACCAAGCTCCTTGATCTCCCTGGAAGAGTAGAAACAGGGGAGACTTGATAAGATAGTATCCACATTTTGTCGGTCTCCATGAAAGACAGGCGGTTTCTCATCAGGAAGAAACGGGATTGCTGTATGGGAAAGCGTTAAATAGGTCTGCGCTTTCTGATGAAGTCGGATCCTTCGCTGCGGTTCGCTGCGGATACTGTTTGTTTCCACATTACCATCCAGATAGCAATGAAACCGGGCAGGGTTGTAGGCCAGCAGCATTTCCTTGGCACGCTTTGTCAGACGATAACCTCTCAGCCCATCCTTGTAATGACACCGGATCAAATGGTTTGCCTTCAAATCTGTGATCATCTTCTCTGTATAAGCCGGGGTATCAAACAGCCTGGATAATTGGCTGGCAGGGAATTCCCCGCTTATCCCGATCATTTCTAACAGTTTATATTTCTGGGTATTTGGTTTTAGCAAAATAGTATCTCCTTTAAAATATTTTGAGTAGTATTTTTACCTTTAGAGAGCCTGCTTCGGTATTTTGGAAATTTTCTCTTGAAAGCAAAGTGCGGAAAAATGCAGGCTTTCCGGTAAATTTACCGTTATCGGCGTAAAAATTGCGAAAATCACATATTTTCGGATAAGGTATTTTTCGCTTTCATGTGGTTCCCAAGCCAGTCGGGAAACTTATCTTTTTCCATGATATAGATGATTGTCTGGTCGGTTTTTCCCAGTTCTGTAGTATGGTGGTCGTCGCAATACAATCCGCTGTCATCAAACAGCGCATAAGATGAAATGACATCCAAAATCAGTTTGAGTTCCATGTTGTCGTAGTCCTTAATCCGGCGCTGGGGAAGTTCCCGGTCGTAGACCAGACAGAAGCAGATGACACATTCTTTAAAAGGTGCCACATCATGATTTGTGAAAAATTCCTTTAATGCATAGTGCAGCGGATCATGTAAAAATGCTGTACTGCTTCGGATTCTCCTTTTTGGAAATAACCCAGGCAATGTGACAGAAAGGATGTCATCCTCAAAGGAAACCTGTATTCCCAAGGCTTTTACCGCTTCCTTCATATAAGCGGATTTCCCGGTAAGGTCAGTAATTCGTATTAGGTTTCTTAACCGGCAGGCAATCCGTTCTGCACATAGCGCGGCATCTGTGCTTAATTTCTCATAATTTGCCCCATGTTTTTCCATGTCAGTGTTTTTCAGGGCAAAAATAGTGTTATTGAGCTTGGCAACTTCATTTTCAATACTATGAAGTCTCTGGTAAATAGTTTTTGAGTCCATACAATACCTCATTTCTGTTGTTTTTGATAATAGTTTACAGTTCCATCTGGATTTACCAGGCAGTAAGCGGTCACCCCGTCAAGAGAAAGACGGGATGCCTGCTGTTCGGATTCCAGTATGACCAGCCGGTTTGTATCATCTGCAGGAAGGCCATTCAGGACATGGCCGATTAGAATTTCCTGTTCTAAGCCGACATAGATGACCTCATAGGCTTCATTTTTAGAGAAAAAATGGAGTTTTACTGGAAATTCTCCGCTGGTGTGATAGACAACCGCATCTTTGAAGTCCAAGAGAACCCAGACAGCGGCAATCATGCCGTAATCCGGGGAGTCAGAAGCTTCTGGGCTGTCACATAAGAGGTTTCTGCTCTGGTCATAGTAGATACGCCCCTGTTTAATCAGGCTTGTAATCAGGGATTTCAGGGAATCCCTGTTACGAATAAAAAACTGCAGTACCTGTTCGTACTGCAGCGCATGGTAGGTAGTAATGAGTTTTAGAAGACGCTCACCTTCCCCTCTGTAAATTTGGTTTCTTGATTTCATGACGTTCTCCTTTATTACGTGGATTGACAGGTCTCTGCATAGGCTGTACGTATTATATGCGTGTCATATACATATGATGTATGTACAGTATACGTGTTCTTCTTGTATTGTACTGGTTTTTAATAATGGTATGCATAGTGTGCGTACAGCGTATGTATCAACCTGCTGTCAATGATTGGTTTACGGGGTACAAAAAAAAGCACCGGCAGGGGTGCTGTAAAAAAATATAACTTTAACCAATACCAATTATAACATGCATGAATATACGCTTCAATCGCAGAACCGTGCCAATGAATGCCAATTCTGTGCCAATTCTAAATCTTTCATAAAATCAGCCTGCAATCTGCATTAAAAACAGCATAAAAATATGTTTTATCTTGAAACACGGCTTCGTGCAAATGCTGCCAGAACCTTCGGCGCATAGCGCTGGCTCATGTGAAGCTGTAGGTGGTTGGTCAAAGTAATGGTATCTTCGCAAATACTATGGATCTTCTCCAAAGAGACAAGGCAGTTTTGCCGACATCTGATAAATCCATATGGCGCCAGGAATTTCTGCTCATCTGTCAGGGAGCCATATTTTTGATAATCCCCATGTTCTGTATGGATTGTAATAGTATGTGTTTGTATTTCCAGATAGTTAATATCATCAATTTTAATTCTGGTAACAGCCGCTTTTGTTTTGCAGATGTATTCTACCTGTGTATTTGAATAAAGCTGCAGAGCCTTTTCTAACCCGGAAAATCCATGCTGGTCTAAGAAGGCAGTCAGAGAACAGCATAAAGATTCCTTTTGCGTTAATTCCTGTATCCAGTCCATGTTTACACATCCTTTTTAAGGTGTTCTATATATAAAGACAATTAAGTTGTCAAAAACTGACGGTATTTGAGAAAATTTAAGATATTTTTTACAATATGATGTAAATGGTTGCGGATATGATGTAGATAATTTGCCAAATAATGGAAAAAACTGTATGATTAGTGTAAAATAAGGGGTAGAGTACGAACAGAGGATAATAAAGAATTATCTGTTCCTTAAATTAAAAGATAATTGTATTGA
>CANOKL010000062.1 GCA_947566645.1 uncultured Lachnospiraceae bacterium
TTGTGTGATTGGGAAGCAGGAATTTCTCTGCTTCCCTTTCTTTGTCCTGCCAATGAAAATTATACACTAACAACTGACGAGGCACAAACGAAATAAACGCATACTCATGCCATACAATGTGGATACTTTTGCAGATTTTTTAGGATACGAAGCCATTCATCTGCCCAGGGCATATGGCATTTTTAGTGAATATAGAATACAGGGAGCGGCTGATCCAGGTTAAAGGGAAACAGTATGCCAACATTATGAGCATACGGGTTCGGGTTACAAAAAACGAATTTGAGGAGCCAGTGAAAAATCAGTTCCCGACAATAAAAAATGATACAGAAAGCCATGGGATCGGGATGCAGATTATACGAGGCATTGTAGATAAATATGATGGAACAATACAATTTTATGACAAAAAGACAGAGCTTACGGTTCTTGTAAATTTACAGGTTTGAATAGAAAAGTTTGCTGAGTCTGAATTAAAAAGGGTGTTGTCGCTGTGTTTTACAGCAGGGGCAGCACCCTTTTGCTGTCAGGACATACGGAGGGGATGCCAATGGCAGGTTTTGTAAGTGTCAGTTAGCAACATATTTTATGATATCAGAGGGTGAACAGTTAAGAACGAAGCAGATGCGGGCAAGGATGTCAGCATCAATCTTTTCCACATGTCCGCGATACCATTTGTCAATGACCTCGAAACGTGTATTAACTGCACGAGCCAAAGCATTTCTGGTGATATTCTGTTCATCCATCTTTGATTTGAGACATATTTCAATGTGGCCATAATCCTTTAAAACATATAGTCTGTTTTCCATATTTTCACCTCTAAATTATATACTATGCTAAAAGTAATGTCTTGACGAATCACATATAAATAGTTACTATATATATAGTAACTATTTGCTAAAAACGACATTATGATATCTAGTTTTGCAGAAATGACGATTTTTAGTGGAAGATCAGTTATAATTTTACTATTAGCAAATACTTACTTGTTTGTATAATGAGAGGAAGTTGTATATTAACCAGAAAAAGGGATAGTTTTACGCAGGTATGTGAGTACCAGCCTGCGTTAGCTATAAAGAAAAAGAAGAGGAGGAAGACAATGGCAAAAATTGAAAGGAGAGCTTGTGCGTTTCTTTTGGCTAGTTTCATGAACTTTTCGGTGATAGCAGTTTTTTCCGGAGAAAGAATATGCAGGAGAGCCTAAGCATGAAGACGCAGGGGAATGTATTGCTAGAAATACGGAACATCCAGGAAGGAGCAGATGAAGCACTTGTCAAACTGGCACTGTCATCTGAGGAGTCCGAACAAGGAGTGGTGTTAGAAGAAGACAAGTTGTAGGAACAACTGTAGGAGAAACAGAAGAAGTAAAGGTAGAAAGTTGAGATTAAATAGTACATAAAATATACTTGGTATTACTCGTCTTGGGGAAGACCGGTTGATGTTTTGTACTAGAAGTACAAAGAATCAGATTGTTACAATAGTTATGGGTAATGACAAAATGAAAAAACACAATAGAAGATTAAAAAGTTTTTATGATCCTGACGAGGAGATGGATATGCTAAAAACGACATTTCAACGTTGAGCTTTGCATGAGGGATGGATTTTTTGGGGAATCTGATGTAATTTTTTAGTTAGAGTTTTAGTAGAGTAGTCTCTGAAACTGGAACCGCTTTCAGCGGCAGAGCCTGCAGGCAGTTGGCTATACTATACTGTTACCCGCAGGCTTTGGATTTTATTAAAAATGAGAAAGAGAGGATGGAAAGAGGATGAGGAATTTAATTTGGAAAATGTCGGCATTACTGCTTACGGTGGCTATGTGCACGGGTCTGTACACAGATGTTGTAGTAAATGCACAGGAGACAGATGTTGGTGTAATGACCGAAGAGACAGAACAGGAGGAGCCCGTAACAGGTCGGGGGGGGGCATTAAGTCATCAGCATCAGAACTTCATGCGCCAAGGATTGTAGAAGATTCCACTATGGAAGCAGGGCAAAAGGTGACATGGGACTGTGTGTGGTTCGGAAGCTATCCGCAAAGCGAGGTGGTAAGTACGAATCCTGTATACAGCACGCTCCAAAATGCAAGCGGATGGGACAGCAGGAATGATATTACAATTGGCGATAGGCGTTACCGGAGAATGAAAAAGGGGGATGCGACATGTGCAACTTCATATGACGATTACTACTTCTACTATAACTGGCCGGATGCTGATACATATCATTACTTTAAATATGAGCCGGTAAAATGGCGGGTATTGAAAACAGACGAAAGCCAGGCGCTTCTTCTGTCAGATGTGGTGCTGGATGATCAAAAATACAATACAGTGTACGAAGATGTGACATGGGAGAACAGCACCATAAGGAGTTGGTTAAATGGATATGGTTCTTCCTATAATCAGCAGGGAATAGATTACGGCGGCAGGAATTTTATCGGTAGCGCCTTTACATCTGGTGAGCAGTATGCAATTGCAGACACATCTGTGGTAAATGCAGACAATCTGATTTACGGAACCGAAGGAGGAAATGATACAACAGATAAAATATTCCTATTATCAGAATCAGAAGTGTATGGGGAAAGTTCGGTGTCCTATGGATTTGTTTCAGACAAAAATACATATGATGAAGCACGCAGAAGCAAGAGCAGTACTTATGCGAAGGCGATGGGAGTACGGGGTAATACAGGTGATACGTATAAAGACAACTGCTATTGGTGGCTGCGTTCGCCGGGCTACTATCCGGTTAAAGCAGCACATGTGTTTGACAACGGCTACGTCAATTATGATGGGTTCGTTGCCAGCCACGGCGATTATGTCGGTGTGCGTGCTGCTTTGAATCTTAATCTATCATCCAATCAATGGAGCTATGCGGGAACGGTATGTTCTGACGAAATGGCTAGTGGTGAGAATGGCGGAAATACCGGGGATGATGTTTCTGCAAAGAAAAATTTACAATGCAGTAATGCCTGTACAGTCGAGGAGGATAGTAAGACCTCTTTGACAGCGGCTGCGCTGTATTATGACGATAATTATGATGAATTTAAAAAATTTACGGAATCCGTCACATGGACATCTAACGACCCCTCTATTGCAACAGTGAAAAGTAGCGGCTTTATTCTTCCAACCCAGGCTTCGGACTATCAGATGGAGGATGGAAGCACTAAGAAAATCTGGAGAGGAACCGCTCTTTTGACGATACAGGGTGTTAGAAAGGGAAGTACAACGATTACAGGGGAGGCTCCGGATGGCGTCAGAGTAACCTGTAACGTGACAGTATCGGGGAAGCAGGCCAGTGGCGAAGCGGGAAGTGGCGGCAGCCTGACCTTAGGGGAAGACAAGTCAGGTGCTGCGGACAAGAAGAGCGGTGTCGTACAGTTTTTTCCTGCCACCTGGTCGCTAAAGAGTACAGTATTTCCGGTTGAAATCAGTATGAAAGAAAAGGAGGGAACATATACACTCAAGGGAACAGTCGGTATCAGAAAAAGTGATTTGCTAAAAGACGATGACCAATGGAGTAAATATAAAAAGAATGTGTCTGATGCGAGTAAGTATACAGGAAGATATGATTGCCTGGATCACTTCCGCGAGACTTATGGTGTAAAATCGCTGACAGCAGTGACGACGGATAAATTTAAGAAACTTCCGAAGTTATCGGTAATGGGATATTTTGAAAATACATATGACAAAAATTGGAATTTAATTTCCAATACAGGGAAATTGGAGGCAGATGCAAAATGGAGCGCAGGCATTAACTGGCAGTTCGCCACCCCGATTGGACCAGTGTATTTGAACTTAGGCGGATCAGGGAAAATATCGGGAGATCTGGGTCCCTTATATGACTATTCCTCAAAAACGATGAAGATTGTAGACGGGAGCTTGAAGCTGACACCTTCTATTACTTTGGAGGGAGGCTATGGGATTGACAAAGTAGCGACAATAGGTGCGCAGGGAACCCTTTCAGTGCCAATCACCCTGATTCCAGCATCAAAAGGAGAATTATCAGCAAAAGCATCGCTTCATGTAAAGCTGATATTTGTTCTTGATTATACGCATGATTTGGCAACATATACAAAGCCTCTGTGGGGTCCAGACGATTCAAAAAAGAAAACCCGCGCCCAAAACAGCAGTATTTCTATCTCTGAAGGAACTTTATCTTTAATGGATACATCCTTTGCAGACAGGAGCAGTGCATGGAATGGCGGAGACAGTGGAAACAGGATGCGAAAAAGGACATCAGCCAGCCGAGCTTTGTCAGATCATGTTTTAATGTCAGGAGTTATGGAAAGTACACTTCCTATGCAGGCTGAGATTAATGGAAAAAGGGTTTTGGTTTTTCAATCCTATGATAGTTCAAGAGAAACCTTGAATAGTTCTGTTCTTATGTATTCGGTCTATGAAAATGGCGTGTGGTCTGAACCGAAAGCAGTGTGGGATAATGGATATGCGGATTTATATGCGGACATGAAAGTGGTCGGGGGAAAGCTTGTCCTTGCATGGCAGAAAGAGAAAGCAGCTATCAATGGAGATGTAAGCACTGACAGTGAGAATGTATTAGGAGATTTTGCAAAGAACTCAGAAATATGTTATGCCGTTTTTGATGAAGCAACAGGTACATTTTCAGAGCAGACGTATGTAACCAATAATGATTCTTATGATATGATGCCGAGAATCTCTGAAGATCATGAGGACATTGTTCTTTCCTGGGTGAGAAATGATGCGGCTGAGGTGATGCAGGAAACCGGTGTGAACACAATTTATGCGGCAAGGCTGAACGGTTCTTCCTTTGAAGAAGAACAAGCGGTTGTCCAGGCTCCCGGAACAATAGACGATTATGTATTGTATGAGGAAGCAGGAAAGCTGCAGACTGTATTTGCCGGACAATCGGAAGGTATTTCAGCGGTATTTGGTAATGACGGGCAGGTAATAGAAGAGCTTTCTGATTTAATGTATTTTTCAGAAGAAGGACGAACTGCCAATCTGGATTATGTAAATGGAAGGATTCATTGTTTTTCAGATGGAACTCTTTATGCATATACGCCGTCTACAGGCGCTGTGGACACTTTCTTAGCTGGCGAGAGCAAGTTTGGTTCTGAAGCACAGTATTGTTCTAATGGCGAGAAAAGTGGTTACATATGGAGCACCTATAATGAAGAAACCGGAACAGGCAGCATTATGGCCTCTATGGAGACTGGAGATGGGTATTCAGAGCCAGTCGTTCTGTATGAAAAGGATGATATGATCTGGCGGTATCTCTCTCCGATTCTGACAAGTGAAGGGGACTGGCAGATTGTAGCGAACATACAGGATATTGAGGAAAATCTTAGTTCCCTGATATCGATTGAAAAACCTGCTGAAAGCCGTATTGAACTGATGGGAGCATCTTTTGATGAAAATGACGTGGTAAATGGACTGACGGGTGTAGATTATTTTATCACTAATACGGGAGATACTGAGATCAATCAGGTAGAACTGGCAGTTACTTTAGAAAACAACGAGACGATTAAGAAAACAATTGAAGTATCGGTATTACCAGGAGAAAGTATAGCGGGAACAGAATATATAGATTTGTCTGGAATAGATACGGCACAAAAGGCAGAGTTATCGTTATATGCCGAAAACCAGACAGACCGGACAAACTGTACCGCAACCGATTCAGTAGGCCTGTCCGATATAGCGGTATCAGGAACCAGTACGAAGAAGGATGGGAAAGTAGTCGTTACAGCGACACTGTCCAACCATGGATTAAGAGATTCCCAGACCGTTGTCCATCTATTCAGCGATGAAACAAAGGAGACAGAACTCAATAAATCTGAAACAGTTACGCTGAAACCACAAGAGAGTAAGCAGATTTCCTTTACTGTGGATGAGACTGCCGTTAAATATAACGATAAAAAAGCTGCTTACCTGACCTTATATGCAGAAGTAAATGGCGGAGATTATCGTGAAGAAGATAATGTAGCATATGCAGTCTTATATAAGGAAACAGAGGGAACAGGCAGCGGAAATGGTGATGATACAATAACAAAAGTACCCAGTATAAAAGTATCCGGTATTAAATTATCCGGTATCTCCAGGAAAATAGCAGCCGGAAAAAAGATAAAACTTATCGCCAAAATCACACCGTCCAATGCAGCGAATAAAGCACTCACCTGGAAATCCAGTAACAAAAAAGTTGCAACTGTAAACAGTAAAGGCATTGTCACCATGAAGAAGAATTCAGGTGGTAAGAAGGTGACAATCACAGCAATAGCAAACGATAGCAGTGGTGTAAAAGGCGCCTATACAATTAAATCAATGAAAGGCTCTGTAAAGAAGATTGCTCTTTCCGGAAATAAATCTGTAAAAGCCGGAAAATCAATGAAGCTTAAAGCTAAAATTACATCCTCAAAAGGAGCGAATACAAAGCTTAAATGGACGAGTAATCATACGAAATATGCAAAAGTCAGTAGTAAAGGTGTCGTGAAAGCCTATAAAAAGGGAAAGGGTAAAACTGTAAAAATTACTGCTATGGCTACGGATGGAAGTGGTAAAAAAGCTGCCATAAAAATTAAGATTAAATAGCGCAGAAGGAACACTTGGTATTATTCGTAATGGGTGAAAGCGGAACTTCAGAAGACATTGAGAAAGGCAGGAAATAATAAGATGACGGTAAAATAAATCTCAACAAAGGAGCGGCTGATCAGGGGACAGGCATTTTTGATGCCTGTCCCCTGATCAATGATATTATGTGTTAAACATTAAAAAATTCTTAATTGTATATTCTGCCCGTTGACAAACGGACGGTATTTTCATATACTTATATCAACAAGAAGTTGATTGACAACTTTGTTAATGCTGGTGTTTCGCTACCGCAAACGCGAAAGTTTAATGCTGGTGTTTCGCTACCGCAAACGCGAAAGTTTAATGCAGAGCGAGATATTCTCGCTCTTTTATTTTGCAGGACGATGCATACTGGAGTTGGGTCAGACATTGAGAGACTGCTTGAAAAGCAGTCTCTTTTTTAGTATAATGAAAAACAGGTTTATTTGATATGCCTTTCAGCATCAGGCCTCGCTGAAAGCAGTTTTTAAATAGACTTGTGACGCACGGTTGACATAAAGCATTTTTAAGACATGCTCTAAGAAACTGTATAAAAATAACTTATACATCCTAAACGGGAATATAAATAAGAACATTTACCAAAATGCAGACAGGCGGTATTTGCCATGGGTTTATTTCAGTGGATTTTAAAAAGACATGTGACAGGACGCATCCTTTCTCCATTCAGAACAGAGAAAGAACGTCCGTCTGAGTGTGTGCAGCTTTTCGGGGTGAAGGCATTTCTGGACCAGCTGTTAAGCTCAGAGGATTATATTGCAAGGAGCAGCTATGAAAAGTCTCTGCAGTCATATGGAAGAATCATTGAATACTTCAAGGTTCTGACAGACAGTGAATCCATTGCATCCTACTGCAGAAGAAATGGCATCGCAGTCTCGGATGTTTCAGAGACAATTGAAAGGTACAGCCATATAGCCGGGTTAGTTGAGGAGCACAATGAACGCTATATAAAAGAGACTCTTCAAAAGGACAAGGAATACCTGGATCATATACTGGAAAGTGTGGATCCAGGCATTCTTTTGGATGAGGAGCAGCGGAGGGTGGTTCTGACGGATGAGGATTACTGCCTTGTAATTGCCGGGGCCGGTGCAGGCAAGACAACAACAGTGGCGGCGAAGGTCCGTTATCTGGTGGAAAGAAAAGCGGTAGATCCAGAGCAGATTCTTGTCATTTCATTTACCAATAAGGCAGTTAAGGAGCTCCGGGACAAGATCAACAGGGATCTGGATATTCCATGTCCCATTGCCACATTCCATTCCACTGGAAATGCGATTCTGAACAAATACACACCGGAAAAGCTCAATATTATTGATTCATCAAAGCTGTATTTTGTCCTTCAGGATTACTTTAAAAGAAATATTCTGAAAAATGAAAGCCTGGTGAATAACCTGATTTTATTTTTTGCCTCATATTTTGATGCGCCTTATAAAGGAGATGACCTGAACCAGTTTTTTAATAAGGTTGCCAAAGCAAATTTTTCCACGCTGCGCAGTGATTTGAATGAATTCCAGCGGCAGATTATGGACAGCAGGTCAAAGAAAATGGTGACCATCCAGAATGAGATTCTGCGGTCTTTCCAGGAAGTAGAGATTGCCAATTTCCTCTATCTGAATGGGATAGATTATGAGTATGAGCCCATCTACCAGTATCATATTCTCCTTTCCAGAAAGCCCTATACTCCAGATTTTATCATAAAGCAGGACGACAGGAGGGCATACCTTGAACATTTCGGGATCACGGAGGATGGCAGGAACAGCCGGTACACACAGGATGAATTAAAGAAGTACAAGCAGGCAGTAAATGACAAGGTGCTCCTTCACAGGAGACACGGGACGGATCTGATTTATACATTTTCCGCCTACAAGGATAAGAGAGAACTGACAGAGCATCTTAAGGAGGCGCTGATCCGGCACGGATTCGAGCTCAGGCCCCGTTCGAATCAGGAGATTATGGAAAAGCTTGTGGCATCCGAGGAGAACCGGTATATTAAAAAGCTTCTTACACTGGTCTGCCGTTTTATTGTTAATTTCAAGACAAACGGATATCAGGCAGAAGAGTTTAGCCGCATGTACCATACAACGAAAAATGAGCGTACAAGGCTGTTCCTTAATATCTGCAATGACTGCTATCTGGAATATGAGCGTTTTCTGAAGGAAAACCATGCAGTTGATTTTGAGGATATGATTAATGAGTCGGCACAGATCCTGCGGGAAGCGGAGGCCAGGAAGCAGAAGCTGCCCTTCCGGTACATTATTGTGGATGAATATCAGGATATTTCCAGACAGAGATTTGACCTGGTGCAGGCCATGCATGAGGTGACGGATGCCAGAATTGTTGCAGTGGGCGATGACTGGCAGTCCATCTACGCATTCAGCGGCTCAGACATTACATTATTTACAAAATTTGCAGAGAAGATGGGGTATGCGAAGCTTCTGAAGATTACACAGACCTACCGGAATTCCCAGGAGGTGATAGACATTGCAGGCAATTTTATTCAGAAAAATACGTCTCAGATTACCAAGGCCTTGAAGTCCCCGAAGAATATCGAGGATCCGGTTATTATCTATACTTATGACAGTACACGTAAGGAGCCTGGCGGTGCCAGCCGCAGCGGGGCGAATTATGCTGTTGCCCACGCAATCGAAACCGCCCTGGGCCAGATTGTGGAATATAACAAAAAGGAAGGAAAGAGTGGGAATTCTTCCATCCTGCTGTTAGGGCGCTTCGGCTTTGACGGGGAGCGCCTGTCACGTTCCGGGCTGTTTGAATATAAAACACGCGGCGGGAAGCTGAAATCCTTTCAGTACCCGGAATTAAATATTACCTTTATGACAGCTCATGCGTCCAAAGGGCTTGGCTATGATAATGTCATTGTAGTGAATGGCCGTAATGAGACCTATGGTTTTCCGTCAAAGATTGAGGATGATCCGGTACTGGCGCTGGTGATTAAAGGGGACCGTTCTATTGATTACGCAGAAGAGAGAAGACTATTTTATGTAGCAATGACGCGGACAAAGAACAGAGTGTATTTCATAGCGCCGGAGCAGAACCCCTCTGAATTTTTACTGGAAATAAAGCGTGATTATAAGAATATTGTGCTGAAGGGGAACTGGAATGAGGAGGTGGAGAATCATTATCTGGGGAGGAAAAGATGCCCGGTCTGCGGATATCCCATGCAGTTCCGTTATAAAAATGCATATGGGCTGCGTCTGTATCTCTGCACAAATGACCCTGAGCTGTGCGGCTTTATGACGAACGAGTACGCCGGGGGAAGGCTCTCGATCATGAAGTGTGACCAGTGCCGTGACGGGTATCTGATTGTGCGGAAGGGAAGGAATGATCAATATTTCCTTGGATGCACCAATTACAAAAGAGATGGAACCGGCTGTAATAATGCAATATCCAGGGCAAAATATGAGACTATGATGAAGCGTCAATAGCGGATGGAACGCAGCGGTGGCTGCGCCGGCTGACGCAAACGCTGCAGATGGCAATTCAGACATGTGAAACGTACGGTTAATTAGTAGGGGTTATAGTAGAGAGCAGAGAAACAAAAAAAGGAGAGGTTTTTATGAAGAAAAAATTAAGTTTAAGAGAGTGTGTGATTCTGATCGTGGGTATGTTTATTGTTGCAGTGGCGGTCTATTATATTATGATGCCGGGCGGGTTTGTGCTGGGGAGCCTTTCAGGCCTGGTAATCGTACTGGTTAATTTTATTCCGCTGCCTGTATCAGTGCTGACATTTATTATCAATGGAATTCTATTGGTTATAGGATTCCTGCTCATTGGAAAAGAGTTTGGGGGAAAGACAATCATTGCATCCATCCTGCTTCCGGTATACCTTGCCATATTTGAAAAGGTCACTCCGGATATCACCTCACTGACCGGTGATGTCCTGACGGACATGCTCTGCTATATGCTGACCATCTGCTTCGGGCAGGCTCTCCTGTTCGGCATTAACGCATCCTCAGGAGGGCTGGACATTGTGGCCAAGCTTCTGAACAAATATTTCTATATGGACCTTGGAAAGGCAGTTATGATTGCCGGATTTGTAACAGCGGCAACATCGATTCTTGTATATGACAGAAAAACGCTTGTAGTCAGCATTCTGGGAACATACCTGAGCGGTCTTGTACTGGATCATTTTATTGACGGATTCCATACCAGAAAGAGAGTCTGCATCATCACCGCCGACTATCAGGCCGTCCAGGACTATAT
Source organism: uncultured Lachnospiraceae bacterium (assembly GCA_947566645.1). Classification (GTDB taxonomy): domain Bacteria; phylum Bacillota; class Clostridia; order Lachnospirales; family Lachnospiraceae; genus CAPEBR01. The sequence continues at coordinate 10,805 of CANOKL010000062.1, forward strand.
TGTAAAGGAACTGCACAGAGGCGTGACGCTTTATTCAGCATACGGCGGTCTGAACCACGAAAAAAAGACAGAGGTCGTGACGATTCTTGAAAAAAATGAATATGGAAAACTGCTGACCTACATTCATGAAAATGATCCGTCTGCATTTCTGACGGTATCCACGGTCGGCGAGGTAATCGGAGAATGGAACCGGAACCGCAGGAAGCTTATATAGGGGACGGGGCAATTTTAAAAATGCCCCGTCCCAGATTAAAAATGACCTGTCCCCAATTGAGCCGGAAGATTTTGGTTGAATGGACAGCTGAAAATTGTTATACTGTGAAGGCAAAGGTATTTTTGGAATGGAATATTAGAAGTAAGATATCGGAAGAGACTTAAAAGTAAGAAAGGGACGATAAGATGGTTACGATTCAGGAATACAGAGGACATATTAGAAACTGGCGGGCGCTCTGCGCAGAGCTTGTGATCTCGGATTCGCTTCCGAGGGAGGAGCGGGAGAGTGAGATTTTAAGGAAGGGATATGAGGCGTGGGGGCAGGATATGGCGGAGCATATGCATGGTATGTTTGCATTTGCCCTGTGGGATGAAGAGGAGGAGACGCTGTTCTGTCTGAGAGACCAGTTTGGTACAAAGCCTTTTTACTATTATATAACTGCAGACGGGAGGCTCCTTTATGGAACGACGATCCGCCGGATTATGGAGCAGCCGGGATTTGTGAAGGAATTGAATGAGGAGATGCTGCAGATTTACTTAAGCCTTACCTATGTGGCAGGTGAGGATACATTTTTTAAAGGAGTGAAGAAGCTGTTGCCTGGGCGCTGCCTGATCTGGAAGGATGGGAAAGTGCAGATCAGGCGGTACTGGAAACCGGAGTTTCACCCGGATGACAGCAGATCGCTGGAGGACTGGGCGGACGAGATCCATACGACGCTGGAGCAGATTATGCCTGAGGTAAAGGAACCAGGGGAGGAGGCAGAGTCCTTTCTTTCAGGGGGCGTGGATTCCTCCTATGTGCTGGCGATGTCTGATATACAGATGACGGATTCCTGCGGGTATGATGAGGAGCGTTTTGATGAGTCGGGTCTTGCGGCAGAGACAGCAAAGCTTTTGGGACGCGGGAACAACAGATGCCGGATTACACCAGAGGAGTATTTTGAGATTGTTCCTTATGTCATGTACAATATGGAACAGCCCCTGGGGGATGCGTCTGCCATAGCATTTGCCATAGCATGTAAGGCTGCGGCAGAGCATACGAAGATCTGTTACTCCGGGGAGGGGTCAGATGAGTTTTTCGGCGGGTACAATATGTACCGCAATGCAGAGCGGTACGGGGATAATCTGAAGACCTTCTATGTAGGAAATACAAATATCATGAAGGAAGATGAGAAAAAGAGGATCCTTAAGAACTACTCCGAAGACCTTCTTCCAATTCATCTGGTGAAGGACATTTACGAGGAGACAGAAGGACTGGATCCTCTTACGAAGATGTCGGATGTAGATATCCAGATCTGGCTGGAGGGTGATATCTATCTGAACGTGGACAAAATGAGCACAGCGGCAGGACTGGAAATCCGCATGCCCCTTACGGACAGGAGAATTTTCGACATTGCATCAAGGATGCCTTCAAAATATAAGGTAAACGAGGAACAGAACAAGGTAGCTTTCCGTACAGCGGCGGCGAAGGTATTGCCGGAAGAGATTGCATTCCGCAAAAAACTGGGCTTTATCGTGCCGATCCGTATATGGATGGCAGACGACCGGTATAATCAGGACGTGCGGGAAAAGTTCCACAGCGATATGGCGGCAAAATTCTTCCATATAGACGAGATCAATGCGATTTTTGACGATTATGTAGGAGGAAATTCAGATAACTGGAGAAAAGTCTGGACAATCTACACCTTCCTGGTGTGGTATGAGGAATATTTTGTTAAATTTGGGACGGGGCAATTTTAAAAATGCCCCGTCCCAAATTAAAAATGACCTGTCCCCATATAGCCTGAGAGGAATTGTCTGGTTCTTTCTTCTGCGGGGTGTTCGAAGATCTGGGATGGCTCTCCCTGTTCTACGATGACTCCGTCGTCCATGAAGATGATGTGATTTGCTACGTCTCTGGCGAATGCCATCTCGTGAGTTACGATTACCATGGTGGTGTTTCCGTCGGCAAGGTTGCGGATTACCCGGAGCACTTCCCCTGTAAGTTCCGGGTCGAGAGCGGATGTTGGCTCATCGAAGCAGAGGATGTCGGGCTTTAGTGCAAGGGCGCGTGCGATGGCGACGCGCTGGCACTGGCCGCCGGAGAGCTGATGGGGGTAGTTGTCCATCCGGTTTTCAAGCCCCATCTGTGCGAGAAGCGCCTCTGCCTGTGCGCGGATTTCTTCGTGGATGTCTTTCTTTTTTGTCTTATAATCAGGTCGTTCTTTTGCGAGCAGCTCTGTCGCAAGCATGGTATTTTCCAGTGCCGTATACTGTGGAAACAGATGGAAGGACTGGAATACCAGACCGAAATGGAGCCTTTTTTTGCGGATGGCTGATTCGATTCTTGTTGACGGATCATTTGCGTCAAAGAGGGTTTCGCTGTTTACACGGATGACGCCCTGGTCAGGTGTTTCCAAAAAGTTCAGACACCGCAGAAGCGTCGTCTTTCCGCTTCCAGAGGAGCCGATAATGGAAACTGCCTGCCCTTTTTCCAGTGAAAAGCTGATGTCCTTTAATACTTCTGTCTGGTGAAAGGATTTGCATATGTGTTCGACTTCTAAGATTGGCATGATCATTCCCCCCTTATCTAAAATAATCCAGCTTCTTTTCCAGGCGTCCAAGAAGCATTGTCAGTATACCATTGAAAATCAGATAGTATACGGCTGTAAAGAATAATGGCCAGATCGCACCAGAAATGCCGTGGGACCCTTTCATAAAGGCCTGCCCTGCCCAGATGATTTCCTGGAGTGCGATGATACGGGCAAGGGATGTATCCTTTACAAGGGTAATGATCTCATTGGACATGGGTGGGACGATGCGCTTGATCATCTGGAGAAGCGTGATCTTAAAGAAGATCTGAGACTTTGTCATGCCAAGCACAAGGCCGGCCTCCTCCTGGCCTATGGGTACACTCTGGATTCCGCCCCGGTATATTTCTGAAAAATAGCATGCATAATTGAAGATAAATGACACGGATGCTGCTAAAAACCGTCCGGCCTCGCCGCTCCCCCAGATGGGGTTATGGAGTACAAGGCCAGGAAAATAGTAAATGATAAGGAGCTGGATCATCAGGGGAGTTCCCCGGATGATCCAGACGATCAGCTTTGTAACATAGCTGAGGGGCCAGAACCGGGACATGGAGCCAAAGGCAATCACAAGTCCAAGCGGAAAGGCGCCGGTCAGTGTTACAAAGAATAGCTTTAAGGTCTGCAGGAAGCCGATGTTCAGCGATTCGACGACAATCGGCAGCTGCTCTGATATTTGTCCCATAAATTCGTTCCTCGGATCTTTTGTATGTTACTGTGTATCTGTTTTGTATACTCACGGCAGATTTCACCGGCAGTGAGTATATCTGACGCTCAGTATAAGTGTGACTTACTGCTCGATAACTGCAGCCTGGACGCCGTATTTTTCGGCACATTCTGTCATACTGCCGTCACTGTAGCTTTTTGCAAAGAAATCGTTCAGCGCTGCTGCGAGATCAGAGCCTTTGCGGAAGCCAACGCCATATTCTTCGCTGTTTAAACCGCATGTATAGGTAAGATCCTTATAACCAGTGCCTTCTCCTACCATGGCAGCAGCCATAAGTGAATCAATTACAGCGGCGTCAGAGGTTCCGGCAGCAACCTCCATCAGGGCGTCTGCCTGTGACTTTACGGCGGTGCAATTAAGGTCCAGCGCCTGAATCTCAGCCTCGCCTGCGCTTCCTGCCTCCACGGCAAAGGTAAGATCAGAAAGGCTGTCTGTGTCCTGGTATTTGTCAGCAACATCCGAAGGAACGATCACAACCTGGGCATTGTTGCAGTATGCCTTAGAGCATTCCATGGAGCTTGTTACTTCATCTGTAAGCGTCATCCCGTTCCATACACAGTCGATCGTCTTGCCGTCAAGCTCCATAATCTTATTATCCCAGTCGATCTCTACAAATTCAGCCTTGACGCCAAGGCTTTCTGCAAATGCTTTTGCCATGTCGGCATCGAATCCAATCCACTCGTCCCCGTCTTCCTTATAATCCATGGGCTCAAAGTCCGTGATGCCGACTACCAGTGTTCCCTTGTCCTTTACATAAGCCATATCGCTCTCAGAAGAGGCATCGGATCCGGTGTCAGTGCCAGAAGAGCCAGAGTCAGAAGAGCCAGAGTCAGAAGAGCCGGAACCAGAATCAGACTTTGTGCTGCCGCATGCGGTTAAAGTAAGAAGCATGCTCATCGTTAATAATAGTACAAGTAATTTTTTCATAATAAGTTCTCCTCTAAATATTCTTTTTTTTGTCATCACGCTACTATATTATCAATTTACCATAATGAAGTCAAGCAATACTTTACAGAGTTACTTCAAAATCATGATCTTGAAAAATGGTCTTAAGTGTCGTACAATAGTGAAAAAGTAGTTGTAACGATTGCAAGTACGGAGGCAGACATCCATGGGCAGAACAATGATTCAGACTGAAAAACTAATATTTGAATATGAGAGACGGGACGAGGAGGGCAATGTGACAGGCACATCCCGGGCAATTGACCAGGTGGACCTGGAGGCAGTGGAGGGACAGTTCATCGCCATCCTCGGGCACAATGGTTCCGGGAAATCTACTCTTGCCAAGCATATGAATGCAATCCTTGTTCCCACAGGAGGGACGATGTGGGTAGACGGGCGGAATACAAAGGAGCCAGAGGAGCTGTGGAATGTACGTCAGTCTGCAGGCATGGTATTCCAGAATCCGGATAACCAGATCATCGGAACAGTTGTGGAGGAGGATGTGGGCTTTGGCCCTGAGAATCTGGGGGTTCCCACGGATGAGATCTGGCAGCGGGTGGAAGAGAGTCTGAAGGCAGTGGGGATGATTTCCTACCGGCATCATTCCCCGAATAAGCTGTCCGGCGGGCAGAAACAGCGCGTCGCGATTGCAGGCGTAGTGGCCATGGAGCCGAAGTGCATTGTGCTGGATGAGCCTACGGCCATGCTTGACCCGGTTGGTAGAAAAGAAGTATTAAAGACTGTACAGAAGCTTCGCGAAAAAAAGGGCGTTACAGTGATTCTCATTACCCATTACATGGAAGAGGTTATAGATGCAGACAAGATCTATGTGATGGATCACGGACATATTGTGATGGAAGGAACGCCAAAGGAAATATTTTCACGGGTGGACGAGCTGAAAAGCTTCCGTCTGGACGTGCCGCAGGTTACCCTTCTTGCAGATGAGCTGAAAAAAAGAGGGCTTGCGATACCGGAGGGAATACTAAGAAAAGAGGAGTTAGTGAATTATTTATGTCAATTAGATTAGAGAATCTCAATTATGTATACAGTCCGGGCACGGCATATGAAAAGCATGCCTTAAAGGACGTGAGTCTTACGATTCCCCATGGGGAATTTGTCGGGATTATCGGTCATACCGGCTCAGGGAAATCAACACTGATCCAGCACCTTAACGGACTGATCCGGGCAACCTCCGGGCAGATCTATTATAATGAAGAAAATATTTACCAGGATGGATATAATATGAAGGAGCTTCGAAGCCAGGTAGGACTAGTATTCCAGTATCCGGAGCATCAGCTGTTCGAGATTGATGTAATGACAGATGTATGCTTCGGGCCGAAAAACCAGGGACTTACTCCGGATGAATGCAGGGAACGGGCCCTGGAGGCTCTGAGGCTTGTAGGACTTAAGGAAAAATATTATAAGGCTTCTCCCTTCGAGCTGTCCGGCGGACAGAAGCGCCGGGCAGCTATTGCAGGTGTTCTTGCCATGCGTCCCAGGGTACTGGTACTTGACGAACCCACGGCTGGTCTTGATCCGAAGGGACGGGATGATATTCTGGAACAGATTGCATACCTGCACAGGCAGACAGACATGACCGTAATTCTGGTTTCCCACAGCATGGAAGACATTGCACGCTATGCGGACCGGATTATCGTAATGAACCATGGAGAGGTGATGTATAACGATGAACCTAAGGAAGTATTTGCACATTTCAGAGAATTAGAAGAGGTAGGCCTTGCAGCCCCGCAGGTGACATATATTATGCATGACTTAAAAGAGCGCGGCTTCGCTGTGGATACCGGTGTGACAACTGTAGAGGAGGCAGCAGACGAGATTATGGCTGCCATGAGGTAGCAGGTCAGTTTGTCTGAACTGTTGCGCCATGAGCGGACAGCCAGTCCGTGAACCATAATTATACGTGTATTGGAGACAGAAAAATGATTCGAGACATTACAATAGGACAATATTATCCGGCAAAAAGCGTACTGCACAGGCTGGACCCAAGAGTAAAGCTTGTGTCTACCCTGCTATATTTAATTTCATTATTTTTATTCAAAAGCATCCCGGGGTATATCATGGCAACCCTGTTTCTTTTTGGGGTGATACGTGCATCAAAGGTTCCCTTTAAGCACATCGTAAAGGGCTTAAGAGCAGTAGTCATGCTGCTGATGATTACCGTAATTTTTAATCTGTTCCTCACAAGAGACGGGGCAGTGCTGTTCCATAAGTGGATCTTTACGATCACAGAGGGCGGACTTAGAACAGCAGTCTATATGACCATCCGCCTGATCTATCTGATCATAGGCTCATCACTTATGACATTTACCACAACCCCGAATGAGCTGACAGACGGAATCGAAAAGCTTCTGTATCCGCTTAATAAGTTGCATGTTCCCGTGCATGAGGTGGCAATGATGATGTCAATCGCACTGCGCTTTATCCCGATTCTGCTGGAAGAAACCGACAAGATTATGAAAGCACAGATTGCACGCGGCGCGGACTTAGAAAGCGGCAACATGATCCAGAGAGCAAAGAGCATGATCCCAATCCTGGTGCCCTTATTCGTGTCCGCCTTCCGCCGGGCAAATGACCTCGCCATGGCAATGGAGGCGAGATGCTACAGGGGCGGAGAAGGCCGGACAAAGATGAACCCCCTTCATTACAAAACCAGAGACAGAATTGCGTATATTGTTGTAATTGTATATGTAATAGGAGTGTTTTTTGTGGGAAGGTATGTACCACTGGGGATCTGGATCTTTTAATTGTAGTCGGGGACGGGGTATTTTTAAAAATTCCCCGTCCCCCCCAGGAAATATCCGGAAAAATTATTTAAAAAGTGTTAAATTTTTT
>CANOKL010000063.1 GCA_947566645.1 uncultured Lachnospiraceae bacterium
GAAAGCCGGAAAAGGAAAGAAGGTTAAGATTACAGCAGCAGCAACAGACGGAAGCAGTAAGAAGAGCACCGTGACAATTAAAATCAAGTAATCAGTACCGTCAATTTGGGACGGGGCATTTTTAAAAATGCCCCGTCCCAAACTTGTACTTATCAGTTATTTGGCTTATAATATACTCAAGTCAATTGGCATAAAGGAGGGCAGCCCGCCATGCAGCTGCGTGATGAAATTCCAGACACTTTCTGGACCCTGTTCCGGTCCGTCAACCGTGAGGCCTACATAGAGGCGCTTCTTGCGGTGAACGAGGAATACCAGTATAGCAATTACTTCCTGACCAGGGAGTTGTGCATCCAGGTGCTGGCAGACCTGAATATGAAAAAGCAGATTGAATTAAAGAGAGAGGAGAACGAGACAGAGTTCGACATGCTGGAGACTCCCTCCTCCAGGATGCTGAAATGGCTTCTCAGGATGGGGTGGCTTAAGGCGGTGGAGGATTATAACACTCTGGTGACCAATATCGTGATCCCCGATTATGCTGCTGTTTTTATTGAGGCGCTTGAGAAGATTCACTCAGAGGGCGGGGAAGAGACGGAGATCTACATTCAGAACGTCTATGCCACCCTGTTTTCCTTCCGGAATGACCCAAAGGCGGGTCTTAGCATGCTCCGCACAGCCCTGGCAAATACGAGGCGGCTGAATAAGGCGCTCCAGGACATGCTCCACAACATGGATAAATTTTTCGGGAGGCTTCTTGGCAGAACCACTTATGGGGAGCTTTTGAAGGAGCACCTGGAAGGATATGTGGAGGAGATTGTCAGGAAGAAATACCACATCCTGAAGACTTCGGATAATTTTTACATTTACAAGACAGATATTAAGAAATGTCTCCGGGATATGCGGGAGGATGGGGACTGGATTGCCAGGATCCGCAGGCGTTCCCGGGAGATGGGAGAGACGGGGGAGGATGTGCTGGAATTACTGGATCTGATTGAGCGTGGCTTTGATGATATTGAGCACCGTATTTCCAATATGGATAAAGAGCACACCAAGTATGTCCGGGCCACGGTGACGAGGATGAATTACCTGCTGAGCGGGGAGACGGATACAAAGGGACTGGTCGTACAGCTTCTGAATCAGATTGCAGAAAGCAGGGATAAGGAAGCGCGGATCCAGGCAGTTGGCGCGCAGATGAACCTGTCCCACCTGGAAATCCTGTCGGAAAAGTCTCTCTATAAGCGGAGAAAGGGAAAGAAGGATTTCGTAAGCCAGATGGCGGACGAGGAGCTGGCGGAAGATCTGAACCGGGAGGATGTACTGAGGCTGAACCGGGTTCAGAGCCGTTTCAGCCGGAAGCAGATTGAGGAATTTATTGAGAGCCATATGGAGGGAGAGGTGCTGGACGCGGCGTCACTTTCCTTTGCAGATCCGGAAGAATTTGAAAAGCTGATTCTTGCCTATGATTACAGTACGAGGAGGAACAGCAGATACGTTGTGGTTTCTGAGGCGGAGGAAATGATAGAGAAGGACGGGTATCGTTATCCGGCGCTTAAATTTGTAAGGAGGTCCCTATGATGGAGTATTACAGAGAGCTGCCCCAGGAGGAGCAGGAAGCGGTTACCGCGGTGATTCAGCTTTTATACCGCCAGACATATCTCCTGGAACGCAGGTTTGATAAGCGCTCCGGGCGGTTCCAGTATGTGAAGGAGTACAGGGTGTGCAGCAAACATATGGAATTTCTGAAGGAATATTTCCAGGTGGCGGGTATTGCGCTTACGGAAAATGTCCACATGGGCGTGATCTATATCCAGGGAGAGACGCTGTGGGGAGAAAAGCTTCCCAGGCTCGCTACCATTTATCTTCTTATATTAAAGCTGATCTATGACGAGCAGATGGCAAAGGCTTCCGCCAGTGTGCAGGTGGTGACCACCCTTGGCGGAGTGAACGGGAAGGCAGGGGAATTCCGGGTGCTTTCCGGCATCCCGTCTCCTACGGAGCTTCGGCGCACCATCACATTTCTTAAGAAATACCAGATCATTGAGCCTCTGGATGTGCTGGAGGAGCTGGGGGAAAATACAAGACTTGTCATTTACCCTACGGTCCACGCGGTGCTTTCCGGCGAGGATATCAGGAAACTTTTGGAAACATTCAGTGAGGAGGATGACATTGGAGAAGAAGCAGGCCTTCCGGGCACTTTCGAAGATATGCCTGAATAACTGGCACTACATAGATAAGAGGATACTGACTTTAAGCGAAGGAATCAATTTCTTTACAGGGCATTCCGGGAGCGGGAAGTCCACGGTCATTGATGCCCTGCAGATTGTCCTGTACGCCAACACGGACGGGCGCAGGTTCTTTAATAAGGCGGCGGCAGACGATTCAGACCGCACCCTTATAGAATATCTGAGGGGTATGGTAAATATCAGCGAGAATAATGAGTTCCAGTATCTCAGAAATCAGAACTTCTCCAGTACCATTGTACTGGAGTTTCAGAATACGGCCACCAGTGAACGCCAGTGTGTGGGCGTTGTTTTTGATGTGGAGACAGCATCAAATGAGATCAGCCGGCTGTTTTTCTGGCATATGGGAGGTCTCCTTGAGAATCAGTACCGGGCAGGGAAGCGCTGCCTTTCCACGGCGGAGATGCGTGAGTATCTCCAGAGAAATTTTACAGCGGAGCGGCATTACTGCGGCCCGAACAACGAGAGATTCCGCAGGCAGATGTATGACATTTACTTAGGAGGGCTGGACGGGGAGAAATTTCCCCGTCTGTTTAAGCGCGCCATCCCATTCCGCATGAACATTAAGCTGGAGGACTTTGTGAAGGAATATATCTGCATGGAGCAGGATATCCATATCGAGGATCTGAAAGAGAGCGTCATGCAGTACGGCAGGATGCAGAGCAGGATTGAAGAGACCCTTGGAGAGATCAGAAGGCTCGGGGAGATCAGGAAGGCATTTGACATCTACCAGGAAGCAAGGGAAAGTGCAAAGTCCTGCGACTATCAGATCAGACGCCTGGAAATGCTCCAGTCTGAGGAAAAGAGCCTGGAGCTTAAGGGGAAGGTCAGGGAGCGCGAGGATGCCATAAAGGGACAGGAAGTTCTGCTTCAAAAGCTGTCGAAAGAGCAGGAAGCCCTGCAGAAGGAGTATGAGGAACTTCTGCTTCGTATAGCTGACAGCGGGTATTCCGGCATGGAGCAGGAGCATGCGTCCTTAAATGAGACGCTTATGCGCCTGGAAGCTGCCAGGACAAGATGGAAGAAGACAGCAGAGGGGCTGAAGGAATGGAAGAAGACAGATCTCGCGTCCAATCAGCTCATATGGGATGTGGAGAAATTCGATGCAGGAACCGTGACCGAAGAGGAACTTGTAAGGCTTCAGGAGACGATCCGGGAGCTCTTCTGCGAGCTTGAAGAAGAACGCCGGGAGGCAGACAGCGCGCTCCGGTCTGTGAAGCGTGAGGAAAAGGAAGCAAGAGAGGAGCTTAAGGAGTTAAAGCAGGGAAAGAAGGCCTACCCAAGAGAGGTAGAAGAGGCCAGGTTTGAGCTGCGGAACCGTCTCAGGGAGCGCTGCGGCAGGTTCGTGAATGTGCAGATTCTTGCAGATCTTCTGGAGATCAGGGATGAGCGGTGGCGAAATGCCGTAGAAGGATACCTGGGCGAAAATAAGCTGCTCCTTGTAACCGAGCCGGAATTTGCAAAGGATGCTATTGAAATTTATGCAGAAATGGACAGGAAACAGCTCGGCCCTGCGGCGGTACTGGATTCCTGCCGGGCATCTGAGGAGGAGCATCCCGTAAGGCCTGGCGCGCTAGCTGAGGAGGTTATTGCAGAGGAACCCCATGTACGGGCTTATATAGATTTTATTTTAGGAAATGTCATGAAGTGTGAGAATGCCAGAGAGCTTATGGCATGCCATACCGGGATCACTCCGGACTGTATGCTGTATCGTCATTTTTCCTTACAGCATATAGATTCGGAATATTATACGAGACGGGCATACATCGGGGAAATGAGCATGCGCCAGCGTATCCTGAGACTGGAAGAACGGTGCCAGTCGCTGCAGGAAAAGCGGCTTCCCCTCCAGGAGCGGCTGGAGGAAATCCGGCAGCTCCTTCAGTATGAGGCGCTTCCTCTTCCTGCTGCGGATTATATTCAGCAACTTAAGGATATGGAGGAGATTCCGGGCAGGGAGCGCCGGAAAAAGGAACTGGAGCAGAAGATCGGAAAGCTTAAGAACGAAACCGTGGATGCCTGGGAGCAGCAGAAAAAAGAACTTATGGAAAAGCAGGCTGAGAAAAGCAGGCAGATTGAGAAGGCGCGAAAGACAGTCTGGGCGAATCAGAGCGATATTCAGAAGTTTTCCGAGGAAATCATTGCGGCAGAGGGACAGCTTAAGGATCAGCACAAGAGCTTCGAGGAGTTCTGTGAAAGGCTTGACAGTCAGACCGCATCCTGTCAGGACGGGCCGGAAACCGGTTTTTCCAGGTCAGAGGAATATGAGGAGGAGTTCACCCGGTACCTGGACAGCCGCCGCACGGAAAATTATGATTACCTGCGCCGTCAGAAGATTATGGAGAGTTATCCTCTTAAGGAAAGGGAGGAGGCAGAGTACCAGAAGCTGATTAATATCCGGGGAGAATATATCCGCAGCTACCCGAACCGGACCTTTTCAACGGGAATTAAGGACAATGACCCCTATGACCGGCTCATGGAGAGCCTCTCCTGCGACGAGCTGGAGACCTACCGGGAGACGGCAAAAGAGCAGGCGCGTTCGGCAGTGGAGCACTTCAAAGACGATTTCATTTTCAAAATCCGCAGCGCCATAAGGGAAGCATACCAGCGCCGGGACGAGCTGAACCGCGTCATCAGCGGAATGGACTTCGGCAAGGACAAATACCAGTTTGTTATCACGAAAAATAAAGGGGCAGACGGGAAGTATTACAGGATGTTCATGGACGACTCCCTGAATATCCAGCCCTCCCAGCTCACGAACCACATGGACAACCAGCTGAATATGTTCACCATGGAGCACGAGGACCAGTATGGGGAAATGATGAATGAGCTGATCAGCATCTTCATTCCTCCGGAAAATGCCACGAAGGAGGAGCTTGACGAGGCGAAGCGGAATATGGATAAGTATGCCGATTACCGGACCTATCTTTCCTTTGACATGCAGCAGATTGTAAAGGGCGAGAAGGACATGACCATTGGCCTTAGCAGGATGATCAAGAAGAATTCCGGCGGAGAAGGGCAGAATCCGCTGTATGTGGCTCTTCTTGCCAGCTTCGCACAGGTTTACCGGATTCATCTTCCGCAGAAGCTCAGGCGCACCCCGACCATCCGTCTTGTTGTGCTGGATGAAGCATTTTCCAAGATGGATGCCGAGAAGGTGGCAAGCTGTATTTCCCTGATCCGGGGTCTTGGCTTCCAGGCGATTATCAGTGCCACGAATGATAAGATTCAGAATTACCTGGAAAATGTGGACAAAACCTTTGTATATGCGAACCCTAATAAAAAGCATATCTCTATCCAGGAATTCGAGAGGAAAGAATTTGATCAGCTCGCGGATTTTGATGTATTATGACATAAAAATGAGGGCGATCTGGGTCTGAATTTGGTGAATAGGAACAAAAATAAAAAAAAGGAAAAAAGGACTTGATTTTTATGGAAAATCCGGTATAATAATATATGTTCGCTGAACAAAAACAGTGAATATAATGCTGATGCGGATTGGTGTAATGGCAGCACAGCAGACTCTGACTCTGTTAGTAGAGGTTCGAGTCCTCTATCCGTAGTTCCTTGGCAGGGGCACCGGATATTGTCACATTAAGTATCCGGTTACATAACGGAGTGTGGCTCAGCTTGGTAGAGCGCTACGTTCGGGACGTAGAGGCCGCAGGTTCAAATCCTGTCACTCCGACTGATTGAAGAAAATACCGGAATCCTTATAAAATGGGAGTTCCGGTATTTTCTTTTGGATATTTATCAGGCCTTCTCATCACTTGATATGTCATTTTTTTGTGGTTGTTCTAACACCTGTTCTAACACTGATTTTGAAGTAGTAGAAGTATGAGGTATTAATAGACCATTTAGCTGTTCGGACTTCTGTTTGTGTAAAAACTTTTCAGAAAGGTGTAGGAGGATGAATGAACATGAATTACAAATTCCTTATCCATAAAAAGGTATGTATTTTAACTTATTGACAAAAGTATAATACATACTATTATGGTATATTTCTATTTGAGCAAATACAAAATCATTTATTCCGGCTTTTGAACTATGAAACGGTTAGACACCAGGGAATAAGCATGAAAGATGGAGAAGAAATTGTTTTTGCAGAATACCAGAAAAAGGAGTGGTTTTATGTGGCTTATTATGGCCGTATTATCTGCGTTCTTTGCCGGACTGACGGCAATTCTTGCAAAGTGCGGAATTAGAAAGACCGATTCTGATCTTGCGACTGCATTGCGGACTATAGTGGTGCTGCTGTTTTCATGGATCATGGCGTTTGTTGTCGGCTCTGTCGGAACGATAACACAGATAAGCGGGAAATCCTTAGTTTTTCTAGTTTTGTCAGGGCTGTCCACAGGAGCGTCCTGGATTTGTTACTTCAAGGCATTGTCTGCCGGAGATGTCAATAAAGTGGTTCCTATCGACAAGTCCAGTACCATTCTCTCTGTCTTGATCGCGCTTTTTCTGTTGGGCGAAACAGAACATTTAACTGTCAGGCTGGGAGGAATTGTGCTTCTGGCCCTGGGCATTTTCCTGATGATTGAGCGGAAGGAGGCGGACGGCACAAAGGGGAACGGGATATGGATGCCATATGCCATTGCATCTGCGGTCTTTGCCGCTCTTACCACAATTCTTGCAAAGATTGGCATCAGCGGCGTGGAATCCAATCTGGGGACAGCGATTCGTACAGGGGTGGTTCTCGTGATGGCGTGGTTAATCGTATTGTTAAAAGGAAAGCACGGGCAGATTCGGGGGATTGACCGAAGAGAACTGCTCTATATTTCGCTCTCCGGTCTTGCCACAGGTGCATCTTGGCTATGTTATTATTATGCCATTCAGAACGGCATTGTCAGCGTGGTTGTCCCCATAGACAAGCTGAGTATTCTCGTTACCGTGGCCTTTTCCTATATGGTATTCAAGGAAAAGCTGTCAAGAAAAGCAGCAATTGGGCTTATGTTTATGGTGATAGGAACGCTGATCATGGCTATATGGGCCTGAATTTTGCAAATCGGGGACGGGGTAAAATTAATTTTACCCCGTCCCCGATTGTGATGAGCGATAATCCTCAATGGCTTCCAGTCTTTCTTTCACCCGTTTCTCCTCGCCCTGTATGCCCGGATGATAATACCGTCTGTCTTTCAGCATGTCAGGCATACACTGCATATGAGTAAGTTTTTCCTCTGTATCATGGGCATATTCATACCCTTTTCCGTAATTCAGCTCCTTCATAAGCTTTGTAGGGGCATTGCGGAGTACAAGGGGCACCGGTTCAGCCCGGAGTTCTTTCACATCGCGTTTACATGCTTCGCAGGCAGTATATAAGGAATTGGATTTTGGAGCCATAGAGAGATAGGTGACCGCATGGGTCAGATGTACATCACACTCTGGCAGTCCGAGAAAATGGCATGCCTGATAGGCGGCTACTGCAACCTGCAGTGCATGGCTGTCCGCCATGCCGATGTCCTCGCTTGCAAAGCGGATTAGCCTCCTTGCAATATACAGGGGATTTTCCCCGCCCTCAAGCATCCGGCACATCCAGTAAATCGCTGCATCTGGGTCGCTGTTCCGCATGGATTTATGAAGGGCTGATATGAGGTTGTAATGTTCTTCCCCATTTTTATCGTATAAAAGAGATTTTTTACTGATACACTGCTCCAGTCCCTCATTGGTGACGAGAATGCCCTCTGCATGGATCTCGCCGTTTAAAACTGCCATTTCCAGTGTGTTTAACGCAGTTCTGGCATCTCCGTTTGAAAATGCCGCAACCGCCTCGATCTGCCTGTCTGTAATCTTCACATGCTGGTCGCCAAACCCTGCCGGGCTTTTAAGGGCATTCTGGAGAAGCTTTACAATATCTTTGTTTTCCAGTGCCTTTAATACAAATACGCGGCACCTGGAGAGAAGCGCGGCGTTTACTTCAAAGGAAGGATTTTCTGTTGTAGCGCCAATGAGGACAATGCTTCCTTTTTCTACAAAAGGAAGGAAGGCATCCTGCTGTGCTTTATTGAACCGGTGTATTTCGTCCACAAAAAGAACAGTGCGGATTCCCACTTTCCGGCTGTTCTCAGCCTGCTTCATGACTTCCTTAATTTCTTTGATTCCGCTTGTCACGGCGCTGAAATTAATAAAGTCAGCCGATGTCCGTCCTGCAATAATACTGGCAAGCGTAGTCTTCCCGACGCCGGGCGGTCCCCAGAATATCATGGAGGATATCTGATCCTGCTCAATAAGTGACCGGAGCATCTTCCCCTTTCCGAGAAGATGCTCCTGGCCTGCAAATTCTTCAAGCGTCTGGGGACGGATCCGGTTTGCAAGAGGCACCGTCTGCCTGCCGCTGTCAAATAATGACATCTGTTCCATTTTCTTCTCCTTTTCACACCTCTGATACGCGGATTGTTCCGTACTGGCGCACTCCCGCAATTCCCCGGACAGGAATTACGGGAAGACCACCAGGCTTACTTAATGGCAGTGTCGTTTCTGACATTCCGAAGACATATTAGGATCTGTCGGATCCCATGTATGGGAGGCATCAAGCTGTTCTGCCTCCGGTTTTCCAAGCGGTCCCGGGTCAGAGCTGTTGTAAATGACTACCTGTGTATTAACCGCGCAGTTATCGTAGATCCACTTTGCATCTCCTGCTTTCAGCCGGACGCATCCGTGTGAACAGGTGGTCCCCAGCTTGTTGTACTCCGCCACATCAAGATCCTTGTTATCCTGGGTCTTATAAGGGGAAGAGTGGAACAGGATATCCCCCTGTATCCCGGTACACCATTGTCCGTAGCAGGGACCTACCAGCAGGAGCCATCTGTATTTCTGAGGTGTATAAAAGGTCCCGGTCGGTGTGTCCTCCCCGGTTGCACAGATAAATGCTTTTACCGGGATCAGGGCATCTGTCCCACCGTCCTTTGCATATACGGTTACTACATTTTCCTGTTTATTGACCATGAGCACATAGGACGACTGCTCGCCGATCAGGCTGCTTACATCTGTTACCAGTTTCCCCTGGGAATCGTAGTACAACTTCTCATTGTCCTTGTAAACCCAGCCGGCTTTTCCCTTTTTGTATATATTCGAGAATTTTCCGTACGTTTTCTTGCCGCCGGATTCCCTGTATGCCCTGATTTTGTAATAATAGGTTTCGCCCTTTTTCAGATTCTCGTCCGTCCATTCCACAGTAGCAGCTCCGGAAATGGACTTTACCTTTGTATAAGTTCCGGTTTCTTTCTGGCTGCGGAAGATTTCATACCCGCTGGCGCCCTCTACCTGCTTCCATTTCAGAATAATCTTATCTTCATAGGGCTCTGTCTGATCCGTGATTACTGGTCTGTCTGATGCGGATGTCATGTCCGAAGCCTGGGTCTGTGTATTTTGTATGCTTCTTCTTTGCGGATTATCTGTACGGGGATTGTAAAAAGCCCCTCTGTCCCTGGCAGTATTTCCCCGCGACCCTCCGGGCTGAACCGGCTGTACGGGCTGCGTGGGACGTGCTGCCGGCTGAACCGGCTGTGTGGGACGTGCCGACGGCTGAACCGGCTGCACTGGTACAGTCTCCTGGGCAGAAGCCGGAAGGGAGAGGGACGCGGCACATAGAAAGGCTGTTAAAAGACAGACTAATCCTTGATTTATTTTTCGCATAGCAACCTCCTGTATTCCTTTGTGATTATCTTTATTTTATCATATTGTGGGGGATATGTCCAATATCTGTCGCAATAAACAGGATACGCCTTTACATGAGGGGCTCACAGCCGCTGACTGATCAGAAGCGGGATCATCTGACGGGCAAAGTCTGCTTCTGCAAAAAAAATTAAAATCGTTGAAATAAAAGAGTCGTTTTATGCATTTACTATATATCAATAAATTAAAGGAGGTACTTTTCAATGATGAAAAAGAACTTAAAGAAAATTGCAGCAGGAGCTTTAGTATTAAGCATGGTGGCGACAATGCCAACGACAGCGCTTGCGAAGGAGGATGGAACTAACTTAACAGCACAGACAGCCGGACAGGGGGCAAAGAAGCAGAAGACGGAAGAAAGCAAAAAGGCTAAACCAAAGGCACAGGAGGTTGCCAAGATTACTTGTACATCTGCTGGAAAAGTAAATGTTTCTTTTAAGCAGAAAGTAACTTATACGGATGACCTTAATGCTGTGATCAGGGATGTGGATGGAAAAGAAATTTCCTGTAAAATTTCTAAGAAGAATAAGAGGCTGTTAACAGTTTCTGTAAGTGGACTGGTAAAAGGGCAGAAATATACGTTAGAGATTGAAGGAATCCTGGGCAAAGATTCTACACAGGCAGTTGATGTAAAGAAGACTTTTACAGCGAAGGGCATGAAAACGCAGAGCAAGGTTGGAAAGGCTACTGTTTCGAATAAGAAATTTGTAGTATTGAAAATGAAATCCGCGGCTTATTATAAGGATGCATCGGTCAGTGTGGTAGATGGGGACGGACAGTCATGTGATGCTAAGATTGTAAAAAAGGCTAAAGGAAATATAAAGGTTCAGATTTCCAACATGAAGAAAGGCAATAAATATACCATTACGATTAGTGGGGTTAAAACCAAAAAAGAAAAAAATTATGGCTCCATTACCAAGACAGTTGTGGTAAAATAACAATTTAGCAGTAAGTTATTTCTGAACAGATCTGGCGTGAAAGGGTTATCTGATGCAAAAGGCAACTGTTAAACAGAAAGTTTATATAGATAAAAAACTATTAGAACGTATTTGCCAGGGCGATCAGGATGCATTTAGAGAGTTGTATGAGTTATCATACAGCCCTCTTTATGCATTCTTGCTTTCTTATACCCTGAATGCAGAGGATGCACAAGATTTGCTGCAGGATACTTTTGTTCAAGTATTTAATAATTGTCATTTGTATCGTGAACAGGGAAATCCCATGGCATGGATGATGACAATTGCCAAGAATCTTTTTCTAATGAAATACAGAAAAGAACGGATACAAAATGTGAATTATGAGGATGTGGAGTATCAATTGGGATTTGAGGACATGACAAATGTTGAGAATCGGGTGATACTGGAAAAAATGTTTGAAATGCTTACTCTGGATGATAGAAATATTATTATTATGC
Organism: uncultured Lachnospiraceae bacterium; assembly: GCA_947566645.1. Classification (GTDB taxonomy): domain Bacteria; phylum Bacillota; class Clostridia; order Lachnospirales; family Lachnospiraceae; genus CAPEBR01. Next base: position 11,320 of record CANOKL010000063.1, read on the forward strand.
ATGATGTGAGCGGCCTGAAACACAGAGAGATTGCTGAAATGACAGGTATGCCCCTGGGAACAGTAATAACACGGTATAACAGAGGAATCCGTAAATTGCAAAAAGAGTTTGCTGGGAGGCGGCTACATGAATAGAAATGATTTGAGAAGTAAAATTCAGAACGGATTTTTGGAAGCAGCGCCAGATGTATATGAGTCAGTGCTGAAAGCTGCAGAAAAGAGTAAGCAGATGCCTGGTGACGCAGAATCTTATAAAACAGAGGAATATGCAGATGCCGGCAGATGGCACAATTCCTGTAAGAGCCATGGGAGAATCCGGAAAGGAAGTGTTCTTTGGAGGGAGGGCTCAAAATACGCGTTATCGGCCTGTGCCGGATTTGTAGTGTTTTTTATATGCTTATTGGGAATACTGGGGGAAGACCAGGAGCGTATTTATATTGTACTGGACATTAATCCCAGCATACAGATTTTCATAGATGAATCCTGTCACGTGGAGAAGCTGCAAGGATTAAATCAGGATGGAAAGGACGTAATACGGGCGCTGGGATGGAAGAAGAAGGAGACTCTGTCGTCAGTTATAGATACTTTGGTAGAAAACACTGCGCAAGGGAGTTACTTGCAAGAGGATGGGGGAATTCTGGTAACGATATGTGCCAAAGACGGGAATCTGTATAATAAACTGGAATCAGAGCTGGGAAGCGGCATTGATAGAAAATTAGAACTAATGGGAATGTCTGATGTTATTACAGCTTTTCAGCGTATAGACAGCAGAACGGAAAAAGTGGGCAGGGAATTTCTGGAATCAGAGTTGGCTGATATATATGGCATAGAGGCAGGGGAACTTCATGAAATGTCTGTAATGGAGCTGCTTGAGTATTGTCAGGAACATGCAGGGAAAAAGCTTGTATATTCTCCGTCTTCAGAAAAAAAGCGGCAGGAATCTTCAGAAAAAAAAGACAGAGAACAGGATGATGCAAAATCTTTGGAAGAAAAGAAAAAAACGGTATCTGGTGAATCAAAGGAAAAGGAGAACACCGATAAACGCACATCAGATTCCGGCAGTAAAGAGGATGATGCAGAAAATAGAAAGCCCAGAGAACAGAAATATGACAGTAAGAGCGGGCAGGATTCCAATTTGAAAGATAATAGTGGAAATAGAAATAACAGCGGCAACGGCAACATAGATAAAAACAAAGGCAACGGAAAAAACGGAAACAACAGCAGCAAAGATAAAAACAAGGGAAGCGGTAAAAAAGAAAACAACGGCAGCAAAGATAAAAATAAGGGCAGCGGCAATAGCGGAAACAACGGAAGCCCGGGCAATAACGGAAACAACGGAAGCCCAGGCAATAGCGGAAACAACGGAAGCCCGGGCAATAGCGGAAACAACGGAAACCCGGGCAATAACGGAAACAACGGAAACCCGGGCAATAATGGGGATAATGGAAGCCCGGGCAATAGCGGAAACAATGGAAGCCCAGGCAATAATGGGGACAATGGAAGCCCGGGCAATAATGGGGATAATGAAAGCCCGGGCAATAATGGGGATAATGGAAGCCCGGGCAATAATGGGGACAATGGAAGCCCGGGCAATAATGGGGACAATGGAAGCCCGGGCAATAACGGAGACAATGGAAGCCCGGATAATAATGGAAGCAAAGACGACAAAGGGAACGGGCATGCAGCTCAGACAGAGCCTTGATGGGGAATGCACACTCGTGCAAAGAGGGTTACTGTTCACACAGGTCTAAGGCTGCTGGTCACGGAGTAAACAGTAACCGAAGAGGAAGTATGCTGTAAGCGGAATGCAATAAAAGTATTGCCGTTGGAAACAGAGTAAGGTATAATTTATACAACCATAGAGTGAATAAGCGATTACTTAAAGGCTGAAGGATGCTCTAAAGTGGTGAAAGAATGAAAATGGTATGCCGTACAGCATAAATGAGAGAGGAAGGCTTATGAAGTTTTTTAATTTGTTTGGGGTGAGGAATCAAAAGGAGCCTGTTAAAACTGAGGAAACAGTCAATGGCGGAGAGCTGCATCACTATTCGGGTATGCGGGTGGAGGTGACAGATTTTGACGGCTGTTTTCTTTTTGTCGCAAAAATACAGGGATTGTGGAAAAATACAGCGGAATTATATCAATATTCTGAAATGGAGATTCCAGAGGAGGGCAGCGAACCTCTTCGTGTCAGGATCCGGGGATACAGTGATCATGAAAAGAAAGCGGTTTATATGGAGGGAGTTATTACGCCCAGGGATAAACACATATGGAAGACAGAAGAACTGGTTGTAACCAAAATAGGAAATGACCGTGCCTTTTTCCGGCTGAGCACGGATCTTGACGCAACTGTTACGATGTTCAGTGGACTGGAGATTGGGGAAAAGCCGTGCAGAATGCTGAATATCAGTGTGGGAGGGGCGTGCATCAGCTCGGAGTGCAGATATCATGAAGGTGATAAATTCCTGCTGAAGGTACAGCTGCTTGAGGACAGGCCCATATCTACCATGTACTGCCAGGTACTGCGCATCGTAGAAAGAGAGGATGGGAAGTATGAATACGGCTGCAAGTTTTTAGAGCTTACTGAGGATGATCAGGAGAAAATTACACAAAACATATTCGCAGCCCAGCTTGCGGAACGGCGCAAAAAAATAGGTGCATCCTAGAGGTATAGAAAATACGCCCCTTAGTTAGGGGGCGTACTAAAGCTCTGCCGACGGAACTGACCAGGCGTCATTCCATATTTCTTTTTAAATAAACGGTTAAAATTTGAAAGGTTGTCAAATCCGTTTGCTTCCGATATTTTTAGAATGGTATCATTCGTACTGCGGAGATCCTGGGCAGCCCTGCCAAGGCGGTATTCAATCAGATAGCCGGCAAATCCAGATCCGGCACCCTCTTTAAACCAACGCATAAAGTGGCTGGCGCTGTATCCGCATTTCTCAGCCATAAGCTCTACTGTCAGCTTCTGGTCATAATTCTGTTCAATGTACAGAAGTACAGTCTTCAGTTTTTCGATATTTTTATCATCAACAGGCTCTTTCTCCTGTTTCACTGTCATTTGAATCATAATAGAGAAAAGGATCATCAGATGTCCCTTTACGCCCAGCTCGTACCCCGCAGGGCGTAAGGAACATAACCGGTCCGAAGCGTCCAGGCATGCGGCGGCAGACGGATAGACGGGATCCTCTTTCCTGATGCGGGAAGGGAAAACCAGTTTTCCGTTTAAGAGTGGCTGGAGGTATTTCTGGCTGCAGAGATCCACTCTGTCACTTCCAAGAAAATTCATGTCAAAAATAATGTTTTCGTATTCCATTCGTTTCTTTTTGATATTCCCGAGCCCGTGTAAATGTCCCGGCAGGATAAAAAAGATATCGCCGGCTTCTGCTGCGTAGGTTTCAAAATCTATCCGGACGATTCCGGTTCCATGTTTTACATAGATGATTTCCATGCTGTTGTGCCAGTGAATCGGGACAAAAGCAAAATCATCAGGAATTGTACAGGGATAGATATTATATGCAAACATTGTATCAGTATGCCGCTTTGTTTCCTGATATGCAGAATCCCGTACAAGCGTATTATTCTCAATCGTTTTCATATCCGGTGTTTTATTGCTCCTGTGTAAATTATGATAGGATTATACAATTTCTTAATAGGATTGCGCAAGTATTTCAGGAACAATTGTGAAATAATATGTAGTAATTTAGGTGGAAGGAGATTTTTCATGATGAAAGTTAAAGGTGTGAAAGAGATTGAGAATACTTTAGTAAGCATTTGCAAAAAAGAGATTGAACAGTGCTCTTATGAAGAGCTGTATACTGCTCTGCTTGGCATTACAGAAGAGGAAAGTAAGAAACGGGCCAGGTCTGTAGAAGGACGCAAATTATACTATATATCCGCTGAATTTTTAATCGGAAAACTGCTGAGCAACAACTTGATCAACCTGGGGCTGTATGATGCAGTAAAGTCCTGTCTGAATGCCCACGGAAAATCAATGGCAGAGCTTGAGGAGACCGAGCCGGAGCCAGGCCTTGGAAATGGCGGTCTGGGGCGGCTGGCGGCCTGCTTTTTAGACTCTCTTGCTACCTTGAATCTTCCGGGAGATGGAATCGGCCTCCGGTATCATTGCGGTCTGTTCCGGCAGAGATTTGAAGACCAGTCACAGAGAGAGATGCCGGACTTCTGGCTGGGCGGCAGGGACTGGGCAAGAAAAACCAGTAAGACGTATGCGGTGTCACTTGCGGGCAGAGACTATACGGCAAGGCTGTATCAGCTTGCAGTTACCGGATATGAAGGACGTACCAACTATCTGAACCTGTTTGACCTGGATACGGTTGATCCATCCGTAATCGGCGAGGGCATATCCTTTGATAAAGACGATATTGCCAGAAATCTGACATTATTCCTCTATCCGGATGACAGTGATGAGGCGGGACGGCTTCTGCGGATCTATCAGCAGTATCTTATGGTCAGTGCGGGCGCGCAGATGATACTGGAGGAGTGCGTAGAGCGCGGCAGCAATCTGCATGACCTGTATGACTATGCGGCGGTCCAGATCAACGATACCCATCCCTCCATGGTGATTCCGGAGCTGATCCGCCTTCTTGGTAAAGAGGGAATTGATTTCCAAGAAGCGGTGGAAATCGTGACAAAGGTATGTGCATATACCAACCATACCATTCTTGCAGAAGCGCTGGAAAAGTGGCCAAAGGACTACCTGAATACAGTCGTTCCGCAGCTGGTGCCCATAATCGAAAAGCTGGACGAGATTGTACGCCAGAGGACAGAGGATGCCTCAGCTGCCATCATTGATGCCAGTGAAACAGTCCATATGGCACACATGGACATTCATTTTACCCACAGCACAAACGGAGTGGCGGCGCTTCATACAGAAATCCTCAAGAACAGTGAGCTGAGCCAGTTTTACAGTCTGTATCCTGAAAAATTCAACAATAAAACCAATGGAATCACCTTCCGGCGCTGGCTTCTGAAATGTAACCCGAAGCTTGCAGATCTGATAGAGGAGCTCATTGGCCCGGGCTATAAAAAGGATGCATCAGAGCTTGAAAGGCTTAAGGATTTTGCAGGGGACGAGGAGGTATTAAAAAGGCTTGCAGAGATTAAGCATGAAAACAAAGAAACACTGGCACAGTGGCTTGGGCATACACAGAAGATCCGTGTAAATCCGGACAGCATGTTCCTGATCCAGTCCAAGCGTCTGCATGAATATAAACGCCAGCAGCTTAACCTTTTGTATCTGATCCATAAATATTTTGAAATCAAATCCGGGCATACGCCGAAGATTCCTGTTACAGCAATCTTTGGCGCAAAGGCAGCGCCGGCGTATACCATTGCCAAGGATATTATCCATGCGCTTTTAACTCTGTCAAAGGTAATTGAAGATGACCAGGAAGTCTCCCGGTGGCTTCAGATTGTGTTTGTAGAAAACTATAATGTTACGGCTGCAGAAAAGATGATTCCTGCGTGTGACCTGTCCGAACAGATCAGTCTTGCGTCCAAAGAGGCCTCCGGTACAGGCAATATGAAATTCATGCTGAATGGCGCACTGACACTTGGCACGCTGGATGGGGCGAATGTAGAGATTGCCGAAGCAGTAGGAGAGAAAAACATATACATCTTTGGACAAAGCAGCAGCCAGGTAATCCGCAGATACGCACATGGGGATTACAGTGCAAGAGAATGGTACGATGCGGATGCAAATATCAGAAGAGCAATAGATTTCCTCACAAGTGAGATCATGACAGACTATGGGACACAGGAAAAACTGGAGCGTCTCCAAAAAGAACTGACAGATAAGGACTGGTTCCAGACACTGCCGGACTTCAATGCTTATATCGTCCGGAAGGAGCAGGCAATTGCAGATTATGCCCTGAATCCAATGGAATGGGCAAAAAGAAGCCTGATAAATATCAGCATGGCGGGTTACTTTTCCTCGGACCGTACAATTGAAGAATACAACCAGGATATCTGGCACCTCCGGTAGGGGAGAAGTTGGGGGAGGGGTGATTTTTAAAATAAACACACCACCACAAAAATAAAGTTTAAAAAA
>CANOKL010000064.1 GCA_947566645.1 uncultured Lachnospiraceae bacterium
TGATCCTGATTCTGCCTTTTTACCTTGTGTCGGAGGTTTTCCTGATCCTTGCATTCAAGCCGGGATTACAGGATGGCTTCTGGATGATGGTGATTCCGGCGGCAATCCTGCTGTTTGCATGTGTATACGGGATAACCGTTAACCTGTATTTTCCAGTCCTGGATTGGGAGAACGAGGTGAACGTGGTCAAACAGAGCGCATCAGCCATGCTTGGCGGCATGGGCGGCGCTGTCCTTGCGCTCCTTGGCGGCGCGGGCGCCTGTCTGGTTCCAGAAGGATATTCCGGGGGATACCGGGCTGTTCTGTGTGTGCTTCTGCTGGGGACAGCATATCTGATGTATCGAAAGAATAACCGCATAGATTTACGGGAACTTTGAGATAAAGGTGTGATGAAATGTCTGTTTTGAAATTTGTTCACAGGATTTCCTTTACTTTTATTCAAAAGTGTGTTAACATATGACTTGCAAATTCATATTTTGTTATGCACCCGTAGCTCAGGGGATAGAGCACCGCCCTCCGGAGGCGGGAGCGGCGGTTCGAATCCGCCCGGGTGTGTACCTGAAAAAAGTACTGGTTGTGCGGAGGTAGTCTATGAAAAAAGGTTGGCTCATCCCGCTGATACTTGTAATGGTCGTCGGTGTCATGGGATTCGGTCTTACCGGAGAAGAAGCGCACAAGGTACAGAAGATAAGCCGGAAGGCGGTAAGGACAAGCAATCATGGATGTGAAGTAATGCTTATGAATCCTCTCCGCGAAGAGGCATACTCGGAAGTTGCAAGAATAGTGAGGACATATTACAGACAGATCGGTGCAGACACAGAGTTCATAAAATCTTATGACAACATCCGTGTATATACGAAGAAGGGCAGATATACAGGCTCATATATCGTATTTGTCAAGTATGAGATGCAGATAAAGGATATTTATACAAGAGTACCAGGACTCGGAACACTATATGTGGAAAAAAACAGGACAAGCGACAGATACGAGATCATAAGCAACCCGGAGATGCCGGACTTGAAAGAATACATGGCAGTGCTCGGCTCCCATGAGGATGTAAAACAGCTCCTCGCAGAAGCTGACCAGGAATACAAGGCAGCCGTCAATTCCGATGCACTCCTAAAAGAAGCCCTCCTGGACCTCAAAAATGCCTACGAAAGCTAGAATTTTAAACGATACAATGAAGCGTATCAGGTAGCTTAGGAGTTATTCCCGACAGAGCAATAGCATAATATCGCATAATTAACGGTAAATGTTGTATTAGGATGAGCGTGGTAACAATTACAAGATTAACAGACAAGGTCAGCTTTCACAGAAGCTGACCTTTTTTGAGGATAGGTTGGGGACGGGGTATTTTTAAAAATACCCCGTCCCCAACCTATCCTTGCAGCTACAGCATAAGCCAAAAAACAGCGGACAGGGGCAGGCATATATTTCATGAAAACAATTAGGGGCGTCCTTTATGGAGGTGAAATCCACTGCTTACGTAGACTTAGACGTGAGGGCATTCCCGAACGTCTTAGTCGAAGTTAGCCGTTAGTTCACCGCAATATTGCCCCGTTTGAATGAAATATATGCCTGCCCCTGTCCGCGTCCTCCCCCAAAAAACTTTTAAAGATTTCGACAAGATTTTATCACAATTTAAACACAATTAGGTTGTAAACTTACTGTCATAGAAATGATAAAGAGAAAGACGTAAGTCATAAAGAAGGGAGATATTTTTATGGAAAATCAATATACCTATTATACACCAGAACCGAATAACTTTAATGAGCAGGCTCCGAAGCCGAAGAAACAGCACAAGGTTCCGAAGTGGGTTAAGATTATATGTGCGGCGCTGGTATTCGGCCTCGTTGCAGGAGCTGGATTTGAAGGAGCGAGCTTTGCGGTGGGAAGTGTGCTGGACAGAATCGGGGGACGTACTTCCGGGAATAAGTCGGAGGATAAACAGGTGGAAGGCACGAAGCTTACGAAGGCCTCCAGTGGAAAGATTTCTACTGATATTACAAGGATTGCCGAGAGTGCAATGCCTTCTGTAGTATCCATCACGAATATCAGTATCCAGCAGGTACAGAGCTTTTTCGGCGGCGTATTTGAGCAGGAGATTCCGAGTGCGGGTTCGGGAATTATTGTGGGGCAGAATGATACAGAGCTTCTGATTCTTACGAACAATCATGTGGTAGCGAACAGTGAGACGCTTACTGTTTCCTTCATAGATGAAGAGAGTGTAGAGGCTAATGTTAAGGGGACAGATGCAGCAAGGGATATTGCCGTTGTATCAGTGAACCTTAAGGATATTAAGGACACAACAATGGATCAGATCAAGGTAGCTACCCTGGGAGACTCCACAGCGCTTCAGGTGGGCGAGCCTGCGATTGCCATAGGAAATGCACTGGGCTATGGACAGTCCGTAACAACCGGAATCATATCAGCTACAAAGAGAACGCTGGAGGGCTTTGACAGTGAGCTGATTCAGACAGATGCAGCGATCAATCCTGGAAACAGCGGCGGTGCACTTCTGAATGCGAACGGTGAAGTGATTGGAATTAACACGATGAAGGCTTCTTCAAGTGAGAGCGAGGTAGGAGTAGAGGGTATGGGCTATGCCATCCCGATTTCTGATGCCAGTGATGTGATTGAGCTTCTGATGAATAAGGAGACAAGGACAAAACTCCCGGATGGAGAACAGGGGTATCTTGGCATTCAGCCGGCAGAGGTGGGAAGTGATATGGCCCAGATGTACAGTATGCCGTTAGGCGTTTACATCTCTGAGGTAGTAGAAGGCGGTGCTGCAGATAAGGCGGGACTTTCCAAGGGCTCAATCATTACCAAGATTGAAGGCATCAGTATTGACAGTGTTGCAACGCTCAGAGAGCAGCTTCAGTACTACAGTCCGGGGGAGGCAGTGAAGGTGACGGTACAGATTCCTTCAAAAAATGGTGAATATAAGGAAGAAACAGTAGAAGTTGTACTTGGAACTAATTCATAATGGTGTTATAATAGTACCCGTAGGAGGGTGCGTATATGAACACATTTGATGAAATGAAACAGGTAGACAAAGAGATTGCGGATGCGATTGCAGCAGAGGCAGACAGACAGAATTCACACATTGAGCTGATCGCATCCGAGAACTGGGTCAGCAGTGCAGTCAGGGCAGCAATGGGAAGCATTCTTACGAATAAGTATGCAGAAGGGTATCCGAAGAAGAGATATTATGGCGGCTGCAGCTGCGTAGACACTGTGGAAGAACTGGCAATTGAGAGAGCAAAGAAATTATTTGGATGTGACTATGCAAATGTACAGCCGCATTCCGGGGCGCAGGCGAATATGGCTGCGTTCTTTGCGATGATAAAGCCAGGCGATAAGATCCTGGGTATGAATCTGGATCATGGCGGACATCTGACACATGGTTCTCCGGTGAATATTTCAGGGGAATATTTTGAAACTTCATTTTATGGGGTAGAAGAGGATGGATTTATTGATTATGATAAGGTGAGGGAGACTGCTTTAAAAGAGCGGCCTGCGCTTATGATTGCAGGAGCAAGTGCTTATGCAAGGACAATAGATTTTAAGCGGTTTCGTGAGATTGCTGATGAGGCCGGTGCGTATCTTATGGTGGATATGGCTCATATTGCAGGCCTTGTGGCAGCAGGACTTCATCCGAGCCCGGTTCCATATGCAGATGTAGTGACGACAACCACTCATAAGACACTCAGAGGGCCGCGGGGCGGTATGATTCTCTGCAACCAGGAGGCGGCAGAGAAGTTTAACTTTAACAAGGCTGTATTTCCCGGAACACAGGGCGGACCTCTGGAGCATGTGATTGCGGCAAAGGCAGTCTGCTTTAAGGAGGCGCTGACACCAGAGTTTAAGGAATACCAGGCTCAGGTTATAAGGAATGCGAAGGCACTCAGCGAAGGTCTTCTTGCAAGGAACCTTCAGATCGTGTCAGGAGGAACAGATAACCATCTGATGCTTTTAGATTTGAAAAATGAAGAGATTACCGGAAAAGAGCTGGAGCGCCGTCTGGATGAGGCACATATTACGTGCAATAAGAATACAGTCCCCAATGATCCGCGTTCTCCCTTTGTTACAAGCGGAATCAGGCTCGGGACTCCGGCGGTTACAACCCGTGGCTTAAGAGAACCGGAGATGGAGACAATTGCGGAGTGTATCATGCTTGTCATGAAGAGTGAGGAGAATATTGAAAAAGTCCGCAGCATGGTGAAAGATCTGACAGACAGATATCCGCTGCCATAAACGGCAGACAGTTTTACTGGCTGACTCTGCCAGTGCAGGCAAAATATGATGCGAGGAGGAAGAAAGTACAAATGAAATGTCCGATATGCGGCGAGACGCTGCGTCCAGGAAAAAAAGACCCGAATTATCTTCTCTGCTATAGCTGTAAGAAGAAGTTTAAAGCCCCGCAAAAAAGGAAGTCCGATCAGGGCGGGGAGCAGAGATATTCGAATATCCCGCCGAAGGCAGTGCGCGAAAAGCGGGAACGGGAGATGAAAAAAGCATATGACGATATGCTTGCAGTTGAGGACAATAGGTCGAGACGGAAGAGGGCGAAGATGGCAGAACCGGAGCCTGAGGAAGAGCTCTATGATGATGACTATGACGACTATGATGACGATGAGGGATTTTCCAAAGTGCCGATTATCATCCTTGGTATTGCCATTGTGATTGCGGCTGCAGTGGTTATATATCTGCTGATGAGTTAAAATTATGCCCGGCCGTGAGTATAATATAGTTCAGTGATCATATCTGAGGAGTGGGATTTTCTCACTCCTTTTTCTGTTATAAATCTTAAGGAATTCTTGTTTTTCCAAATCAATCTTAAAAAACTTTGTATCTTTCCTTCTAAATCTTAATAATATTTTCCTGTATCCTACAGAAAGGTTTCATGTCTGTCAAAAACATAAGATTTTCTTAATTTCCTCAATTCTATGAGACGTTTTTTGGGAACCTGTGGTATAATGTGATCGTAATTGACATGACATAAGGAGAAAAGACAATGGTATTGGAACTGAAAGACATCAAGAAATCATTTGGCAGCAAACAGGTTCTCTCCGGGGTTTCTTTTCGGGCAGAAGGAGGCAGGGCCTTCGGTCTGCTCGGCAGAAACGGCGCCGGTAAGACGACGTCAATCCGCATCCTGATGAATGTATTCCCGGCAGATGGCGGGGAAGTACTGCTCGACGGGCATCCGATTGATTACGGGAGGATGAAGATCGGATATCTTCCGGAGGAGAGGGGGCTTTATCCGAAGAAGATCATCGCGGACCAGCTCGTATATTTCGCGGAGCTTAAAGGTATGAGCCGCAGGGAGGCTGTGAAAGCGGTAGATCACTGGCTTGAGAGACTGGGCATGACGGAATACCGGAATAAGCGGCTGGACACGCTGTCAAAGGGAAACCAGCAGAAGATTCAGCTTGTGACCGCCCTGGCGCACAATCCGGATATTATTATTCTGGATGAACCATTTTCCGGACTGGATCCGGTGAATGCCATGCTGCTTAAGGAAGTAGTAAGGGAGCAGATCGCGGAGAATAAGGTGGTACTGTTTTCCAGCCATCAGATGAGTTATATTGAGGAATTCTGTGACAGTATAGCGATCCTGAATTCCGGACACGTTGTCCTCTCTGGTGAGCTTCATGATATTAAGAGAAGTTATGTGCGCGACCGTCTCATTGTCCGTACTGAGTACCCAGACAATATCCAGAAAGATTTTGGGAAAGACTGTACCGTGATGGGGGATGGAAGCCTCATGATCAGGCTTGCTTGCGCTGAAGACAAGAAGTCAGTCATGCAGCGGCTTGTAGATAATTACGATGTTGACGGAGTGAAGGTGTTCGAGCCTTCTCTGAATGACATTTTCGTTGAGTATGCAGGTGACGGGGCGGATAAGGAGGACATAAGATGAAGCAGTTTGGGAAAATACTAAAATTTGAATTGAAGTACTATTTTAAAAATAAAGTTTTTGTAGGAGTGACAATATTTCTGGTGCTTCTTATAGCAGTTGTTATGTTTCTGCCCCGGATTGTGGGCATGATAAAGGACGGCGGGGAGGGGACGGACAGTTCGCCTTCGGAGCGCAGCATCATGCTTATCAAGGCAGAGACGCCAAGGGAGGAAGAGGCAGTCAGGGAAGCCTTTCAGGCGGCATTTACTGACTATGATGTGCAGACTACACAGGATAGCCTGTCAGCAATGAAGGAGAGGATAACCAAAGAAGAGGCGGAGTGTGCGTTTGTCCTGGAGGGGATGGCCTCTTATACCTATTATGTAGATAACCTTTCCATGTATGACAGTAATATGGAGATTGCAGATAGTGTACTGAAAAGTATGATCCAGACAGGAGCAATGGTGGAAGCAGGTATGACGGCAGAGCAGGCGGGTGAGATCATGTCGGTTCAGATTACCAATGATGCGGTAAGCCTTGGAAAAGACCAGATGCAGAATTACTGGTATACCTATATTATGATCTTTGCCCTGTATATGGTAATTCTTCTGTATGGTCAGATGATTGCAACGAATGTTGCAACTGAAAAAAGCTCCAGGGCAATGGAGCTTCTTATTACCAGTGCAAAGCCGGTGTCCATGATGTTCGGGAAGGTGATCGCCTCCTGTCTTGCAGGACTGGTCCAGCTTATTGCAGTGTTCGGGTCTGCGATCTTGTTTTATGGCATGAATCAGGAGCAGTGGAATGACAATCCAATCGTGGCTTCTATATTTGATATGCCGGTAGGGCTTCTGGGCTATATGCTTATATTTTTCGTGCTTGGATTTTTTATCTACGCATTTCTTTACGGAGCCATCGGTTCCACTGCCTCAAAGCTTGAGGATATTAACACATCGGTTATGCCGGTGACGATGCTTTTTATTATTGCATTCATGGTTGTGATGTTTTCCCTTGCTTCGGGAGATGTGGATAACACGCTGATGAAGGTATGCTCCTACATTCCGTTTACATCCTCCATGGCGATGTTTACCCGGATTGCCATGAGTACAATCGCATGGTATGAGATAGTGATCTCTATCGCAATTCTTGCAGGATCCGTAGTTGGGATCGGGGTTCTTTCTGCAAAAATTTACCGTGTAGGCGTGCTCCTCTATGGCACCACGCCTAAGATCGGATCCATTATCAAGTCAGTGTGGAAGGCATAATGGCGGCTATAGTTCCTTTTCCTTTTTTGCCTTTGCCTGGATGGCTTCTGTCTGAAACACAAAATTACGGATAAGTGTCTCAGCATTCGGAGTCAGATTAATGAACTGACATCCATAGCCGTGAAGTCCTTCCCTGCGCACAGGACGGAGCTTCTGTATGCAGGCCGAGATGCATACAGGAGTTCTTGCCTGGGTAAACATGGTGGTTAAGGTGGTTCCAGGCTCAAAGACCTTCTTTGAAACAAACTGGAAGCCGCCTGTCCCGATGTCCTTTACCGTAACGGGTATCTGTTTTTTCTGCCCCTCTGGCAGGACAGATACCTGGAAGGTTACATATACGCGGAAATTCTTCCGCTGTTCGGGGATATCATTTGTAATGGCGCGGGCAAGATAGCGCGCTGTGTCTCCGCTGCCGGGATCAGAGTGTATGTCCTCTGTCAGGGTGTAGATAAATGCCCGGTAATCAAAAGCATTGCCCTCAGGCATGAGAAAGAACTTCTGGGGAAACTGCCCGGAGGGCTTTTCAAAAAAGCTGAGCGTGACCGTATCAAGACTTTCCCTGTTATACTGGACATCAGTCAGATAAGTACAGTCCAGGTTATAGAGTGTTGCTTTTGCTGCATCTGGTAATGAATTCATAAGACAAACTTACCTCCTTCATAAGACTGTGTATCATTGGTTGTGTAATTAGGAAAATTATGTATTCACTGTTGATTTTAGTGTAATAGAAGATATGGGCTGTGTCAAGAGTCAGAATGAGGGGGAGACTTAAAACCAGTTTGTAGTTGAATTAGTGGTAAGTGTTGTTGTTCCGTCTGGGTGATGCTCTGTTCTAATCACTGTTGTACTCCACCACTGTGCACTGTGGTCATCTTCCCGAATATCACATGAATAGGATGCGAATATATCTAAGGATGCATATCTGGCTATCAGTTCATTAAATATTGGTATGATATCTTCTGCGGAGATGTTGCATTCAGTTTCATAACAATTGTAGATTTTATGCTTTTTCCATTGCAGTTTGTCTTTCGAAATCTGGCTAATACGTTCCATTCCTTCTTCAAGAATATTATCTGCGTTTTGTGTGTTTATACAAAGTTGAATTTTCATACGAATCTCCCCTGTCATATTTTTATCATTATGGAGAACAAGGCGGCCCAAACTTTGTATTTATCCATAATATTTTCTATTTAATTTCTCGAATGCTTCATCAAGATCAGTAGAAATGCCACCTTCTTCCATTTCTTTCTCAGATTTAAAGATTGCCTGGTCGATACGGTTGATTTTGGCAAACTTATCATATAGTTCGCTGCTCATAACTACTAAGTCACTATAACCGTTTTTGGTAATAAAAATCGGTTCCTGGGTTTTATGAGCCATATCAGATATTTCGCTTGTATTACGAAGGTCTTTGATTGGAATAATAACTGGCATAGTATCCACTCCTTTCTTTGTGGACATAACTATAGCATAATTATGTCTATAAAGCAATAAATTATTTGGAATATCCCTTGGGAAAAATACATAAAAAAGAAAATATTTTTTATGCAAGATTAATAAAAAGAAAATATTTTTCAAAAAAGTATTGTTTTTTTCTTTTTTAATGTTATTATGTATTTAAGAAATGAATTACAGGTAATTCTAAGAGAAAAGAAAGGTGGTATAAAAATGAGACCAGAAGAACTGAAGAAGGCACTAGAAGGAATTTGCGCAATTGCTGTTACACCGATGAATGACAAACGGCAGGTTGATTATGAAAAGGTGAAAAGCCACATTCGTTTTCTAATTGGAAAGGGAATTAACCGCAGCAACAGCTGTACATTAGTAGTAGGAGGAAGTACAGGAGAGTGCGGCGCGCTTACAATTCCGGAAAGAAAAAAATTGATAGAGACAGCAGTTTCAGCGGCTGGAGATGAGCTTCCGATCATCGCTGGATGCAATCACAGCAATATAGAGGATGTAAAGGATTTAATGGCACATGCAGAACAGGCGGGTGCAGCCGGTGTTATGGTTTTGTCTCCTTATTATTACGTGCCGACGGACGACGCCGTATTACGTTTTTATAAAGAGATCTCAAAGGCAGCTAATATCGGAATCCTTCTATATAATAATCTTGAGGTTACACATAAGGATGTACCACTTGAAGTTATGGAGCAGTTGATCGGAGATTCTAATGTAGTCGGAATTAAGGAGTGTACGCCGAACTTTGCAAAGATGGAAAAAGTTGCCAGGAAGATAGGGGATAAGATTACGGTTATCAACGGACATGGCGAATTCCTTGAGCCGTTCGCAGCAGTAGCGGGAACGAAAGGATTTATTTCCAGTACTTCTAATTTTGCACCGGAGCTTGCAGTGGAAATGTGGAAAGCAAGAAGCGCCGGGGAATATACGAAGGCAAAGGAGATCAGGGACAGGCTGTCACCGTATCTTGACCTGGCGGCGGCGGAAAGCGCCACAGGCGGCGAGCCGGTAGTACTTGCGATATTAAAGAGAGCGGCGACATTAGTTGGTTCAGACTGCGGACCGGGACGGATACCTCTTCCGGAAATTTCACAGGAGCTGGATGAAAAGATTCAGAAGATGTTAAAGGAAGTAGGTTTGTCATAAAAAGACAATCAGATGTTACACATTAAGAAGAAGGCAGTTGTATATACTGCCAGAAAGAAAAGGGAGGAAAATATATGAAAAAAAGGCTATTGGCTATGTTGTTATGTGCCGTAATGGTATTATCTATGGCAGCCTGCAGCAGCGGCGGAGCTGAATCTGATAAAGAAGAAAAAACAGAAGATTCTGGCGGGAAAAAGGAAATAACCGTATTAAGACTTGGAGATATTACGAAGGCAGAACCTATTTTTGCTCCGATTATGGACAGCTATAAAAAGGATAATCCGGACACGACAGTAAATTTTGAGGCAATGGCATGGGATGAGGCAAGAACAAAACTGAAATTATTAGGCGCTCAGAGTGAACTCCCGGAGGTTATGTTTATTAATATCATCAATGGATGGGATTTGGCAACAAGTGGATACTTGTCTGATCTGAGTGATTTATTTAAGTAAGATGACTCTTTGTCAGCGGACATTCCACAGTCGATTATTGATGTTGCGACAACAGAGGACGGCAAAATGTATTGGATTCCTTCCGCTACAGGCGCTTTTGGAGTGTGGTATAACAAAGAGTATTTTAAGCAGGCGGGACTTGATCCTGGTTCACCTCCTAAAACTGTAGAAGAGATGATTTCCATGGCGAAGACAATTACGGAGAAGACAGGTGTTCCAGGCCTTGGCTGGGGAATTACGGCAACGGAGGATTTCGCTAATATTACAGAGAGTTTTTATTCTAGCTATACAGGTGTAGATATCTGGAGTGATGCAGATAAGAAGTTTACATTTGAAGATAATAAAGAATATCGTAAGCTGTTTGCAGAAGTATTAGAGGAATTTGCAAAAATTACGAATGATTATGGAATTACACAGGCAAATTCCATCGAACAGAATCCGTTTGGCATCAGAACCTTATTCCGCGACGGCGAAGTTGCAATGTATCTGGACGGAGTATGGGCAGTAAAGGAATTGAAGGAAGAGCTGGATAAAGGAGAGGAAAGCAAATTTAATACAGGATTATTCCCGGCAGGGCCGGCAGGCTCGCATCCGATTCTTGGCTGTGACGGCTGGGCAATACCGGAGAAATGTAAGGATAAAGACGAAGCATGGAAGATGGTTCAGCATCTGATGTCTTCCGAGAATCAGACCAGACACGCGTCAGAGTGGGGACTGCTTCCGATTCTTGAATCTGAAAAAGGAATAGATGAATTTTCAGGAGAATACTGGAATGCACTTGTAGAGCAGCTTAGCACAGTTTCCGCCCGTCCGAAGGATAAGAACGTGGCTATGATTGAACAGGCAATCGCAGACGGCGCGCAGGCGGCGGCAACAAGGAAGATGACCCCGGACGAAGCGATTGATTTTATGATTGAAACAGTACATTCAAACTATGTAGAGTAAATGAAGAAGATGGATGGGCTGACAGCAGTCCATCCATTTCATTTACAACAGATATTGAAAGGTGGTAACATATGAACCTTAAGCGGAAAAGAAAGGCGCTGCCTTATATATTTTTAGTACCGGCAATCGTCATTATTATTATGATTTTTGCCATACCTCTTTTCAATTTATTATGGTATTCCTTTGCAAAAGTGGATTTGATCGGTAATTTTAACAGCTGGGCAGGGTTCAGTAATTATAAATATTTATTTACCGAAACATTTACAAAAACTCTGGGCAGAACAATGATATGGGTAGTATGCGGTATTCTGGGCATCTTTTTAGTTGGAACAATCCTTGCGCTTGCGCTGAATAAGCCGATTCCAGGAAGAGGCTTCTTTCGGACGGTTGTGATTATTCCATGGGTCATTCCTCATGTTTTTGCCGGGACGATGTGGAGCTGGGTCTTGAACTCGACGAATGGAATTGTAAATACGCTCCTGCTGGATATGGGGTTAATTAAAGAACCGATCAGCTTTCTGGGAGCAGAACTGGCTCTCGCTACAGTAATCTTTATCCGTATATGGAAGGGCGTACCGTTTTTAGTTATGAGTTTACTGTCCGCTCTGCAGACAATACCGGCGGAGGTGGAGGAGGCGGCAAGACTGGACGGGGCGCTTGGATGGAAGTATTTCTGGCATATTACGCTGCCGCTTCTTAGACCTGTTATGGTAATGAGCGGAACGATCCTGATGGCATGGTCATTCACGATATTCGACCTGGTCTATGTCATTACAGGAGGAGGCCCGTTAAATGCTACTGAACTGCTTAGTATTACGATTTATAAAAAGGCGTTTATCAATGGCGATATGGGCGGGGCATCGGCTATTGCAATATTTACTATGCTGTTTGTATCAGTGATTGCATTTTTCCTGATGAAACGCAATTCAAAGGAGGCCGGTTAGATGAAAAGGAAAAGAAGAAATAAAACAATCAGAGATTATATCATACGTTATTTCGTAATTATTATCTGGGTAGTGATTGCTCTGCTTCCTATCTATACCGCGCTTATCACATCTCTGACTCCCTTTGAAAAATTAGGGGAACGCATGCTGTATCCCAAGTATTTTGCATGGGAGAACTATGTTGAGGTTGCGGCGCAGACCCCTTTGTGGGAATATCTGAAAGCTTCCGTTATTTATGCGGTGGGGACAAGTATTTTTACAATTATTATTTCGATTTTGGCGGCTTACGCATTATCACGGTTTCGTTTTCGGTTTAAAGTTGCGTTTATGATGCTGATTGTGGCAATTCAGGTTATTCCGCAGATTGTTATTGTGACGCCTCTTTACGGACTTTCTAATTCAACGGGATTGTATGACACATATATTGTTGTAGTGCTGGCGATGGTGGCGTCTGCGATAGCAAATCCTATTCTGCTTTTAAAAGGCTTTTTTGACAGTATTTCATCTACACTTGAGGAAGCGGCGGCAGTGGACGGCTGCACAAGGCTTGGTGCGCTGGTCAAAATTATTTTGCCTATTTCGCTTCCGGCAGTTACAACGGCATTTGCCCTTTCATTTTTTACAGGGTGGGACGCGTATCTGTATCCTATGATACTGACTTCATCTCCAGGAAAGGTTTCTATGACAGTAGGTCTTTCCAGGATGAAGGATATCGTTACACCGTGGAACTGGATTATGTCAGGGACAATCATTGCAATTATACCGCCGATTCTGATTTATCTGATTGCGCAGAAATACTTGATTGGAGGATTGACGGCAGGCAGTGATAAATAAGAAAGAAAAATCAATTTCTGATTAAATGATAGGAGGAAATAAAGAATGGGTAAAACAGGTATGCTGATGATTGGAGTAAGCAGATTTATTTATGGGGAAGGTGTAGTCATGAAACTTCCGGAAGAAATAAAAAGATATGCGGACAGCGCGTTTTTTGTCGGGGGCAGTATCACGCTTCCTCTTGTTCGGGATAAAGTTGAAGAAAAGCTGAAGGAAGAAAAAATAGAGGCACAATGGAATCTGATGGATGAACCGAATTCTGTGGATTTTACAGAAAGATTATCTAAAAAAGCGCTGGAAGAAAAGACAGGGGTTATCGTTGCCGTCGGAGGAGGAAAATGTATGGATTTGTGCAAGGTGATTTCTGATATGAGCCGTCTGCCGCTGATTACAGTACCGACTTCTGTGGCAACATGTGCAGCGTCTTCAGCAGTAAGTATCATGTATACAAAAGATACAGGAAGCTATGATTGTTCTATTCAAAAGGAAAAGGAAGTAGATTCTGTTATTGCAGATCTGGATATTATTGGGAGCTCGCCGAGTCGTTTGTTTGCTTCTGGAATACTGGATTCCATTGCTAAGCTGCCCGAAATTGTAAATGGAAGAGCGGATATGAGATATCCGGCAGTATCGATCTTTAAGAAGATGGCTTATATGAATTCTACTTTCATATATGACTTTTTGACAAATTATGGACTGAAAGTGTACAAGAATCCGCAGGCTGATAAGGAACTTCTCCGGGATCTGGTACTGGTTAATCTCATTATTACATCTATGGTGAGCGGTTTTTCCAGCGGTTCGGACCAGCTTGCTATAGCACATGGACTATATGATGGAATGCGTAAATATTTTCCAAAAGAATCAAAAGGCGCTCTGCATGGCGAGATTGTGGCGGTCGGAGTATTAATGCAGATGCGGTTTAATAATGATACAGAGGAAGAGTATCAAAAGATTCTGAATCTGATGAAGGAGATGAAGATGCCGACAAAATTAGAGGCGCTTGGCGTAGAGCCTTCCTCAGAAAATCTTGCAAGACTAAGAGAATGGAATATCATGAAAAATAATATTACAGAAAAAACAGATTTAGAGAGACTGGATATCGCGTTTCAAGAGATTATCTAATGTTTTGTAGCTAAGGAATCTGTTGTGAGGGAGGTTGTCGAATGGCAGATAAAGTACTGGAGTCTATTAGAGGGGGATTAATCGTGTCGTGCCAGGCGCTTGAAAACGAACCTCTGCATAGTTCCTACATTATGCAGAGGATGGCAGTAGCGGCAATGTGGGGAGGCGCGGCAGGAATTCGTGCTAATACTGTCTCAGATATTTTAAAAATCAGAGAAGAAGTTCATCTTCCTATGATTGGAATTATTAAGAAGGAGTATGCTGATTCAGAAGTATTTATTACGCCGACGCTTAAGGAGGTGGATGAGCTTGCCTCCATCCAGCCGGAAATTATTGCTCTCGATGGAACAGACAGAATCAGGCCGGGAGGCATCAAGCTTGAGGAGTTCTTCCGAGAAGTGAGGAAAAGATATCCGACCCAGCTTTTTATGGCGGATTGTTCCACACTGGAAGAAGGAATTCGTGCGGCAGACTTAGGGTTTGATGTAATAGGAACAACGTTGAATGGTTATACAGCTTATACAAAGGGAAATGCGCTTCCTGATATCAGGCTTATAAAAAGCATGGTAGAAAAGACGCAAAAACCTGTGATTGCGGAAGGCGGAATATGGACGCCTGAGGAGCTGGAAAGTGTAATCGGAACAGGAGTACTGGCTGCTGTAGTTGGAACGGCAATTACAAGGCCGATGGACATTACGAAACGATTTGTGAAAGCGCTACATACATAGTTCTGGGGTATTGGCTGCAGATTTGTCAGAAACTAGTTGTACTGTATATAAAACAGGAGTTAAAATGGAGATAGTAATACTGGATATAGGTGGAACATCTATAAAATATGCAAAGTGTATAGACGGGGAAATGTATAAAACAGCAGAATGTAAATCTGAAGCCGGAAAGGGCGGAGTATATCTGATGCATAAAGTAATAGAAATTATCCGGATGCTTGGTCCGTGCGACGGGATTGGGATCAGCACTGCGGGACAGGTAGACGCAGAAAAGGGATGTATCCGATATGCGAATGATAACATTCCTGGGTATACAGGAATGGAGATACGTAAGGTGCTGGAAAATGAGTTTGGAGTTCCGGCGGCAGTGGAGAATGATGTAAATTCAGCGGCTCTTGGCGAAGGAATATTCGGTGCGGCAAGGGGAAGGCAGGAATATCTGTGTTTAACTTACGGTACGGGGGTAGGAGGAGCTTTTGTAACCGGCGGACGGGTCTTTCGAGGTTTTGCAGGTTCAGCGGGAGAATTTGGGAGTATGATTATTCATGGAAGAGATGTGCGTCCTGGTGTGAGGATCAGCGGCTGTTATGAAGATTATGCATCGACAAATGTACTGGTACGGAAAGTTTCGGAAAAATTTCCGCAGATTGCAGATGGAAAGCAAGTGCTTCAGAATATACATTTACCGGAAATAAGACAGATTGTTGAGGAATGGGTGCAGGAAATCGCACATGGACTCGTTACATTGATTCACATTTTTAATCCAGGATGTGTTATTTTAGGCGGAGGCATTATGGCGCGGGCAGATGTGGTTGACATGGTTAGAGAGTCTGTCAGGAAGCGGATTATGTCAAGCTTTGATGATGTGGAGATCCTGGGGGCGGTTCTTGGCAACCGGGCGGGGCTGTGGGGAGCATTTTATGCTGCTTTGCAGAGAGTAGAGGGTGTTTCCCGTAACAGTGAGGGTGTCTGAACTGTTACGTTTCCTATAAGTTTTAAGAAACCAGGGAGGAAAACAGATGGCTCAGAATAACTTTATTGTACAGATACAGATGATGTATCCACATCTGACAAAAGCAGAAAAAAAGGTGGCAGACTACGTTCTGTCAAACCCAAAAGAAAGTCTTTATATGTCAATTACCGACTTAGCCGCAGCGTGTGAGGTTGGAGAAACAACAGTATTCCGGTTTTGTAAAAGTATGAAGCTTAAGGGATATCAAGAGTTCAGGATTCAGCTGTCACTCTGTGTCCAGGATGGTACAGAAAAAAAAGGACAGGAGATGCTGAATGGGAATATCGGAATGGATGATTCCTTTTCTGTGATGTCAGGAAAGCTTTTAAATTCCAATATCGGTGTGCTGACAGAGACTCATACACTTCTGGAAGAAGAAAAGATGGAGATATTGCTGGAAAAAATGATTGCTGCAAAGAGGATTTTTTTCTTTGGAATGGGAACGAGCCAGGTGATGGCGATGATGGCAATGAATAAGTTTCTTCGTATTTCAAATAAGGTTTATTGTTTTACAGATTCGCATATGCAGACGATGATGGCGTCCACGCTTCAAAAGGACGATGTGGCGATTGTTATATCTTATTCAGGTTCCACAAAGGATTCTGTCTTAGTGGCTAAGCTTGCAAAGCAGAACCAGGCGTATGTTGCAGGTGTCACAAGATTTCAGAAATCACCTCTTGTAGATTATACGGATATGGTATTACTCTGCGGGGCAAATGAAGGGCCGCTCCAGGGAGGTTCTACAACGGCAGTCATAAGCCAGATGTTTATTATTGAGGTTCTATATATCGAATTCTACCGCAAGACATTTGACGACAGTTATAAAAATAATCAGAAAACATCACAATCAATTACGGATAAAATGTATTAGCAGGAAAATTACTGAATCCGGGTAAGGTAATATAAAATAAGCGGCAGTCCGCAGCTATTTTGCGGACTGCCGCTTATTTAAAAAACTGCCGCATGGATGATCTTATTTGCAGCAGGTCCGAATATCAAATTCCGGGTTGAACGCATAGAAGTTCTTGCTGTCTAAGTGATCTTGAATAATCCGGAGGGATTCACCGAACCTCTGATAGTGAACAATTTCCCGTTCTCTTAAGAAGCGGATGGGTTCACAGACCTCCGGGTCTTTTACAAGACGGAGGATATTGTCGTAGGTGGTTCTTGCTTTCTGCTCTGCTGCAATCATATAAGAACAACTTTTGATTAAAAGTTCCAGTGAATTTCAATCGGAACGTCCCTTGTTCCCGGAATACGCT
>CANOKL010000065.1 GCA_947566645.1 uncultured Lachnospiraceae bacterium
TAGAATATAAAGGAGAAAGTGGTTATGGCTGATACAGAGATTTTATTGGAATCGGGAACAAATGAGATTGAGATTATGCAGTTTACCATATTCGGGGAGCTGTATGGGATCAATGTAGCGAAGGTACGGGAAATTATGATGGCGGATAAAGTGAAGCCAATACCGCATTCTCATGATGCGGTGGAAGGAATCTTCAAGCCGCGTGATATTCTCCTTACAGTAATTAATCTGCCGAAATATCTGACCGGACAGGAGGCAGAGGCCAAGGAGAGGGACTTATTCATTGTTACGAATTTTAATAAGACGAATATAGCCTTCCGTGTACATACAGTGGTTGGAATCAGCAGAATATCCTGGGAGGATATCCAGAAGCCTGACAAGACAATTACTCATGAGGATGACGGAGTGGCGACCGGTATTGCACAGTGCGGCAGTAATCTTGTAACGATCCTGGATTTTGAGAAGATTGTAGCCGACATTTCACCGGAAACAACGATTCAGGTGAATGAGATTGATAAGCTCGGGGAACGATTCAGACGGGATGAGCATATCATACTTGCAGAAGACTCACTGCTGCTTACGAAGATGATCAAGGACTCTCTTGCAAGGGCAGGGTATATCAATGTTACGAATTTCAATAATGGGAAGGAAGCATGGGAATTCCTGCACGCGATCAGGGATGATGAGGACTTTGAGGAAAAGGCCGCGTTACTCATTACAGATATTGAGATGCCGGAGATGGACGGACACCGTCTGACGAAGCTTGTGAAGGATGACGAGAAGATGAAGGATCTTCCGGTCATTATCTTTTCATCTCTTATTAACAGGGAGATGCGTGTCAAGGGCAGACAGCTCGGTGCAGACGAACAGCTGTCGAAGCCGGAGATCGGACGTCTTGTACAGGTTATGGACAGATTGCTTGAGGAAAGGATGATGTAAGATGGATAATTGTGTAGTAAGGCAGGCAGTAAAGGATCTGCATACGGACGCAATTGTCGGATATGAGCTCATGGTACAGGAGGATAAGGACAGCTTATACAATCCGAGCTCAGACAGTGTTGCGGCAAATACCATGATGTCCTTTCTGTCGGAAAATTCTGAACGTATCTTTAAAGACCGCAAGACCTTTATGACCTTTACGCCGACACTGCTGTTCCGGAATACGCCAAAGATATTTGACAAGGACAGTATTATTATTCAGATTGAGGATAATATAGTCGTTCACTCTCTTGCTTCGATTATCATCAGCAAGTATAAGGAAGATGGATATCATTTTGCTATTAATGATTTTCAATTTACACCAAAGTATTTTAGTATGCTGGAATATGTAGATTATATAAAGGTCGATATTTCCAACAAGATGAGTGAGACAGAGAGGCGGTCTGTTGCGAATGTAGTTGAGATGGCGCACGGGTTCCAGAAGAAATTCATTGCAACAGGCGTGAATACAAAAGAGGTCTACGAGTATGCCAGGGAGCTTCAGGTAGACTATGTTGAAGGAAACTATATCTCCATGGCTACCATGTCAAAGACGAGCAAGATGGAATTCATGCAGGGGAATCTGTACCAGCTCATTATTGAGATTACCAGGGATGAGCCGGACATTGAGGTAGTTGAGGAGATTGTAAGCAGAGATGCGTCTCTTACATACGCACTTCTTAAGATGGCAAATTCTGCATACTTTGCGGTACATCATGAGACTACGTCAGTCCGTCAGGCGGTAGTCCGGGTGGGAATCAGCCAGATGAAGCAGTGGCTCTATCTGCTGAGCTTTTCCTCGAATGATGAAGAGAATTCTTCAGAGGAGCTTCTGAAGACATCTTTTATGCGTGCGAATTTTGCGTCAATGCTTGTGAAAAAGCTGAAAAACTTCCCGATTAATACATCGGATGCGTATCTTATGGGGATGTTTTCTACACTGGAATACATGATTGACGCCACGATAGAAGAGATTCTGATTGATATTCCGATTGTACAGGAGGTAAAGGATGCCCTGATCTCAAAGGAAGGCAAGGCGGGGCGGCTGTATGAGCTGATTCTGCGCTATGAGAGGGCAGAGTGGAGTGAGATAAAGCCGATTGCAGAAGAGCTGGGCATTAAGACGAATGAGATGGCGCAGATGTATATGGAATGTGTAGATGAGGTAAATGATATCTGGGAAAATGTTGTGGGAAATGTAGAAAAGCCATAGCAGCCGGATAGAAGAGTTAGATGGACAATCGTCAGAGTGGAAACGAATCTGACTTATAAGGAGGTGTGAGTATGACAGGAGCAATTTCCGGAATTAGTCCGTATATGAGCAGCTATCGGTATCTGGGTGCTGTCAGGGGCTATGGAGGAACCGCGGGAATGCGGGTTCAGGCGGCCCAGGCTGCCAGGGCTGTCCAGGCGGCACAGAAGACGGGGACAGCGGCTGCGCCCGGACGTGTGCCTGATCCGGACAGTCCGGTTGAACCAGTACGCCCGGTAACAGCAGTAGATGCAAATGGGACCAATGGAATCAGCTATGCAATTCCCTTCCTTAGAAAGGGGATGGATCCGGCAGAGCTTGCAGTCCGTATGCGGATCCAGTACGGTGATTCCGCCCAGACAGAGAGGGGAAGGAATGCCTTGCCAGATGACGGCCCAGATGCTGCCAGGGAAGGTGCGGCAGGTATAGAGGGTGTCAGAGAGGCCGTCCAGGAAACGGAATGCCAGACCTGCAAGGAGCGGAAATACCAGGACGGATCAGACGATTCGGGAGTTTCCTATCAGACTCCTACTCATATAGCGCCGGAGCAGGCCGCACAGGCAGTCATGGGGCATGAGATGGAGCATGTGGTCCGGGAGCAGGCAAAGGCAGAGCGGGAGGACCGCAAGGTGATCAGCCAGTCTGTTACGATGCATACAGCGGTATGCCCCGAGTGCGGCAGAGTCTATGTCTCAGGCGGAACGACCAGAACAACAACTGCTGCAGGCACGGAGGCAGAGCTGCCTTCAGGAGAGCAGGAGAAAGGGAACAGCAGCCGGCCGCGTACACCGTTTGACGCAGTTGCATAAAAGGGCCGGAGGACTGAGACTGTGCTCTGCGAATAATAATGAAGAACACCTTGCCATCATACAAAAAAGAAAGAGGGGAGAAACCCATGCGAAAGAGCATCAAGACGATGGTCGGAATACGTGTGATTGCGGCACTGATCTCAGTGCTTCTCTACAGCATTCTGATTACGATTAATATTTATGTCATTAAAGACACACAGCAAAGCAGCATTGCAGCAAATGACCTGCTTACCAAGATTCAGAGTGCAGAGGTAGCACATTATAAGTGGTCCGCCGGACTTAGCAATGCACTGTATGCAAAAGCAGAATTTACCGGAAGCATTGACCCGACCACCTGTGTACTGGGAAAATGGCTTTATGGCGAGACAACAGATAACAAAGAAATAATGGCGCTCAGAGATCAGCTGGAGCCGCTTCATAAGGAACTCCATGAGTCTGCAAGCGAAGTGCTTGAGATGTATAAGACAGACGAAAAGGGTGCACAGGAATACTATCAGAATACGATTCAGTCCAATCTTACGACCCTGGTCGGTCTTATGGATCAAGTAGTGGAACAGGCAATTCAGCAGAACGAGGACTGCTTTGCGGATATGAAGAGTACCATCCATGTCATGCAGGTGATCTCTGGCGTCTGCTTTGTACTGGTACTGGTATGTATGGCCAGCCTGATCCAGTATGTGCTTGGACAGATCGTGAAGCCTATGCTTAAGGTGACAGAACGGACAAAACCACTCCAGGAAGGGCAGCTGGAGCTTGATATTGATTATCATGCAAATAATGAGCTTGGAGACCTTGCCACAACAATTAAAGATTCCATGCATCTGATCCATACATATGTAGCTGACATTAACCGCATCATGGGGCTGCTGTCAGAGGGAAACTTTAATGTAAGGACAGAAAAGCCCTTTATCGGTGATTTTAAATCTATTGAGAACTCTATTGACAGCTTTACAAGCACCATATCCCAGGCTTTCATGCATATTAACCAGGCAGAGCAGCAGGTTTCGGGAAATGCAGAACAGCTTTCAAGCAGTGCGCAGTCACTGGCCCAGGGAGCTACCGAGCAGGCAAGCGAAGTACAGCAGATGTACGCTACCCTTGATGAGCTGTCCAGAAATGCGGAAAAGAATGTAAAGGATGCGACAGACGCCCAGAATAATGCCCGCCTTACAGGAGAGCAGGTTACCATCAGCGGCGAACAGATGAAGCACATGGTAGCAGCTATGGAGGACATTACAAAGGCATCACAGCAGATCGGAAAAATTATTGCTACAATAGAAGATATCGCCTTCCAGACGAATATTCTGGCATTGAATGCAGCAGTAGAAGCAGCCCGCGCAGGCGAAGCAGGAAAAGGATTTGCAGTAGTATCAAGCGAAGTAAGAAGCCTTGCATCACGTTCTGACCAGGCGGCAAAGGCAACAAAGGAACTGATTGAGAACTCTATTCAGGCCGCGGAAAGAGGAAGCCAGATTGTAAATGAGGTTTCAGATACACTGAGGAAGACACTCGACCTGGTAGTGCACTCCAATGAGACAATCGGAACAGTAGCAAAGGCCGTGCAGGGCGAGGCGGCATCCATATCACAGGTAACGGACGGAATCAGCCAGATATCCGAAGTAGTCCAGATGAATTCAGCAAGCAGCGAAGAAGCAGCAGCAGTCAGCACAGAGCTGTTCGAACAAGTGAAAAAGCTAAAAGCAGAGACAAGTAAATTCAGATTAAAATAATAAATTGGGGACGGGGCATTTTTCACATCAAAAGCTCCACTGGAGCTTTTGATGTGCGCTATGGCGAAAAATGCCCCGTCCCCAATTCTAATGCCGTGGATTTTCTTTTACAATCATGCATGCTTTTGTAGCTTCTACGGTCACATCAGAGATTAACCGGTTTGTGTAATAGCTTACAAGGGGATCTACCGCGGCAGGTGTGGTTACAATATACTTTGGCAGCAGCCCGTTAAGTGTCAGAGCAGTTGTGTCAGCCACACAGCGGTCACAGGTGCATACATCAAATTGCCGCATAAAGTAAATAATCTTGTCAGTCACAATGGATTCCATTATATTAAGCCTTACAAAGTCCGGTTCTGGTTCAGGCTCCGGTTCTGATTCCGGTACAGTCTGGGGCTGTGGTGCTGCCTGAGGTTCCGATGCAGCCTGAGATTCCGGTGTTGGCTGAGGCTCTGGTATAGCCTGGGGCTGTGGTGAAGTCTGGGACTCCGGAGCAGCCTGAGGTTCCGATACAGTCTGAGGTGCCGGTTCCGGTACAGTCTGGGGTGTCGGTTCCGGTACAGCCTGAGATTCCGGTGCTAGTTGGGGCTCCGGTACAGTCTGAGGCCCCGGTATATTCTGAGGTTCCGGTGCAGTCTGGGGCTCCGGTATAGTCTGGGGCTCTGGTCCAGCCTGAGGTTCCGGTGCAGTCCGGGGCTCTGGTCCAGCCTGAGGTTCCGGTGCAGGCTGTTGTTCCGGTTCTGGCTGGGACTCCGGTGCAGTCTGCGGTTCAGTTTCCGTAATGCCAGGCTTTTCTTCCGGTGCAGGAGCAGGTATTGCCGGTTCTCCTGCAAGTGCAGTAACCAGTGGTGGCTTTTCTGCGGCTTCGTGGCTTGGCGCATCCTGTCCCGCAGGTGCAGGAGAAGCTGCCGGTTCTTCAGCAGAGGAGGCACCGGGTGCTGCGTCTGGGGCGGTGTCTGACGTCTGTGTCTGCTCATTCAGGCTGTTATTCAGCTGCTGCTGAATCAGATCAGATACAGGATCCTTGGTTGTTGTATCAATGACAGATATGCTGTTTGGAGACGGTACAGATGCGGGTCTGGCATGAGCCGGCGCTGAGGCATTCGCTGCTGTACCGTCCTTTTTTTCTACAACGGATTCCTCCGTGCTGTCACTCTGTGTATCATGTCCGGCAGCTATAAGATTCAGGACATGTGCTGTTTTGTTACTTCTTCTGGCCATGTTATCTTACCTCCTTAAGATGCTTCAGGGGAAGTCAGATGTATTACTTCCTGAATAAAATTTTTATAATCTTCTGATGGCTTGGCAGAGGGGGCATGGTCAAAAATACTGAGCCCATGTGCCGGAGCCTCTGCGACTGTAACACTGGTTCTGATCTGAGTCTGGAATACCCGGGTTCCCATCTGACTGGCTACATTTTCCGCCATCTCCTTTACCTCACGGGCAAGAAGGGTTCTCTGGTTGAACTTTGTAAGGATGATTCCAAGTACGTTAAGATTCGGGTTCATGCTCACACGGACAGAATCAATCGTTTCCTTTAATTGTGTTACGCCAAGAAGACTTAAGATCTCCGGCGCCATAGGAATAATCAGATAATCAGAAACAGCATATGCATTCACTGTTAATATGTTC
Source organism: uncultured Lachnospiraceae bacterium (assembly GCA_947566645.1). Taxonomy (GTDB): domain Bacteria; phylum Bacillota; class Clostridia; order Lachnospirales; family Lachnospiraceae; genus CAPEBR01. Next base: position 6,402 of record CANOKL010000065.1, read on the forward strand.
AGCGCGGGCGGGGTATCAATAATAATGTAGTCGTAATCGTCCATGACCGGTGCCAGCGCCTTCTTCAGTAATAACTCCCTGTCAGAGGATGTAAACTCAATCTCTGCACTGCTAAGAAGAATATTAGAAGTGATAACATCACAGTAATCCGTAAGCTGGATCGCCTGCTGAACAGAAGCCTGTCCTGTCAGTACATCGGATATGGTCCTGCCCTCCTCTATATCAAGACCAAGACTAAACCCCAGGCTTCCCTGAGGATCCAGATCAATTGCCAGTACCCTTTTATCATAAAAAGAAACTAAGCCGGCAGCCAGAGCACTGGATGTGGTTGTCTTGCCGACGCCGCCTTTCTGGTTGGTTAGCGCAATTATCGTAGCCAAAATAATTCCTCCATTTCATGATGAAAACTTAGATTTAACTATTATTTAAAGTATACTATATGCCGATAAATAAGTACAGGATAAATTTAAATTTGTAAAAATGCGGCGGATCAAGGCAGTCCCTTAGTGTTTCTGTACAATAAACAGCCGTAAATGAAAGAATAGAAAAGGAGAGATTATTATGTCAACGATAGGCGGATTAACAGGATCAACCACAAGCAGTATCAGGGGATACGGCGGCTTAGCCAGCGGTCTGGACAGGGATACTCTGATTGAAGGCATGACCTATGGAACTACCAGTAAGATCACAAAGCAGCAGCAGAAAAAGCAGCAGCTTGAGTGGAAGCAGGCAGCAGTTCAGGGCATTACCAATCAGATGATTGCCTTTGCAAATAAATTCACATCCTCATGGAGTTCCTCAACGAACTTGTTCAGCTCTGTATTCTGGGGAAGGAATAAGATTACAACAACCGGAGCAAATAGTAAATACGTGTCAGTATCCGGAACGGCGAACACGGCAGACGCTATAAAGATTATGGGCGTGAAGCAGCTTGCGCAGAAGGCAAAGCTGAGTTCTACAAGCGGCGTATCTGACGGGAAGCTTAAGACAGGGGATATTGACGCACAGTCAACACAGACAGTACAAGATCTGCTTGGAGAGACACTGACATTTAAATATGGAGAAAATAGTTATACCATTTTCCTGAATGGAACGGACAAGGATAAAAAGGAGCTTAAGTACGATACTTTGGAGAATGCGGCGGCATCCATCAATAAGATGCTCGAGCAGGAAGAGGTCAGCAGTTCGACAACAGGCAGTGCGAAGCAGAATCTTTCCGATATTATTCAAGTTTCAGTAAAAGACGGAAAGTTTACGTTTGAAAACAAAGGCGGAGGCGGAAACCAGCTTTACGTTACAGGCGGCTCTGCGCTGAGTTATATGGGCTTTAAAGAGGTGGAAGGCGACGGATATAATCTGACGAGTGACAAGACAGTAAGCAGCACTGAGCAGATTGCAATTACAAGAGAAGTATCCTTTGCAGAGAAGATCGCAGGCAAGACGCTGGATTTCACTTATAATGGAGTAAAGAAAAGCATTTCCATAGCAAGTCTTGAAAAGCTTATGGAAGGCGTGGCCACTGAGACGAAAACAGATAAAAACGGGAATTCATATGAAGCGCCTACAGAGGCCGGAGAAAAACAGCTTATAGAGAATCTCCGGAATTCCTTGCAGACTGAGCTTGATAAAGCATTCGGAAAGGGAAGGATCTCAGTTGGCAATAGTTCAGATAAGAATATTACCTTTGAGACAATGAATCCAGCAACCGGAAAGACGGATAATACGTCTACCCTTACCATTAATTCCGGCAGTACAGGGTTGTTGGGTGAGGACGGTGCCTTGAAGTTAAAGTCCGGCGAGTCTACACACCTGAATCTGAATGCAAAGCTTTCGGAGGCTGGATTTGCTAAGCTTGGCAGCACACTTCCGAAGTCCATCACGATTAATGGAACGGAGATTAAGATTGCAGAGGCGGAATCCGTTCAGTCTCTGATGGATAAGATTAAGGAACAGACAGGAGTTACCGTAAGCTATCAGTCAGCAACGGACAAATTCACCTTTACTTCAAATGAAAACGGTGCCAGTGGAGCTATTACATTTGGAAAGTTAGGTGAAGATGGAAAACCTGTGGACGGCGATGAAGGCAATGCATTCCTGGAAAATATTTTTGGAGTAAAAGCCGGAAGTACGGCTCAGGGGCAGGATGCGATTGTGACTGTCAAGTACGCAGGCTCTGACGAGGAGATTGATCTGGTCCGTGATGCGAATGCATTTACAATTGACGGACTTACGATTAATGTAAAGGGTGAATTTGGATACAAAGATGGGACAGTGCAGGCGACAGACAAAGACGGCAAACCGTTATTTGATGAGGATCATAATCCGATTATGGAAAAGGTCCGTGATAAGTCCCAGGAAGAGATTGAGATCAACGCCCAGGTAGATGCAGATTCCATCGTAGATGCTGTTAAGAATATGGTGGAGGAATATAATAAGATCATTGAGCAGGTTAACAAGGAATTATCGACAAAGCCGGATCGTGATTATGAACCTCTTACCAGTGAGCAGAAGAAGGAGCTGAGTGAAGATGAGATTAAGCTTTACGAGGAGAAGGCAAAGCAGGGTCTGCTCTTCGGTGACAGTGATCTCAGGACACTGAGCAGCGATCTCAGATTCATTATCAGCGGTGGAATTTCACAGGAGCTGGAGAGTATGGGAATCAGTGTTTCCAGTACATACTCTGATAACGGTAAGCTTTCCTTTGACGAGTCCAAGTTCCGCGCTGCACTTGAAGCAAATCCGGAGAGAGTGCAGGAGTTATTTACAGGCACAGAGATTCAGAATCAGAACGGTACAGGCACATCCAAGGGACTTGCGGCAAATCTGAGGGATGTTATGGATAAATATGCAAATACCATGGGTTCCTGGGATACCAAGGGTATTCTGGTCCGCAAGGCAGGTACCGAGAGCTCACCACTCAGCCTTACGGAAAACTACATGTATAAGCAGATCGTGGAATACAATAAGCAGATTGCAAAGCTGCAGACAATGCTTGAATCAGAGAGAGACCGTTACATCAAGCAGTTTACAAGTCTTGAGACACTGATCTCACAGATGAACAGCCAGAGTAATTACTTAAGCCAGATCGGCGGAGGATATTAAACCGGAAAAAGGGGAAAAATATGTATCAGAATGGATATGAACAGTACAAGATGCAGTCTGTAAATACGATGACTCGCGGAGAGATGCTTCTGCTTCTCTACGATGAGCTGATCAAACGTCTGACGCGGGCACAGCTCGCGCTGGACGATGAGGATTATGAATTGTTTGAACGGGCAGTTCAGAGATCGAAGGATATCATACATTATCTGGATAAGACCTTGAATATGGATTATCAGATCAGTTATGAGCTTCGGAGAATGTATGAATTTTTCCTTTATGAACTCAGCAGGCTGCAGGCCGGAAGAAACAGCGCTGTAATCCAGGAGCTGAAACCCCTTGTTATGGAGCTGCGCGATGCATTTCGGGAAGCCAGCAAAACTGCAGCAGTATAATGGAGGGGCATATGGAGAATTGGGAAGAGCTGTTGTCAGAGCTTCTCTGGCGGATACAGCGCAACTACGTCCGTGTTGTAGAGATTGAGCGGCAGACCAGGGAATTAGGAGATGCATTGTCGAGAAATGACCAGGAATCTGCACAGCTGATTGTGAAGATGCGTCAGGATGAGATGGAACAGGCTGCCCAGGTTAAGCAGGAGATTCAGATGCTGCTACAGACAGTACCGGAGCAGGAGAGAGAGAAGCTTAAGGGATGGCTGGAGGGCAGAAGTGATCAGGAGCCAGACAGCTATGAGGCAAAAAAAATCGTCGAGATCGGCGGCCAGCTTACACAGGTTCTGAACCGGACAATCAGTATTGATAAAGCAATTAATGTAAAAATTGCCGGGAAAGATTCCTTTTATCAGAGAGCTGATAAGTCAGGTCAATAAATAATTAAAAAAGAAAAGTCCGCAGTATTCTGACTGCGGACTTTTTATCTTATTTAAGAGAAATACTCCAGAGAGGCCCCCCTGCATTCACCCCGTAGGAGAGTTCGTCAAGGATGGTCTGCAGCTTCCATGGCTTCTGCGTATTTTCAAGGCTTGCGGGATCAGCAACCGATACCTTGCTGCCAGACCAGTAATCAGAGATAATGATAAAATGTCCCGATCTGGTAAAATGTCCGGGTCCCATCAGAGCCACCAGAATATGACCATCGGAGAGTTCTGACAGAATGTCTTCCTTCGTATATTTCTTAAAGGCCTTTGCCTGAAAGCCGAACGCCTCTGCACCTTCTATTATAAATTCATGCTTTGTGCCAGAGCCTGGGGACCAGTAGCCATGGTCCGCAGCCCACTCTGCCATATCAGAGGGAAGACAGGTCTGGTCTGTGAAGCTGGTAACCAGCATGGCGAGTACAGTCGGACCGCAGCCATAGACAGATATTTTATCCTCGCCTCCGTAAAAATCCCCGGCCCAGCGTTTATCATTCTGATTATAATATGTAAGTAGTCCGGCGCTGCTCATGAGAGTGTGTGTATACTTCCCTCCCGAGAGAATCTCTGGCTCTTCAGGATCCGGAGCCGGGGGCGGCAGAGCGGGACGGGTATCTGACTCGTTTTCAGAGGCGGCATGGGTGTCAGAAGCATCAGAAGTAAGGTCCATCCGGAATGCCGGAGCACACCACAGAAGAACGACAAGAAGCGCGCCTGTCAAAATTTTCTTTTGCATTTTTCCACCTTGTTTTTTGAATCTGTATTGACTGGTTTATTCTAACACAGTATAGTATACAATATAACCATGAAAATTAGAAGGGGAAAATAACGGAAGGAAGATATGGCGCAGATAATCTTTGAACACGTGACAAAAAAGTTTCAGAAAGAAGCAGTGCTTCAGGATATTTCTTTCGAGATTGAAAAAGGGGAGTTTGTATTTATTATAGGAAAAAGCGGGGCAGGGAAGAGTACACTTCTGAATCTGATCAGGAAGCAGGAGGAAGTGACATCCGGAAAGATCACAGTGGAAGGCCGCAGGGTTGACACCATGAAGAGGAACAGGATTCCCGCGCACCGGCGCCGGCTTGGCATTATATCGCCGGAGGTGGGACTATTGAAGGACCGCTCTGTGTATGACAATATTTATCTGGCGATCCTGGCAACAGGCAATACGAGCGGCCGGATGCATACGATGATCATGAAGCTTCTGGGGCTTGTGGGACTTGCGGGAAAGTACCGGGCATTCCCCGATGAGCTGTCGGGAGGGGAGCAGGCAAGGGCGCTTGTGGCAAGAGCGCTGGCAGTGGAGCCAGAGATTCTTCTTGCAGATGAGCCGACGGCAAATCTTGACGCGGATTCAGCCTGGGATCTGATGCAGCTGCTTGCGGAGCTTAACTACCGCGGCATGACAATTCTTGTGGCGAGCCATGCCCGGGAGCTGGTTACGATTATGAAGCGAAGGTGCATTACCCTGTCATCAGGCAAGATTGCAGCGGATGAAAAGAATTCCATTTATAACCAAAAAGCGATTGACCGGGCACGGGAAAGAAAAGTTTTGCGGGAATTGCGAAGAAAAAGGTAGAAAATTGTTATTTTTTTTGTAATATATCCGATATAGTATTATAGGTATGATTTTCAGATAGCTGGAAGGAGGGACTACTATTAATTATGAGATAAGGTATATGTTAATATTGCTGAAGGCTATCATTAATCAGGAACCGCTCCAGGTACCGAGAAGACATATCAACTGGGAGGCCATTTTGAAGGTCTCTGACTTCCAGAACATTATCAGTATTGTCTACCACGCAATACTGGGTCTTGAGAAGGAGATCTCGGAGGAGTGTACAGATCAGTTTTACCAGAAGTATAAGAGGGAACTTCTTCTGCATACCTCATATGGTAATGCAAAGGAGGTTATCATGTGGCAGCTGGAACGTTACAGGATCCATGCGCTGCTGTTATCAGATGTAGATGCCGGTGAGTTATATCCCAGGCCAGGAATGTCGTATCCCGACCAGATTGAGTTTCTTGTGGAGGAGAAGAATCTCCCACAGATATACAGGCTTATGAGGGACATGGATTATGAGCAGCAGGAGGATCGTCTGGAGAGTGGAAATGTTTTCACCAGGGTACCCGGCATCCGGGTTGTATTTTTTAATGAAATACCGATTGCAAATAAGATAGTCAGGCGGGCCTTTTCAGAACCCGTGAAAAGATATCCGCATATTGAGCAATATGAATATATACATATATTATCAGAGGAGGATGGGTACCTGTACCGTATCGGAAGGCTGGTTGAGTTTTATGTTACCGGAATATTGAGGATGCGGGGAATACTTGATTTCTGGCAATACCAGAAACAACTGGAGGAGGGCTTCCGCCGTACAGCGGTGGAAGAGATCCTTGGAAAGGCAGGCTGGACAGAATTTGCCCGGCAGATCGGGGTGCTTGCTACGCTGTGGCTTGAGGATGGTGTAAGGCAGCAGTATGGAACTGCACTGGAGCTGGAGGAGTACATCATTACCAGGCGACAGGAGAATAAGCACCTGGATAAGACGCTTCTGCCGTTTGAAAAGGCCAGGCCGGATTTTTACTGGCGGAGCCGTGAGGATGAATGGGCACATAAAAAACGGGAATGGATGTTCCCCTCCAGGGAATATATGATCCAGTTTTATCCGATTTTAGAGAAATTTCCGTTTTTGCTTGCTTTCTGCTGGATTGGCAGAGATTTTCGCTTTTTGAGAATCGTATGCAGAAACAGAGGAAGGAAAGTGTGGCTAAAAGTCCGTGTTACATTTTTAGATATCAAGGAAAAGCTGCTTGGTCTGCTTCCGGGAATGGAGGACGCAGAGGAGATAAGTGATATGAGAGAAGCAGTAGAAGTAATTGATATTGAAAATAAAAATAAAGAAGAAGCAGAGGGAGAGAAAGATGTTGAAGAAATTGAAAGTCAGAAGTAAATTGTTGGTATCATTCGGAATGGTATTGCTGTTAACGATCATTATCAGTATTTATTCTGTTATGCAGTTACAGAAGGCTTCCGAGAATCTGAAGGAATTTATGGAGGGCGCGGTGGCAGCTGACGACCTGGTGAAATCAAGCCGTATTTCCACCTTTATAGCAGCAAAGGATATACGTGACATGATTATCAGGGGAAAGTCAGATGCTGCGACAAAGCAGGAGATCGATGAAAAGGTTGAAACGATCCGTGCAAACCTTAAGGAGGTCCAGGAACTTGACATTCTGAATAAGGAGCAGGTAACGGAGCTTAATAATGTATTAGAAGAGTGGTTTGGGGTTGCGGATGAAATCATCGGCAAGCTGGACAGTGGGAAGCCCATGGAAGCAGCCGAAATGATTTCAACAAAATGTGAGCCGGTACTTGACCAGATAATTACTGATATCAATGCTCTGACAGACGGCTCGGTTGAGATTCGGAACCAGACGCAGGCAGATAGTGTTAAAACGACGAATCAGAGTATGATTATACTTCTGGCGATGGCAGGAATTGCGGTTGTTCTGGCAATAATAATCTGTATCAGAGTGACAAGAACGATCGTGAAGCCATTAGATCAGATTGACAATGCTATGGAGGGTCTTGCAAGAGGTGAGATGGCACAGTCGCTGGATTACGAATCAGAGGACGAGTTCGGTATGCTGGTGAAGAGTGTACAGTCTACCTGTGCAGGGCTGGAGGCTGTAGTGCGTGATCTGACATATCTGTTGGATGAGATGGCAGGCGGAAACTTCAACCTGTTCGCAAAGGAAGAAGCTTACATCGGTGACTTTGGACCGCTTCTTCAGTCAATCCGCAATATGAACAAGAACTTAAGTGAAACTATGAGACAGATCAATGATGCATCTGATCAGGTGGCAAGCGGCGCCGACCAGGTATCTTCTGGCGCCCAGGCATTATCACAGGGCGCTACAGAGCAGGCAAGTTCCGTGGAAGAGCTTGCAGCTACAGTGAATGAGATCTCAAGAGAGGTAAATAATACTGCAGGCAATGCAAAAGAGGCGAGCGGCAAGGTACAGGAGGCTCAGGAGAAGCTGACAGTATCTAATGCACAGATGCAGGATATGATCGTGGCTATGGAGGACATCAGCCAGAAGTCCGGAGATATTGGCAAGATTATTAAGACAATTGAAGATATTGCATTCCAGACAAATATTCTTGCGCTGAATGCAGCAGTAGAAGCAGCCCGCGCAGGGGAGGCAGGAAAAGGCTTTGCAGTCGTTGCTGATGAGGTGCGGAACCTTGCATCTAAGAGTGCAGAGGCGGCAAGCAATACGACTGCCCTTATTGAGGGTACAATCCAGGCAGTAGAAAATGGTACAGAGATTGTAGGACGTACTGCAGAGGCTATCCAGGAAACTGTAGAGAGTACAAAGAGTGCAGTTACATATGTGGATGAGATTACAACTGCAGCAGACAGGCAGGCAGAGGAGATCTCACAGGTAACTACAGGTATGGATCAGATTTCCAGCGTTGTACAGACGAACTCTGCAACGGCAGAAGAGAGTGCTGCTGCAAGCGAAGAGCTTTCAAGTCAGGCTCAGATTCTCAAGTCTCTGGTTGCACGCTTCAAGCTGAGAGACAAGAGCAGAGGATAATACCAGTATAACCCAATATTAGAATTAGAGCGTGTTTCAGACACGCTCTTGTGCTTTGGGTATTATCAGATGAAACCATTGTGCCGATATAATATATGTAAAGCCCTGCAGCTAAGGCTGCGGGGCTGTAAATAAAACTATGGGAAAGGAGGAAGAAACATGGCAATTAATGGATTGAATTCCTATATGGGATACTATAATTACCAGGCATCTATGAATAACTTCCGCCTGACACAGGCTCTGTCCAACAACCAGAGATTTATGCAGGCGGTTACCCCGGTATCGCGTGTATCATCGAATTCAGGCAGGAGCACTTCTCTGACATCCAGCATGGCATTTGTGAAAAATTACAGCAGCAGCATGACGGACTTGATGAATTCTGCAAATGCATTAAAAAGCAGCAATCAGAAAGGTGCTATGGGAGACCTGGTTGTCAGCAGTTCAGACAGTAAGGTGGCAACTGCAACAGAGAAGCTGACTGTTAGAAATATACAGTCAATGGACATTGATGTCCAGCAGCTTGCAAGTGCCCAGGTGAATGTCAGCGAAGGAGTGAAGGCTTCTGAAAAGGCATCATCTGATATGAACTTCACTGTTGGTAATGCAGCAAGTTCTGTAAATGTCCAGGTGAGCGCTCTTAACAGCGACGGCTCCTCGAAGACAAATGCCCAGATGCTGAAGGAAGCGGCAGACCAGATTAACAGAGGCTCTTCTAATGTAAAAGCCAGTGTAGTGCAGAAGGATGGCGTTTCATCCCTTCAGCTGGAAGGAAGATATTCGGGTGAAGCGAATACCTTTAGTGTGAATGGCCAGCTCGGTGCGGCAGCAGGAGCAGATGCAGTTAAGACTGAGGCGGCTAATTCCAAGTATTCCGTTACTACAGGCGGCAAGACAACGCAGCATGAATCTTACAGCAATGATCTCTACATGGATTCTACAAGGATCGGTGTAGAGCTGAAGGGCGTGGGCAAGGCAACAATTAAGGCTGATGTAGATCCGGAAAAGGTCGCTTCCGCAGTTGGAGATCTTGTTTCCTCATATAATTCTTCGCTTAAGCTTCTTAACGATAATTATGACAGAGGAACAGGTGTAGACAGACAGCTGAGGAATCTTGTGCAGGGACTTGGCTCAGAGCAGTCCTTAAAGCAGCTTGGAATTACAGTGAATAAGGACGCAACTCTCAAGTTTGACAAGGATACCTTTATGAAGAACATGGATAAGAATCCGTCCCTGACAAAGAGCATTCTCTCTGGTCCGGGAGGAATCGCAGACCGTGCATTCAATAAAGGAAGCGCTGGTCTGAATATGAGATCCAGTACACTGATTGACGGTGATCTGGCAGGTGCTCAGAATGAGTATATTACAAATCCGCTCAATGCATTTGGCTCATATTCAAGAAGCGGGGCGTATGCAATGAACAATTATGCTGCAGTAGGCATGATGCTCAACTATCTGGTATAAGATATACTCCAGGAACCGCTACGCGAACCTTGTCATTAGTGGCTGTTTGCAGGCCCGCCTGCGAACAGCCGCAATTATACTGTGCGCCATCCGGGCCGTGAATAGTAACCTTACAATAAATACAATAAGTCTTTGGCGGAAAAGATAAAAAAGGAATTGACAAGGCGGCACACGTCTGATATAATAAAATCCGTTGGAGAAATACTCAAGAGGCTGAAGAGGCGCCCCTGCTAAGGGTGTAGGTCGGGTGACCGGCGCGAGGGTTCAAATCCCTCTTTCTCCGCTAAGCTGTCTGGAAAGTGAACAGACAGCTTTTTGTTTTGCTATGAGCGGCCCCTGGGCCGCAAATAGTAAAAAAATGTAAAAAAAATTGAAAAAAGGTGTTGACACATAAGGAAAAAGGTGGTAATATAAATCTC
>CANOKL010000066.1 GCA_947566645.1 uncultured Lachnospiraceae bacterium
GAGCACTTGACTTTTAATCAAGTTGTCCGGGGTTCGAATCCCCGCACGCTCAGTAGGAAGTACTATCTTGTGATAAGATTCTCCAAGATAGTATTTCTTGTATTTTATAACCTTTATGGAAGCAGGCTATATATGCGGATGTGGCGGAACTGGCAGACGCGCCAGACTTAGGATCTGGTGTCTTCGACGTGCAGGTTCAAATCCTGTCATCCGCATTGAAATCAAAACGCAACCCCCCTGTAAATTCAAGGATTTACAGGGGGGTTTTCTTATAGTCAATGCTTATTCTTCAACTTTTTAAAGATTTTATTTATAGCCCTGCTGCCATCTGATTTCAATTACCAGCAAGTGCAGGCAAGCGAATACAAACCATGCAGCCGCATACAATAACCAAGAAGGGAAGTGTTACTATGGCATTCGCACAAGAGAAATCCTATACCATTGATGATATATACAGTCTGCCAGAGGGCAGCAGAGCTGAACTGATCGATGGCCAGATTTACTATATAGCTCCGCCTGGCCGCAGGCATCAGACAATAGCCCGAGAACTTTTTTCTTCTATAAATTCCTATATTAAATCCAAAGATGGTTCCTGTGAGTCTTTTTTTGCACCTTTTGCCGTATTTCTGAATGAAGATGACACAAACTATGTAGAGCCAGATATCAGCGTAATCTGTGATCCTGGCAAGCTTAATGACAAGGGATGCACTGGAGCCCCGGACTGGATTATAGAAATCGTATCTCCTGGCAGCAGGCGAATGGACTATTTCACAAAGCTCTTTAAATACCGCACTGCAGGTGTCAGGGAGTACTGGATTGTTGACCCGGAGAAAAACCGTATCCTTGTTTACAATTTTGAATCAGAGGACACCGGAGATTACACTTTTGCTGATTCTGTAAAAGCCGGCATCTACAATGATCTGCTTATTAACTTTTCAAATATAGCTGACCTGTTGAATATCTAACCAAAAAGGCGTATACACTGCTGTATATGCCTTTCATCATGCGCTTTGTTACAACCTTTATATGCCTTATTGAAAATTCTCAAGCAAAGTGTTAAAATCTTTTTGAAAGGACGTGACCATATGCCAATGCCGCAGGAACGCATTTATACATCAGAAGACTACTGGAACCTTCCCGAAGGGCAGCGCGCGGAGCTGATCAATGGGAAGCTGTATGCCATGGCTCCGCCAAATCCATTCCATCAAGAATTAGTTATGGAGATTTCCGCTGCAGTCCATAGATATATTAAGTCAGAAAATGGCAGCTGCAAAGTTTACCCTTCCCCATTTGCGGTCAATCTGAATGCAGACGATAAGATCTGGGTAGAACCAGATATCTCTGTCGTCTGTGATACAGGTAAAATTGATGGAAGGGGGTGTAAGGGCGCCCCAGACTGGATTATCGAAATCGTTTCCCCTAGCAGCACCCGGATGGATTACTCCGTTAAACTGTTCAAGTATCGCACTGCCGGTGTTCGGGAATACTGGGTAGTGAATCCAATGAAGAAAGCGGTACAGACGTATACCTTTGAAGATGAAGAAGATTCAAATTTGTTTTCTTTCGATGACGAAATAGCAGTTTACATTTTCGACGGTCTGACTATCAGAATCTCTGATTTAATTTAAATTTGGGACGGGGCATTTTTAAAAATGCCCCGTCCCAAATTTATAGCTTATCATACTGCTTTACTTCCACCGTCTTTGCTTCAAAATCTAAAAACAGCTGGAATGCATACCCCTCTTCACTGGTGTCCCAGATCTCCACATATTTCGGAGAAACTTCTATGAGAATCTCCGTATCCTCATGGCTGTACTTATTATAGCTCTGCCACAGATACTTCTTATAGCCCTCTTCGAATCTGCGCCCCGGTTCATCTACAACCAGTCCCTTATTCTCTGCAAGTCCCTCTACCTGAATTCCGCTCCAGCACAGGGCAACATGAGGGTTTTCCAGGAGCTGCTTTGTCTTTCGGAAGTTTTTATCCGTCTTAAAATATATCTTTTCGTCATAGAACAGGCAGCTTACGTTCCGCACCATTACATAATCGTCCTTGCTGGATGCCAGAGCCATAATCTTATCGGTTCCCAGCATCTCGAACATCCGCGCCACCGCTGCCTCATAGGTAATTGCTTTATCCAGTGTGAATTTCATCTTTTTATTTCCTTTCCTGCCATTTTTGTTACAATTCACGGGCGGAAGAGCCGCCCGCTGCATCCTATCTCTCAATAACTCCTTTAATAAATCTGCTCAGCTTTTTGTAAAGCAAAAATGTAACAGTGGATGTGGCACCGTATTTAATCAGGTTAAATGGCACGATTCCAAAAAGAGCCATTGTCAGGGCATCCTTCATCATCGGATTCACTGCCGTGCACATTGCCACAAAATCATCCATTGTCTTTCCCATCAATCCTGCGTAAAACGGGATGATCATATACAGATTCGTAAATACTGCTACAACCGATACAAGTATCGTGCTTGCAGTCATACCCGCCACTGCCCTTTGTTTGTTCTTCTTCCTGTAGTAAAGCAGCACTGCCGGAAGCACATAGCAGCTGCTTAAGATCAGATTCTGAATCTCCCCTGTTCCAAGAGAAAAGCTTCCCTGCATCACAAGCTGCAGTAAAATCTTCACCAGTATAATACCGAATGCCGCCCCCGGCCCGAACATGTATCCCCCAAGCATCTCCATCACACCTGAAAGGTCAAAAGACATGAACGGCGGCATGAACGGAATCGGGAACCTGAGCAGCATCAATATGGCGCTCAATGCCCCCATAAGCCCCACGAAGGCAATGGTCTTCACTCTCACATTCGGCCTTCTGCCTGCTGCTACACTGCGTTTTAAAGTTTCGTTTGTCTGGCTCATCTCACCAATCCTCCTCAAATATAGTCATAAAAACCCGGAACGCATGCGTCCCGGGCAAATATTTGCAGAAAATGTCTTTTCTCATCCGGACTATACCGTCGGTTCTGGAATTCCTCACAGGAGGTCACCAGATCAGCCGCCTTAGCGGGTCATGGACTATACCATCGGTAGGGACTTTCACCCTGCCACAAAGACTTCCATATTCTATTATCAGAATTCGGTGATTGCAGTAACATCATCTGCTGTTCTTTATTATATACTCCTTCACGCGGCTTGTAAATAGTTTTTTGCCATCCATTGGGGACGGGGTATTTTTAAAAATACCCCGTCCCCAATGAACTCTTCCACGTATTCACATACTGGTCCCCTGCCGCCAGCCGGATCAGGTCACTCTTATACTTAAATTCCTCCACAACATCCTGCCTGGACGGGAGGGAGGTCCATGGCTCTATGCAGACATAAGGTGCCTGTGTCTTTGGTGCATGCCAGATACCGAGATACGGCATATTGGGATAAGACACACTGACCTGCCTTGTGCCTTTATCGGATTTCAGGGTTACTTCATCTGCCATATTCTGGAGGACAATGGCGTCATCATCAAACATGTTATGGGAAAGCCGCAGCCTCTTCCCGTCTTCCAGCGGAAATTCTGTATTCACTCCGCTCAGGAAGCACGCAGGTGTATGTCCGATTCTCTCCGGCCTGGCCACGCCGCCAAACTCAAGATAATAATCGTCAAATTCAAGTCCTTCCTCAAGAGGCACCCTAAAGCCCGGATGTCCGCCGATTCCAAAATACATGGTTTCCTTAGAGCAGTTTGAAACGCGGTAGGTAACAGCAATCTCTTGTCCCTGAAGCTCATAGGATACCTGGAGGATGAAGGCATATGGATACATTCCGCGGGTTGCCTCATTATCCCTGAGTTCGAAAGTGATCCTGTCCTCCTCCTTACAAATGACATGATAGGGAAGCTTCCTTGCAAACCCGTGAATATTCATTTCATACTCTTTTCCTTCGAGAAGATACTTTCCTTCCGTAAATCTTCCCACATAGGGAAACAGTAAGGGCGAGCGCTCCTTCCAGTATGTTTCATCTCCGTTCCACAGATATTCCGCGCCGTCCTTCTTAATAGACTGGAGTTCTGCACCAACGTCTGATATGATGATCTGTATACTTTCATTTCTAATCTGATATTCCATATCTCTTCCTTTACTCTGCCGCCGGATACTCATTACAGAGCAGACGGTACGGCTCTTCATCCTCCTCTACCTCCGGAAAACGTCCGATAGGCTCATAGAAGCGGTTGTCATTCTCATCATCATTGCACATGGAGACCTCTCCAAGGAGCACTGCCCCTCCCGTCTCCGGCACAATAAAATCATGGTACATGTAGGGTGTGATCGTAATACTCTGGCCGGGTTTTAGCAGTACCTTCGTTCCAGCCGGGACTTTCTCTGCCTTTCCGTCAGAATACACGGTTACATCTGTATCCAACATGGTTCCGTCTTCCGCACCATTATATACAGTAATGTAGATATCATTGCCACCCCGGTTGATGATGTCCTCCATCTTATTCCAGTGATAATGCATGGGAGCCGTCTGTCCCTCATAGAGCATGAGAAGCTTCTCCGCATAAGTCTTCGGATATTTCTCCGGCATCTTCTGATTTCCGTTACGGATCGTCAGGAGGGAAAATCCCACCTTGTCAAAATTGCCCAGGCCGTAATCCGTAATATCCCATCCCAGACAATTGTCCCGGATCTCATCATACTCATGTCCCCTGTTCTGCCAGTCCGCTGCACTCCATTTTGCAAACGGGGGAATCTCAAACCTGTGCTCTTTAATTAACTCCTCCATGTCTCTGATAACCTGGTTGATTCTTGAACGCTTCATAATTATAATTCATCTCCTTTTCTTTTTAGAACTGGGTAACGGAGTGAACAGTAACAACTTCTCCCATTCGTTACTGCCCACCCCGCATCAATTACATCTTTGTTTCCGACAGCATGATCTCCGGCTTGTCGGCATTCGTCGTCTTAATCAGCTCTTCATTGGTGACAAAGCTTAAAAGCGCGTCAATGACCGCTGTCTCATTCAGATGTGCATAGCTCTTATAATAGCTGAAGGACTCTTCCTTTCCCGAGGAGGGAAGAACATAATCCGCCAGCGATGATACCGGTGACTGCAGGAAGGCTGTTATGGCAATACTCTTAAGACCCTTCTCCCTTCCAAGCTCAAGACCCTGTATGACCTGCTTCGAGGTCCCGGACTGGGAGATGGCGATCAGGATATCCTTCTTATCCGCAAGGTTCACATGGTTCATGAAATATTCCGGCGCCACATTAAAGGTACATTTAATTCCAAGCCTTCCCAGGCGGAAGCCCATGTACTGTGCCAGCGGACTGGTATTTCCCACTGCCATAATATGCGCGTGCTTACATGTCTTAAGAAGCTTTACACAGTTCCACATAACATCCGGGTCAATGTTCCTGCCAATCTCAAGCAGCTCCTCGGCGTACTCCCTCAGCCGCTTTTCCACGGCATCCTTGCCCTCGGGAATGCTGTCCCCGCCGTACTGCTTCCTTCCCAGGTCGCCCGCAAGGGTAATGCGGAACTGGTAATATCCCGCATATCCGATATGATGGCACATCCTGATCACTGTAGCGTCACTCACTCCGCTCTTCTTCGCAAGCTGGGACACGTTACAGTCCACTGCCTTCTGCGGGTTCTGCAGAATAAAATCCGCCACCTTCTTCTCAGCTGAAAAGATCTCGTCATATTTCTCCCTGATAACCTCCAGTACTTCTTTTCCTGCCACATCCTCTTTTACACTGTCTTTTTCCGCCCGTCTGCGCCTCATCTGCTATACCATCCCGTTAAAATTCCATCTGCAGGGCTTCTAGTATAGCCCACACTAAGGAAACGTATCGGTATAATGAAACGTACCGGTAATTAGTGTGGGTTATACTAGTACAGCCGCACAGATAGTAAAGTTCCGCTTTTTAGTATAGCACAATTTTATATTAATATAAAGAGGCTTTCCCGATTGTCTGGAAAAGTTCCAGTTTGTGCCTTGCAACCTCCTTCATTGCCTCCATGCACAACGGCTCAATGACATTTGGCTCTCTTAAGCTCTTGTCCTCCAGCACCTCGCGCATCTTTTCAAAGTAAGCTGCCTTAATATCAGAAGAAATGTTAATCTTATTGATCCCAAGTGTTACAGACTGTCCGATCTCCTCATCCGGATTGTTGGAGCCGCCGTGAAGTACCAGCGGAATGTCTACCTTAGAAGCAATCTCTTTCAGGATATCAAGCTTCAATTCCGGCTTCATACCTGCCGGATACAGCCCGTGGCATGTTCCGATGGCTACTGCCAGCGTATCCACTCCTGTCTCTGCAACAAATTTTACAGCGTCATCCGGATTGGTGTAGATGATCTTTGCCGAGCCGCCTTCCAGATCCTCTGGATTCAGGGAACCGATCGTTCCAAGTTCAGCCTCAACTGATACATTTACCGGGTGAGCTGCCTCAATCACCTTCTTTGTTCCCGCAATGTTATCTTCGAAGGAAAGCTCTGCCCCGTCAAACATAACTGAAGTGAATCCGCTCTGGATCGCCCAGATAATCTTGCCGAAATCTCCGCAGTGATCCAGGTGGATGCATACTGGAACCGGCGATCTGTGCGCCTTCTCCCTGATTGCCGTCATCAGCTCCTGCCTGATAAAGCTTAACTCATCCGGATGAATCTCAATGATAACCGGTGAGTTTGTCTCCTCACACACATCCATGATTCCGAGGAACATGGAATAATCGCTGATATTAAATGCCGGCAGGGCAAATCTATTCTCCTTTGCTACTGCAAGGATTTCTTTCATATTCATTAACATATTTTCTTTCCTCCATAAAAATAATTATTTAAGTCTAATACTTAAGCTCAGACAGCCACATCTCCGGCTCTGAGATCTCATCCGCTCCCAGGGAAACTGCCTGGATGAGCGCCTCAATCACTGCCATTTCATTGATGCGGGAGTACTGCGAGCTTCTGTTATTCTCACCATTCTCCAGGGCGGACAAGAGAAGATAATCCGCTGAGCGGGACACAGGCGACTGCATATAGGCCGTGACCGCCATTGTTTTAAGTCCCTTTTCCCCGGCAAGCCTGAGCGCGCTGACAACATTTCTTGTGGTTCCAGACCAGGAGATTGCAAGCACCACGTCCGTTGACGGGGCAAGGCTTATGTGGTTCATATAGTATTCCGGCAGAGCATCATATGTACACCGTATTCCGATACGCTCCAGGCGGAATCCGCAGTACAGGCACACCGGACTTGTATTTCCGACTCCCACCAGGTGCACCATGGTACTGTTCCTGATAAGCTCTGCACATTCATTGAAAATCTTCTCGTCCACCGCTGCTTCCGTAGTCAGGATACCTTCCGCAATATCCCTGAAATAATCCGTCTTTGTGCCAGAAGAATTCCTCCGTCCCCGCAGAGGACCTGTTCCGCCGAGATCACCGGACAGACAGATCTTCATCTGGTAATATCCCTCATACCCCAGGTGCTTGCACAGACGGACCACCGTCGCATCGCTTACCCCACTGTAATTGGCAAGCTCCGAAACATTCGCGTTCACCACAAGCTCCGGATTCCTCCTGACAAAATCTGCCACTTTCCTCTCCGCCTGGAATATCTTATCATACATCTCATCGATCGTCTCTAATACCGTCTTCTGCACTTCACTCTTCATAGATCACACCTCTTCTTAGTCTGGTATTGCCTGACACATGTATCATTTCATGCTGGTTATACCAGTAATTATGATACCATAAGCTAGTATTTCCGTACAGTAAGAAAACGGTATTTATTTGCTCATTACACTAGCTACGCTGAGTCCTTTACACATGTGCTATCGGGAAAGCTGACCAGTGAAACGTAAGGTTTTTTAAATTGTGTTATACTAGTACAGCCTAGAATTTGCAAAGGGTTCTCATGCGTCCCTCTACATAGGGCTGAAGCTTTGCCTGCACATACTCCGGCATGTTGATAATTTTGACCGGATCCGGATTACCCGCATTTTCCGCCGTAAATTCCGTAACTGCGTCAAAATATCTCCCCAGATATTCCGTCCCAAGATTGAACTTCCGGATTCCCTTTGAGAACGCAGTCAGGAGCTGGTCGTCCGGAATCCCGCTTCCACCGTGCAGCACCAGCGGCACATCCACAGCAGCGTGAATTTCCTCCAGGCGCCTGATATCCAGGTGCGGTGTATCCTTATACTCGCCATGGGCGTTTCCAATGGAGATGGCAAGGGAATCCACGCCTGCTTCCCTGCAGAACTTTTCCGCCGCCTCCGGCTTTGTGAAGAGATCCGTCTTATGATTATCAGAATCCGCCGCCGTACCTACATGGCCGATCTCTCCCTCCACAAAAACATCTCTCTCATGTGCTGCAAGCACTACTTTCTTTGTCACAGCAATATTTGTATCCAGATCATTCATAGAGCCGTCCATCATAACGGAGCCAAAGCCTGCCTGAATCGTCCTCATGATTGCTTCATAGCTGTAATCATGGTCGCAGTGAAGCCCGACCGGCACCTTTACCTCCCCTGCAAGCTCCTTTACCATTGCAGCATATTTCTCAAATCCAGTAGTATGCTGAATGGTTACATGCTCTGGAAACAGCATTACGATGGCCGGAGTGTTCGTCTCCTGTGCCGCATAAACCACCGTCCTGGCCATCACATAATCCATGCAGATAAATGCGATTGCCGCCGTATTGCTCTCCTTTGCCATTCTCAAAATATTTCCTGTCTTTTCGTACATAGTCTCTCCTCTTTCTATCACTTCCGGCAGGCAGTCTGTCCCCTGCCGGACTACGCAAGCAGCCCCGGCAGAAGGCCTCCTGCAAAGGAATCACCCAGTCCTACCACAGTAGGATGCTCCACATAGCTCAGATCCTTTGCCGGAACGCAGCAGACCATATCTCCCAGAAGGCTCTTCATCTCCTCGCAGAATGCCCTGCTGTCAGCCCTGTCCTCTATATTCTTCGTGTCCTCATAGTCCTCCGGGGTAAATCCGTCTCCTGTGCGGAACCTGGTAGAAGCCGCCGTCATCCCGCCCTCCAGGGCATTTTTCATACCGGACGCGCGCTCCCCGTACGCCAGCACCCAGGCTGCAGAGTGGGCAATAATCGTCTTTATTCCGGTATTCTTATGGACATACTCAAGCGCTTCCGCCACTGCCCGGGTGTCCAGGATATCAATCCTTCTGCCAATATACTCCTGAAGCTCATCCTCATTCATACTCAGCACGTCTACGACCGATGCCAGCTGCTCATGCACATAATACCGGAATTCCTTTTTCACATAGCATCCGTCCTCCATCACCACAACCGCACCCTTCCTGAGGTGCTTAAACAGTGCTCTCGTTTTCTCCATGCACCCTTCAAGCACGGTTTTGTCAATCACCTCACTGAAACACCCCAGCAGGAATACCTCTGCGTCAGTAATCATTTTTCCGAACTCGTCAGGCAGAACCGGCATGTTCAGACTGTCAATATCCCTGGAAATCATAATCCGGTTTTCCCTTGGTGTAACGAAATCAATGTCATTTGCATGAATACGTACACCCCTGCGGCACTGCAGCACCACATGGGGATAAATGTGGCAATGTCCTTCATCCACCCCCGGAAGTGCGCGGACGCGTTCCGGCATCAGACGCTCTACATGCTCATTCCAGCAGCTCGTCTGAAGCGCCGTGTTATAGCCCAGGCGGTCCAGGATAATGGCCGCGCGGGTAGCCGTGCCTCCGAGTGTCACCTCGTATTGAAAATGACCGGCAAACCTCTCACAGTCCAGAGAATCCTCCGGAACAGCCTCTCCTCCAATACCTTCCTTAAAATGCGCAAGACATACAATCCAGATTGCCCTCTCCGAATCCACCGGGATATCCGCCCTAAGCTCATCCGCATGGATATCAAATGCCCGGATCTGCTCCTCTACAACCTCTGTATCCCATACAAGCTCATAATCCACGCATGTATGAAAACCCATGGCAATTCTTTCACTCATCCTTAAACCTCTCCTTGAAGTCTGTATTTATATGCTAACCCTTCACACCTCCGGATGACATACCAGCAATAAAGTACTTCTGGAAGAAGATGAAGAAGATCAGTACAGGGATGGACCCCAGTACGCTCATTGCCATCATCTGGCTCCAGTCGTACGCATGCTGTCCCATCAGAAGGTTGATACCAATGGGGACTGTACGCATATCTGTCGTCTGCGTCAGTGCCAATGCGAACAGGTACTCATTCCATGCCTGCATAAATGTATACATTCCTACCGAAACCATACCCGGCAGTGAAATCGGAACCAGCACACCCCAGAGAGCCTTCCACCTGGAGCCGCCGTCAATCATAACCGCCTCGTCAAGCTCTTTTGAAAGGGTGTTAAAATATCCTGTCATCATCAGAATACAATACGGAAGCGTTGTCACCAGATAGGTAAGGATCAGCGCAAAGTATGTATTAAACAGCTTCATTGCAACAATCATTCCCATATACGGAATGAGCAGTACGATAGGCGGAATTGCCTGCACGCTGACAATCAGGGAATTAAAAATCCCTTTCCCCGGGAAATCAAAGCGGCTGAACGCATATGCTGCAAGAATTCCCACAAAGAGCGTAATCAGCACGACAGATGCCGCCACAATGTAGCTGTTGATGAAAAAACGCACCTTTGAGGAGTCTGTAAGCACTGCCGCATAGGATGCCAGGCTTGCAGTCTCGTCAAAGAACTTCGGCGGCCATGAAAAGATGGCTGAGTTTGCCTTCAGCGAAGAGCAGAACATCCATATAATAGGAAATCCTGCGAATAGGCCGCCCAGAATCAGAAGAATAGACAATATTACTTTCATTGATTTTTTATAACTTCCAACCATGCTCTATTCCCTCACTTTCTTCTGCTGTCTTACATAGAAGATTGCCACGATCACACATACAATCAGAAGGACGGTCGCCGCCGTACCTGCCATACTGTAGTCAAGCTTCTGGAATGCCAGCTTGTAAATGTAGATACTTAAGGTTTCCGTAGAATTTACCGGTCCGCCTCCTGTCAGCATCCAGATTACATTGAAGGACTGCAGAGTCCAGATGAAATCCAGCATGGCAATACTGATCAGAATCGGCTTCAGCTGCGGAATGGTAATGTGGATAAAGCTCTTCGTCATGGTCGCGCCGTCGATCGCCGCGCTCTCATACAGGTCTCCGGATATTCCCTGAAGCCCTGCCAGGATACTGATCATGTAGAACGGATATCCGCACCATATATTAATGAAGCAGATGACCGTAAGCGCCAGGTCTTTATTGCTGAGCCACTCCGTATTCTTCGTAACCTGCGGCAGGAATTCCAGCAGATAGTTGATAATACCAGAAGGCTGCAGCATAAGCTTCCACAGGATTGCAACAACGGATGCCGTGAACACCCATGGCAGAATGTAGATAACACGGGCAATCGTCTTGGTCCTGGTGGTAAAATATTTCGAGTTCAGAAGCATGGCAAAGATCATGCCGATCACCAGGTGGGCGATCACGCTCACTGCCACGAATATAATCGTATTAGAGGCCGCATTCCAAAATGCGCTGTCTGCAAAAAGCTCCGTATAATTCTCTGCGCCTACAAAAGCCGGAGACTTCGAAACAACAGCCTTATCCAGAAATGAGTACCTGATTACCATACAGATGGGCACTACAAGAAAAACAATCATTAATGCCAGGGTCGGAAGAAGGTATCTGTACGGCGCTGTTCTCTTTCCTAATAATTTCAAATCCAATCCCTCCTTGCTTAAGAATGTCTGCTGCCGCTCACTCCTTATCCGGCAGCGGACCCCTTATCCGCTTTTAAAAAAGGAAGCCAGAAGTCCGGCCCCCTTTTTCCGAAACAAACCCGCTTCTGTTCTGCGGATTGCCAAACCTACTTTCCGGCTTCGTCAAGATAGCCCTGCCAGTTCTTCAGCATTGCGTCACACTCCAGGTCGCCTTCCAGGTATAATACCAGGTCATTTGTCATAGAGGTCATAACGTCAGATGCATTCGGCAGGCCGATGTACTCGTTGATTACATAGCCTTCCTTATACAGCTCGTAGAATGACTGGAACTGCTCAGGAGCTGAACTGTAATCCGGCTCTGCAACTGTACTGTTCGGGAATGCGGACATCGTAGCTGCAAGTCCTGCTGCAACGGAACCGTCTTTTCCGTCAATACCGCCGAGGAGGTAGTTCACGAACTTCGCTGCCTCTTCCTTGTTCTCGCTCGCCTCTGAGATACCAACTGCCCAGCTTGCGTAGCAGATACCCTTCTTATCTGTATAGCCGTCCTTTGACGGAACTGTTACAGCCTGGAAGTTCACATCTGTAAACTGGCTCATGGTAGCTGCTGATGCCAGTGTAAATGCGCAGTTTCCTGCCGCGAAGTTACTTGTCATCTCAGACTCTTCAAGAGTGCTCATGCCTGGATATAAAGAACCATCATCATACAGCTCTTTGAATAACTCTGCCAACTCCTTAAGTTCTGCATTGCCGTCTGTCTTGTATGCGCCGCTGTCGTCTTTCAGCTTAATGCCTGAAGCCCAGCCTGTACCGCCAAATACGTTCTGGATACCATTTGCATTGGTAGTTCCAAGGTTGAGTGCAAATGCGGAGTGTCCCTTTGCCGTAATCTTCTTACATGCATCCTTTAACTCAGTCCATGTTGTAGGAACTGCTTCAACCCCTGAATCCTTAAGAATGTCCATATTCGCATACATTGGATATGCAAAATTGTTAACCGGAACTACGTATTTCTTTCCTTCTACTTCCCATACGTCACTTGCCAGTGATGAATCAAAACCGGCTGCTTCTACATCTGCCAGAATGCCCATGTCAACAAACTCGGACAGCCATGCGCCGTCAACACTGATGATGTCTGCAATAGTTCCGTTGGTTGCGCCTGCTGTAATGGCTGTCTTCGTGTCAGCCCACGGTGCGGTCAGGAGCTCAACCTTAACGCCTGTCTCCTTCTCGTAATTCGCAACAATCTCATCCAGATACCCTTCCGGAAGCTCTGCGCCCCACCACTGCTGGAACTTCAAGGTTACGCCATCGCCGCCGCTCTCGCTTCCGGATTCGCTCTTCGCATCATCCTTTGCCCCGCTGTCGCTGTCAGATGAACCACCGCCACCACATGCTGCCAGTGATAATACCATCGCGCCTGCCAAAGCTGCAGAAAGCATTTTCTTTGCTACTGTTTTGAGTTTCATAATTCTTCCTCCTTAAATAAAATTTTTTTTCAGCATTTCGCGAACATTTCATCTTTCAAGCCATATATGTATGTATTTTTGTTCAGACTGTCAATCATTAAACAGCTTTTTCCTTGTCCGCTTATGCTATTTGCATATTTCTATTATAAAATAAAATTTCATAATGTCAATACTTTTTTGGAAAATATTAAGAAATATTCGTCACATAAAATATTTTTTCCTCCCAAAGCGGCTATAATGAAGTAAAAGTGAAAAATTCTCTAATATTGCGAACCATGTACAAAGTTATTACAATGTACAGTTGAAGGGGAAATATCATAGCAATCCCCGGACGTGTACACGACTAAAACAAGGAAGTATTAGATATATGACGATTCAGGAACTTGAGCAGGCAATTGCTCTATACGGTAAAGAAATCTATTCCTTCTGTCTGCATCTGACTGGAAATAAAATGGCGGCGGAAGAACTGTACCAGGATACCTTCCTTACAGCCACGGAGCAGACGGCCCGGTTAAATACTGACGGGAATCCCCGGAGCTATTTCCTGTCTGTCTCCCTCAGACTCTGGAAGAACCGGAAACGGAAAATAGCATGGCGGCAGCGGATTGCTCCCACAAAGGAACTGGCGGAGGATGCCCTTAATAATCTAAGCGACCCTTCCTGCAAAGGTTCAGACACCCTGTCAGACTACCTGGAAAAAGAGCAGCGGCTCATGGTCAGGAAAGCCGTTTCCAGACTGGACGAAAAATACCGAATCCCGGTTCTGCTCTATTATATGGAAGAAATGTCCATCGCCGAGGTCGCCGCTGTGATGCAGATCCCGCAGGGTACCGTAAAAAGCAGGCTGGATACCGCAAGA
The DNA here is from genome assembly GCA_947566645.1 of uncultured Lachnospiraceae bacterium. Classification (GTDB taxonomy): domain Bacteria; phylum Bacillota; class Clostridia; order Lachnospirales; family Lachnospiraceae; genus CAPEBR01. Next base: position 14,025 of record CANOKL010000066.1, read on the forward strand.
AAGCGCCTGGAATCAGAATTGGAGGGTTATTTCAATGAATAAGAAATTAGACAAGATGCTATATGCCTCTCTCGCGCCGGTGCACGAGCCGGATCCCGAACTGAATCGCCGGATACTGGAAAGACATTCTAAGGAGGTAATCATAATGAAACATTTCAGATTTACAAAGACAGCAGCTGCAGCAGTAATGGCATGTATCGTGGCAGTCGGCGGCGTATCCGCCTACGCGGCATACCGCTACTTAAGCCCCGCACAGATCGCAAAGGAGGTATCCGATAACCAGGCCCTGGAGCAGGCATTTGAGAGCGACGGCGCAATCCCCATAAATGAAACCCAGTCAAGCGGCGGCCTTGATATCACACTGCTCGGCCTCGTATCCGGCGCAGGACTGTCCCCATGCGTAGATACAGAACAGACCGGCTCCCTTGATGACAAACAGACCTACGCGGCTGTGGCCATCTCCCGGAAAGACGGAGGCGACATAGGCGAAGACAGCAAGTGCATTTCCCCCCTTATAAACGGCGTGGACTTCATGACCGCAAATAACGGCACCCTGGACGCCGGCCTCCACTGGTTCATAAAAGACAACGTCCTCTACGAACTGCTGGAATGCGATAATCTCGAAATCTTCGCAGGAAGAGGCGTACAGATCGGCGTAGTAGACAGCTTCGGAAACGAAACCTCCGCCTTCTCCATGGACGAAAAAACAGGCTCCTATAAGAAAAACAAAGAATACACCGGCACAAGCGCACTATTTAACCTGCCCCTTGACCAGTCCAAAGCAGACGAGGCAGCGGCAGAAGCATATATCAAAAAGCTCATGTCCCAGGAGGATCAAGACGAAGAAGGAGGCGAAGAACAGACACCAGAGGAAAAGGAACTTCAGCAATTCCTCTCTGACCTAAAAAAATCAGAAGATCCAATTGCATTCCTTACAGAGCATGCAACACTTCTCGAGGATAGCCGCCAGACACTTCAGATGGACAAAGAAGGAATGACCTCATTCCAATACGACCAGACAGAAGGCACAGTCTATGCAGCCGGCCTGGAAACCGGCAGGCCCACCATGCAGTGCGTAACCGGCGACGGGACGATGAAAGATTCCGTCATTCATATGTTTACACGAAACCAGGACGACAGCGTGACGTATGAGGCATATAAGTTGGGGACGGGGCATTTTTAAAAATGCCCCGTCCCAGATTCAAAATGACCTGTCCCCAATTGCCCTTATATGCAAAACACAGCATATAAGGGCACCGACTTAATCTCTCTGCTTCATTCCCCATCAGACGTTCCAGATTCATTCCAGTTCTTGCTGACAGAATCCCCGTGTCACTGTAATAAAGCTTAAATGCTGACAGTTCCAGAAAAGCCGAGGGCGGCATAAATCCCTGCGTGCATTTCACACATTTATTTACAATTCCTGCCCTGATCAGCCAGTCGATCGAATCTCCGTACTGCGATGCACGCGCACCGCTCTTTATCAGCTTATACTGGAACTTTTTCGTTTCCCTTGCCAGCTGTGAGGGCAGCGAATCATATGCTGCAAAAATTTTGACAGATTCCCCGGAGGATGCATATTTTGTCATATCCGCAATATATGAATCCAAAAGCATCTGACGGATTTCCTGTTGGCTTAATGTAGCTATGAATATATAATTTAACCTGTTGTGCTAGTTAATATAGAAAAACTTCAACAAAATATGCTATC
>CANOKL010000067.1 GCA_947566645.1 uncultured Lachnospiraceae bacterium
ACCAGAGTGTTGCCCAGTCTGTGTTAGGAAGGGCATCTGAAAACTTCCGTCCCTTGAACGACATTCCAACCGCACAGATGGAACTTTTTTTTGAATCTCCCACGGGAGGCAGTCCCCTTCTTCTTTCAGGTACTCGAATAACTCAGGGACTCCCTCATAGCTTTTGGAATCAATATAGAAGATCTTCCTGCAGCCTGCCAGTTTCAGCCATCTGGCCGAACGCTCTGGATCTGCTTTTTCGTCATGAATCTTCGTGACTATCCCGACGACTTCCCGGTTGCACATGGCTGTGCAGCACGGCGGGTACAGGGAATAAGGCTCTGTTGCCGCAAGCAGGAGGCCGACCACGTCTGCCTCGTAGGAGTATAATGCCAGCGCATAGCCCAGATGCTTTGTCTGTGCATATTCCCCCGGAGTATCAATAACCACGTCAAAGTGATTCACATACTGGGTCTTGTGATAATGAATCTTCTCTCCCTTTAATGCCTGCGTCAGCGTCGTCTTTCCGCATTCGCTTTTTCCCATGAGCACGATCTTCTTCATAATCTCCCACAAATCCTTTCTGCAGGTCTATGGTAACCGTTCAGATGCCTTCACTCCTAAGTCACTCTCTAACCTGAACTGTTACGGTCTATGTCCTTGTAATCCCGCATATGGAGAATCCCATCTTTTCCTTTACATAATCCAGTACGGCCGTAAGGGCTGCCTCTGTCTCCGAGATGGTCCCGGTTACGATCAGCGTCCCGCTGAAGCGGTCCACAAATCCCAGCTCAATCCCTGCCGCCTTGATGGCAATGTCTGCCGCGATAATTGCGGTCTCTGCCGGACTGATGGTCAGCACCCCGATTGCGGATTTGCTGTATTCCGTCCTGGGATCCAGTCCAAGCTTCTCATATAAGGTAATATCCGGGCTTGCGATCAGATGGGCAATGGTGATCTCCTTTCCGGGAACCAGTTCCTGTACGATTCTGTCCGGAATCTGCGCATATTCCATACCTGTTACCCTCCAATCTGACATTCCACACCGGATGCGGCTTCTGCAGCCTTAAGGAGCGCCTGCATCTGCTCATTGGACGGCGGCAGGACGTCTCCCATCAGGTATTCCCTTCCGAGGCCTGCATACTTGTCCTGCCCAAGCCTGTGGTAGGGCAGAAGATGCAGTCGTTTTACATGGCGAAGTTCTCTTGTATACGCGGCAATCGCCCGGATCTCCTCCTCCGTATCATTGAATCCCGGTATGACCGGAACGCGGATACTCAGCTCCGTCATGCCGGACTGTGCGATCTTCTTTGCATTTTCCAGCATAAGTTCATTGGACTTTCCGGTATATTCCTTATGCTTTGCCGGGTTCATGTGCTTAATGTCAAGAAGATACTGGTCAAGCCACGGCAGGATGCTCTCTATGACTTCCCATTTCGCACATCCCATACTCTCCATTGCCGTGGTGATGCCTTCCTCCTTCGCTCCCCTAAGGAGCGCCCTGGCAAACTCTGGCTGGCAGAGGCTCTCCCCTCCTGAGAGGGTCATCCCCCCACCAGTCCTGCGGTAATAGGGCCGGTCCTTTTTTACTGTTTCCAGAACCTCCCGCACCGTAACGTCACGTCCAATCACCTGGGGCTTTCCCTGGACCATCATGGTCTGAATCCTGTATTCCTGGGATTCCGGATTACAGCACCAACGGCACCTGAGCACACAACCCTTTAAAAATACAATGGTCCTTATTCCATTTCCGTCATGGATGGAATAACGCTGGATATCGAAAATACGTCCCTTCGTGTCTCTGTCATCTTGCATGCTGCGCCTCCTCATCTAGAACCCCTGCTCCGTACGCCGGATGATGTCATCCTGCAGAGATTTGGAGAGTGTGGTAAACAGGGCGCTGTAGCCTGCCACACGCACTACAAGATGCTTGTACTGTTCCGGATGCTTCTGTGCGTCTAACAGTGTCTCCCTGCTGACAACATTGAACTGCATATGGCTCCCCTTCTGATCAAAATATGCCCGGATCAGCCCTACAAAGTTCTCCAGCCCTTTTCTTCCGCTCAGTGCGGATGGGTGGAACTTCTGATTAAACAGCGTGCCGTTGCTCGCAATATAATGATCCAGTCTTGACACAGAATTCGCTGCCGCCGTGGGTCCGTTTACATCCTTGCCCGCAGAAGGTGAGACGCCGTCCGCCACCGGTGTATGTGCAAGCCTTCCATCCGGCGTTGCCCCGGTCTGCGCTCCCAGGGGTACATTTGCCGATACAGGATATAGCCCTGCCTGGAAGATGCCGCCCCGGGGATTCCGGTAATTCTGAAGAGGTCTCGTGTAGGTATACGCCACATCCCTTGCAAATGCATCCACCTCTGGAAGGTCATTTCCAAACTTCGGCACTTCCTCAATAAGCTCCAGGATCCTCTCGCCATTTGCCTTTGCTTCCTGCGACCGGGAGGCCGCCGCAACACTTTCCAGAATGGCTGCAATCTCCCTGTTCCCGACTGTCTGTCCTTCCTCCTGCATGTCTCTGGCAATGTTGGCTGTGACAGCTGCCACGTCCTCTATATCCAGACCCTTGCCATAATTGGTGAGAAGCGCACCCTTAAGCTCCTTCATGGTGATCTTCTTCTCCTCGTATATAAGCTTCTTCACGGCATACAGGGAATCCGCCATATTGGCCACTCCGAATCCCTGGGGGCCGGTGAAGTTGTAGATGGCTCCGCCTTCCTGGACAGTTCTGCCCCGCTTCATACAGTCATCCACCATACTGGACAAAAACGGCAGCGGGCAGCGCTCTGCATGCGCCATGTCAATGGCATTATCTGCATTGACCAGCAGACTGATGGCATAGTCCATCTGCTTCTTGTAGGCATCATAGAACTCCTCGAAGCTCTTCATATCCTCAACATGTCCTGTCTTCGGCCCGACCTGCACGCCTGTGTCTAATCCATTGGTAAATACAAGCTCCAGAGGCCGGCACATATTGAAAAATGCCGCGTCATGCCATCCTTCTGTCTTTCCCGCTTTCTGCGGCTCCACACATCCGATAATGTTGTACTCCCTGGCATCCTGAAGAGTGAGGCCCCGGCTTACAAGCGAGGGAATAATTACCTCATCATTATAGTAGGCCGGAAGTCCGATCCCGGTCCTCGTAAGCTCTGCTGCCTTTACCAGGAACTCGTGGGGAGAGCCGTTCCACACCCGGATGGAAAACGAGGGCTGGGGAAGGAACACATGCATGGATGCCTGGATACACATAAAGGACAGGTCATTGGTCACGTCAATCCCTTCTGCATTCTGCCCTCCGGCAATCAGATTCTGAAACAGGCTGTAGCCTGCAAACCCTTCTGCCGAGGCAGCATCCCGGCACTTATTCAGGTCATTGAGCTTCACCCAGACACAGTCCATCAGCTCCTGGGCAAATTCCCTGGTAATCCTGCCGCTGTCGAGATCCTTCTTATAATAAGGATACATGTACTGGTCAAAACGTCCCGGCGAGATGGAATGTCCGCTGGATTCAATCTGCAGCAGCTGCTGTACAAACCAGAAGGACTGGCAGGCCTCATAGAATCCTTCCGCGCCCTTCTCCGGTACATTGGCACAGTTCTGTGCAATCACAAGCAGTTCCTGCTTTCTTGCCGGATCCTGGCACTTCTCTGCCTCGGAAAGCGCAAGCTTCGCATAACGCCTTGCATATGTGACTGCCGCATCACAGCTGATCATTACTGCCTGAAGGAAACGGGATCTTTTCTGATAATCACCGTCTCCCAGGCTTAAGGAGCGAAGCTCCTCCTCTGCCTTCCTCCTGATACCGGAAAAGCCGATGGCAAGAACCTCCTCGTACTTCACCGTAACATGTCCCACTCCGTTGTAAAAATAATTTCCAGGGGTAAACATGTTGTGCTCCATGGCAGTAAGCGTCTCCGGCTCCATATAAGCCGTTGCCAGTTCACTGGTTGTCTTCCCCTTCCAGTAGGCATCCGCTTCCTTAAGCTCACGCTTTGTCTGTTCTGAAATATAGAACGGATCTGCGCTCCGCGTCTCTACGGTGTCAAATTCCGCTTCCAGCCATTCATAGGAAAATTCCGGATAAGTCTGGCAGCCTCTCGGCGCAATCGTCGTACTTCCCACAATCAGCTCCAGGTCACGGATGATAATCGGTATATTCTCCAGAATATGCCTGAACGCCTTCGCCCGTCTGATCACCATGGGTTCATTCTCCGTCTGACGGTACGATTCTGTAATCAGAACCGCCCTGGCCGATTCAATCTCCGGCAGCTTCGCATACAAGTGCTCCACCAGCTTCGGAATCCGGTCTGTCTTCGGAATATCCCTGCTGTCATAGGTATATAACCCCATCTATCTTTCCTCCTTTCTTAGGAACTGTAGAAAATTGTAACAGTTCAGATACCTTCACTGTTGCAAAAAACTAACTGATACTGTCCTGTGTAGATTTAAACTTATAGCAGTGAGTGGATTTCACCCTCGCTTTGTTTATTGGTATTATACTGTATTTCATTCTCAAAGTCAACACAAAACCAATATAATTTTATATATTTCAAACTAAAAACAAATATTTATTGTTTTATTCATATTTGTTTTTATTGTTTTTCGTGCTTTTCCTATTGACAATCCCACGGAATGCATTCATACTGGAATACATACACTGTTTACACACTCGCCAGAAAGGACGGATTCGTATATGTTTCCTGTAGAATTAGATCTCCACACCCATACCATTGCAAGCGGGCACGGCTCCTGCGCCACCATTACAGATATGGCAAAGGCAGCATCCGCACGCGGCTTAAAGCTCCTTGGAATCTCTGACCACGGTCCTGCCACCCCGGGAGGCGGAAAGCCCTCTTATTTTCAGAATCTTGCCCAGGCTCCGAAAAAGCGCTTCGGCGTTGAGATGCTGTACGGCGCTGAGGCCAGCATCCTGGATCACAATGGCACCCTGGATCTTCCAGACCATATCCTAAAAAACCTGGACTACACCATTGCCAGCATGCACAGGCCTGTAAAGGCTCCCGGCACAAAAGAGGAAAACACACAGGCCTTTCTCATGGCCATGAAAAATCCCTGTGTACGCATTATCGGACACTGTGATGACGTAAAATATCCGGTAGATTACCCTGCCCTCGTAGAAGCTGCCATAGAACACCGCGTGCTGATTGAGATCAACGAGTCTTCCCTCCGTCCGGACGGATACCGCGGGGATGTCAGGGAAAATGACCTGGCCGTCCTCCGTCTGTGCAGATCCCACTCCTGGCCGGTACTCCTGTCAAGCGACAGCCATGGAACCGCACGGCTTGGCAGCTTCACCTATGCCGCGAGGCTTCTTAAGGAGGCCGGAATACCAGAAGAGCTGATCCTGAACCTCTCTGTCAGAAGCCTCAGAGCCTTTTTATGCATGGGCTAGTACAGCGTTGCATAATTAACAGTGAATAATGTGCTTGATATCTGCGTCAGATGTGCGGCTACAAGCCGACGGCGTAGCGGGCTACGTCTAGGATTGGAGACGTGCATCTGGCACAGATAGCGAGTGCAGAATTCACTGTTAATTACGCAAGGCTGTACTAGTATAACCCATGCATAACCGTTTCGCTGAAGACGCTTTCGAGAGTGCATGTCTGAATTATTCGTAATATTTGATGTCAAATGACTGCCCGATACAGTTCCGTGCTTCTTTCAGGTCTGCAAATTCGCCGTTCCTGAGCATCTGCACAGCGATATTTCCGATTGCGGTTGCCTCTGTGGGGCCTGCGGAAACCTTTTTTCCGGTATATTTCGCAGTCAGCTCATTGAGGTATCCGGCATTCGCCCCGCCGCCTACCACGCAGATCGAATCAAATGTATTTCCCGTGATTGTTTCAATCTCCCGTACAGTCTCACCGTAGCAGTATGCCAGGCTGTTATAAACGACTGCCGCAATCTCTCCTACAGTCTCTGGCACCGGCTGGCCTGTCCTCCTGCAGAATTCCTTCACCGCACTGATCATGCTCTCTGGCGCGAAAAAGCTGTCATCATTACAGTCTACAATGGATTCAATGCTTTCTTTTGAAGCCCGTCCGCAGATCTCTGCAAAGGACAACTCCTCTTCAAATTCCTTTTTTACAGACTGGATCATCCACAGTCCCATGATGTTTTTCAGATACCGGAACCTGTAATCATATCCGCCCTCATTGGTAAAGTTGGCCTGCATGCTTCTCATGGAACAGTCTGCTTCCTTTCGTTCAATTCCCATCAGGGACCAGGTGCCGGAACTGATGTAGATGGCATGATCGTCATTTACAGGCACTGCCAGAACTGCGGAGCCTGTATCATGTGTCGCAGGCAGTACAACGGTACAGTCAAATCCGATCTCTTTTTGTATCTCCTCTGTAAAATTCCCTACAATCGTACCCGGCATGGACACAGGCATGAACATCTCCGAATTATATCCCAGAAGGTCAATCAGCTCATAATCCCAGTCATTTGTCTTCGGACTGATCAGCTGTGTACTGGTGGCATTGGTATATTCCATCTTCTTTATGCCAGTAAGCAGGAAATGAAAATAATCCGGAATCATGAGCATGGACTGAGCCTGCTCCAGGTATTCCGGATGGAGCTGCTTCACTGCCATCAGCTGATAGATTGTATTAAAAATCTGCTTTTGAATTCCGGTTCTTGCATACAGCTCTGACTGGGGGATGATCTCATATACCTTCTCGTCCATTCCCTCTGTCCTGCTGTCACGGTAGCCTGCCGTCTCCCCCAGGATTCTGTCATTCTGATCTAACAGCACATAGTCAACCGCCCATGTGTCAATCCCCATAAAACAGGGAATCTTTCCAAGCTCTCCACACTTTCTCAGACCGTTTTTGATCTCATCAAACAAAGCTTTTATATCCCAGCAGAGCGTACCGTTTTTTTGCTTCATACCATTTGGAAAACGATAAATTTCTTCCAGCTGAATCCTTCCGTCCTCCATCCAGGCAAGCATATGCCGTCCGCTTGACGCACCGATATCTACCGCCAAATAATAAGTTCTCATTTTGTGCCTCCTTTATACTTTTCTGTTGATAAAGTCATTATAATTAGTCAGAGCGCACAAAAAAAGGACGCTATTAGCCTAAAATAACGTCCTTATTTGCAGTCACAGACTCTTGCTGGGACAGCAGTCATTTTTCTATTTTCAATATGCTCTGCCGGTACTCCTTCGGGCTCATTTTATACTGTTCTTTAAATTTATGGTAAAAATAACTGGTGTTGTCATAGCCTACTGCTTCTATAATATCAGCTACAGAAAGCCTGCTGTTTGCAAGCAGGTACACTGCCTGATTCATGCGCTTCGCCATAAGAAGCTCCTTGTAGTTCTTCCCTGTACGCTTCTTAATCTCACGGCTCAGCCAGTAGCTGTCGTAATTCATCATCTCTGCCAGTTCCTTTAATGTCCCGTCCTTATAGTGCTCCTCTATGTAGCTCAGCACAGTTCCCACCAGCTCTCTGTCAAAGCGACCCGTCCCTGTCTCCATCTTGTCCATATAATTCAGGAGCTGCAGCAGAAGCAGTCCCATGGTAATCTGATTGCAGCTCCTTTTATTTCCAATATTGTAGAAAATTGTCCATACCATATTTTCCACAAGATTCTGAATAGGAATGATGTCTGCCACATGGAAGTACAGATAGGAAATGCCCTGGTCCTTCCCGCAGAATGTTCCTGTGAGAAAATCCTTAAGGCTGTTCTCCTCTGCTCCCATCATGGAAAACGCTGTATTGAAAAACTCCGGCAGGACAATAAAATTAATTGCAAGATCCTCTGCCCTTGCCGGGAGTATTTCCTGCTCGGAATGCTGGTTCAAAAACAGGAGATCCCCCGGCTCCAGCACCACCTCATTCCCGTCAATATAATGGGTCGTCGTCCCGTGGCACATATAGACCACCTCTACATAGTTGTGCCTGTGCTTCGGAAATTTTACAAACCTGGTGTGGGGCCGGATCTGGATGAGTTTGCCGTGCTGCAGAAGCTTCCTGCTGTCCACCACCAGATCCTTTGCCTCTGTATAAATCTGCTGGTCAATGTCCTGTCTTCCGTCCAGTATATTCTGTTCTTCCTCTGTAATGACGGATAATGCACTGATCAAATCCTGATTCATCTCAACCCTCTCACTTAAAAACACTTTATGTTGTATTTAAGTATATCAGTGATTTTTTGTGGGCTGAAAGAGTAATTTTTTACTAATATGGGTAAATTTCATTGATGCCGTGACTTCAGTCATGACCGGAAAATACCTTCATCGAAGCCTCTTCTTCAAACTGTCTGGAATAAAGGTCATGATAATATCCGTTTGCCCCAAGAAGCTCACTGTGGGTTCCCCTCTCAAAGATCTTCCCGTCCTTCACCACAAGAATCAGGTCCGCCTGCCGTATCGTAGACAGTCTGTGGGCAATGATAAAGGACGTATGCCCCTTAAGCAGCCTTCCCGTTGCCTGCTGGATCAGCTGCTCTGTCTGTGTATCAATGGATGAGGTTGCCTCGTCCAGAACGAAGATGCCCGGATTCGCAAGGATTGCCCGGGCAAAAGAGATCAGCTGCTTCTCTCCAGTGGACAGCCTGCTGCCGCTCTCACCTACATCACTGTCGTATCCATGCTCAAGCTTCCTTACCACCTCGTCCGCCGAGACACTTCTTGCCGCTGCCTCGATCTCTTCATCGGTTGCATCCAGTCTCCCGTACCGGATATTCTCCCGGACCGTCCCGGAGAACAGATGCGGATTCTGCAGCACATAGCCAATCTGACTGTGAAGCCACAGCTGGGATCGCTCCCGATAGTCCACCCCGTCAATCAGGATACGCCCTTTTGTCGGTTCGAAGAAGCGCCCTGCAAGATTCACAAGCGTAGATTTCCCTGCGCCCGTCTCTCCCACAATCGCAATATTCATACCTGCCGGTACATGGAGGTTAAAATGCTCCAGGACATACTCTTTCCCGTCCGGATACATAAACGACACGTCCTCGAACACAATATCCCCACGAATCTTCTCCCAGTTCTCCTTCTTCGGATGAAAAGCATCCCCATACTTTTCGGCTGCCTCCTTCGAATCCACCACATCCGGCTCCTGCTCCAGCAGATCCATCACCCGTTCGATATTTGCCTGGCAGGAGATCAGCTCTGCCAGAAGCCTGGCCAGCTGCTGGATGGGCTCAAAGATAATGACTGCATAAGATATGAACACCGACAAGGTTCCCAGCCGCATGATATCTTCTTTGACCATATACCCTCCCTGTGCAAGGACAATCGCGGCAGCAACTGAACTGAACAGCAGAATCGTCGGTATATAGATAGCATTCAGCTTCGCAGACCGGCACGCCGCACGCTGCATATCAGCCGTCCGCCCAAAAAATGCCTTTTCATTATCTTTCTCAATCACCATGCTCTTAGAAGTCCTGACCCCCGTGATCCCCTCGTTGTATGCACTGGTGATCTGGGAATTGATCTTCCTCACTTTCCGGTTCCAGTGCAGGATCTTATTCTGGAAGTAAACTGTCAGGACTGCAATGCACGGCACGATAACCAGTATAATCAACGCCAGCCTGGCATTCAGCATAAACATAATCCCAAAGACGCTGACAACGTAGAGGAACGCCCAGAACATATCCACCAGTCCCCACGCCACCATTGACGCAATCCGCAGAGTATCGCTCATCACCCTGGCATGTATGTATCCCACGGGAGTTGTATTGTAATAAGAAAAAGACAGCGTCTGCAGATGCGTAAACTGCGCCCATTTCAAGTCCTTCCCCACATTCATCTCAATAATCGTAGCCGCCCTGACAGACCAGTAGACGCTGCACGTCTGTGCCAGGATCACCGCCGCATAGACAGCCGCGAACACGCCCAGTCCATTCAGCGTATCCGGCGTGATAAACCGGTCGATAGCATAACTCTGGAACAGGGGCACGATAACGTCAATTCCCGCAAGCAGGATATTCAGTCCCAGCGTAACCGCAAAATATTTCCGGTAGGGCCTGAAAAAAGGCAGCATCTTCGCCCATGTCCGGAAGCTGAAAGGCTTATTATATTCTTGTTCTTCATATGCCGCCATATACGGTCCCCTCCTTCTCACTCATAACATATCCGCCGTCTTCCTGTATGGCGTCCCTTCCCTCTGCCCCGGCTTCTTCGCAGCCTTGTCTCCCTGTCTCTCCTTTACACATACTTCTTCTGTCATCCTGGCTCATCTGTATATCGTAAATCCGGCGGTAGATTCCGTCCCTCTGGATCAGCTCCTGATGCGTTCCCATCTCTTCTATCCTGCCCTGGTTCAGAACCATGATCCGGTCCGCACTCATAAGCGTGGTGATCCTGTGCGAGATCAGAATTACCGCCGCATCCTTCATGTGCTCCTTAAGGGCTGTCCTGATCATGGCGTCTGTCTGGGAGTCAACTGCAGACAAAGAATCATCAAACACCATAACAGGCGCTTTCTGCAGAAGCATCCTGGCAATTGCCACCCTCTGTCTCTGCCCGCCTGACAGTGTAACTCCCCGTTCCCCTACCAGTGTATCGTAACCGTCAGGAAAATTCATGATCGCGTCGTCGATACAGGCAATCCGCGCTGCACGGCGGATCTCTTCTATAGATGCCTCCGGCCTCGCCGCCGCGATATTCTCCCGGATCGTCCTGGAATACAGGAATGGTTCCTGAAGTACCATCCCGACACTTTCGCGCAGCTTCTCAAGCGGAAGCTTACGTATATCCTCTCCGCCAAGCCTGATGCTGCCCTGCCCGTCCTTCAATTCATACAGACGGGTCAGAAGCTGTATAATCGTAGACTTGCCGCTTCCCGTACCTCCCAGAATTCCAAAGGTACAGCCCCTGGGAACCTGAAATGTAATATCCGAAAGGATCTCTTTCCCGTCCTCATATCCAAAATTCACATGCTCGAAGGATACGTCATAATACTTATATCCATCTTCTCCTGATGCTTCCCTGGCGCCTGCACGATCATATTCTTCTTCCTTCGCGCGTATAATATAGTCCACACGTTCAAAAGATACGCCTGCCTTACTCATATCTGATAATATACGCCCAAGTCCCCGTATCGGCCATACCAGCGTCGTATTATAAGAAGCAAAGGCAATGAATTCTCCCACTGAGATCTGCCCGTGCACTGCCTCCGCCGCTCCCAGTACGATAACCGTAACTACCTGAAGCCCGGTGATCAGATCCCCGACGCCCCAGTACAGGCCGGACAATGTGCCAAGCCTGATCCAGAGCTTCGCAAAATAATCATTCTTCTCCTTGAACCTGTCCATCTCGAACTGTTCTCTTCCGAAAGCGCGCACCACACGGACACCCGTAGCATTTTCCTGCACTACTGTGGACAACTCTCCCTCCGCCTCATCTGCAACGATAAACCTTTTTGCAATCAGGCGGTAGAAAATCGCTGAATACAGCACCACCACAGGTACAAATAGCAGTACGGTCAGAGACAGCTTCACATTCATGGACAGCATCATGGCAAAAGACGTTACAATCAGGAAGACTGTTCTGAACACTTCCAGCAGCTGCGTTACCACAAAATTGCGGATCACTTCCACATCCGAAGTACACCGCTGGATGATGTCCCCGGTCTGATTCTTATCATGCCAGCTCATGGGGAGCTTCTGCACATGGATAAATAATGCGTCCCGCATATTCTTTGCAAAATTCTCCCCCGCCAGCGCCGTGTTTGCCCTGCAGGTATATTGAGAGATCCCCGACAATGCTGCAACCGCATCAAGCAGGAGCGCCAGGATCCACAGATGCTCCGACAAATATACATACTCATCTCCGCCTAAAACGGAGTCAATACTAAAACGAAAAATCTGAGGCGTCAGGGCATTCAGGACAGTTGTTACCAGTGATGCCGTAACTGCAACTGCAAAATATCTCTTAGAACCGTCAAAAAACTGACGGATCAGCTGCCATTTTCTATATCTGATTTTAATCCCTTCTTTCTTATATTTCCTATTTCCATAACCCGGACAAGCCGGGACCAAAATTTTGCCATTTTGCGCAAGATTATCTTCCCTTTACGCGGCCACATTGGCATTTATTGTATCAATAACCTTTCTAATCCCCATCCATACGGTCAAATCAGTAAATATCTCAGCCACACTCCCCCGGTCAGTAAATGGTGGTTCCTGCAGCACTGAAAGGTCTTTCATCATTCCATTATGCACAATATACTCCACGATCTGATTCACAAAGTAAATCTGTCTACTGTCAAGGCTTGTATTTGTCAGGTATTCCGAGAATGCTTCTTTGGCAGCATTCATATCCAGGCCTACAATCTCACGGACAAATTCGCCAAGCGGTTTGGTTCCAACCTCATGTTCATAATCCTGCTTTGTGCCAACTTCACACCATAGTATTTCCTCTAAAGATGCAATATCCATTGGCGTCAGAGGCCGGTTTTTCCTTAATTTGGCAATCGCAATATGATCCTGATGTTGTCTGATATAATACTCTGCCTTCGCCTTATAATTCTTAAGTTCATCATTTTCAAGCTCAGATTCTTTCCATTCTGTTGAAAGCAACTCATCGGTAAAATTAGTATCATAACGAACGCTTGTTTTCGGCAGATATTTCATCAGATCCCGAAGTTTTTCTCTAATTTCTTCGAATTCATTAATCCCTGCACGATCGACGTAATCTGTATTTAAAATCTTATTGATCAGGTCTGACTGGGCCTGAATTTCAGGAATATTTGCCACACTGGCAATTCCGGCAACTTTTTTGTACAAATCCGTACGGGCTTTTGAATACTTCCTGCCAGCCAGGTAAGCCAGCTCCATTCCATACATAAGTGCATCGAACCGGACAGCGCCTGCCTCGTCTCCGTCCGGCAATATCAAAGGCGCAACTTCTTCCCTGACAATTAAAGTATCCTCATATGTAAGAGCATTATAATTCTCTTCCGAAGAGTACAGATCCACATATTTTAAATGCTGGCGGACAGCAAAATTATCCCTGGGTAATTCCTGTACTTTCTCACTCATTTGCTTCACCAGTGCATTACGGTATGCAATCAGTCTGTCAATCTGGTATTCAATATCCTGAAGCTTATATGAAATTTCAAACTTCAGATTAAAAATTGCTCCTTGAAGCGCAATCATATTAGCTGTAGCTTTTCCTTTATTCATCCGGAAAAATTCAAAGTTTCCGCAGAAATCAAAAATATAAAATCTCTGCTTATCTTCTCCATCAAGCAGCCCTGGACAGAGCCTTGTCCCCCGTCCGATCATCTGCCAGAATTTCGCCTTGCTCATTACCTTTTTAAAGAATACTAAGTTCAGAACTTCCGGCACATCAATGCCTGTATCTAACATGTCCACAGAAATTGCAATCTGAGGCATCTTCTTCGGATCTGAAAACTCGTCAATAGCGCTCTGTGCGTACGTCATATAATTATCTATTACTTTTGCATAATCTGGAAGATGAGGATACTCTTTATGAAATACTTCCCATATCTTCTCAGCATGCGCATGATTTTTTGCAAAAATAATTGTCTTGCCAGGTTTCTGCCCGTAATCAATCTTAATGCCTTCTGTCATCAATATATTTAAAACCTGCTTTATCGTATCCTCATTGAATATCCATGTATTAAGAGCTGACGAACCTATTGATTCCGGCAAATCCCCATGTTCATCCTCAAAAGTTTCTTCATATGCTTCCTTATCCTCTTCTGACAATTCATCATAGACAATTCCCTGCTCAATGAATTTAAGTTTTGATTCAACTGAAACATAATCTACAAGATATCCATCCTTTACCGCCTGCGCCAGATCATATCCATACGTTGGAACACCATTTTCCAATTCAAATACTTCATACGTGTTCTTATCAATTTCATCCTTCGGTGTGGCGGTAAGTCCAACCAGTGGTGCATCAAAATATGAAAAAATATCTCTATACTTGTTATAGATGGATCTATGCGCCTCATCACAGATCACAAGATCAAAATGACCGCATGTAAATAATTTTCCTTCGTTATCGCTTATTACCGTATCAATACAATTCATCATCGTCTGATAAGTCGAGAAAACACAATGTGCATTGTAATTATCCTTTTCTTCAACAAGATTTGTACACGATAAATCCGGCAGCATATTTACAAAATTTCTTTTTGCCTGTGTGACTAATGAATTTCTGTCCGCAAGAAAAAGAATATTTTTTATCCAGCCAGCTTTCAGCAGACAATCACACAATGCAATTACGGTTCTTGTCTTCCCGGAACCTGTTGCCATAACAAGCAAAGCTTTTCTCCGGTTCCTCTCATCAAAGCTGTTACATACCGCTTTGACAGCAGCTTCCTGATAATATCGTCCGGCAATCTTCTTATCTACTGCAGCGTGTTTCAGACTTGTCCTCATGGACAATAAATTGAACCACTTCTCCAAGTCTCTTTTTGAATAAATAACCGAACATTTTCTCTCCGGATACTGACCGTCAATAATATGCGTTTCAAATCCATTTGTAAGGAAAATAACTGGCCTTCTTTTATATTTCTCTTCCAGCAAATCTGCGTAGAGCTTCGCCTGCTGTCTGCCTTTCGAGACGTCCGTGCAGGTTCTTTTCGCTTCAATAACCGCTAATGGCCGATGCATGTCATCATAAAGCACATAATCTGCAAATCCCACTTCTGATTTATTGGGCATTCCGGGAAGCTCCACTTCATTCATCCAGTCTATGCCTTCGACCCACCCTGCATCCATAAGCATAGAATCAATATATAGTTTTCTAGTTTTATATTCTGATAAATCAAGCGGCCTGGGAATATAAGTTGGCTGTTGTTCCTGCCTCCGGGCCGATAATTCATCCTTCAATGAAGCATTTTCTGCAATTAATTTCTGTAAATCAAGCTCCCGTTTTGCAGACTTCTCCTGTTCCTTTACTAGTTCTGCTTTTGCAGCGTCAGCTGCCTCTTTTGCTTCCCTTGCCATCTTGATTCGGGAAGTAATGATTGTTTCATCAAAAGAATGTTCTTCATACTGATCTGAATAACAGTATGAGATGAAATCCAGATATATAAACAAATTCTCAAGACAAAGCATTGCCTCATCTCTTCCTAATTTCTTATTGCTGTGAGCTACATTGTTTCCGCATCTCCTTATATAATCCATGCGCTTCCACAAATCCGGTCCCACAATCTCCCTGTATTCCTCTGCATTCATAAGACTTTGCAGATTGTCCTGATACGGCATTTCAAGCTCAGCGTCCACGGAATACATCCACTTTACCGCAAACTCCATCGCTCTGCGGCTATTGATAATACTGGCTTCCGGATCCATAAGAATAATCTTCTCTGCCGATATGGCAACATCCGCAAATCTTGAAAATTTCGATTCACTCTTTAGATAATCAAAATTAGTAATCATAGAACGCCTCCCTGTAAATAATCCTTACAGCCTGTACATCTGTATTAACGCACTCTCTTTAGAATAAATCTGCTCTAAAATCATGAAGTTCATAGAACTTGTCCAATCAACTTGTTATCGCTTCATATATAAATCCAGGAAGTTCCCGCTCTGTAGCAAGTTCGCTAAACTTTTTTCTAGAAATTTCCTGTTTTTATCCTAATTCGGAACATAAGTTTGGCTATACTCATCACTACAAATCTTGATTTGTCGGCCTGGTGGACGAACATAGTAAATTCCATTTGTTTCTC
>CANOKL010000068.1 GCA_947566645.1 uncultured Lachnospiraceae bacterium
GGAATTTCTCTGCTTCCCTTTCTTTGTCCTGCCAATGGAAATTATACACTAACAGTTGGATACTACTTCTGTTTTTACACCTCTTCTTTTTTGAAATTATTTTAATCTAATCTTTACGGATGCCTTCTTTCCGCTTCCATCCGTTGCCATGGTTGTAACCTTTACCGTCTTCCCTTTCCCGGCTCTTTTTGTCTTCACCTTACCGGAACCTGTTACGGTGGCATACTTCGTATTGCTGCTCTTCCACTGCAGTTTTTTATTTGCCCCCTTTGCAGCCGTAACCTTAGCTTTCAGCTTCTGGGATTTTCCCGCTGCCATGGTTTTCTTTCCTGTAATAGCTACCTTCTTTACTACGCCCTTCATGGATGTGATCTTGTAAGCTGCCTTAACACCGCTTCCGTCAGCGGCGAAAGCCGTAATGGTCACCTTCTTTTTCCCAGATTTTTTATTCAGCGTAACTATACCTGACTGATTCACTTTTGCAATCTTTGTATTACTGGATTTCCAGGTCACATTTTTATTTTTGGCATTAGAGGGTTGAACAGATGCTTCCAGCCTTATCTTTTTGCCTGCAGCAATTTTTTTGGAAATTCCGGATATTTTTATCCTTTGGACTTTTACGGGTGTATTCTTTTCTATCTCATCTTTTCCGGACGGATCCTTTAAGGCAATTCCTCCATCTTTTCCAGTCTGTACCAATACATTTGCTGAGTCATCCGGAATCGCAGAGGTACTATTCCCCCCATCTCCATATGACACAGCTGACATTCCTTTTGCATGACTGGCAGAGACGATTGTACCTTTCGATGTCGGCTGAATTACCAGTGAATTTCCAGCATTACCACTGACCGAAAGCATGGTACTGTTTTCATCCTTTGTTGAAATGAATGATTTCTGGACAATATCTGTTCCCTTTATGGCAATACCATTTTCTGCCGAACAGTCAATCTGCTCTGCCCCGGATACATCAACACTCGCAAACATCTCGTCATTGCAGATACTAATATCTATATTTTCAGACGACGGAATAACCGAATATGAAGTATCCTTTGGAAGCTCTATATAATACCGCACGGTACTTCCTTCTCCAATCGTACTGAATTCCTCTATCAGCTCCGTATTTCCAGTGATCTCTGCCCCCTGGATCTTTAATGACTTACCGTTTCCTGCAATCAGCGTAAAGGAGTCGGGACCGCAGTACTCCACCCTTGTTAATTCACTTCCGTCATGCTTATCCCCCAGCTTCTTTAGGAAGCTGTCCAGCGTAATGTAGTTGAAAATGGTTATATTTCTTTTCATTGTGCCTAAACTGTTGAAGATCTCCATATTCATCCAGTCACCATCCTCAGGTACAGAGTATGTATCCAGAGCCTTTGTCTTATTGGGGTCAATGATCTTTATAACATCTGGTTCCCCGCTGTTCCCCTCCTGCGCCGACACTGCCAGTACCGCATGGCTCTCTTCTTTCCCCTGATACTCATATGAATACAGAACAAGAACCGGATCTTCTTTTACCGCATCTATAAAGTCTGACATAACCTCCCTTCTCTTTGATTTTGATGTTTTTCCAAAGCCTTTCATCTTTATACTCCCGTCAGCCTTGTACCTGGATGTCTTTTGAAACAACTGATAATAGTTCACTGTATGCATCAGGGCCTTGTTCATTTCCAATTCATAGAAAGTCTGAACCTCCTGTCCCAGATCTTCAAGTCTGATCTTTCCCTGGAATACAAGCCCCATCAGTGCACAGATGCCTTCACAGCTTCCAGTATGCGGTGCTGTCTCCATAAACTTTAACAGACTGTTGCGCTCGTGCTTATTCGCAGCAAGACGGTCGAGATTTTCAGTTGTTGTTTCATAAGTCCATTCCTTAAATTTACTGCCCATATTTCCGTTGGAAAAAGAATTGTTGTCCTTCTGTATGGTAAATGGAATCAGAGAATTGGAAACAACCGGAAACTCTGTTACATGCTGCTCCGGATCTCCGGTAACATATACTGTAATTGATGTGTCGCCAAAATAGTGCCGCATTTTCTCTTCTTTAATCTTCACCTGCAAATCGAATGTCTTCGTCTCTTTTGGGGCAAGGGTTGGAATAACGGTACTCCATACTCCCTCGTCCCCATCTTCTGCAAAATCATCTGATATCAGATACATATTTTCAGGGAGTATGCATGTAACCTCTACATTCTCTAGGTTTTCTCTTCCAGATGTGCCGGTATTGCTTCCTCCGTCAGGAGAACTTTCATTTTTTACTTTAATGCGCATATTTCCAGTTGGATTTACATATTCATCTGTCCACATAAACGCAAGCTGCCGTACCGGAAGCATATTTCCTACGATAGCATGGACATCAAAAGAAAGGAATTCCGCCGGTTCATCGCCGCCAGGTTCATCCCCTCCTTCTGCATTCTCATCCACAGTCCCGTCAGAGCAGACTGTACCTGCATATTTCCACTGACCGGCTTCAGAATCCAGATTCAGTGCCGGACGGATTCCGTATGTTTCCCCATAAATATTACGTCCATAGATATTCACGTAGCCTGTATCATACACATTGACAGCAAGCTGTGACATATTTCCAGGTGAACGCAGCGGCCAGTGGCAGCATCCTTTATACTCATTACTATCATTACTCCATATCCCCATTGCTTTTCCATAAATACTGCTCTTACAGCTGCGTGCCTCATCAAGCAGCTCGCACTCAGCAGAGAATCCATGCACGACTGCATTCTCTCCATAGGTTTCTGATTCTGATAAAAGAAAAATCTTATCTTCTGTGTCCTTCCCTCCTACAGTTTTGTAATGGGAATTATCATTATTTACTACAGATGTGTCCACAATTGACGAGATTTCATCCCCAGAAAATGCACAGTTGAAAAAGCTTTTGGCACTGTAATCAATTCCCTGCCCGTTATATGACGCTCCATATCCATTTAGCCAGCTCCGAATCGTACTTTTTTCCCATGTGATGTTTTCTGCTTCTGTATGATATTTTTGATTATCAAGCGCAATATCTGACAGAAGAAGCGCCTGCCCATCTTCCACCTTTAATACCCGCCATTTAATCGGCTCATATTTAAAATAATGATAGGCATCCGTCTCATACTGCCAGTCATAATGGTTGCTGTATCCAGATGTTGAGTAAACTGCCTCACTCTTTTTCAGCCGGCGGTATACACTCCCGCTCACCTCTGTATCTCCGTTCTCATCCCATACTGATTCATCCAGATTTTGTAAAGTACGGAACAATCTGTCATCCTCAATCACTTCTTTTTCGGTCCGCATGTCTTCCTTCACTGAAGCATAATCCTCTGACGAAGGTACAACCTCTGCCTGCGGATAACTGCCGAACCACACACAGTCCCATGTAACCTTCTGCTTTGCTTTCATACTGTTGTCTGCTGTGATTACCGGATTCCTTAGCTGTACTGCTCTTCCTTGCACCTCCTGTGCCACTGCGCTATCTGAAGCCAACCCAGTCCCACATAATCCAAAACACATTACAATACTTAGGCTCATAGCTATCAGCCGCTTTTTAATACACTGATCCATTTTCCATTCTCTCTTTCTTGCAGGCAGCCATTCAGCGCCTTCATAGCTGCCCGCAGTCATTAGATAATTGAAACCGTTACCGTCTTCTTTTTCTTACTGCCATCCGTTGCAGCTGCCGTAATCTTTACCTTTTTCCCTTTCCCGGCCTTTTTCGCGGATACCTTACCGCTGCTGCTTACCGTTGCATATTTTTTATTGCCGCTTGTCCATTTCAGCTTTTTATTCGCACCCTTTGTGGCTGTGACCTTTGCAGTAAGCTTCAATGTCCTTCCCGCCTTCACTGTCTTTTTACCGGAAATGGCTATTTTTTTCACCACACCTTTCATGGAAGTGATGGTAAAGGATTTCTTCACATTACTTCCATCTGTTGCTGCAGCAGTGACTGTTACCTTTTTCCCTCCGGATTTTGCTTTCATGGTGACAACGCCCTTCTGGCTTACTGTTGCAACCTTTTTATTACTGGTCTTCCATACAAGTTCTTTGTTCGAAGCATTGGACGGATAAATACCCACTGACAGGGTAATCTTTTTTCCGGCTGCGATTTTAGAGGATGGGCCGGTAATTTTTATGCTGCTGATCTTCACTATTTTCGTACTGCCTGCCGAGCCAATAACACCAAGTTCAGGCGGATTAGATGTCCCGGATCCGCTGCCTGTAGGTTTTTTTACTTTTCTGATGGTAATACTATGCGAAGTGTTTAATGGCAGTCTTTTCACCTCTGTACCATCTTCCTGCTGCCAGATATATCCTTTGTTTGTTATCGGAACTCCCATCTCAATCTTCACATTCACAGGTGTTTTGAGAACTGTCAGACTATCACAGCCGCGATATAAGGACGGATTTTCCGTTAACTTTCCCAGATCAAAGCTACTCAGATCCAGTTCTTTCAGCATCGTACACTCAGCAAACATCAGCCTCATATCTGTTACGTTTCCTGTATCAAAACCGGTAAGATCCAAGGATTCCAGACTGCTGCAATTGCTAAACATTAACTCCATATCCGTTGCGCGGCTTGTATCAAAATTTCCGAGATTCAGTGACTTCAGGCTCTTACAGGCTGAGAACATCTGTTCAAGGTTCTCAGCCTGGTTCGCCCCAAAGCCGCTTACATCCAGAACCTCAAGTCCGCTACAGTATCGGAACATCCAGTGCATCTCACGCACCTGGCTTATATTAAAACTACTCAGATCCAGCATCTTCAGACTGCTGCAATCTGCAAACATGCTGAACATATCCTGAACCTGGCCTGTATTAAAGCTGGTAAGATTCACTTCCTCCAGGCTGCTGCACTCTCCAAACATAAGACGCATATCTGTAACCTGGCTTGTATCAAAGCTACTTAAATCCAATCTTGTCAGACTGCTGCACCCCCGGAACATCGAACTCATCTTTTTAACCATCTGAGTGTCAAGATCGCTTAAATTCAAGGCCTCCAGATTATGGCACATGTAAAACATAACGTCCATGTTTTCCACCTTGCCAGTCTCCAGGCTACTCAGATCCAATTCATTTAGTTCGCAGCTTCTGAACATCCCATACATGTTTGTGACGTTTCTTGTGTCAAGTCCACTTAAGTCCAGACCCGCAGAACAATTAAATTCAGCAAACATTTCATACATATCGGTGACATTTCCTGTGTTAAAATTGGATAAATCCAATGTTTCCAGACTTTTACAGCCAGAGAACATTGTGCGAAGGCTTGTAATCTGACTGGTATCAAAGCTGCTTAAATTCACTCTTTTCAGACTGCTGCAGCCATGCAGCAGACTATGCATGCTCGTAACCTTGCCAGTATCAAAATTACTCAAGTCAAGCTCCGTCAGACTGCTGCAATTACTGAACATCATGCTTATATCGGTTACATTTTCCGTATTCAGTCCACTTACATCCAGACTGACGAGACCGCTGCAGCCCCGGAACATCCCACTCATATTCTTAACATTTTCTGTATTCAGTACATTTACGTCCAGGCTGGTCAGGCTGCTGCAGCTATTGAACATTCCTTCCAGACTTTTGACATGACTCGTATCAAGCGCTCCCAGATCTATGCTCTTTAAACTGTTGCAGCCACAGAACATAAAATCTACATTTTTTAAAAGGCTTGTATCGAATTTACTCAGATCGACTGTCTGGAGATTCTGACAGTCCCGGAAAAAGCTCCCTACATTCCGAATCCCTTTTACACTGATTTCCGCAGACAGAATATAATCACGATATTCAGACCACGGCGGGGAGGAACTGGATCCATCCCAGCTAAAATTATCGGATAAAATCTCTCCAGTCACAGTAAGTTTGCCTTCATTATCAATCTTCCAGTCCATATACCCTTGACCAAACATGGTTCTGTCTACTTTATCACTGAATTCCTCCGCATATGCTGGAAATGGTTTTGCCAGGAACAGAAAACCTGCAAACACAATTAAAAACAACAATGCCTTTTTATTCTTCATGTTTTTCATCCCCCTTTTCTATCACAATTATTCTGATCAGCAGCATGTTTGAAAATCCATTCCTTCAATCTGCCGCCACACTCTAAGAGATCGTGACCTTCTTTCCCTGTCCCTTCTTTTTGAAAAGCTTCCGGTATGTCTTAAGCTTTCCCCTGGGAACTTTAATTTTCGCTTTTGCATGAATTCCTTTAAAAGCATTCTTTCCGATTGTTTTCAGCTTTTTTGATTTGATGGTTATTTTTTTTAACTGTTTACACTGATAGAATGCCTTTGATCCAATTTTTGTTACATTTTTTCCAATTGTGATGCTCTTTACCTTTTTATTTTTTGAAAACGCAGAACCGGCAACTGCAGACACGGTATAAGTTTTTCCCTCCAGCCTGACTGTGGCAGGTATCACAACATTGGATGTCTTCTTATTCGGGGCAACATATTCCACTGTCTTTCCTTTCGTGTTCGTCACCTTATAGACTTCTCCTGACGGCAAAGCTGCCTTACTGCCCTTTTTCAATTCCTTCGGCGGCTTTGCTGGTTCTTTTCCCACATTTCCCTGGTTTCCTGTATTTTCTGTATTTCCGGAAACTGCCTTTCTGCGAACTGTCACCGCTATTTTCTTTTCTGCCGGAAGATACAGATCATCTCCGGAAGCTGCCGCTGTAATCTCAGCCTCTCCTTCTGAAAGTGCTGTTACCATGCCGTCTCTTCTTACTGCAATGACACTGTCCTTATTTCCGGTATAGGATATGGTTCCATGCGCTCCAGTAACGGTTATTCTGGCCTGCTCCCCGGCTGTAAGCTCCAGCTTCGCCGGATTCACTTTGAAATCCTGTTCCGCTTTTTGAACTGGTTCCTGACTCTTCGGGATCCAACTCAGCAGACCTCCATAGCTCTGCCTGATATCCCCTGACCATGTGGAATCATCTTCCGGATAATAGACATCCGCCTCTACATCTTTAAATGCCAGACAGCCCGAGCTCTCTTTTTCGAATACAGGGGCCCTTCCTAGAAATTCCACACGCTTTAATGCAGAACAGCCTGCAAATGTATAGCAGCCGATGCTCCTTACACTCTTTGGAACCACGATTTCCTCCAGCGCGCTGCATCCTGCGAAGGGGCTCATGCTTGTACCATCCTTCTGCGTATCTGTTGTAATTTTTTTCAGTCCCTCGGAGAGTGTGACCGTTTCCAGCTTCTTGCAATTTCCGAAAAGAAGCAGCTTAAGCTCTGAAACTCCGCTTCCGATCCTTGCAGTGGAAAGGTTTACACAGCCGGCAAATACACCCTGCCCAAGTTCCGTCACACTGTCCGGGATATTCATTTCCATTATGCCCGTTTCGGCAAAGCAGGAATTCCCCAGAGCTGTAATTGAATCCGGAAGCTCTGCCTTTTGGAAACCGCACCGGAAAAAGCCATATTCCCCTATCTCTTCTATGCCAGACGGCAGATTCACACTTTGCAGCGCACTACATTGGGAAAAGGCAAATCTCCCGATGGATGTCACGCTGTCCGGTATCTGAATCTCCGTAAGGGATGTACAGTTTGCAAACATCTGCTCCGGTATTTCCGTCATGCCGGACGGAAGCTTTACACGTTCCAGATTGGGACAGCTATAGCAGACGCCGCCTTTTGTCATCAAGGATGAGAACACAGTGTCTGCATCTATCGTTTCTTTTCCCAGCTCATCTTCTCCCAGACTGGCCACACTCTCCGGCAGGATCAGCTCCGTAATGCCGCTCTCTGCAAATGCAGCTGATCCCACCGTCTTCACCCGGTTCCCAACTATAAGCTTTTTCATCTGTTCACAATAACAGAAAGCGCCGGTTCCGACTTTCTCCGTACCGTCTGGAATAGCTGCAGATTTCAGTACGTTGCAGTTGAAAAATGCATAATTGCCGATTTCCTTTACACTGTCCGCAATCTCCACTCCTTCTAAAGAATCTTCCCAGTGAGGACCGAGAATATTGGCCATGCTCCGAAATGCCTGTTTCCCGATTCTTGTCACGCCATCCTCTACTGTGATTCTGGTTACCATACGCTCTTTTCGCAGTTCATACCATGGAAGATCAGTAATGCTTTCATAATCATCCATCGGACCTGTGCCGGAGATAACAAGTTCTCCTGTTTCCTCATGAAAATTCCACTTCACATTTTTTCCGCAGTCACCTGACATCTGCGGCTTCTCTCTGGTGGTGACTGTGCCTGCACTGGTATAGCAGTCAGTTGCCGAGAGGTCGAGCCATATTGCAGGGCGCACACCGTTCCAGCCAGCTGACAGTTCTTCTGAAAAGCATCCTGTTTGCAGCACACTGTCCGGACTCCCCTCATTTGCCGTATACAGATACCATTCGTTCATTCTGTTAAGTCCCATTGCTTTGGCATAAAGGCTGCCCCCACATCTGCGGCCTTCATCCTTAAGCGACCTGTCCCTGGAAAATCCATAGGATTCCGCCTCGTCCGTACCGGCCAGATCCCAGTTGGACAACAGGTTAATTTTGTCTACAACAGTCGTTCCCCATGATTTTCTTTCAACTTTTGTCCCACTGCTTAATGTATAAGAATTATATTTCCAGGACTTATTCGCCAGATTCAGGATGGCGTCCTGTTCTGCCTCCGAAAAAGCACTGTCTATAAAATTCCGGTCTGTCCGGAAGTCTTCTGACCCATCGTTTTTTCCTGCCCCATATCCATTGAGCCAGCTTCTGACTTTGGAAATATAATAGGGGGCATGCCTGCTATTATAAATCTGATAATCAAGCGCACGGTCTGAGACAAGATAAGCCTTTCTGCCGTCTGTCTTTAAAACACGCCATTTCACTGGTTCGTATTGGAAATAATGCCATCCGTCATCCGCCCAGTTATAGCACCCGCTGGAACCAAAGCCGATTGATTCTCCGGCATCTTCCTTCTTCATCCTGCGGTATTTTTTTCCGTCATCCAGCGTAATCTCATTGTGGTCATTCCAGGAAGAATCCGGCGTACTTTCCAGGGTATGATAAACGCTGTCTGAAATATACAGGTCTTCTTTGCCTGCAGTCAGATACTTAAGTGCCGCATAGTCTTTGCTCATCGCACTGGTAATGACTTCTGCCTGGGGATAGCTGCCGAAATACACACAATCCCAGGTCACATTCCTTCCTGCGTTTAAGGAAGCGTCTTCCGCTATACGGGGACTGGACAGGCCAGGTACTCCGTCTTCTGAGGCCGCAGGGTCTGTGACTGTCTTATCAAAGGATACAGTTCCTGCCCGCGTATATGCTGACGGATCAGAAAGATCCATTCTGAGGGCCGGGCGCACCCCGTATCTCTTCTTCTGCGTATCATTATCGATTTTTTCATTCCCGAATGTACCATAGAGCCCGGAGCTGTCAAACGTAGTGGAACGCAGCCACCATACGCTGTTTCCATTCACATCAACCGGATTTGCATGTCCACAGTTTGTAAACAGGACTCCCATTGCTTTTGCATAGCTGCTGCTTTCAGAAAAACAGCATTGTGACTGAAAACCATCTGATACAAACCCATATGCTTCTGTTTCTGTTTCATCCTTTGACAGTATAAAAATCTTATCCGTTGCAATGCTGTCATTCTCTGGACTCTTCAGATCAGAGGAAAGAATCAGATTCTGTTCTTCCTCCGTAAACGCACAGTCAATAAAGTTTTCCTGCTGGTAATTAAATGTCTCTCCTTCTCGCTTAGAAACATACCCGTTCAGCCATCCCCGCAGGGCACAATCCGCCCATGGTGAATTATTTACATACTGCTCGCGCCACAACGTCCACTGACGAACATCCAATACACGGTCTGCAACAAGAAATGCCTGATTTCCTTCACACTCCAGTACTCTCCATTTTATGGGATCATATCTGAAATAGTGCCAGGACGTGCCGTCATTCCATTCGTACCATCCGTCATTTCCAACCAGGGTTGATGGCTTATCTCCGTCTTTTCCAGAATACCACAGGGCATCTTCCTGCTTCATCCTGCGGTACTTTTTACCATCAATCGTAATATCATTTCTTTCATCCCAGCCGGATGCCTGCTGCAGCTTTTGATATAATCTGTCGGACTCTATAAAATCATCCTCCCGGATAAACTCAAAGGCCGTATAATTGCGGCGCAGCTCTGTAGACAGCACCTCTGTCTGTGGATAGCTTCCAAAATAAATGCAGTCCCAGGTCACCCGGGTCGCTGCCTGCTCTTCATAAGTATCCCTGACAAGAACCGGATTTGACAGGGGATTCTCTGGTTCCGGCGGGAAATCCGGATCACTGGGGCTCTGCTCATTCACTGTACCGTCAGAGCATACTGTTCCGGCATAACTCCACTGGTCAGATGACAGCTCCAGGTTCAGGGCTGCACGGACGCCCAGATCCCAGGATACATCACTGCCAGTATCATATACGGTGCCTCCGTCTGTGACATTCCCGGCGCTCATCTGGTTTTCACCCGGCGAACGCAGCCACCAGAGACAATTTCCCGAATATAGCTCTTCTTCACAGTGCGCCCCCATTGCCTTCGCAAAGGCGCTGCTTATACACCTGCGTGCTTCATCATCTACAGCTGCTTCTGAAGCGAACCCATAACGCACTGCACTGTCTCCATAGCTTTCCGCTTCTGACAGGAAAAATATCTTATCTCTTGTATGATTTCCTGCGTCTGTACCAGATGCAATATTACTTTCATTCTGCACAGAAGTGTCTGCAATTGCTGCCTGCTCTCTGGAGTCAAAAGCACTGTGGATAAAACTCTCGTTTTCATAACTGGTATTTTGCTGGTTCTGATCTGCCCTATATCCATTGAGCCAGCTTCTGACAGTGCTGGTTTCCCATGTTACTTCTGCTTCTTCTGCATGGAAACGCTGCTCATCTAAGACAACATCCGACAGTAACAGCGCCTGATTCCCGTCTTTCTTCAGAATCCTCCACTTAATCGGCTCATATTTAAAGTAATGCCATCCGTCAGACCAGCTATTGTCGTCCTCCCAGATATATCCATACCCATTGCTTTCCCAATATACGCCCTGGGCATCCTCCTCCCGAATCCTGCGGTACTTCTGCCCGTTTAATGTAATGTCATTATGATCATCCCAGCCTGCTGCACTTTGCAGGGCTTCATATAGATTTTTGTCTTCTATCGTATAGCTTTCTCCAAGAATGTCCGTATATTTCTCCGGGGAAGGAATCACCTTCTTTTGCGGATACTCGCCGAACCATACACAGTCCCATGTAACCTTTTGTCCGGATTCCATCTCACTGCTCTCTGCAATCACCGGGTCACTTAACTGAACCGGCCCGCTGTTGCTTTGGACTTCCTGTGCCCTTACATCCACAGACATCAGATGCGTTCCGAATAGCTCAAAGCACATTGCTATGCCAAGAAGCACTGCTGTAAGACGCTTCTTCATTTTTTTATTCATTGCCCATTCCCCCTTCTCGTTGATCATCATTAAGCCAGTACAGCCCTGCATAATTAACGGTTCGTTATGCAAGGCTGTACTAGTGCTCCAACCGGCTGGAAGTTTTCTGACCGGTTGGAGCACTAGTATGACTCTCAGGGTTATTTTTTAACTGTAACCGTGCAAACGCTCTTCTTCTTTCCAGATTTGACCGTAATCTTTGCTTTTCCTGCCTTTTTTGCTGTAAGCTTACCCTTCTTATCTACAGTAACTACACTCTTGTCAGATGTCTTATATGTAATCTTTTCCTGCGTAGTGAGCGGTGTACATTCAGCACTCAGCTTTATCTTTTTCCCTTTTTTCAGCACGATCCTTTTCGATGGGACTGTAAGCTTCGTTGTTCTGACCGTTCCCTTCTGAACCTTTACCGCTGCCTTTAATACGGTTCCATTAGAAAGCACTACGGAAAGTGTTGTTTTTCCTTTTTTCTTTGCTTTGATTACGCCCTTTTTACTGACTGATGCTATCTTTTTATTTGTAACTGAATAGCTCTTTACCTTCACTCCTGAAGGCATATTCAGTACTTTTAAAAGCTTTGTGGACTGCTTTACTTTAAGCGGTATGGTTTTCATATTAAGCTTTGGTTTTACTGTCTGTGTATTACCGCCGGATACTGCCTGCCCGCCAGACGGCTTATTGTCACCGGATGGCTTACTGCCTCCTGTCGGGGTGTCGCCTCCAGACGGTTTATCGTCCCCTGACGGAGTATCGCCGCCAGATGGCTTATCATCTCCGGATGGGGTATCTCCATCCTTTGAAACAGTGACTGTGCAGGATGCTTCATAACCCCCTTCTACAGTTGTAACTGTAATGACTGCCGTTCCTTCTGACACTGCCTTCACGGTTCCTTCGCCATTTACTATTGCAGCTTCCGGATTACTGCTGCTCCAGTCCACAAGCTGCCAGTCTGCATTTTCCGGAAGGATTGACGCATTCAGGGAAAGCTGTTCTCCAGGCTTTAGTGCTGCCACTGACTGATCCAGCGATATTCCTTCCACGAATACCCTCTCCGCTGAGCCGCCGTCCCATGTATCTTCCGTTGCATTTAAAATCCTTCCTGATGAATACGTAAGATCATAGCGGTTCGTTGCATTGAATAAGGCATCTGGCACATTTCCTTCTATGACCTGTCCCTTTCTGATTGTGATATCATCATACTTCACAGTACGGACCAGTTCGCTGCCGCTGTATTCTTCTATCTGATAAGACGTCGTCCCGCTCTGGGTTCCAACCAGCTGTACGGTATAAGAATCCTCCATGAGGTATACATACTGCATACCGTCCTCTACAGTCATGCTTACCCCCTCAAGCCCCGGGTCTACGACTCCGTTCCTGATCGCTCCGCATAATTCGCCATATCGGTCAAACACATTCATATTCACACAGCCTACCGTGTTTCCGATGCCGGAGCCAACAGATACTCCGACTCTTTTCTTTGCATTGGCGGCTTTCTCTGCCTCATCAAATGATACCTGGAAGATGATATTGGAAAATGTGCCATATTTCTCCTTTAAAATATCATTGATCGTATCATTGACGATAATTGGCGGAAGATATTCCTTAATCTTATCCGCATCATCCGCCCAGGCGCTTTTATAGGCTATTTTCAGTTCCGCCTCTGCAGCATCCTTCACCTGGTTTGCAAATGAGGATACATTCGCATATGCAAATCCACTGCTAGAGTTTGACGTTGGCTTATTGGGAGGATTCGCACCTATGACACGAAGCTCAATCGTTCCGAACGCTGCATATGGATCCTTTACTCCAAGATAGAAGTTATGACTGGTAACCTTGGCAAAAATGGTTATCTTCCCGTATCTTGACTTGGTGAAATCAATAGATGAGGTTGCTTCCAGTGTCTTCCCTTTATTAAATGTTTTCTCATTAATACCAAGCTTTTTAAGCACTTCATTTCGGAGGTCTTTTTCTTTTTTCGTATATTCCGAATACGAAAATTTGTCCGAATTCAGAATCATTGTAAGCCAGACATTCAAAAAAGCCTGAAGCGACTGCTGCTGTTTGGGATATAAAAAAGTATTTACAAAATTCGTATCAAGTGCCACCACATTTGCCTGGCTCACTGCATTAGCTGCATTCACAATCGGTCTGCGTGCCTCTGCCTCCTTTTGCTTTTTTCTTGCCTGCTGTCTCTGGTATGCATGATTAAGAATTTCAACCTTACAGGTTGACCGGTTACCAGGATTATAGCTTTCCTCCCCGTCTAACATAATCTCACTGGATATTTTTATTGTCTCATTTTTTTCCTTTGGTATATAAGACGAATTCACATTAAGCGTGAAATATGATGTCCCTTTTTTCCCTAATTCTACTGAAGGATCTTCCAATACAATCTCATCCATTGAAACAGGTATACCGAACTGTTCCTTTAAGTCAAACTGCAGCCCTTTACCTTCTAGTTTTATTTTCAGCTTATTTACTTTTACCTTTTTTATTGTTTCTTTAATCTTTTCTATCTGCTGTTCAGAACAGATATATTCGCTTTTTATTTTCCCTTCCAGGGTAACTTTTACGGTAATACTGTCTTCCGAATAAATTCCGTTCCCATCATTACCTTCATCATATTCCAGAGTTTTTGTGGAAGTTTCCAGTGAACCACTTGCTACTGTTCCCAATGGATATTTGAGCACAGTGATTTTATTTGAAACTGTTACAACATCCTGGACGGAATCCATTCTCACGATTTCTGATGATTTAACATTACAGACAACCATAGAAACCAAATGTAGCATCTTCATTTCAACCGCCTGTTTTATCAGATCATCCGAAGCGCCATATGCAATACCGCCAACTGTTATTGTTTTTTTAGATGTATCAACCTGCCCCAGTTCGCCTACAACCGTACGTTCAACAGTTGAAGTGCTTTCCACAGGTACAAATTCGATATTTTTTTCTTCTGCGTACACTTCTGCACTGGAGCCTTTTATCCCATATATTTTTACATTTTTGCTGTTTTTAAATGCATTCGAATTCTCTGAAACATTGGTCACAGATTCCGGTATTACAATCTTCAACAGATTCGGCATATCTAAAAAACATCCTTCTAAGATCGTATCAGAACCTTCTGCCAAAATGATTGTAGACAAATACTCCGCTCCGGAGAATGGACCATTTTCTTTGCCATTATAACTGGTTGTTCCTATCGTTAATACATTCTTTGGAATCGTTATACTCTGTATCGCCGTTCCGTTTATTATACGATATCCCAGGCTCTTCACGGATTCCGGGATCTCCAGGGTCTCCAGGGCGCTACAGTCCGAAAATGTATATGATGGTAATTCCCTAATGTTTTCTGTCAGGCTTATTTTCCACAACGATGTACACCCCGAAAAAGCACCCCCTCCTAATTCTAGCTGAAAGCCCGTCTTACTATTGTATGTGAATTCCACGGTCTCAAGCTCTTTGCATGATGAAAATGCATACCCTCCTACCTGCTCCATTGTTTTGGGCAATACTATTTCCTTTATACCCGTTCCGCCAAATGCCCTTCCTTGTATTGCCTTTATGCTTGCAGGCCATCTTACTTCTGCCAGCCTTGAACATCCATAAAAAGCCTCGTATGCCACTGTTTCCACGCTGTCTGGCAATGTAATACTGACAAGCCCTGTGCAGTCTCTGAACGCATCATTTCCAATCCACTTTACAGTAGATGGAATAGTTATGCTCGTTACTGACCTGGCATTCCGTAAAATATCATCCGCCACATTCACCATTCCGTCTTCAAATCTTACTGTCTTCAGATACTCCGCTCCTGCCATTGGACCATTCTCTATACTATTATAACTGGTTCTTCCTGCCTTTGATACATTCTTTGGAATCGTTATACTCTGTATGGCTGTTCCCTGTATCATAAAATATCCCAGGCTCTCCACAGATTCCGGTATCTCCAGGGTCTCCAGGGCGCTGCAACCCGAAAATATATATGACGACAGTTCCTTGATGTTTTCTGTCAGGCTTATTTTCCACAACGATGTACACCCCGAAAAAGCACCCC
>CANOKL010000069.1 GCA_947566645.1 uncultured Lachnospiraceae bacterium
AGGTATCTTTTTTTATCAACTCCCTTTACACTTTATATTATACAGGAAGCTCCTTTGTCTAAAAACAGACTTCCAGGGGAGCTTTTTCTTATCACTTATTAAATTGTACAACTGTTCTTTCACAGTTATCTGCTAGTTTCATTTTCGGGTTTCACTGGTTAACGAGTTACGCTACTACATACTGTTCAATGTTCTGAAATAAATCCTGACATTCTTCTTCGTATACGTTCAGCTCAATCTTCCTGTTACAGCCAAGATTGAGAAGTCCTAACAGTGATTTGGCATCCGCGATGCACTTTCCTCTCCTTACATCCATATCGTAAGGATACTTTTCAACTGTCTTGACAAAGCTCATTACATCATCAGGATTTGAAAACTCGATTGTTTTGCTGCTCATATGAATCCCTCCTTTGTTGTGATACATATTAGCATACTTTAATTTCCAAAGAAAGGGAAATACTGCCACAACTTTTTCCTAAATTTTCAAAAAGATTGTGCACCCTGTAATGAACCCTCCGAAAACTCTCCATACTCCTAACTACTCCTGGCATAAGAATTCTGCAATCAGTTCAATGCACCCTTCCACATCCTTTATATCCGCCACCTCTGCAGGCGTGTGCATATATCTGAGGGGAATAGACACTGCCACCATCGGAACGCCCTGTCCGGAGAAATGAATCATATCTCCATCGGTATGAGTGAAGCCATCTGAGGTCTCCCTCTGAACCGGTATCTGTATATTGGCAGCACAGGCTTCCATCTTCTCATTCAGCCTTTTCATAATGATGGGGGCGCTGCAGAGAACCGGCCCCTTTCCAAGCTCCACGGTTCCTTCCTCCGCCTTTTCTCTTCCACTATAGTCACTGCAGTAGGTCACATCAACAACAATTGCAAGATCTGGTCTGATCCGCTGGCTGGACCAGTAAGCCCCGTTTTTGGTTGTCTCCTCTCCTACTGTAGATGCAGCATATACTCCTGTTGTACATCCCTTTTCCTTTGCCCTTCGCAGCGCCTCCATTATAATAAACACGCCAAGTCTGTCATCTAAGGCGCGGGCCGTGAATCTTCCGTTCATCATCCTGCGTATATGGGTATCCAGTACAACTGCATCTCCAAGAGACACCTGTGCAAGAGCTTCCTCTCTTGTTCCTGCCCCGATATCTGCCAGAAAATTCTTTGCCTTAAGATCCTTCTGGTCAAACATTTCCCGTGCCGCTTCAATCACTCCGTAGACACACCCGGTCTTTGTCTGTACCTTAATCTGCTGTCCTGGATAAGTGAACGGGATAATTCCCCCACGGCTTACCAGCTGGAGACGTCCGTTCCCGGTCACGTTCGATACCACTGTGCCAATCTCATCTGCATGCGCTGACAGCATAATTCTCCGGCTGCTGCCCGGATTCAGCACGCAGACAACATCTCCCATCTCATCCTCGCGTATCTCATCCGCATATTCCTTCATATATTCTTTGACAGTCTCCTGTACCGGCTCCTCACAGCCGGATACGGAAACCTCATTTAATATGCACTCCAAAAATCTCTCATTCATACCCTGTCATCCTATCTGTCATCTTATTTTTCGTTACAATTCCCGGCCCGGGAGGAACTATTTTTCCACCCTTCCTACGCTCTCTCTTATAATTAGTTCTGTCGGAACTGAAACATGAATATTTACTCTGCGCTCCTGCTGAATCAGCTCTGCAAGGAGCTTTACTGCCTTACGGCCCATAAAATTCATATGGACATGTACTGTTGTGAGGGGAGGCGCCAGATATTTTGCCATAGAAATATCATTAAATCCAACTACACTCATATCCTCAGGAATCTTAAGTCCGCTCTCCTGGATTGCCCGGTAACAGCCTACTGCCAGTGAATCATTTGCTGCAAATATGGCAGTGGGCCGTCTGACCTCGTTTAGAAGTTCCTTCATCAGCCGGTAACCGTGCTTAGCCGTGTATCCGCCAATTTTAATAAACGAATCGCACAAGGCACCCTTTTCTTTTAGAAACTGCTGATATACCGGAAGCCTTGAGTCAAAAATCTCTTTTCCATCCGAATCCAGTTCGTATCCCCCGACAAAACCAATCTGCCGGTGTCCCTGCTCCCACAGATATTCCATGACCCCCTGTACAGAATGTCTGATATCTGTCACAATCGAATCGCCGGTACTGCGGTTTCCTACTGCATCCACATAAATGTGCGGTTTCTGAAACTCATTAATCCTCCTGACAGTTGTTCTGCTAAAGGTCCCAAGGCAGATCAGGCCATCCACGGCAGACAGATGCTCTGTCCCATCTTCCAGACTTAAGGGGACTCTCTTAAAACCATTTTCCTCGATCTCTTTCTCTATCGCGATTCGTACTGCAAGATAGAACGGATCCTCCAGCTCTTCCTCTGGAGAATAGGAGCAGATCATCCCCAGCTTCAGCTTCCGTCTGCGCTTCTTTTTTTCCTTCATATGGTACTCCAGCTGCTCTGCTGCCTCAAATACCTTTTTTTTAGTCTCCTCCTGCACGTTCAGGGTCTCATCATAATTCAGCACTCTGGACACCGTTGCAACAGAGACCCCCGCCAGTTCGGCAATATCTTTAATTGTTGACATTCCATCCACTCCACATAATTATTTACTCTGTACTGTAACCAGAATTACCTCTGTTTTTTACAAAGTAAATTTTAACATATTATACCCACACTCTGCAAGTACAGTAAGTTATTAGTTATTATTCACGGACTGGGAAGCCACCCATAGCAATACTTTTCAGATCAGAGAATGTATCCAGATTCCATGTCGCAAGCCCACAGGAAACCGCATCTCCCACGGCAGCACAATCCATGCCGCCGGCAATTGCTGCCTCCAGGCCTGCTTTCGCATCCTCTACTACAAGACAGTGTTCCGGCCTCTCACCTGCATATTGTGCCGCTTTTACAAAAACCTCCGGATCCGGCTTGGATCTCGTAATATTATTTCCATCGGAAACTGCATCAAAGTACTCCCCTAAGCCTAACTGCCCTAAGATGAATTTTGCATTTTTACTGGAAGAGCCAATTGCCAGCTTAATCCCTTTTTCCCGCAGCGCATCCAGTGTTTCCTTTATTTCTCCGTCCAGGTCTGCCGGGCTCATATTCTTCAGGAGGGTCTTATATACTTCATTCTTCTCTGCCGTATATCGTATCTTGTCCTCTTCACTCATTTTGCCGTCATACCGCTCCAGAATAATCTCAAAGCTCTCCATACGGCTCACTCCGCGCAGACGGTTATTAATCGTCTCGTCAAAATAGATCCCCAGGTCATCTGCCACACGCTTCCACGCCATATAATGGTACTGGTCTGTATGGCAGATCACTCCGTCCAGATCAAAAATAATTGCTTTATATCTCATCGTCTATTACTCCTCTATATGTGTGTCTGCCAGATTCGACACAATCACTGCTGCCAGTATGATCACACACCCGCATACCATCCGCAGAGTCACCTGTTCGTGAAGTATTAGTATGGAAAACAGAGTCCCAAATACTGACTCCATGGACAGAATGATCGCTGCCTTTGTTTCGTCTACATATTTCTGGCTTGCTGTCTGCAGAAGATAACACAGTGCGGTACTAATGACACCCAGGTACAGGACACTGAGCCACCCCTTTGCTGTCACATGAAACTCTGTCTCCTGAAACAAAAACAGACTCACAAAAGACAAAAGAACTGCTGTCAGCATCTGCACAAAATTAAGCGCCACTGCCCGGTACTTTTTTACAAATTCACTTGTAAAGAAGATCTGAAATGCAAAGCCTGCAGCGCACACCAGCGTCAGGGCATCCCCAATTCCAAGAGTAAGGTTTTTCTCTAAAGACAAAAGCCCCACTCCCACAATGGCCATCACTGCCCCTGCAATGCTTCTGGCTCCTACCTTTTTCTTTAAGATTACAAAGGCAATAAAGGGAACCATCACTACATTTAAGGCTGTCAGAAATGCATTTTTTGACGGCGTTGTATACTGGAGCCCCACAATCTGGAATGCAAAACCTACAAAAAGTGCTGCGCCCATCAGTATTCCTGCCCGGATTTCCCCTGATGTCATCCCTTTTAGCTTACGGATACTTGCAGTGCCCATGAGAAAGGACGCAAGCAGAAACCGGATGGTCATAATCTGAAAGGGGCGCAGGCTCTCTAATGCCATATCACTCGCCACAAAGCCGCCGCCCCAGATGACTGTCACCGCGATCAGACCTGCAATTGCAAGATACTTCCTCATGACTTCTTCCTCCGGGCTGTTATCCGTTCTTCCCTTACAAAGATATCTGTGTCTTCACCTTCCAGTACCGTCACACTTACCTGCTGTGCATCGTTAATTTCCACTTCAAGCCAGCTCTTCGGACAATGTATTCTGAAGGAAAGCCTCTTCCATTCCCCAGGGAGAGACGGATTGATATGAAGAGTTCCGTCATGGTCTGTCCGCAGTCCTGCAAATCCGAATATCACTGTCTGCCATACTCCCCCTGCATTGGCTGCATGGATTCCCTCTCTTGTATTCCCCTGCAGATCAACCAGATCCAGGAAGGCTGCTCTTCTTAAATAACGATATGCCTTAGAGGCGTCGCCCACCTTAAGCCCCATGATGGCGTAGATGCTTGGACTTAAGGATGAACCGTGCATGGTGCGTTTCTCATAATAGCTGTAATTCTGCCGCGTAGTCTCCTCGTCGAACTCCTCCCCGAGAAGATGAAGCAGCATCACTACATCTGCCTGCTTAATAATCTGTGTCTCGGATGTCTTTGTTGTTTTTAAAATTCCGGGCCGTATGGGCCAGTCGTTTTCATCATATTCTTCGATCAGAACCTCTTTCAGGTCAAAGTAGCCTTCAAACTGTTCCAGAAGCTTTGTTCCTTCTTTTCCTGGCAGATAGATCTTTTTCTGTACCTGTTCCCATGAGTCAATCTCCTCCTCTGTGAGACTGATTTTTTCTGACAGACGCCGGTAGGCTTCTTCATGCTCCCTTTTCATCATTGCAGCAAGCGAGATGACATAGCGCAGGTTCCATCTGGCCAGATAATTCGTATAGACATTATTGTCCACTGGTTCATGCCATTCATCCGGGCCAGTTACCTGACGGATCTCATAACGATCCTTTTCTTCTATATACTGGCAGCGGCTCATCCAGAACCTGGCTGTTTCCATAAGGATCTCTGCACCCATGTTCAGAAGGAACTCTGTATCCTCTGTAATTCTCACATAATTTGCTATGCCAAATGCAACAGCCGCTGTCACATGATGCTCATACACAGCCACATAGCACCGGTAGCATGTTCCGTCTGGTTCAATGGTCCAGTCCGGGCACTGCTCTGTCCCGTCATCTGCGGACTCCCACGGATACTGGGCGCCGCGGTAATTGTTTTTTGCGGCATTTTCCCTGGCAGCATTCAGAAGGTGATACCGGTAGCTCTCCAGGTTCCGCGCCTTTTCCGGAAAGATATAAGCAAAAAACGGAAGCATGAACAGCTCAGTATCCCAGAAGGCATGCCCTCCATATTCTTCTCCGTGAAGAAGCTTGGCTCCGATATTGACATGGGAGTCGAATTCACTGGCAGTGCTCATCAGATGGAAAATGTTAAAGCGGACCGCCCGGTTCAGCTCATCATCCCCTTCAATCTGAATGTCAGCCTCTCTCCAGAGCTTTTCATAGACCTGTCTATGCTCTGCAAGCTCTGTCCCGAATCCTGCCTTCAGAAACTCCTTCATTTCGTTCTGGACAGCTTGTTTGATGGCGGTTTTTTCCTCCTCACGTTCCGTATAGATGACGGCATATTTCGTAACCTCTGTTGTCTCCCCCTCATGCACGTCAAAATCATGGAACTCTACTGCCTGTTCCCCAAAATCGTGGAACACGCTTGTGTGAATCACATCCTTTCCGTCCCGCACTGCCTGCAGGCAGGCTCCGCATCCCACATGCAGATGATCGTCTCTTGTGGCCACCTCCAGATAAGCGCCACTCTCTAAAAGAGGTTCATTTGCCGTCAGTGTGGTATGCTTCACTTTGAAGCGCGGCGCGTCACAAAAATTAATGACTGTACCATCTATGATATTTTCCACTTCAATAATCCCGCTATAATTTAATGGGGTTATGTACAGCTTCACTGCCATGCGGTGTACATGCTTCCGGCTTATAAAACGTATTCCTTCAATCTGGGTTACGCGCCCCTTGCGGTCACGCAGACAGATACTTTTCACCAGCTGCGCGCGCCGAAGGTCAAGCGCGCGCACAAAGGACAGAACCTCACAGTTTTCTATCCCGATCAGCTCCTTTTCCACATAAAAGCGGAGTGTCAGCCAGTTCGGCATATTAGCCAGTTCCCTCATAAATGTCTCTGACTTATCAAAAACACCATTAATATATGTACACGGAATACTCCTTGCCGTGCCCTCTTCGTGGCTTCCTCTTGTTCCCAGGTAGCCGTTGGTCAGACAAAAAAGGCTCTCGTATTTTAAGTTTTCCTCCGGTCTGTACTCTTCCTGTATAATCAGCCATTCATTACTGCTTAAATTCTGCTGGATTTCCTTTGAAAATCGATGCTTCATATGCCTTACTTTCTCCTCTCCCTTACTGCAGATATCTATATGATGCCTCCTTTAGCTCACAGCCGTCCTCCACAATCTGAAGACGGAAGGCCATCACAAAATCTTCTCGTTTTACTTTGTACTTTTCAAGCTGCTCTTCCCCGCAGCTGTTGCTGCCAAGCCCGGACTGCCTGTAGTCCAGGTGGATGATCACGTCTTCTGCCTGCTCCAGTTCAAAAGGATGCGCCGCATTCTCTATCGCTTCATCCGTATAGTTGGAAAGATTCAGCCCAAGCGGGCTCTCCATTGTACACAGAAGGGTTTTCCTTCCATTTCCAATGCCAAACCAGTAAACATCCTCTCTGTGTCCATTTTCCTGAGGATACACATAATTTACGCCCATTGCATCCACCGTACTTTTGTAGATGTCCATCTGACATGCCTGCCTGCTGTCCGGATAGTTCTCTCCTGGCCCCATGCCTTCCCAGACTGTCTTCTGGAGCAGACGGTTCCCCCGCATCTTAATCCCCAGGCGCGGAAGGAACCCGGGTTCGAGCTTCCCTCTCTGTATCTCCCTGGCATCCAGGCGCACCTCCATCTGTCCGCATGGATAAATGCTGTATTCATATGTGCATTCATAACCCCATGACTGGTTCAGACATCCGAAATACTTGCGGATAGTCACTGCCACCCGGTCTTTTTGCTCCTCCCAGGAAAAGCCTTCGTTCTGTTCGCTGGACAGCTGGATAAAATATTTGTTCATCCAGTCATCCTTCTTATACATATCATTGTCAATGGTTGCGCGGTAAACCGTCATCTCGGGTCCCTCTGTCAGATATAACTCGCCTTCTGCCGCTACGGACAACAGCCGGCCAAAGACTGTATGGAATTTTACACACAGTCTGTCATTTTCTATGGTAAGGATCCCTTCCTCTTCTGCTGTGCGAAGCGGCTCCCCTGACGGGCGCTCTATAGTCTGAACCACTTTTTCCTCCAGTTCAAACTGAACATGTGTAATCTCATGGCCCTTTTTTGCATAGGGCAGATCCTCCTTTTCCCGGACAGAAAGGTTCAGATAATAGCGGACATTGGGCTGTGGGTTATGCTTTCCATAAGGAATGCGAACTCTCTGGCTCTCGCCTGGTCCGGCAGAGAGGGATTCTACCGTGCCCTCACAGACCACCTGACCTGCGCCTTTTATCTGCCAGTAAAGGTACAGTCCCTCCAGGGTGCGGAAGGTATAGTAATTCTTAAGCTCTATCTCCCTGCTTCTCCCTTTCACGCGCGTCACCTCTACTGGCGCAATTACCTGCTTATATTCCAAAAGTGCAGGAGAGGGGGTACGGTCAGGCATCAGAATTCCGTCAATGCAAAAGTTCCCATTCGTGGGAAAGTCGCCATAGTTCCCTCCATAACGGTAATAGGTCTTCCCGTCTTCCTGTGTATAAATTCCATGGTCGTACCATTCCCATAAAAATCCTCCCTGGAGGCGCTTATACTTCCGGTACAGCTTCTGGTACTCCAGAAGACCGCCGGGTCCATTGCCCATCGCATGTCCATATTCGCACATGACATGGGGTTTATTTCCCTTATCATCTGTACATGCAATCTCTTCGAGGGGTTTTAGTCTTGTATACATGGTGGAGTATACATCCGTTACCTCTGCCTCGAAGTCCCCTTCATAATGGATCAGTCTCGTGGAGTCAGTCTCCCGGATTGCCCTGGCTGCACTCCGGAAATTGCAGCCAAAGGAGGACTCATTTCCCATGGACCACATAATAATGGCAGGATGATTCCGGTTCTGCTTCACCATGCGCACACTGCGGTCCACATATGCCTTTTCCCATGACGGATCATCTGTAATCCATGTGTAATTCTCCACCCACTCGAAGCCATGACATTCCAGATCTGCCTCATCAATTACGTAAAGCCCATACTCATCACACAGATCGTAGAAATAGTTGTTTGCGGGATAGTGGGAACAGCGCACTGCGTTAATATTATGCTGCTTCATCAGAATAATATCTTCTTTCATTTGCTCATAAGTGACGCTTCGCCCTTCCTTTGGGTTGTAATCATGGTGGTTGACTCCATTTAGCAGAAGGGTCTTTCCATTTACGCAAAAGTTATGATCAATCATCTCCACCTTACGGAACCCGACGCGCACGCAGATCTCCTGCTCTTCTGTAAATACATACAGCTCATAAAGCTCTGGCGTCTCTGCCGTCCATCTGCGGACAGATGGGATTTCCTGTTGTATAGAAGCTTTTCCATTTTCTGAATGGAATGTTCCTTCTGCGCAG
Organism: uncultured Lachnospiraceae bacterium; assembly: GCA_947566645.1. Lineage (GTDB taxonomy): Bacteria > Bacillota > Clostridia > Lachnospirales > Lachnospiraceae > CAPEBR01. Next base: position 8,851 of record CANOKL010000069.1, read on the forward strand.
AGAGACTGGTCTTTGCAAAGTCTCCATGAGCCCTGGCTGTTTTCCTTCTTTGTACGGATTCTTACCTTTAGTATTCCATCCCTGTAGTCTTCATCCAGGTCTCCTTCGGCCTGGACGTCTAAAAGTGCATCCGCCGGCTCATTGACCAGCTCCACGTCCCGGTAGATTCCGGACAGCCACCACATATCCTGATCCTCCAGATAGGTTCCGTCAGACCATTTATATACGCGGACTGTAATGTCATTCTCGCCTTCGCAGACGAATCCGGTGATATCATATTCTGCCTGAAGGCGGCTGACCTTTCCATATCCTGCATGGCTGCCGTTTATCCACACGTCGTATGCACTGTCTACTCCGTGGAATTTTAAAATGGTGTCGTTTTTGAGCCACGCTTTATCCAGTTGAAATGTTCTTTTATAGATCCCCGTCGGGTTCTCTGTGGGCACATAGGGCGGATTTACCGGAAACAGGTACAGTACGTCTGTATAGTGCATCCGGTCATATCCCCTTAACTGCCAGACGGATGGGACATCGATCCTGTCCCATCCGTCTGTGTCTGCCTGTTTATTCATAAACCCTTCCGGAGAAAGTTCGGGAGCTTCCTTATATAAAAATTTCCATTCGCCATTCAGCGTAAGTCTTGCGGAAGAATCCCGATAAAATGAAGTACGAGCTTCTCTTCTGCCTATTTGATCCAGTTGATGGTCTTCCCATCTTTTTTTCACTCGTTCCATATTGTTTCTCCTTTCATATTTGACCGCTTCGCGGCCTCCGGATGGGGCAGCCTCGCTGGGGCTACGTTCCCCTATTTGACCGCTTCGCGGCCTCCGGACGGGGCAGCCTCGTCTTTGGCTACGTTCCCCTATTTGACCGCTTCGCGGTTGGGGACGGGGCAGCCTCGCTCGGCTACGTTCCCCCGTCCCCTTGGCCTCTCGGAGCTTTTTGGCTGCTTTTTGGCTGCCTTTGGGCTGCTTTTGGGAGGCTTTTTGGTTATTTGATGGAGCCGCTGGTGCCTTCTACGATGTATTTCTGGGCGATGATGAATATGATGATTGGCGGGATGATCATGATGATTGTGATGCAGAGCATCGGGATGATCTGTGTCTCGTGGACTCCTTTGAAGGCTGCGAGGCCGAGGGCAAGTGTGTATTTGCTTCTGTCCTGCAGGAAGATCAATGGGCCGAGATAGTCGTTCCATACGCTGATCATGTTCAGTACGCCGACCAGGATTAGTGAAGGCTTTAGTATTGGCATGAATATTTTCCAGTAGATCTGGAATGCGTTTGCTCCGTCGATGCGTGCTGCTTCTTCGAAGTCTCTGGGCACGCCCATCAGGAACTGGCGCATCAGGAATATGTAGTATGCGGAGCCGAACCATGCGGGGATGATCAGCGGCTTTAATGTGTTGATCCATCCGAACATCTTAAATTCCATGTACTGTGGAATCATGGTTACGTCCCATGGGATCATCATGGTTGAAAGGAGTATCATGAACAGGATGTTCTTTCCTTTGAAGTTAAACCGTGCAAATCCGTATGCTACCAGTGAACAGGATATGACCTGGCCTACTGTTGTTCCTACTGTTACGAGAATTGAGTTCCACAAAAAGGTTCCGAATGGCTGTGCATTCCATGCTTCCTTGAAGTTCTGCCAGAGCCATTTTGCCGGGAAAAGCTTCGGCGGATAGGCGATTGCCTCTGCTTCTGTCTTAAATGCTGTAAACAGCATATAGATAAACGGTGACAGGAAGTAAAGCGCCATCAGTCCAAGCAGAATATATATAATAACTTTTGATACTTTAGACATTTTCATTACCGCTTACCTCCTTTTTTCGCCTTTTTCTGTGCTCCGCCGGCTTCTGTCTCATAGAATACCCATGCGGAGGATGACTTGAATACAAGTGCAGTCAGGCACAGGATGATTACAAACATAACCCATGCATTGGCACTGGCATATCCAAGCTTGTGATGCTTGAATGCATTATTGTATGTATAAAGTCCGTAGAAGTATGTCGATTTCAGCGGACCGCCGCCTGTCAGAAGCATTACCAGTGTTACCTGCTGGAAGGAACTGATAATGGATGTGATCAGGTTAAATAAAATGGTCGGTGTGATGATCGGCAGTGTTATGCTGAAGAACTGCCTTGCCGGATTTGCACCGTCAATGGATGCTGCCTCATACACGTCAATCGGAATATTCTTAATATCTGTATAGAAGATCAGCATCATACTTCCAACTCCGAATGCGCTGGCTATAATAACCGCCAGAATCGCCCATGCCGGGTCAACCAGCCACTTCGGGCCCTTGATTCCGATTAAGGAAAGAAGGTAGTTCAGCACGCCGTAGTCTCCGTTCAGTATCCATCCCCACAGAATGGATACTGCTACTCCAGAGATAACGGTCGGAATGTAGAAAATTGTCCTGAATACCTTTACGCCCCTCACTGGCTGTGTAATCAGCATTGCGAGAAACAACGCAATGATCATGTTGAGCGGCACGAAGATTGCCGCATATTTCAAACTGATGGTCAGTGACTTGAAAAACTGCTTGTCACTGGTAAACATTTCCATATAGTTGCCGAACCCTACAAATTCCGGGTCTGCTGCCAGCGGCCAGTTGAAGAAACTCATTACGAGTGAAAATATCAACGGGCCAATTGTAAATACGAGAAAGCCGATAATCCACGGTAAAATAAAGAGATATGGCGTTGCTCTCTTAAGCACTTTTTTCTGCTTCATTCCCTGATCCTCCTTAAAGGGGTGTTTCTTACTGCTGTACTGCCTCGTCTAATACTTCTGCCGGATCCTCCATTGCACTCGGGTTAAATACTCTCTCAAAGGAAAGGGAGAGGCTCTCGGACAGTTCTGACCAGCTCTCGTAGATAAAGCTTGCCGGCGTATAGTCAGAGCTCTGTTCAAGCATGGTATAGAATGGTGCATATTCCGGCTGGTCCATGATGCCCTCTGACTCAACAACTGAGTACAGTACCGGAAGCTCCATACCGATTCTTTCCTTGTTCATCTCCTCGCTTGTCCAGAATTTAATGAATTCCCATGCTGCCTCTTTGTTCTTGCTGTCTTTTGACATGGAGATTCCGGATGAGCTTAAGATGCTGACAGATGGCTGTGTGCCAAAGGACGGAATGTTAACAACTCCAAAATTCACCCCGTCTTCCTTAAGCGTATTGATGGACCAGGAACCATATACATACATTGCTGTATTTCCTGAACGGAATTCATCTGTACCGCTCTTCTCGGTTGCAACTGCATACTCATCCTTTTCCATTTCCTGGAACATCTTAAATACTTCTTTTGCCTTATCGGAATTTAAATTGCCTTCCAGTTCACCGGCATCATTCACATAAGCTGTTCCATTGCTCCACAGATACATCTCGTAATCGTACGGGTCTGGCTTCATCTGGAAGGAAAAGCCCTTCTTGCCATCGCATTTTTCCGTAATGGTCTTAGCTGCCGCTTTGACATCATCCCATGTCCAGTCGTTCGTAGGCTCTTCCACTCCTGCTTCTTTGAAAATGTCCTTGTTATAGAATAATGCATGAGTTGTAAATCCAATCGGAATTCCGTATGTGCTTCCTTCATAGGAATTGTAGTTCCAGAGAGTATCATAGAAGTTCTTCTTGTAATCCTCTCCTTCTTTCTCTATGTAGGAATCAAGCGGCTCCAGGCCCTGGGCATATGCCGGGTAGTTCCACATGTACATAACATCAGGCATATCATTCGATCCCATCCCGGCGCTGATCTTTGTATCGAACTCACCGCCGTAAGCCTCTAAGGTTACCTCAATGTCATCATGCTCTGCATTAAACTTGTCAACTGTGGCCTGCTGTGCATCAACATCCTCTGCCTCATCCCACGAAGCAAAGCGGACCTTCACCTTTCCGTCGCTTGTCTTGCCGTCATCCTCCTTCGAACCGCATGCACTAAGAACCATTGTCCCTGTAAGTGCCAGAATTAACATTGTCGCTAACTTTTTCTTCATAATTGTATCCTCCTGTTTTACTTGATAAATTCATTCTATTATTTACCAGTTAAAAAGTCAATATCAAATTGTTAAAAACAAATATTTTTACGTTTTTCATATTTTTTACATCTAATTTTTATGCATATTTCACAATATAATTGTGTATTTTTTTATTTTTCAGAAGTCTTTCATTTGATAAAATTTATATTTTTTACTAGTAAAATATTTTTCATTTATCCTTAAGATAGACTTTTTTATAGCCATTAATATAGGGAAGACCGTTTCCAATAAGAAAGAGTAGTACGTTAACTCGCACTACTCTTTCTTATAAATAGGTTTGCTATAACACCACTGTATAGGTATTCAGCTATTGGATCTGCGTTTTCATTTCTGTATTTACTGACTCTTCACAGGAACGCATAGCAAGAATTGTCTTTTCCATAAGTTCCTCTAATGTCCACCCGAGCTTCTCTGCGCCTTCGCTGATAATCTCTCTTGAACATCCGGCAGCAAAACGCTTATCTTTAAATTTCTTCTTCAGGCTTTTTACTTCCATATCCATGACGCTCTTCGATGGGCGCATCTTTGCCGCCGCCCCGATCAGTCCTGTAAGCTCGTCACAGGCAAAAAGAACCTTTTCCATCTCATGCTCCGGCTCTACCTGGCTGCAGATACCGTATCCATGACTTAAAACTGCATGGATTACCTCCGGTTCCGCACCGGCCTCCTTTAACATTCCCTCTGCCTTCTGGCAGTGTTCTTCCGGGTAGAGTTCAAAGTCGATGTCATGCAGAAGGCCACAGATGCTCCAGAAATCTTTGTCCTCTCCATAACCCAGTTCCTCTGCAAACCAGCGCATGCATCCCTCTACGGTAAGCCCGTGCAAAATATGGAAGGGTTCCTTGTTGTACTTCTGCAAAAGTGTCAGTGCTGTTTCGTGTGTAAATTTTGTATTCATGTTCTTCCTCCGTGTTTTTATGTTTTATAGCAGCCCGGTCTCCCTTGCTGTTACAATCTCTTTTTATATATAGCGTAAGTCCCTTACTTGCACTCCCGAATCACTCTTTTACGGTCTGTGCAGTATATGCACAGACCTGTCTGAACTGTTACGATATTTTTCCCTGGTAGCAAGTCCACCGCGTATATGCCGTTCGGACTTATTGACATCCAGTATCTTCCGCGCCTCCGCGGCCAGGGATGGGTTGACCTGCAGGAGACGTTCGGTTACATCTTTATGTATCGTACTCTTGCTAACTCCAAATGCCTTCGCCGTCTGTCTCACTGTTGCCTTATTTTCAATAATATAATATGCGATCTCTACTGCCCTTTCCTCAATATAATCTTTCATACATAACCCCTGCACTCATTGTTTTTACAATGTATGCAGAGGTTTATTTTCATATTCCTTTTTTCACCGCTTCATAACCTTATCTAACTTCTGTCCTTCCCCAAACCGAACCTCATAATTCTTCTCCACAAAAACTGGGGTTCTGTCTGCTCACCCTCACAGAAGATATAATAGCGGTACTTTCTCTTTTCCAGATGCTCTTGGCGTCGTTTCTTCTTCCATGCCTCCATTCCTGCTTTTTTAGGTACCTACATCACTCCAATCTATGATTTTCTTCAGATAAGGATCTGCGCCATATTTGCCTTCCAGATACTGCTTATCATATTTCGCATCCTTACGAACAGATTCTCCCTTATCATTCTTAAACTCAACCAGAGAATATAATCCTGAGTTTTGCCCTCTTCCCTTTGCTACAAACCAGATTTCATCTCTCCTGAACACTTCGTTATTCATGGTAGACAAATCATGTGAAGTGAAAATTAATTGCCCGCCCTTCTTGTTTATACTCATATCTGTAAACAGCTTAATCACATATTGCAGTAACACCGGGTGGATTTTTGCATCCAATTCATCTATGACAATCGTAGTTCCATAAATCAGACTTTTTGCAATAAACGGAAGTAAACCGAACAGTTTTCTCGTTCCGCTGGATTCTTCCGACAATGTGATCTCAGCACTATACCCATCCACAATATGCTTTGTATAAATTTCAATGCGGTCATCATCTTTTTCTTCGATTCTGAAATCTTCGATATCCAAATCCATCTCTTTAATCATATTTAATACTAATTGTTTTATATCTTCGGACTTCGCTATCGCTGTTCTCAGTTCTTGATATGGATTTCCGTAATTTAAGAAATCAATAGCGTCTTCAAACCAGTTCAGTACATCACTTACAACCTCGTTTTTCTTGTAGGTAATCCCAAGGTAAGAAATCAATGGCAAGGTTGCCGAAAGATCCTCGCTTATCTTTAACTTCCCAAAAATCCCTTTTAATTCTGTTGATTCTGTATCTCTTCTGAAAAGCGCCGAACGCCTACCAGTATCCATTTTTACTCGGTCAAGACTTTCATAGATAACCTCATCCTCTTTCACATGTAGAATGTAACGATATTCTGCTTTTGCCGTTCTAAAAAATAATTCAAATTCTGTGGGTTCATCTTTCGTCTGTTCAGAAAATGCAAATG
>CANOKL010000070.1 GCA_947566645.1 uncultured Lachnospiraceae bacterium
CTGCATATCCCGCAAGCTCCATTGTTTTCCAATCCTCATAGTTCTTTCCGGTAGCGATTATATTCACCTTTTTCCTGTTTGTCGTAAAACCTGGCAGTACGTTCAATCTCACCAACCACAGCCAGGAGAATCTCCTTTGCAAAAGGTGTCTTATATTTTTCATAGATCGCACTGACCTTGTCCATAAATTTCTCCAGTTCAGTTTCATCCGATCTCTTTACTGCATATCCCTTATACAGGCTCCATATATCCCCAAACATACGAGCTGCTTCTCTAAATCCCATAATCATAACTCTGCCAGCTCCCTGATCATGATATAAATTCCTGGCGGATCCCCCCAGAATTTTTCTATGACCTCAGATGCAACCAATGCATCATCCTTCCAGAAACCAACTGATGTCATGCAGTCTTTCAAGAGTTTCTGAAGATTATCTGTATCCGGCTTCGTAACCCGGTACTCCCCCTGCTGATGTTTTTCCCTCGGGAAGCACCACTTTGTTACCAACTGGACTCCACAGTCATATATTTTCTCCGGCTTATGCTTCGCCAGATGCCCGCACAACTTGATCCTTGCCTGGTTTACTTCTGGCGGATCATAAAACACCGGCTTGCCTTTAATCACTGCCACTTTCTTTTCCTGGTATGTACAGGTAGGCGGTATCATCGGCATGAAGAACTCAACCATGTTCACTTCACTCCTTTAACGCGTAAAATTTCATTTGAGGGAAAATCTTTTTTAGTCAAGGATCAGGGGAAGGAGTCGTCGTGCTGCGCTTACGCACGACTACTTTCCCCCTTGACCGTCAGGGAAAGAAACGCTTTTATATATACGTAGTATATATAGTTTTTTCTTCCCTAAGGAAACGGAAAATACGTGCTGTTTTTTTCCCTCAAAATTTCCCTCACTTTTTTCAAGAGGGAAAGGAAATGACGTGCTGTTTTTTTCCCTCAGATTTTCCCTGCCAGGGAAAGGGAAAATTATGTTTTTTTCCTTACATTTCCCTCCTCAATCACGAACCCACCATGTTCTTTCAGACGGTTTCTGATTGTTTTTTCTGTGACTGCCATATACTCTGCTAAATCTTCAACCGTCACATTTTCATTGATTCCACAAGCCTCATAAGCGGTCTCTATCGCCTGCTTCCGTTCTTTCTTCTTGTCTGCAGGCGACTTCCTCTTACCGACTGCTTTCTGCCACGGTGCCTTCTCCGCCTCAGGCTGGATGTCTTTGAGCACGCCTATGCGGTCTATACGGTGTACTGGATAATCAAACCACAGATTGACCGGCTCAAACTTAGGAAACTCCCTGAGCGTCCCTTCAATCCGCCAGGCTGTCTTTGTACGTGCCCGGCATTCTGCCTGCCGGATCCGCTCCTCTAACTCTTCATACTGCTTCTTAAACAACTTCTTCTTACAGTATTCCTTCATCCGAACCTGGCTGCACATGTCATCCTGGGACAAATCATCCTCCCAGTTGTCATACTGCCCGTTCAGATATTCCATACAGGCATCACAAACATAATTGTTCACCTGCTGCTTCAGCAGCTCTTCTGTCACGTCCAGCTCAATCAAGTCCAGAATCGCATCCGGATCCCTGGCAAACACCCCCGAACCCGACGCGCGGTCTATGGCACGTTTACCTCCCTGACTACCCTTACTATGATGGTGGCAGTAGATCACGGCCGCATTCAGCTCTGTACAGACCTTGTCAAACTGGTTGCAGAAATTCGCCATCTGGTCGGCGCTGTTCTCGTCCCCGGTGATGACTTTGTAGATCGGATCGATGATGATCGCTATGTACTCCTTCTTTGCCGCCCTCCGGATCAGCTTGGGTGCCAGCTTATCCATCGGCACTGCTTTCCCTCTCAGGTTCCAGATATCAATGTTGTCCAGGTGATCTGGCGGTAGCTCCATTGCTTCGTATACGTCACGGAAACGGTGCAGGCAGGATGCACGGTCAAGCTCCAGGTTCACATACAGCACCTTTCCCCTCGTACACTCCCATGCCAGCCACTTAATGCCCTCCGCGATCGCAATGCTCAACTCTATCAGTGCAAATGATTTTCCCGCTTTGGACGGACCCGAGATCAACATCTTGTGACCCTGCCGCAATACGTCATGGATCAACGGCGCGGCCAACTCCGGAAGGTTGTTCCATATATCTTCCAGTCTCTCCGGTTCAGGAAGATCATCATGGATACTCTCAATCCACTCATGCCACTCATCCCAGGATTGCTTCCCGATCTCCGTATCTACCAGGAACTGCTTCTTCCCGTTGCGGGTTACCCCAGGCATCCGGGAAAGTCTGGATGGATTCCTGTTCTGTCCATCCACTTTTAACCCATTCTTCTCACACACTTTATACAGATAATCCACACGATTCCGGTATTCCTTATAATCCGATGCATCTACACGCACAACGGCATGTAAGCTCTTGCCTCCACTATGGACTAGACATGCTACTGGCAACTCCAGTTCTCTGATGATCGCATTCTGTTTCTCTATCTCCATCGTGTCAGATTCCACAAGCGCGTATTTGAACTCTGTCACATTCTCATTCTTACAGTCCTTACCGTCTAACGGGTTAAACCGAATCCAAGCTCCCGCCTTCGCGTTATAGTCCCCCAGTACCGAACCAATATCGTCTCCACACTTACTTAATTGTTGGATCAACTGCCCTGCAGTTCTATCCCAGCAGCCTTTTGACGGCAGGAATCTGCCGTCCCTTTCGTAGGTCCGGGTCACATAGCCAACTCTTTCAGATGCTTCAAATAATATTTCCAGATACTTGATCAACTGCTCTGCAGGATTCCATTCTTCCGGTTCTTTTATTTCTTTCTTTTCCACCCAATTCCTGTCCATAACAGCATAATCTTCCGCGCTGAGTTCATCATCCCAGTCAAGCTCCCGCCCGCTGTAAGACGGCTTCCATCCCCGGTCAAGGGCCATCTGCACAATGGTACCTGCCGTGACCGGGGACGAATTCCCGCGGAAACTGCGCCACTTTTTTTCACATTCCCCTGCATGGTATCTGCCTGCATCCCTGCGGCTCCAAGCATCCCAGACAGACACCGGATATCCTTCATGCTTTAATGCCATTCCTACATTTATCCATTCCTGATAACCACATTTTGAAGGATCTATATGCTCGATGATCTCTGTTATGTCTGTCCGACGTTCCATACTTCTGTTACACTCCTATGTTTCTGGCGCATATTCACTTGGATTAATACCAGGCGGAACCTTCCGCCATCCAAGTGCTGCTATTCTGCCAATCATGTTATCTGCCGCTTCAAAACTCCATGTTCCAACATGTTGAAATCCATAACTTTCAAGTTTTCTTATCTGTTTCGGTCTTGCAAGTTTTTCTGCCTGCCTTTTTTGCAGTCTCTGCAGTAGTTTTGATGCTTTACCCGCATTATCTATTTCATCTGGAGAAATTCCGAAATTCGTCAGAGCTTTTTTCTGTTTATCCGAAGGCGGCGCCATTTCCCATCCAAATGTCGGGACATATCCGGCCAGGTCCTCAGCCTGGATGCTCATTTCAAACTGAAGGGGGTCTACCAGCTGTTTCTTTCTCCGTTTCATTTCCTCCAGTTGTTTCGCTAACGCTTCTTCCCGCTGTGCTATTACATCCTCTGACGCAGACTGCTCCGCCTCCTCGATATCTACCGGGCATCCCGCCTCTTCCAGGTTCTCCGTCATCTTCCGGGCAACATCCTCACTCTCACAGATCAGGTGTGCCGGGTGACACAGCTCATGACGCTCTGTATGCCATAAGAAGTCCAATAATAACAGATGATCCTTTCCAGGCGCTAATCTGGTCCCTCTTCCTACCATCTGACAGTAAAGGCTCCTGACCTTTGTCGGCCGAAGAACTACAACACAGTCTACAGACGGACAATCCCAACCTTCTGTCAGCAGCATGGAATTACACAGAACATTATAATGATCCTCTTCGAAATCCTTCAGGATCTCTGACCTGTCCTGACTATCTCCATTTACTTCGGCAGCCCGGAACCCATTTTCATTCAAAATATCCCTGAATTTTTGGCTTGTTTTAACTAAGGGGAGGAATACAACTGTCTTCCTGTCCCTGCAATATCCCTTCATCTCCTCTGCAATCATGTGCAGGTACGGATCCAGGGCCGTGCCCAAATCCCCTGCTTTAAAGTCACCCGACTGCATCCCGACGCCTGTAAGATCCACTTTGAGCGGGATTGTGACTGCCTTGATCGGTGACAAATACCCTTCCTTGATCGCTTTCGGCAGTGTGTACTCAAAAGCCAGACTTTCAAACACACTACCCAGGTTTCTCATATCACCCCTGTCAGGAGTTGCCGTAACACCAAGCACCCTGGCTTCTGAAAAATGCTGCAGCACCCTCTGATAACTGTCAGAAATACAGTGATGCGCTTCATCAATGATGATGGTATCAAAATAATCCTCCGGGAACTGCCCCAGCCTCTTCTCTCGCATCATGGTCTGTACCGAACCGACCACGATGCGGAACCAACTTCCAAGGCAGGTTGCTTCCGCTTTCTCAGTCGCACAGCCAAGCCCTGTAGCCTTTGCAATCTTATCCGCTGCCTGCTCAAGGAGTTCACCTCTATGCGCCAGGATCAGCACTCTGTCTCCATTCCTGACGCATTCCTCTGTTATTTTGGCAAAAACGATCGTCTTCCCACATCCGGTAGGCAGTACAAGGAGCGTTTTTTTAGTCCCATTCTTCCAATTTTCAAAGATGGCTTCTTTCGCTTCCCTTTGGTATGGCCTGAGTTCCACTAGAACTCACCTGCCTTGAACTGCTTAATTTCCTTCGGATAAAACTTTTTGATCTCATTATAATCATTATCATTATATTTTTTTGGCTTCACATGAACCCTGCCTGTGGATCCTGGTACGGCAGACCAATTCATATGCATCAGCTTCTCGCCCTTCTTCTTCTGGCCAATACTAATAAAAAATGCAGACAGCATACTTTCTGTTGATACATGCAGGAATAAATTATGGTTGATAAGCGCTGTGCCAAATTCAGAATCTATCCTTATACGCACAATTGCCTTCTTGCAGGGTGGAAGTTTTTCACTTCCGGGGTGCCTGGCCCTCTCCACACTTTCCACCACAAAATCATAATCTCCTTCCGGCAGTACGACATAATCATTTTCCTTCTCAATAGGATCGTCCCAATCCATTTCTCTTCCAATATCACTCATATCTACATCCTCCTTTAATCAAACGGAATCTCCTGTTTACTTCTAATATCTTTAATAACTGCTAGTACCTTCGGCCATGCAGCAATCAGACAGCCGTCTATATAATCTTTGGGAAGATTAACAAATGGAGTCCCTTTAGGGAAGATTCCACGACTGTTTACTGCTTCCATCAGTTCTTCTTCCGATACCAGGTTGACATACATCAGATCCTGAAGTGCCTTCGGTATGTAATCATTTAAACGGAAAGTCTCACTCTTAGATATATCCGGTTCCGGATTTGGCTCTTTCTTTTCATAAACCTTCTGTTTTGTATCAAAATCTACCTCTTCATCAACATCTGCTTCCGGCAGGCTCATAAAATCCGGTAAAGGGTTTTCTGCTTTCTTTTCTTCCCATTTGGTATGTTTCTGCTTTCCCATATCCGAGGATTCTATAATATAGCGGATCACCTCATACTCAAACTCACATTCATCCGGAAGCCCATAGCGGTTCTTTGCGTCCCAGCACGGATGATGCGACGTATACATGATCCGCTTCCCGCCCTGGCCTTTGTGCTTCTTGCCTTTATCATCGACCGCAACCGAATACGTCTTGTAATTGACGAATAACAACATGTCCGCCCATTCCTTCACCAATGGCGCTGTCTGGGATGAAGTTTTCTTGCCCAGTTTCAGTTCCCACCTGTCATACGCCCCCATCTCGTCCGGCTGCTCAAACTTTTTAATATGTGCATGTGCCGTCAATACAACATTGATTCCTGCTTCCACAAGATCCTCTAATTTATTCAGAAACCGTCCGAACTCTTCTTTTGTGTATACATAGCCGGTTCCATATCCAAAGCTTTCGATCCCATCTTTATGATGTTTATCACAGATATGTTCTACACAAAGCTGTTCTGCCCAGTCAACTGTATCAATGATCAACGATCCACATACATCCGGATTATCCTTTACATACTGGATCTCCTGCAGTAGATATTCCCAGCTGCTCGGACGCGGCAACCTTGCCACGTCCATATCCTTCGTGCTTCCTTCCGTATCAATAAACACTGCATTGGGAAACTTGGAAGCAAATGTTGATTTCCCGATTCCTTCCGGTCCGTAACAAACCACTTTCTTTGCACTCTTGACCTTTCCCTTTGTTATCTGCATTAAAATTCACCTGCTTTCCATGAAGGCGTTTTCGGGGTCTCCTGCTCATCTTCTTCCAGATACTCTTGCCCCTTCACATAACCGTCCTCTATAATTATGCTGCATTCATCCCCTACGCTCACCCTGGTTGCAATTGCCTGCAGGCCTTCCCGCCGCAACCACTGGCCAAACTCATTCAGCGTCTGCATGTCCATCTGTTCCAGCTTATCCAAAAGAACGAATCCACATTTTGGGTTCAGTTTCCGAACGATTGCTGTTGAAACCTTCAGCCTGTCTGATCCAGACATGTTGTCCCACAACTGCCCTTTATAAACCAACTCTCCATCCTTCACAGATAATTCCGGAAGCGGAAGATCCGCCGTCTGTAACAGAGCCGTCTTTGCCTGCCTGGCATCTTCAATCTGCTTGGTAAGGGTTGCATACTGATCCAGATACTGTTGTGCATCATCTTCAGCCTTCTCCTTGTCCAGGTTTGCCCTGACTTTTCGGTTGATCTCTTCAATATCCGCAATACTCGCCTCCAGTTCAGCGGTAGACTCGTCCAAAAGTCCTTCCGCTGATTTAAGGGCTGTCTGTAGATTATCCTCAGCCTCCCTCAGCTCCGCCTCTTTGCGGGCTAACTGTTCACGCATAGCCTCCGCTTCCTGTTTCAGAAATATCACGGACTGCCGATACTGCTCTGCACACGCACGTTTCCGTTGGTTCTCCCCGTTCCTTGCAAGAATCTCCTGCTGCTTCCGGATTAATTCTGATGGAGATACCAATTCACTTGGTGCATCCGGATAATAAGTCTGCTCATTTGCAAACTTCTTTTTCTGGTCAGCAATCTGCCCGATCGTGCGTCTCTGACCGAAAAGTTCCTTTTCTTTCTTCTCAAGCCCTGCAAGCTGCTCGCCTACGCCAATAATCCTTAGCAGAGTCTGAGCTTTTTCTTTTCCAGAGCTTTCCATAAACCTTGGGAGGTCTAAAGCAAGCTGCTCTACAAATTCATTAAGTAACTGCTGACCACTCTTGTTCCCCTCCGGATCTGTAACTTTTAAGCTGCTGTTCTTCCCTTTCCTTTCAACAACCAGACCATTACTCATCACAATACGTAGATTTGGTGGGATCACGGACCCTTCCCTTACTGCCTGGGAAGGGCGGTACTTCTCCCCACCCAGCGCCCATGCTATAGAATCCAATACAGATGTCTTCCCCTGATTATTATTCCCACCCACAATCGTCAGCCCATCTCTGGATGGCTCTATCTTTACTGCCTTGATCCGCTTGACATTCTCAATCTCTAGCTTATTGATCTTAATACTTTCCATACTGCTCTGTTCCTCCTAAAATTTATTCATCACTTTCCCACCTGTGACAGCTTCAAAAAAAACACTGAAAGCAGGTTACCATTTGTCGTGTTCTGCATTGTCAAATATTTCTCTACAGCCTCCAGATATCCCTTTGTCAGTACAATCGAAAACGCATGCCGGATCGCCCGTTCTACTCTTGATGGTGTATCATCATGCATTTCAGACAACTTCCAGTACAATGCTGTCATCCAGCCCCAATACCGTGTTTTCTCCATTTCCATCAGTTCCATAGCTTCTGCAATATACTGGAAACCTTTGATATTTGCCGGCATCCCCATCTCTAACAACGCATTCATTGCTTTATTTTTCATTTGAATCCTCTTTTCTTATGTGCTATACTTTAATTGTGTATTGATGTGAGCGCTTGAAGGTTGCCGCCTTTTATAAGCGCTCTTTTTCATTCCCAGACCACCTCACCATCCTCATCTTTCCGGTAGAACCACCAGCAATGATCCTCATAAGTGATACTGATTCGACCGTCCTTCTCTTGATATGCTTTCACCGGCTTACCGTGGATCCACGTCTTAACCGCTGCCAGATGTGTCTTCACATACCGCATGATCTCTTCTGTGATCGGGATCTCTACCATTGCGTTCAACTACCTGTTACCCTCCTTTCTACTTCTTCCAAATACATCCTTGCCTCATACATATCAAACGGCGGCACTATCTTCCGGAGATTTTTATTCTCCAATCTCTTATGGTATTTCTCATAATCCGCATATACCGCAAGACTGATCAAATTATCTATTATGGCATACCGGTTATATCTCTTCCCGATCTCCTTTTTAATACCTTCGACCCTGCGGTATACAGTTGGATTAGAAACCCCGAAAATATGGGCAATATCCGTCTTGTTTCGGTACATCTTGTTACTTACTGCCATCTATCTCACCTCTCTTTCTTACAAATCCTATCCTTTTCATTCATACAGATATCTAATAATCCAACAATTTCTCCTACCTGCTTAAGTATATCTATCTGTGCGATCATACCTCAGATAACTGGTCCTGACTTACTTCTCTTTTGGATTTTTTATTTCGTATGTCTTCACTTTTGTGATATACTGTAAACAAAAATTGGAGGTTTACAGATGATTGGATTCACCACCAGATGCAGAATGCATTCCTGTATCAAAAAACTAACCAAATTAAGTTATAAGAATCACAACGACACAATAATCGGAGAACCGTTTCAAACCATATGCACGTCTGAAAAGAAACGTACTGCCCTGATAGCCCTTGAAAAAGAAGAATGCATTCGCCTGTTTTGGATTGATGGAGAATACTTTCCAGTTGGAGCCATCTGTCTAAATGGCATGCCTTTATACCTGTGTGAACGCTCTGAGTTATGGCTGAACCGTATCGTCAGTTTTATTTGCGGTGTCATGACCTCAGTTTTGGGCGGATATCTTTTGGGATTCCTTTAAATAAATTGTCTGATAATCACATAAACAATCCCGATCAGCAGCCCTGTCAAAAAACCAGAAATCAGACCATCAGAATATTTCGTGTATTTCAAAGTTCACACCACCTCCTTCTCTTCTTGCTAATTCCTTCCAATTCTCTTATACTGTAAATACCAGACCGCCATCTGGAATACTAAGGAAAGGAGAAGTATTATGGACGGTAAAACATATGATGTATGGAATAAACTAAAATCCACCGCCAATAATGGAACCGGCATATATACCTGCACAGATGCGGATGATAAGCGACACATTAATGAACTAATCAATGCCGGATACATTACTGTTTCGTGGAAAACTTCTCGGGATGCCTTTTTTCATATACCTTCGGAAACAGATTAGCGTATAACGTATCTATTTCATTCACAATTCGTTGGGCTAGATTTGAATAAACATCAAGTATTATGATATCCCGGTCATCCGTATATGAAGTGGTGATTGAGATATCATATACCCCTCTCAAAAAACTGTATTTGAAAAGTACATAGTATATCCTGTCGTCTTTCCTAAAAGTTATGAACTTGCCCCAATAGGTTTTCCATCTTGAACCTTGTGGCATTGGTTTGTTGGCTATCGGCCCGGTTGGCTTTCTCACTTTCAGCATCTTACACCATCTCTTTCTCTTGAATTTAACCATTTTTGGTTATCTTGTCTCAAAAAAAATTACACTTTAATTTTTTCTATTCCAATACCAACCCTATCACAAATCTGAACGACCTCGAAAAACCCGGCACTTTTTATATTCTTCTCATATCTTCGATATGTCGTATATGGGATGCCAACAAACTTTGCAAACTTTTCCTGTGTCATACCAGATAATGCCCTTAATTCGGCAAGTGTAATTTTCCCGACAATCTGAACGTTTTGAATCACTGTATCACCTCACATTCATTTAACCATTTTTGGTTACATCGTAATATTACCACCACATGTTTTAGTTGTCAACCATTTTCGGTTAAATTTTTAAATTAATTATTGCATTTTATCCATTTCTGGTTTATAATAGTCCATAAGTAAAAGAGAGGTGAACAGCATGAATGATTCTGAACTTGAATTATATGGAATAGTCGGAAGAATGTTCAGAGAGATAAGGGAAGAAAACGAACTGTCTTTAACGGCAGTTTCTGAATATTTGCAAATTGCCCCTATATCACTACAAAGGTATGAATGTGGAGAAAGAAAAATTAAAATGGGGACAATAAAGAAACTCTGCGTTTTTTATAAAATAGAATATGATGATTTTATAAAAGAAGCAAAACTAAGATTTAGTAAAAATATTTTTACAGATACTTCATCTGAAAAAGAAGAACTTCCTAAAATCATCAAATACTATGAAATGCTTAATGACATAGGCAAACATGAAGCAACAAAGCGTGTCGAAGAACTTACATATATTCCACAATACACAAAGAAGAATGAAGAAGATTATCTTAAGGTAAATGCCGCTCACGCTCGTACGGATATAGAACCTACTGAAGAAGATCAGGCTCATGACGATGCAATTATGAATGATGATAGTGAATGGGAGTGATTTCATTGACATACGACGAATTATTAGATACGGCTAATAAAAAAGGACTTATAGTAAGAGAAAAGAGTTTAACAAGAAATAACGGACGAATAATGGGGAATCGAATTGCCATCCGCAAAGATATGACTACCACAGAAAAAGCCTGTATCCTGGCAGAAGAGATTGGACACTATGAAACCACAGTTGGCGATATCCTAGAGATGTCTGACCCATGGAACCGTAAGCAAGAGCGACAGGCAAGATTAAACGGTTATAACCGTATGATTGGAATGATTGGTATTGTCAGGGCTTATGAAGCTGGATGCCAAAATCAACATGAAATTGCAGAATTCTTAAATGTAACAGAAGAATATCTTCTGGAATGTGTAGAATGCTACCGAGATAAGTACGGGAAAATGAAAAGTGTTGACAATTATATGATATACTTCATTCCTAATCTCGCTGTAATAAAAATTATATAACCGCTCCGGCGTTTATATATATTTCTCAATGTAAGGCCGAAAATCTATCAAAAGAGAAAGAGGTATTTTATGGGGTTAAAATTTCAAAAAAGTATTAAAGTCGCTCCTGGTGTAAAGCTAAACTTAAACACGAACAGTACCAGTGTTACGATCGGAACAAAGGGAGCTCACTATACCGTTAATTCAAA
This sequence comes from uncultured Lachnospiraceae bacterium, assembly GCA_947566645.1. GTDB lineage: Bacteria > Bacillota > Clostridia > Lachnospirales > Lachnospiraceae > CAPEBR01. The sequence continues at coordinate 11,367 of CANOKL010000070.1, forward strand.
TGGTAAGAAAACTACAAGCGCAAGTATTCCTGGTACTGGATTGAATTATGTATCGACTACAGGCGGTAGCAAAAAGCAGGGAACTAAAACAAACAAAAAAGCTACATCTAAAACCGCCTCAACCACTAAAACAAACTCTTCTGCTGGTTCTTCAAAGAAAAAAGGATGTGGAACATACCTCTTGTGGATATTAATAATATGTTTAGCATTAATAGCATCTGCTTTGCTTTGGATTCCCGGTATTATAGCTATCATTGTTTTTGCTATAAAAAAAGGAGAAAACAAAAAGAGGAACCTATTAATTTCCATTGGCATTACTTTAGTTTCATTTTTTATTTTTGGTGGTTACATGTCCTCCTCAACCAAGTTGACCGATATAAAAGTTGAATGGAATGATAGCGAATACGATATTTCCGACACTGCAGAAGTAAAGATCTCACCCGTACCAAGCACAGCTAAAATTGAAACCCTAACTTTATCAGAAAACTCCATAGCTTCTCTAAAATACAAGGATGGAAAAGCCATTGTTTCCTTTAAAGCTACAGGTTCCGACGATCTATACTTTACAGCTAATAAAAATATTAACAGTGATACTAATTCAATAACTGTCATCAACAAAGAAGCGGAACGCATTGCTCAAGAGCAGGCAGAACAGGAAGAAGCGGAACGCATTGCTGCAGAACAAGCTGAAGCCGATCGTATTGCTCAGGAACAAGCGCAACAAGCAGAAGCGGAACGTATCGCACAAGAACAGGCACAAGCCGCCCAGGCTGCTGCCCAAACACAAAATTCCGCCAATAATTTTAATACTTATGACAATGCATCTCAACAACAAACGACAAGCAGTTATGTATTAAATACGAGTACAATGAAATTCCATTTTCCTAGATGCAGAGATGTGAAAAAAATTGCTCCACAAAATTATTCAACCTACGATGGCACACGAGATGATGTTATGAATCAAGGCTATTCTCCGTGCGGCCATTGTAATCCATAGATAATAATATTTCTAAAAAGAAAGGACGTGACCACATGCCAATGCCGCAAGAACGCATTTATACATCAGAAGACTACTGGAATCTTCCGGAAGGCCAGCGCGCGGAGCTGATCGACGGTAAACTATATGCCATGGTTCCACCTAGCCGGATACATCAGAAACTATCCATTTTGACAGCGGCCGCCATACTGAACCACATTCAGTCTAACAAGGGAACTTGCGAAGTTTACACCGCTCCTTTTGCGGTAAATCTGAATGCTGACGATAAAGTCTGGGTAGAGCCGGATATTTCCGTTATCTGTGACAAAGATAAGTTATCAGATCGTGGATGCGAAGGTGCCCCAGACTGGATCATAGAGATTGTTTCCCCCAGCAATCCTAAGAATGACTATACTATCAAATTATTTAAATACCGCACTGCAGGAGTCCGGGAATACTGGATAGTAAACCCGATGAAAAAGGTTGTCCAGACATACGTTTTTGAAGGTATAGAAGAATCGGACGTATATCTCTTTGAAGACGAAATACCGGTTTACATTTTTGATGGTCTGATTATCAAAATCTCTGACTTATTATAGAGAAAACCGCCCCCACGCTAACAGGAACGGTTTCACATAGATGTAACTCGCAAACCA
>CANOKL010000071.1 GCA_947566645.1 uncultured Lachnospiraceae bacterium
GAAATCCACTGCTTACGGAGACTTAGCCGTGAGGGCTCTCCCGAACGTCTTAGTCGGAGTTAGCAGTTAGTTCACCGGAATATTGCCCCGTTTGAATGAAATATATGCGTGCTCCTTCCCGCGTCCTCCTTCTCGCGTCCTCCCCCATAACCTCTTCCTCTGCAAGCCTTCCCGGAATTTGGAAAAACCACTACTATTTTTGCAAAACCAGTGATATAATGAACCATACTGGTAACAAAAAACTTATTCAGCAATTCAGCGCATGATCTGTCTTGAAGAAGGAAAAATGCCATCTGCACAGATTCCTGAACGGTTACCAAAATTGCAGCAATACATAACTTTTCAACATAAAAGGAGCACAGAATGGAAATTAACCAGATTACTGAAAACAAGCAGGACTACATGGACCTCCTTCTCCTTGCAGACCCCCAGGAGGATATGATCGAACGATACCTGGAGGACGGCGACCTGTTTGTCCTGAGTGAAAACGGAGATATCCTGACCGTATGTGTTGTGCTTGCTAAGGAGAAGACCTGCGAACTTAAGAACATAGCCACCGCCGAACAGTACCAGGGGAAGGGTTATGGAAAATACATGGTGCGCTATGTCTGTGAACACTATGCCGGCAGATATGACCTCATGTATGTGGGCACAGGAAACAGCAGGAAGACACTGGACTTCTATAAGTCCTGCGGCTTTATGAATTCCCACATCGTAGAAAACTTCTTTACAGATAATTACAGGGATCCGATCTATGAGGACGGGCTTCTGCTTACAGACATGATCTACCTGAAAAAGAAGCTGGATACAGAGATTGACGTAAAGAAAGTGGTAGACCTTGCACTGGAGGCAGGACGGATCCTGCTGAAAAACGGCGGGGAGATCTTCCGGGTGGAGGAGACTATACAGCATATATGCAGGCGTTTTCATGTAGAGGATGTGGAGATCTTTACACTGAGCCATGGCATCTTTATGAGCGCGGAGGACGAATCTGGAGATGCTTACACAAAAGTCCGCCATGTGCCTTTGTCAGGAACCCATCTTGGAATTGTGGCGGAGGTTAATGAACTTTCACGGGAAATTTCGGCGGGACAGGTGGGGATCGACGAGGCCTTTGACAGACTCGCAGAGATTGAGAAACTGCCTGCCAAGAAGGAGTATTTTCAGGTACTTGCGGCAGGAACCGGAAGCTTTACCTTTGCCATACTTCTGAAGTCCACTCTTGCAGAGAGTATGGTGGCATTTGTAATCGGATGTATCATCCATATGTGGGTGCTGCTTGCCAAGAGGTTAAATTTTTCAAAGATTATTGTCAATATTATTGGCGGTGTGATTATGACGGCGCTTGCGATTCTTGTTCTGCATATGCATGGAAGCGGCGGTTTAAGACTGGAGGGTATGATTACAGGCTCTATTATGCCTCTGATTCCTGGTGTTGCTTTTGTGAATGCAATCCGGGACATTGCAGACAGTGATTTCCTTTCAGGGACTGTCCGTATGATTGACGCGCTGCTTGTATTCGTCTATATTGCGATCGGGGTGGGGTCAACGCTCGCGCTTTATAATAGTCTGATTGGAGGACTTGTACTATGATAAGAGAGATTCTGGTAAATGTGCTCTGCCCATTTTTTGGGACAGTTGCTTATGTCGTGCTGTTTAATGTTCCAAGGCGGTATTACGTAAGCTGCGGAGTGACGGGAATTGTGGCATGGCTTGTATACCTGGGGGCATCGAAGGGGGTGTCTCCTGCGGTTGCGTCCTTTTTGGCGGTAATGGTGGCGGTATTTCTTTCCCGTATGCTTGCAGTCCGTATGAGATGCCCGATTACGATTTTTCTGCTGGCGGCAATCATCCCCCTCGTTCCGGGAGCCGGAATCTACTATACCGCCTATTACCTGGTGACTGACCAGTTGTCACTGGCGGCGGGACGGGGGATTGAGGCGGTAAAGATTGCCTTTGGAATTGTTGTCGGTATCGCATTTATCGTATCCATCCCAAAGGAAGTGTTCCAGATTCATTACTGGAGAGGAAGAAAGCGCAGGAAAAGGTTGAAGGATACGAATTGAGTGTGCTATAATATGCAGATACAAATAACTGTTCGGAAAATTATTGCGTCAGCCGGCTGTGAAGGCGGCGGGCAGTTATGCTGGGCGGCAGATTTGATCTGACGCTCCGTGTGCAGCTATAGTGACAGCAGCGGACGGTTGTAGAGAAAGAAAGGGTTACTGGCCTGACAGCAGGCAGTGACAGGAAATATGAGGAGAGATATTATGAGTAAAGTAAGAACAAGATTTGCTCCGAGTCCCACTGGGAGGATGCATGTAGGAAATCTAAGGACAGCTCTTTATGCCTATCTGATCGCAAAGCATGAGGGTGGGGATTTTATGCTCCGGATTGAGGATACGGATCAGGAGCGTTTCGTGGAGGGAGCGCTTGACATTATTTACCATACACTGGAGGAGACAGGGCTGATCCACGATGAAGGCCCGGACAAAGACGGGGGAGTGGGTCCTTATGTGCAGAGCGAGCGTAATGCGTCAGGGCTTTATCTTAAGTATGCGAAGCAGCTGATCGACCAGGGCGATGCATACTACTGCTTCTGCGATAAGGAGAGGCTTGCTTCCTTAAAAAGTAGTGTATCTGAGAACGGCGGGACGGAGATTGTAGTCTATGACAAGCACTGTCTGTCTCTTACAAAAGAAGAGGTGGAGGAGAATCTGGCGGCAGGGAAGCCTTATGTGATTCGTTTTAACATGCCTGTAGAGGGGACGACGACCTTCAGTGATGACATCTATGGGGATATTACGGTTCCAAACGAGGAACTGGAGGATCTGATCCTTATTAAATCAGACGGCTATCCGACCTATAATTTCGCGAATGTAATCGACGACCATCTCATGGGGATCACCCATGTAGTGAGGGGAAATGAATACCTGTCATCTGCGCCGAAGTATAATAAGATCTATGAAGCCTTCGGCTGGGAAGTACCCACTTATGTGCACTGCCCGCTTATCACGGATGAAAATCATAAGAAGCTGAGCAAGAGGTGCGGACATTCCTCTTATGAGGATCTGATCAGCCAGGGCTTCGTGACTGAGGCAGTGGTGAATTATGTTGCACTTCTCGGCTGGTGTCCGTCCGGCAATCAGGAGATTTTTTCCCTGGAGGAGCTGATCCGGGAGTTTGATTACCGTCATATGAGCAAATCTTCGGCGGTGTTTGACATTGTGAAGCTTAAGTGGATGAACGGGGAATACCTGAAGGCAATGGATTCTGAACGGTTTTATGAGATGGCAGAGCCGTATATCAGGGAAGTAGTGAATAGAGACTGTGATCTCAGGAAGATTGCAGGGCTTGTGAAGACGAGGATTGAGATATTCCCGGATATCCGGGAGCAGGCTGATTTCTTCGGGGAGCTTCCGGAGTATGATACTGCCATGTACTGTCATAAGAAGATGAAGACAAATGAAGAGAAGTCACTGGAGGTTTTAAAAGATGTCCTTCCACTTCTGGAGGAGCAGGAGGATTTTAGCAACGATGCATTGTTTGCAGTGCTGAAATCCTATGTGGATGACAAGGGATATAAGACAGGCTATGTGATGTGGCCGGTGAGGACCGCAGTGTCCGGGAAGCAGAACACGCCGGGAGGAGCCACTGAGATTATGGAGATTCTCGGGAAAGAGGAATCCATCAGGCGCATAAAGACAGGAATTCAAAAGCTTAGTGTAACGTTAGCAGATCTGTAATTGTGGCGGTACGGAACAGTTACAGCCTGTAATCAGAGAAAAAGGGGAGGTTTATGGGTCTTAATCAAGCCCAGAAGAGGGCGGTTTCGCACAGAGAGGGGCCATGTCTGGTTCTTGCAGGTCCCGGTTCGGGGAAAACTCTAACAATTGCAAAGAGAATTGAATATCTGATCAGGGTGCATAAGGTAAGGCCGGAAGAGATTCTGGTCATTACCTTCACCAGGTATGCTGCCGGGGAGATGAAGGAGCGCTTCCGCAGGGTGATGGGAGAGGCAGGTCTTCCGGTAACCTTCGGCACCTTTCATGGAATCTATTACGGGATACTGAAATGGGCGTACAGGCTGAACCAGTCAAACCTTCTTGGAGAAGGGGAAAAGCAGAGCTTAATTAAGGAAATCGCAGCTGATTTCTCATGGGAGGACTGTCCGGAAGATACGGCAGAGAAGGAATTCTTCCCGGAGCTTGCGCAGGAGATTGGCAATGTGAAGAACAATGGTTATGAGATCAGTACCTATGAGTCCCACAGATACGGGGTAAACCGGTTCAGGGAGGTCTTCTGCCGGTATGAGGAAGAGAAGAAAAAGAACCGGAAGATTGACTTTGAGGATATGCTGATCCTGTGCAGGGAACTTTTCAGGGGCCGCCCGGATATTCTGAAAAAATGGCAGCAGAAGTTCCGCTATATTCTGGTGGATGAATTCCAGGATATCAACCAGATCCAGTATGATGTGATACGGATGCTGGCAGCGCCGGAGGACAATCTGTTTGTCGTTGGGGATGATGACCAGTCAGTCTACGGCTTCCGGGGAGCAAAGCCCGGGATCATGAAGGCATTTATGAAGGATTATCCGGATGCGTCTAAGATTGTCCTGGATATTAATTACCGCTCTACGGCTCACATTGTGGACGGGGCCTCCCGGGTGATCTCTCACAATAAGAGCCGCTATGAGAAAAACGTACGGACATTCCAGGCTGCGGAGGACACGGTTCATATCCAGGAGGTTCAGGATCCGCTTGCGGAGAGCAGCTATATTGTGTCCAAATACAGGGAATATACAGGCCAGGGAGTGCCGCCGGAGCAGATTGCGGTGCTGTACCGCACAGCTTCAGATGCCAGGGCGCTTGCGGAGACGTTTACAGAGTATCAGATTCCATTTCATATGAAGGAGAATGTAGAGCATATTTATGAGCATTTTACCTGTACGGACATGGAGTGCTACTTTCGTCTGGCGATGGGGCAGCATAAGAGAGGGGATCTGGTACGCATTGCCAACCGACCCAAACGCTATATCTCCAGGGACAGTCTGGCGGATAGGGACGCCACGTATGAGAGCCTCCGGCGCTTTTACTGTGATAAAGGATGGATGCAGGACCGGATTGACCAGTTCGAGTGGGATATGAAGATGATCGCGGGAAAGCCGCCCTTTGCGGCAATGGAGTACATAAGAAAAAGCGTGGGATATGAAGAGTTTCTGAAGGAATATTCCGCTTACCGGGGATTAAAGTATGAGGAGACCGCGGATACACTGAATGAGATTCAGGAGCGTGCAAAGGATATCCGTACAATGGAGGAGTGGCTGTCACATGTAGAGGAGACAAGACAGAGATTCAGGGAGAAAAAGACACAGGAGAAACCGGACAATGCCGTGGAATTCCTCACCATGCACGGCGCCAAGGGACTGGAGTATGAGGTGGTCTTCATAATCCAGGGAAATGAGGGCGTGGTGCCCTATAAGAAGGCACAGACAGAGGAAGAGATTGAGGAGGAGCGCAGGCTCTTTTATGTAGCCATGACCAGGGCGAAAAGGAAACTGATTATCAGCTATGTAAAAGAAAAAAACGGGAAAAGCAAAAGCCCTTCCCGTTTTGTAGGAGAGTTATTCATCCCGGCCTAATCATCGATTTCTTCGAATTCCTGCTCGTCCAGCCATTCATCGAATGCACAGGCGGCAACCTCGTACTCCTCATCGTCCTCAATATTCTCAAGGGCCGGCTCGCCGTCTTCCTCACTGTAGCGGTAAAGATAGACATCTTCTCCTTCCGGATCGCCGTTCTCATCCAGTGGAAGAAGTGCGATATACTCCTGCTCTTCTGCGATGAAGGTGGTGAGAACAGCGCATTCTATGGTTTCGTCATCCTCAAGAGTCAGAGTAACGGTGATCAGTTCGTCTTCGGAAGCCTGGTTCATTAATTCGCTCATAGGTATTCTCCTTTTTCGTATTGATGGATAATTGCTATCTTTACTCTACCAAAGGTATGCCTAAAAAGCAAGGAGATAGTAGCCAAAAATTCAAAAATGTTGTAGAATATGGGTAGAATGGTTAGAGAGAAAGCATAGAAAAGACCAGGAGGAAACAAACAGTGAGGATGAGAAGGTGGTTTGGAGCATTGACTATTGTATTGCTGTGCTGTCTGCTTTTTGCAGGATGTAAGAAGTCAGTGGGGACGCCAGAGGATAATGCTGCCATTAGAGAAGAAGAGGGAGAGGACGCGGAGGAAAGCCATATGATAGGGTTTTCCGGAATTGATATGGAAAATCCTTATTTTATAACATTAGAGCATGCTGTCAGGGAGATTTTAGAGGCTGAGGGCTATGCGCTGGTTACAAAGGATCCGGGAACAGACCAGGAAAAGCAGAATACACAGCTGACTGAGATGATTGAGGAGGGGATCGAAGCAGTGATCTTAAGTCCGGTAAACTGGGATGAGGTTACGCCTGCCCTTAAGAAGCTGAAGGAAACTGGGGTTAAGATTATCAATGTGGATACACAGGTTAAGGAAATGGATTATGTGGATGCTTATATTGGCTCTGATAACCACAGTGCAGGTGTGCTGTGTGGTGAAGATCTCCTGAAACGGTGCCCGGAGGGCGGGAAGATTGCCATCTTAGAATGTCCGACGCAGAATTCAATTAATGACAGGATCACTGGCTTTGAGGAGGTACTGGCAACCGCGGAAAAGGGCTTTGAGGTAGTTGCAAGAGAGGATACGGGGGGAGAATTTGCCCGTGCACTGGAAGCATCGGAGAGAATTCTTGCGGAAAACCCGGATCTTGCAGCAATTATGTGCGGAAATGACCAGCTTGCGGTAGGGGCAAAGACAGCCGTAAATGTTGCGGAGCTAAAGAATGTGCTGATTTATGGAGTTGACGGCTCCCCGGATATAAAGAAGGAACTGAAAAAGCATGATACACAGATTGCAGGCACGGCGGCACAGTCGCCGATTAATATGGGGAAATCATCTGCACGCCTTGCAATTAATATTCTGACAGGGAATTCCTATGAAAAGGAAACCTTTGAAGAAGTTTTTATGATCAATAAGGATAATGTGGATATGTACGGAATAGATGGCTGGCAGTAAAGCAGCAGAAAGGATGAAGCATGAAGAGGATACAGGGAAAGCCGTTACCGTTAGGCGCTGCAGCAGGACCGGATGAGGTGAATTTTGCAGCAGCAGTTTCGAAGGGGAAGGAATGTACGCTTCTGATTTACCGCAGGGGAGAGAAGGAACCGTGCGGGAAATATCCAATGGAGGAGACGACAGGCGAGGTGTGTGCGGCGGCAATCAGAGAATTTGATGCCGCTGAATATGAGTATAATTTTGAGGTGGACGGGGAGGTCTGCCTGGATCCGTATGCCAGAGCTTTTTCCGGGAGGGAAAAGTGGATGGGTGCAGGAGAGCTGGAAGACCATAAGGTGAGGGGGAGAATTCTGAAGGAAGACTATGACTGGGAGGGTGATAAACCGCTTAAGATTCCCTACCACAAGGTGATTGCCTATGCCCTCCATGTCAGAGGCTTTACAAAGGACAGTTCCTCAAAGGTGAAACATAAAGGAACCTTCCAGGGTGTCTGTGAGAAGCTTCCCTATATGAAAGAGCTTGGAATCAATCAGATACAGTGCATGCCGGTATGGGAATTTGAAGAGAGAGGCCGTTATACGAACTACTGGGGGTATGGGGAAGCTTATTACTTTGCGCCAAAAAGTGCTTACTCTGCTGATGGAAACGGGGTTACCGGGTTAAAGGACATGGTGAAGTCATGCCATCAGGCGGGCATTGAGGTGGTGCTTCACATGCCATTTGAGCCGGGAGTGCCGGGGCTTGTTATTCATGAATGCCTGCGGTATTATGTAATGGAATATCATATAGACGGCTTTATTCTCAATCCATATACAACGCCTATGGAAAGCCTGTATGCGGATCCGATTCTGAAATCAACAAAGCTTATGAAGTATCAGGAAGGGTTCCAGAATACCATGCGGCGCTTCCTGAAAGGCGATGAAGGCATGGTAAATGATGTGATGTACTGGCTCAGACATCATTCTAAAAAAGAGGGAATCTTTAATTACATCGCCTCCCATACTGGTTTTACGTTACAGGATCTGATATCCTATGACAGTAAGCATAATGAAGAAAATGGAGAAAATAACCAGGATGGCCCGGATTATAATTACAGCTGGAATTGCGGGGCAGAGGGGACAAGCCGCAGGAAGGCTGTAACAGAGCTTCGTAAGAGGCAGGCAAGGAATGCTTTTTTTCTGGTGCTGCTTGCCCAGGGAACGCCATGTATTCTTGCTGGTGATGAATTTGGAAATACCCAGGGCGGAAATAATAATGTGTATTGTCAGGATAACCGGACCGGATGGGTGAACTGGAAGACCGGGAAGTCAGAGCAGGAGCTCTTCGCATTTGTAAAAGGGCTGATTGCACTGCGGAAAAACTATCCGGTACTAAGCCCTGAGAAGGAGTCCATGGGGCTCGATCTTGCGGGCTGCGGAGTGCCGGACGTATCCTACCACGGTGAACTTGCATGGAGGGCACCCTCAGAGGTGTCCAGCAGGCAGCTGGGGGTCTATTACTGTGCAGTAACATCAGGAGGCTCGGATTGCTTTGTTGCATATAACATGCACTGGCTCAGCCATGAGTTTGCACTGCCGGCAATGTCAGGAAAGAGAAAATGGTATCTGAAGGCATCCACGAAGGAGGGGATTCTGGAAGAAGAAGTGCTTCTGGAATGCCAGCGGCAGATCAAGGTGGAGCCAAGAACGATTTTATTTATAGTAGGAAGGTAAATTTTAAAGATGGGGCTTAGTACGTTTCAGTTAAAATGGATTGCAATTATTACGATGCTGATTGATCATATAGGGGCGGTGTTGTTCCCTTATGAACTGGGTTACCGCATTATTGGAAGAATTGCATTCCCGATTTTCTGTTTTTTGATTGTAGAAGGCTTTTCACACACACGGGATGTCAGGCGCTATATGGTGCGTCTCGGAATCTTTGCACTGATCTCCGAGCTTCCATATGACCTGGCATTTCATGGAGAGATGGTGTATGCAGAAGGACAGAATGTGTTTTTTACGCTGCTTCTTGGTGTGCTGATGATGTATATGATGAGCCTGTGCAGTGCTATCCCCCTCAAGGCTATGGCGGCAGTCAGCATTGCGGTTCTTGCAGAGGTTTTGAATACAGATTATAGTGCAAGAGGTATTCTGCTGATTCTGATTTATTACATTTTCAGGGAGAAAAGGGTGATAAGCCTGCCTGCAGGCGCGCTGTGGAATTTTTCCTATGGATGGGGGATGGTTCAGTGCTGCGGGGTGCTGGCCACGCCGTTTCTTGCGTTCTACAATGGGAAGAGGGGACCGAAGATAAAGTATTTCTTTTATGTATTTTACCCGGCACATCTTCTTGTATTGTATTTTCTTAAAACATATTTACCTGCAGATTTCTGGATGGGGAGGTAATGGATATGAAGGCATTGCAGCATCTGCGCACGATTAATCACCATAAGAGGCTTGTTATGGAACACTGCTTTCAGGTGGGGCTGTATAAACAGGGACTCCTTCATGATCTATCAAAATATTCACCTGCGGAATTTCTGGTAGGCTGTAAGTATTATCAGGGAACCAGAAGCCCCAATAATGCTGAGAGGGAGGCGGTTGGCTATTCCTCTGCATGGCTGCATCATAAGGGACGCAACAAGCATCATTATGAGTACTGGATTGATTACAGCGATAGTATGGAGAGAGGGATCGTGGGACAGAAGATGCCGGTGAAATATGTTGTCGAGATGTTCATGGACCGGATTGCCGCTTCCAAGACATATCAGGGGAAGAATTATACAGACCGGCATCCGCTGGAGTATTATGAACAGGGAGCCGGTCATCTCGGAGCGATGATCCACCCAGAGACGGCGGCGCTTCTCCATAAGCTTCTTAAGATGCTTGCGCGGAATGGGGAGAAAAAGACATTTGCATATATACGGAAAGTCGTCTTGAAGTAGAAGTGTCTGCTATATACTATAACATCCTTAAGGACAGGAGGTACAACCGTGACAACCTGAATATCCGGGATGAGGGGTGATAGACAATGCAGGATAAAAATAGAGGTTTATTAACACTTGCAATATAACGAGCATCTGGCAAAAACCAGGTGCTTTTTATGTTCTCTAAAGATTTGGCAGCAGTACAGTCAGCTGCCTTGACAACTGTTCTGTATTGTATTATACTGTACTTATAAATATAATACAGTAAAACACGGGAAGGCGGTGAAGGCTTGGAGATTGTTGTAAGTAATAAGGCAAGTCGTCCTCTGTATGAGCAGATTGTGTCCCAGATCAAAGCACAGATTATGAGCGGAGAACTGGAAGCCGGGGAGGCGCTTCCCTCGATCCGCTCTCTTGCAAGATCGCTGCAGATCAGTGTCCTGACGGTACAGAAGGCGTATGACATCCTGCAGGAGGATGGTTTTATTGAGACCACAGCCGGGAAGGGCTGTTATGTATCTGTCAGGAATCAGGATTTCTATTTAGAAGAGCAGCAGAAAAAGATAGAGGGGTATTTTGGCGACGCGATAGAAATCGCCCGCATGAGCGGAATATCACTTGATCAATTAATCAGTTTATTAACGTTATTATATGAGGAGGATTAGCGATGACAAATGCTTTCATGGTATCAGGACTTACCAAATCTTATCAGGATTTTGTTTTGGATCATGTCTCATTCACCGTTCCCAGCGGTTCTATCGTTGGGCTGATCGGGGAAAACGGAGCCGGAAAAAGTACGACGATCAATGCCGCTTTAGGGCTGGTGGGGAAGGAAGACGGTATGGTTTCCATTTTAGGGAGAGAAGAGCTGGACGGAGATGTCAAGGAACAGATTGGCGTTGTGTTTGATGGCAGCAATTATCCGGAGATTCTTTCTCCGCGGAAACTGAACCGGGTCATGAAATACATTTACAGGACATGGGACGAACAGACATATTTCGGACTGCTGAAACAGTTTTCCCTTCCGTACGATAAGCCGATCAGGCAGTTTTCAAAAGGAATGAAGATGAAGCTGGCGATCTCTGCCGCATTTTCCCATCATTCCAGACTGTTGATTCTGGACGAAGCAACCAGCGGCTTAGATCCGGTTGTCCGGGATGATATTCTGGATATGCTGCTGGATTTCGTGCAGGATGAGGAGCATTCCATCCTGGTGTCTTCCCACATCACCAGCGATCTGGAGAAGATTGCCGATTATATCGTATTTATCCATGAAGGGAAGGTTGTTTTTGAGAAGCCCAAAGACGAGCTGACCGAGCGGTATGGTATCATCAAATGCGGCGCGGCGCAGTTTGACGCATTGGATCAATCCGATATCATCTCGTACCGTAAAATGGACTATGAATGGCAGGTTCTGGTTTCAGACCGGGAGAGGGCGCAGAAAAAATATTCAAAAGCCCTGGTCGTCCCGGCAGCCATTGATGAAATTATGCTGCTTTATGTAAAGGGGGAAAAGTGATGAAAGGTGTTCTGGTGAAAGATCTTTATATTGCAAAGAGCAATATCCTTGTAACTATTGTCAGCCTGGTTGTTTTGGGCTTTGGATTATCATTTTTGCTGGAAACCAGTGCGCTTCTGGTTCTGGCGCCGGTTGCTTCCACAACAGCGGCCTTTATCAGTATTACCAGCGACGCGGCCTCCAAATGGAATAAAAATGTCATCACCATGCCGGTATCAAGGGGCCAGATTATCGGCGAGAAGTTTTTGTTTTATATCCTGCTTGCCGCACTGGGGTTGGTTACGGCGCTAGTTCCCTGTGTCGTTCTTGCCTGCTTTGGCGGGGATGTAACTTTTTATTCCTTATGCCTGTACGGCTCTATCGGGATAAGCGCATGCCTGCTTGCAGGCGGCATCAGCCTGCCGTGTGCGTATTTATTTGACCCGGAAAAATCGCAGATTGTCTTCATGATGTCTTTCATGGCGTCTACAGGGATCATTGCGGGGCTTGTTCTTCTCATAAACCTTGTTTTTCCGGTGAAAGAGAATATCCTTCTGGCGTTTGGGATTGTGCTTGGCATTTCGGTGATCTGGTTTTTTATCTCGTACAGGGTTGCGGTAAAGATATATCAGAAACGGGATATTGCCTGATGGATATTTGACTGCCGATGATTATGTTGGCAGTGGAACTGATCTTGTCCGTCTGGATGGTACACAGGCAGAAAAAACAGTCCCTGATCGAACAGATGCGGGCGCTTTCGTAATTCACATTCCACAGCATTCAGAATGCATCTCACAGCAAATGGATTAACCGACCCTATTTTGCAGCCGAAAAACGAAAAGGGAGGCTGTTTTTGTAAATGTAAAAAATAGCTGCCCGATCATATCAGATTAAAGGAGGAACATATTTATGGCAATGCAGGTTAGTGGAAATTACGCGCAATCCAGAACTGATTATGCAGAGAAGGTGAAGGAAAAGCAGGCTGCAGAAAAGGCGGAAAAAGCAAAAGAAGCACAGGAAGCAAAGAAAGCTTCCGGGGAAAAAGGATTAGGCAGACTGTCCGAACCGCAGGATGTTTACATTCATGGTGAAAAATCAGAAAAAGAGTCTGTCGGACTGTATCGGATCGGACAGGATGAGGACGGCAGCCGCAAAATCTTTTTTGATGATCCGGATAAGGCAGACCGTGCGGATAACAAGGAAGAGCCGAAAGCAGATGAGAATGGCAAAAAACTGAAAGCAGACGGGAACGGCCAGGGAAAGCCGACAGAGAAATGTGTTACGGATACGGATAAGGTTGACAGAGAAATTAAGAAACTGAAAGAGAAAAAGCAGCAGCTTGAGCAGCAGATCCAGTCAGCTTCCGGGGATGAGAAGAAAATCCGGGAGTTGGAGAAAAAACTGGCACAGGTAGAGAATGAGT
>CANOKL010000072.1 GCA_947566645.1 uncultured Lachnospiraceae bacterium
TTGCCATTTAATTCAGTATTCCTTTTTGCAAAATGGTAGAATTAAAGCCAAAAAGGAGTGGCGAGAGATGAAGGCGCAGTTAATCAATAAGGTATTATATTGTATGCAGGACATAATCAAGGAAGCGGAGCTGTTAGAGCTTAAGACTGTACTGCAGAATGTATTGTGTACATATAGGGTGGAATCAGAGAAAGCAGAATTAAAGGTTATGGATGGGGGATGGACAGACGATCTAGAGAGCTATCTGATGGCAAGGGCACTGGAAGGGAAATCGCCTGCTACAATTTCACGTTACCGGTATGAATTGTGCCGGCTGCTTTCATATATAGATAAAGCAGTAGCTGACATTAGGGAAGGGGATATTTCAGGATACATGATGGCATACAAAAAGGCGAGGAATATCAGCAACCAGACATTAAAAAATGTCCGGGCAGTATTTAGCAGTTTTTTCGGATGGCTGAGGGACCGGGAGAAAATAACGAGGAACCCAATGGCACTGGTTGAGCAGATTAAGGTGGAGAAAAAGATTAAAAAGCCATACACGGATGAAGAAAGGAAACTGATGCTGGGAACTTGTAAGAGCCTTCGGGATAAAGCAATTATGGAATTCCTTTACAGTACAGCTGTTAGGGTATCAGAGCTTACCGCACTGAACAGAGAGGACATCTGTTTGGAAACAAAGGAACTTAGGGTATTAGGCAAAGGTGCAAAGGAGAGAGTAACTTATCTGAATGAAAGGTCAGGCAAGTATCTGAAAGAATATCTTGAAAGCAGGGCGGACGATAATCCGGCATTATTTGTATCGGAGAGGGCACCATTCCGTAGAATGACAAAGACTGGCATAGAAGATCTGATTCGACGTACTGGGGAGAAAGCAGGGGTACATGCCTATCCGCACCGGTTCCGGAGGACAGCCGCAACGAACGCGCTTAACCGGGGAATGCCGGTTCAAGAGGTTGCTTTGCTTCTGGGGCATGAAAAATTGGAAACAACAATGATTTATTGTACTGTGGCACAGGAAAAATTAAAAACGGACCATAAGAAATATTTAAGTTTATAGAAGACTGGATGGAAAAAGTTATATATCAAGGGAAATTGTAGAAAGGAAATGATACAGATGAAGCTTTTGCAAGGGGACTGTTTAGAGGTGATGGAAAGTATAGAGGATAGCTCTATAGATATGATTTTGACAGATCCGCCATATTCATCAGGAGGATTATTCTCAGGAGACAGGAGGAAAAAAACAACAGATAAATATACCGACAAAAAATATAACGGTACAAGCCGTTTTCCTGACTTCAGCGGGGATAACATGGATCAACGGGCATTTATGGAGTTTATGCGTATGGTATTGGCAAAGGCAAGAAGAAAAAGCAAGGAAGCAGGGATATGTGCGGTATTTGTTGACTGGAGAAATATAGCATCTTTAATAGACGCACTTCAAACGGCTGGATGGATATATAGAGGGATTGTGGTATGGGATAAAGGAAACAGCAGAGCGGTGCCTGGTCGTTTTCGCAACGATTGCGAATATATTGTTTGGGGAACAAATGGACAGAAAAAGACAGAATATGAGAAAGGGTGTTTTGTTGGAAAAGGATGTTTGCAAGTCGCGTCAGTACCTTCGAAAATAAAATATCATCAAACTGAAAAACCTGTTGAATTACTTGAAAGGTTACTTGGAATCTGCCCTCTTGAAGGGACTGTAATGGATTGTTTCATGGGAAGCGGAAGTACTGGGGTTGCATGTGTAAATACTGGAAGAGATTTTATCGGTATAGAACTTTCGGAATGGTATTTTGAAATTGCGCAAAAACGTATTTCGGGAAATATTTCCAGAATCATTTGACAAAAATTCTGAGAAATTTTGTCAAAAATTTTGAGCGGCTACAATTACTCTTTTTTTCTCTCTGCACGTATCAGTAAAATTATATATGTAATTATTTTTTAAGATTTTCTTAAGGAGGCAGAGATATGAAAGGAAGAAGAATAGTGGCATCCGTGTTGGCAGCGGCTATGGTGTTTTCCGGGACTTTTGTTGGGAACTCAACAGATGTCCAGGGAGCAGATGGTAATACACCGCCTGGTAAACCAACAGAGCTAAGGACGGAGATGCTGGAATATGCTTATGGACTGAATACCAAGAATCCGGCATTTTCCTGGGTGGTGAATGACACGGATAAAAATGAGGTACAGACGGCATATAAGATTGTTGTGTCTGATACGTCAGAATTAAAAGGCGATGTATTGGATACCGGATGGGTAGCATCCTCGGAAAGTTCGTTTGTACATGCAGATGCACTGGAAGAAAAATTAGCGGATAATGAGCTCTATTACTGGCAGGTACAGACAAAGGATAAGAATGGGGCGGAAAGCCCGTTGTCCGACGCGAGACCGTTTATGACAGGAATCGGGGAGGAATGGCAGAGTCTGAACGGAATCTGGACAACTTCGACTCCAAAACAGGGAGAAGAAACTGTGTGGGCAGATTATACTGTCGAGCAGACGATGAGTGTAACAGGGACCGATGCTGCGTTTGCCGTACTGCTGCGGATGGATGCAGGGAATAATGGGTATATGGCGCAGTTGAGAACGGCAGACAATCAGATCAAGCTCCATAAAATTACGAGCAAAAATGTAGATACGAATGCTTTTGCAGTTCTGGAACTGAAGGAAAAGAACATTACACTTCCGACAGATGGCAGCGAATTTGATATAAAAATTGAAGTAACTGGGTCAGAGTTCAAATTTTTTGTAAAAACAACGGACGCGCAGGATTATGATGAGGCAGGAACTGCCAGTATTGCAGATCAGGGAGCAATTGCTGCAGGAAAGATTGGCTATCGGACAGGGAGGAGTGAATCTGGAATTATCAGCAGGCTGAAGGTTACCGCGCAAGATGGAAGTTCACTTTATGACCGTGCGTTTACGGATACAGATTTTCCGGGCTGCAGTCTCGTGGATGGGAAACTCTCTGTAGGAAACAGTGCTTTTTCAGTTTATACAGAAGGGGAAGAGGAAGAAGTGGTGGAGGAGTATTCCAGATTCGCATTCTTCAGAAGCCCTAAACTGGATGTAGGAGATGAAAGCAAGATTGATAAGGCAATTGTCAGTTCTGCATCACGGGGAACCTCGTCGGATCGCGGCATCATCTATGACATCTGGATGAATGGTGAATGTCTGGGGGCGGGTTCTGCGAGAGAACTGGGTAAAGTCGGTTCCTATGGCGGAACCAGTAATTACACTCAGTTATATTACAATTCTTATGACGTGACAGAGCTGATAAAGTCACAGACAGAGAATGTCATCAGCGCTCTGGGAAATTGTAGAAACAGCAGTCGCAGCATTCTCGTGCAGATGACAGTCTTTTACAAAGATGGGACAAAGAAGATTATTACCAACAGCGGCCTGGAAGATTCGGGGTGGAAGACGCTGGATGGTACCCAGGCGTTTGGAGACGATGGCAAGTCGGGGATTTCGACAGGTTATGTTACGCTTCTTCATGATAATGTAAATGTAGAAAAATATCCGGCCGGATGGCAGACAGTGGAATTTGATGACAGTAAATGGGCTTCTGCGAAAATAACATCTGAGATTGCAAAGTCCACAGGAACGTCTGGAACCGTGTTATATCCATACTCATCAGAAAATATTTTGCGTGTAGAAACGGATGAGCCGGCAAAGAAGATCTATAAGAACAACTCTGGTAATATTGTAGTAGATCTTGGAAAAGAAATTATCGGCGGTATGAAGGTGGACATTCAGAGCGCTTCAAAACAAACGGTTACTGTCCGCATGGGAGAAGAGATGAATGCGGATGGCACTGTAAAATATCAGCTGACTGCACGCCCTAAGTATGAAGATACATGGACACTTATAGAAGGAAAAAATCAATTCGAAACAGTAACAATGCGGAACTTCCGTTATGTAGAATTTGTTGGGCTGGATGATACGACAAAGAATAATATGACGGGCGATAAAAACTGCATTAAAGGCTGGGCAATGCAGCAGCCCTTCGATGACAGTGCCTCATCTTTTCAAGCTTCAGATAACAGTGATGCAGCAACGCTGCTGAACCGGTTATATGAACTATCCAAATATACGATAAAGGCTACAAACCAGGATGTGTTTGTAGACTCCCAGGCAAGGGAGAGAGCGCCATATGAAGGAGATCTTCTTGTAAACTCCAATACCAGCTATGCGGTATCTGATAATTATTCCCTGGCACGTCATTCCAATGAATGGCTGATGGATAACCAGACATGGCCGAACGATTACCGGATCTTCTCTGTGGAGATGGCTTACTGGGATTACATTTATACAGGAAATACGGATTCTATCCGCGAGTGCTATAATGCTCTCAAAAAGAAGATGACGGCGCAGATTGCATCAGAGGACAATGCAACAGGGCTGATTCATTCACGGGGAGGACAGGCAGGAGAGAGTGCATTAATTGACTGGCCGACTTCTGAGAGGGATGGATATCAGGGAAGCTATTATGATGTGGTATTTAATTCTGAATATGCAGGAATTTATCATGACATGGCTCTGATCAGCGAAGCGCTTGGATATACGGACGATGCACAGGCCTATCAGGCAAAGGCTGACAAGCTGAAAGAAACACTTTTGAAATATGCGTTTGATGAGAAGAACGGATGCTTCTATGATTCGCTGGATGCAAATTACAATGCGACAAAGCATTCCTCAACACATGCTACGGCATATGCTCTCAACTACGGAGTATACGAAAGCCAGGAGATGGCAGACCGTATGTGCGAATTTGTATACAATAAGTGCAAGGATGAAATGAAGGGCAGCGTATATGTGACCTATTTTATCCTGGAGGGATTATACCGGGGCAATCATGGAGAGATGGCAGAGGCTCTCATGACAAATCCAAAGGTCGGTACAAATGTAAAAACCTTTGCATCAGTTCTTGACGACCTGAATTGTACGATCACTCCCGAAGCATGGGGACATAAATGGAAAGGGAACATGACGCTGTCCCACCCATGGGGTGCTTCTCCGGGATGCTCCATTGTACAGGGAATGTTTGGAATCCTTCCGACATCAGCGGGCTTTGATACTTTTGACATCAAGCTTCAGCCGGGAGAAGTAGCATCAGCATCAGTAAAGGCTCCCACAGTAAAAGGCCCGGTTTCCGTTTCTTATACAAACGGTGGTCAGGAGAACATTAAAGCAGGTAAGATTCAGGCAACAGTAACGATTCCGGCAAATACAAAAGCGAAGGTTTATCTCCCGGTAGACAATGTAAAGCTGGCATGGCTTCTGGTAGACGGAGAAAAGAAGGAAGCTGTGAATAATGGAAAATATCTGAGTATAGAACTTGGATCTGGTACATACAGCCTTGCGGTATCTAGTGATGAAGTTGCGTACAACCCGGTTATGACACTCAAGGCGTTCGCCGGACAAACAGCGCTTGAGGTCGGAGACGAAACAGAGATTACTGCAAAAGTATTTGACCAGTTCAGCAAAAATCTGGCAAAAGATGTTTCATTTACTTACACGAGTTCTGACGAACAGATCGTGCACGTAGATAACAATGGTAAGATAACGGCGGCTGCAAAAGGCGAAGCAGAAGTAACTGTAACAGCAAAGTATAAGGGAACAGAAGCACAGGATGTGAAAGATGTCTCTGAAAAGATTAAATTTTCAGTAACTGTAGCCCCAGGTGTTTTAAAACGCTTTGATGTCAGGCTGGAGAAGTCGTCTCTTGCAGTCGGTGAAACTACACAGGCATCGCTGACAGCAGTATATACCGATGGTGCAGAAGAGAAGATTGCAGCAGACAAAGTAACATTTGAGGCAGGAAATGATACTGTAAAGGTTGAGGGTAGCCAGGTGACCCGCCTGAAAGAGGGAGACATGGTCATTAAAGCGGTTACATCGGAGAAATTTGATGAGATGAACGCTAAGATGGGAAATGTCGAGATGAAGATCGATGAGACTTATCGTTTTGACAAAACGACAAATCCGCTGTCATCATGCGAAATAAAAGAAGAAAAATTATATGCTGGAAAAGGGAAAAGGCAGGCAACTAAAAAGGCGGATGGTAAGAGCGGAAATGTAGTAAGCGGCAAATTTATCGTGGAAAATGTAGCGGCAAATGTTGCGTTTAATGCAAACGATGATGGAGGAGACTACTATTTCTGGCAATTCCGTAAGGACGGAACCTTGAAGAAGCATGATGGAAAGACAAATGTTATGGGGCAGATACCCATCGAACTGAAGGAGGAGGAAAACAGTTTTAGGATTGCAACAGTAAATGGAAAGATTTATACCTGGCTGAATGAAGAACTGATTGATATCTGCGACACTGCTTCAGGGTTTGCTGAAAGCGGAGGCTTCGGCGTGAGAAATGGAAGCGGTGAGAGTGCGTTCTTTACGGATATATCTGTTGGAAATGGAAATGCATATCTGATTACATCTACCATTAGTGCAGGCCCGGCAGGTTCGGTCGATAAGGAAGCACTAAAAGCAGCGATTGACCGCAAAAAAGACCTGAAGGAAACGGACTATACAGCAGCAAGCTGGAAAGTACTGCAGGATGCACTTACGAAAGCAAATAACATATTAGAAAGCGAAACAGCCACCCAGGAGGAAGTGAATGTTGCAACCGCAGAACTTAGAGCTGCCTATGCAGGTCTGAAATGGGTTGACAAGGCAGGCTTAAGGGATGCGATTGAGCGTGCAGGCAAGAGAAATGAGGATGACTACACAGCAGACAGCTGGGCGGCAATGCAGGCAGCACTTGGTGAAGCAAAGACAGTAGAGTCCAATACCGACGCCGTACAGGAAGCAGTGGATACCGCAACCTATAACCTCAGCGAGGCGCTCCGGAACCTGAAGACGAAAGTAGAAGTGACAGTCAATAAGAATGCATTAAATACAGCGATTGCTCGTGCAAATGCAAGAAAGAAAGAAGAACACACGGCATCAAGCTGGAAGGTACTGCAGGATGCGCTTAAGACAGCCACGGACGCACAGGAAAACCAGGCTGCTACCCAGGCAGAAGTGGATGCGGCGACAAAAGGCCTTAGAGAAGCACTGGATCAGCTGCAGTGGGTAGACAAATCCGGTCTGAAGTCAGCGATTGACCGTGCAGGCGAAAGAAACGAAGAAGATTACACAGAGAAACCAGACGAGTGGGCAGCAATGCAGACGGCTCTGGAGGAAGCAAACACAGTATATAAGAATGCCGATGCCGACCAGACGAAAGTGGATGCGGCAACGTTGAAGCTCAGCGAGGCACTCCGTGTGCTTGACCCGAAAGGGACGATCAACAAGAATGCACTGGAAGCGGCGATCGCCCGTACAAGAAATCTGAATGCAGGAGATTATACGGCAACAAGCTGGAAAGCATTACAGGATGCGCTGAAAACAGCCACTGACGCAAAGAACAGCGACGAAGCCACCCAGGAGGCAGTTAATGAAGCGACAGCAGGTCTCAGGACAGCACTGGAAGGACTGGTATGGATTGATAAAACTGGCCTTAAGGATGCGATTGAGCGTGCAGGCCAGAGGAACGAAGCTGACTACACAGCAGAGAGCTGGGCGGCAATGCAGACAGCACTTGGCGAGGCAAAGAAAGTAGACGGGAATGCAGATGCCGTGCAGACAGATATAGATACCGCAACCTTTAACCTCAGCGAGGCGCTCCGGAACCTGAAGACGAAAGTAGAAGCGGCAGTCAATAAGAATGCATTAAATGTAGCGATTGCCCGTGCAAATGCAAGAAAGGAAGAAGAGCATACGGCATCAAGCTGGAAGGTATTGCAGGATGCGCTTAAGAAAGCCACTGACGTACAGAACAACCAGGCTGCTACCCAGGAAGCAGTGGATTTGGCGACCAGAGGCCTTAGAGAAGCACTGGACCAGCTACAGTGGGTAGACAAGTCCGGCTTAAAGGCAGCGATTGCCCGTGCAGGCGAAAGAAACGAAGCAGATTACCCAGAGAAACCAGACGAGTGGGCAGCAATGCAGACAGCTCTGGAGGAAGCAAAGACAGTTAATGACAATGCGGATGCCGTACAGGCGGAAGTGGATGCGGCAACCCTGAAGCTCAGCGAGGCGCTCCGTGCGCTTGACCCGAAAGGGACGATCAATAAGAATGCACTGGAAGCGGCAATCGTCCGTACAAAGAATCTGAATGAAGCAGATTATACGGCAGCAAGCTGGCAGGCACTGCAGGATGCGCTTAAGATAGCCACTGACGCAAAGAACAGCGACGAAGCCACCCAGGAGGCAGTGAATGAAGCGACGGCAGGCCTCAGGACAGCTCTGGAAGGACTGGTATGGATTGACAAAGCAGGCCTTAGGGATGCAATTGACCGTGCAGGCCAGAGAAACGAAGCCGACTACACAGCAGAGAGCTGGGCAGCAATGCAGACAGCGCTTGGCGAAGCAGAGACAGTAGAGGCCAACACCGACGCCATACAGACACAAATAGATACCGCAACCTATAACCTCAGCGAGGCGCTCCGGAAGCTGGAGCTGAAACCAGTAATCAATAAGAACGCATTAAGCGCGGCGATTGACCGTACAAAGAATCTGGATGGGGCAAACTACACAGCAGCGAGCTGGAAAGCACTGCAGGAAGCACTCGGGACAGCAAAGAGTGCGATGGAGAGCGAAACAGCCACCCAGGAGGAAGTGAATACAGCAACACAGGCATTAAGAGGAGCGCTTCTGAATCTGGTAAGAGTTGACCGGTTTGAACTCACGGCAGCCATTGACCGCGCAAAGGAAAGAAAAGAAGCCGAATACACAAAGGAAAGCTGGGCTGCAATGCAGAAAGCACTCACAGACGCAAAAGCAGTCTATGACAACCATGACGCTACCCAGGAGAAAGTAGACCAGGCAACCTACGAGCTCAGTGAGGCACTCAGACAGCTGGTATATGTGGAACCAGAGAAAGCAGCGCTTGATTCCGCCATAAGCGAAGCAAAGACCCTGAAGAAGGAGAACTATACACCAGAAGCATGGTCAGCATTCCAGAAAGCAATAGCAGTCGCCGAAGCAATCCTCAATAACCCGGATGCTACAAAGGAGCAGAGGGCAGAAGCCGCAGCATCCCTGAAAAAGGCAATAGAAGAAGTGAAAAAGAATCCTGCAAAAGACGACAATAAGCAGCCGGCAGTTATCAAAGTAAGCAGGATCCGCATATCCGGTCCTTCCCAGAAAATCGCTGAAGGAAAGAAAGTAAAGCTTACTGCACAGGTTTCCCCGTCCAATGCGGCAGACAAGGGCGTGATATGGAAGACCAGCAATAAAAAAGTCGCGACAGTAAATAGCAAAGGCGTAGTCACCATGCAGAAGAAGTCCGGCGGAAAGTCAGTAACGATCACTGCAACAGCCAGAGATGGAAGCAATGTAAAAGCAACCTACAAGATTACATCCATGAAAGGAAAAGTAACAAAGGTTACCATTCCCGGCAAGAAGACAAGAACAGTAAAAGCAGGGAAGAAGCTGAAACTAACCGCTAAGGTAAAGGCTCAGAAGAATGCAAATAAAAAGCTCAAATGGACCAGCAGTAACACAAAATATGCAAAAGTGAGCAGCAGCGGTAAAGTGACAACGAAAAAAGCAGGCAGGGGAAAGAGCGTAAAAATCACGGCGGCAGCCACAGACGGAAGCGGCAAAAAGTATACGGTCAAAATCAAAATTAAGTAAATGGTGAAATTGGGGACGGGGTATTTTTAAAAATACCCCGTCCCCAATTATCATAAAAGTTTTTTAACAGTGACTTGCAGCCTGCAATACAACGTGATAAAGTAATTTCATGGGAGGTGTTTAGTATGGTAGAAAATGTAGCTATAAGCGCATAAAGGAAGCCCATCTGATAGATAATTATACATTTTTTATAGAGAGGAGTTAACGAATTGCCGAAAACGTATTTATGGATTGAGGATCGAAAAGATAAAGCAGGATATACATTTTGGTGTACATTAATGGATCAGCTTACAAGAAACACTGGATTTGAAGTATCCAAAGGAACAATCGGAGCTTGTTGGATCGTGTCTTGCTGTGGTTGGTCAGAGAGAATAGAAAACGACGCATGTGGGTTGGATAGACGCAGACTGTCTCTTGAAGATAAGATGAAAAATATTTATGCAGGTACATCATTGAGGCAGAAGTTACTAAGTGCAGGATTGGAGGTCCATCAATGATCACAATATATAAAGACAAAAACGAACTGCCCGTGGGAATGGAGTATGTAGAGCTCAATGATTTGTTTTTTAATCAGAATACTGTCTTGAAGTTAGATGACAGAGCCCGGGAAATTATTGAAAAAATTGATGAATCAAGATTAATTAGTAAGTTTAAAATAGAATCCAGGTTTAACCAGAGTATGCTGGACGTAGACTGCCTGTCCACAGGATGTAAAACAATTCTGAATGTATTATATTTTCCAGACAAAGTATTCTGCCTTAAAGAATGCGGGGACAATGCATTGGAAGTATTATATAAGCTGGAACAAGGGGCAGTCTATAGCGATTATGCCATAATCCCCTTTGACATAGAGAATATTTCTGTTATGACTTATTCCAAAAACGAATGCAGAGTGGTGGAAGACTATGAAGAATTAAAGGAGTGGTGGGATTATGAAGAGTAAACCAGTAGTGATGGAACATTTTTCAACAATTCATACTTCTTTTATCATAAATTTCAAATTTACGAATAATATTACGATATTAACCGGTCAGTCAGCGTCAGGAAAGACAGCCTCCTTTTCATTCATAAAAGAATGCATGGCGGTAAATCCCGATATTCTATGCCTCAATTACCTGGATTACCAGAAAGATATGAAAGAAATCATATGTAAGGCTGAGGGGAAATTGATCGTGATTGATAATGTGGATATCTTACTAAATGATGAGACGAGAAAGTATATCTCTTTAGATGATAAAAATCAGTATCTGATTATTGGACGTAATCCGAAGAACCTGTTTACTACAAAAGAAAATTTGTTTGAGCTTGTGAGTAAGAATATTGGAGAGCAGACAGAGTTTGAGATCATTCCTTACCTGTAATTGGGGACGGGGTATTTTTAAAAATACCCCGTCCCCAACTCTGCAAACCAATT
This sequence comes from uncultured Lachnospiraceae bacterium, assembly GCA_947566645.1. GTDB lineage: Bacteria > Bacillota > Clostridia > Lachnospirales > Lachnospiraceae > CAPEBR01. The sequence continues at coordinate 11,108 of CANOKL010000072.1, forward strand.
CCGATAATTCCATTAATAGTTTTGAAATTTCTTTTTTCTTTTCTCTAAACCATGCCGAATTTTCCTCATATTGTAAAATTATGCGATAGGATAACCTTAATCTCCTATAACCGTGAAGGACACAGAGCCTTTGCGGTTTTTCTTTTGTCGTTTTTTATCGGAATGTGCCGCAGGGCTGTTTCCGCTGTCCTGGAAGCATTAAGAGCACTTAAAGAATTTTATTTATCCAAAGAAAATAATTATGAATCAGATTATTCACTTTTATTCTGTTAAGCGGAGATTCTACTTCTGGTTTCATGGTGAGAAGTAGCGTTGCATAAGCAGGGATTTTTTTAACTGGCTTCCTGCCATTCCCCGATATGCTATGTATGGATAAATTCTGCGTTGCATGAGCAGATAGATTACTGCCCGAAAAAAAAGAACTAAATCCCTCCAAACTTCAAAAAACGAAGTCGGAGGGTAGTAGAGGCATGGCAAAAACCCCACCTGAACATCGTTTTTTTTATTTGGCGGGTATCCTACCTAATGTTAATAAAAAGCGCAGAACCAACGAATTGTGATATATCACAAATTCATCGGCTCTGCGTCTTAGCGGCTGGCTCTGTAATAATTACTATCTGTAAATCTCTGACATTTATTAAATTCTCATGTTTACACTTTGGACAAAATAGAGGAAAGTTTTGTAGTATTGTATCCTTTCGCATCTTGTCCCGTGTCTTACCACCGCAAACAGGACATCTTATCCATTCGGCTGTGCTTGAATCCATGTGTTACCTCCTGCAAATCAGCGTTCATAACTGTCTCTTTTTTTGTTCTTAGCACATCCAGAAAGTTTGTCAACAGCAAGAGAAGCGGTAGGCTGAAAGTAAATATCCTTTCCTTTATTGCTCTCATACATAAAATCCCTTAACGGC
>CANOKL010000073.1 GCA_947566645.1 uncultured Lachnospiraceae bacterium
ACAAAAAAAAAATCGGCTTGTGGGGGCGGGTTTTTTTAAAAAAACCCCCCGCCCCCGACTCGCCCTACTTAATCTTGATTGTTACTGTTTTCTTTTTACCGCTGCCGTCTGCTGCTTTTGCTGTAATTCTGACTTTTTTGCCTTTTCCGGCTTTGTATGTTTTTACTTTTCCGGATGAAGATACGGATGCATATTTTTTGTTGCTGCTTGTCCAGATGACTTTTTTGTAAGATCCTTTGGGGGCTGTGACTTTGGCTTTTAGGTTTAGGGTTTTTCCGGCTTTCACTGACTTTGCTCCGGATATCGTTACCTTTTTTACAGGATTTTTCATAGATGTAATGGTGTATTTTCCTAATACCCCGCTTCCATCTGCCGCTACTGCAGTGATGGTCACTTTCCTGCCGCCGGTTTTCTTTTTCAGTGTTACTACGCCTTTGGAATTTACTGCAGCAATCTTAGTATTACTGGATTTCCATACAATCTTTTTATTGGATGCATTTACTGGCCTGATGTCTGCAGTCAGCGTGATCTTCTTCCCGGCTGCAATTTTCTTTGAGTTCCCGGAAATGTTTATTTTTTGTACCTTAATTTCTTGTACGGCTGGCTGCTGCGGCTGCTGCGGAGTTTCTTCTGTCTGTTGCGGTTTTAGTGTGTAGGTCAGCTTTGTTCCGTCCTGGTAGTCTTTTCCATTGATTGTTGTAATGCTAAATATTAGTGAGCTGGCTCCTTTTGTAATGAACCAGTGTTCATCTGTGGTCGTATATCTTGGGTCTGCAAGTTTAACGGTTGTCTTTCTTCCATGATATGACCCATCAATATGGTACTCCAGAACTCCGTTCCCATCTGTCCGGACTGTTTCTGTTTTTGATTCTCCCTCAATATATACCTGGAATAATACTCCTGGCAGTGGATTCTGGGACTCGTCTTTTACCATTGCTCTGAAGACCATGGGATAGCATTCATAATTTATCTCCGCTGGTTTTTTTACCAATGCATCAAGAGCTGACTGCAGCTTTTCCATTGCTTCGTCTATTTCAGATGATAATGCTTCTGTCTTGTCATAAACTTCCTGGGCCTCTGTGATTGCGTTCTGCAGATTATCATATCCGCTAATATAATCATCTGCCTTAAGTGCTTTCGCTTCCTGAAGTTTATTTCCAAGTGCTTTTTTATCGCCTCTGAGCTGCAGCGCCCTCTCTGCTTTCACAAGCTTAGAAAGCGCTTCGTCCACCTGCTCCTGCGTAGAATTTGTCTCTTCATAGACCTCTTTTGCTAACTGGTACGCCGCATCGTATTTTTCCCACGTACTGGTGACATAAAGCTCTGCAGTATATCCCACATAACGGTCCAGTGCTTTTTCCAGCGCAATAGTGTCTGCCTGACCTGCCAGTCCTTCCACTGCTTTCTTAAGCAATGCTGCCGCTGCATTGTAATCCTCCTGGGTGGCTCCTTCTTTTTCTGCGACTTCCTCTGCGTTTTGAATTGCTGTCTGCAGGCTGGTGAATGACATTTCTGTATAGCCATCTGCCGTGTATTGCTTTGCTGCCTCTAATCCCTGTTTCAAGACAGTGTTATCTGGTGTTCTTATCTCAATTCCTGGCGGTGTACTGTCGTTTGCTTTTACTATGACCGTCTTTTCGAAATCTGGCCCTGCATTCTGTCCATCCACTGTTTTAAAATATCTCTGCCCGTTATCTTTTACACCTATGACAGTATCTGTCAATGTCACATCATAAGGCTCTTCATAACACGCATCAACTGTCCACTGCTTGCCATCCGCCCATCCCGGAGAGGCTTCCAGATAAACCACGCCAGTTTCTGCGTCTGACAATTTATTCCATGCCGCAGGATCTTTGCCCTCTTGTCCAGTTGTATAGATCTGGAATTTAAATGGTCTGGTAAATGGGTTTCCATTAATGTCCTTTACGATTAATTTTAGTGTTGTCAGAACATCTGTTTTCTGCAGTCCCTGCACCGCATTTTTCAAGTTCAGTGCCGCTTCATTTATTGCATCCTGCGAAGCATCCCCATCATCATAAACGGTCTGTGCTATACTTAATGCGTCTGTGTAAGCTTTGTAACTCTCTGCAGTATACTTATACTCTTCTTCTGCCTCTTCTGCCTCTTCCAAAGCCTCCTTTAGCTGTGCCTTATCCACATATTCGTCTGCCGGCACAATCATAATCTGATGCTTTTCATATCCTGTGACGCGTTTTCCATTCACAATATAGGTCTTACCGTCTTTTACCTCATATTCTATCTTTTCTGGTATTGCCACATAACCTGTATCTTTCAGAGTAATCGAATGATCCCAGTATGAATCATTTAATGTATGTTTAATTTCAAGAATTCCGTTTTTGTCTGTTGTGATATCTTTTTCTCCCAGGCCCATTTTACGGAACGTAATTCCCGGCACAGGTTTACCGTTCTTATCCACAACAGTAATCTGGATACGGTCCAGAACAGGCTGAGTCTCCCCATCCTCATCATATTCTTCATAATACTGTGCTTCAAAGCCTTCATCTACAAGTTTTTTATTGTCACGCGCCGCAGCGATCCTTCCTGGATCAAAAAAGGCTTTCTGTGCATCGTTAAGAGCATCATAGGCATCCAGCGCTGCCCCGACATTTTCAGAATCCGACGGCTGCATTTTACTAATATTAAACTTATTGAATAATTTGTTTACTTCAATTGCCGCGAAGAGATTCTCTTTTTCTCCCTCAGTGCCAGAAGGAAGCAGTGTTTTTTCTTTTTCAAGATACAGGAGCCTTGCCAGAGGCTTTATATCTGTAATGGACGGGTTATTCTGCAGGCTCAGCTCGTTTAACCCCCTCATGGCTGCGATCTTCTTCACATCTTCATTGGTAAGATGATTTCCTGACGCTATAAAAGTACGCATATTTTTTAATTTACTCATATCTGGCAGAGATTCTATATTATTTCCCTGAATATCCAGATACTGCAGTTCCTGAAGCTCAGCCGCTGCGCTGATATCTGTAATCACATTATTTCCAAGTACAAGGATTTTCAGTTTTGGCATATTCGCAACTACAGATACATCACTGATTCCATAGTTGCCAGATACGTCAAGTTCCTGAAGACCGGTCAGACCTGTTAACGGGCTGATATCATCAATATTATTCTGCCTTAAGATCAACTTCTGCAGCTGTGAAAGATTAGAAAGAGGGGATAAGTCCTTAATCTCATTTTCCCCTTTCCGCCCTTCATTTGAATAACAGATCTCAATCATTTTTGCTGATTTTGCATATTGCAGGCCTTCCAGACTCTTAATCCAGTACTGCTTTTTCCATCCTGCAAAATCTTCTGCATGTGCACATAAAGCATAGGATATGTTCTGTGCCTGTTTGCTGCCCACCAGATCTGCCGTAAGCTTTGGCCTGTCCTTAATTGCATTAAGACACGAGCGGACTGCCCAATGAAGCGCCGGGTCTTTAATCACCTCATCCTCTCCAGGATCATATATATCCTCTTCCTCCAATCCGCCGCAGCTATCTGCCCTTACTGTATATCCCATGGAAAAACTGCCTGTTGCCGTCAAAATTGCTGCGAGCGCCACAGCTGCTATTCTTTTTATTCGTCCTGCTTTCATACTTTCCCTTTCTTTAAAATCCGCTGCATATATCTGCCATACAGAGATATGCAGCGGTCTTCTGTAAATCTGTTATTTGATTTTAACCCTTACAGTACTCTTCTTGTTGCTTCCATCTGTAGCCATAGCCGTAATCTTAACTGTCTTTCTCTTTCCAGCTTTCTTTGCCTTTACAACTCCACTGGAAGATACCGTCGCATATCTGGTGTTTGAGCTTGTCCATTTCAACTTCTTATTCGCCTTTTTTCCAGTTGTCTTAACTACAGTCTTTAACTTCAGCTTCCTGCCTGCCTTTACCGCCTTTGCACCCTTGATCTTTACGCTCTTTACAGCATTCTTCATAATCTTGATTCTATAGGATGCGCTTTTTCCACTGCCGTCTGCCGCCGTTGCGGTAATGGTCACAGTCTTTCCTGCTCCTGCCTTTTTCACCGTTACCCTGCCAGACGCATTTACTGCTGCATACTTTGTATTACTGCTCTTGTATGTGACAGTCTTATTTGATGCATTTGCCGGTGAGACTGCTGCCGTCATCTGAATCTTCCTGCCTGCAGCAATTTTCCCGGAAATAGCGCTGAGGCTGATGCTGCCTACTTTTACTGGCTGAGGCGTCTGGGGCGTCTGGGGTGTCTCAGGCGGCGCCGGGTCTTTGTCATCATCCTCCGCCCCCTTCTTTACCACCGTAATATCTACCGGAGCTCCGGTATACGAATCTTTGCCTACCTCTCGTATTTCTCCAAAATACGTCTTAATCTCAAATGGCGTCATCTCATAACCCAGCGTCTCTTTGCCTGTCAGAGAAATCTCGTATGTCGGGTCCGCATTCCCGTCTATATCCTCGAATACAAACTCTCCGGCCTTTTCACCGCGTACCACTTTCCCGTCTGTTGCGAGGGGAAATGACTGATTCCTGCCTTCAAGACTTAAGCCTTCTTCCGTTATCAGCTTGCCAGACTGGTCTACCAGCCTTATGGTTACTCCGCCAAGCTGATTTCCCTCTTGTACTGCTGATGCTTTTTTCTCTTCATTCCCATCCGATGCACCTTTCGGCGTTACGACAAATTCAAGAGTAAGCCCGTCTCTATATGTATTTTTTCCAATCTCCACTGTGGCTCCATTCTCTGTCATGGTAACTGCGGGCTTTTTAGATCTGGAGTCGGAATCAGACAATAATACTCCTTTTTTATATCTGTTTACCTTTACATCCAGATTACGCTGTGTCAGACCTGTTCCCTCTACAGCCAGTTCTATGGTTCCTCCACTGGCCGGAACTGATTCTGGTGATGCTTTTACTCCTGTAATGACTACAGGATCGTCCGAAGCCTGGGATGTCACCTGAAAGCTTACCGGATTACCGTCATATGCATTCCCATCCACCTCAGTTATTACGTAATAGGAAGAAGCTACTCTCACTTTATGTGGATCCATTTCATAACCCAGGTCGTTCTCCTTCATCTCAATTATGAAGGTTCCGGACTCATACTCTTGTGGCTCAAATATATATTCCCCGCTCTCAGAATCTAACTGTAATGGCTCTTCATATATGTCCCCATAATCTTTATAGTCTTCCGGGCACGAAACAAGTTCTAAACCTGACTGTGTCACTGGAGAACCATCCGCATCCACCAGCTTTACAGATAACAGCACCCTGCTGTTTCCTGACTGTGTGATCAGTTTTGTCTGCTGCGGTTCAATGTCTCCTCCTTTTTTCGCGCCTACAGTAAGCTTAATATCCACATCATCTTTCGACATATTCGTATCAATCGTTACTTTTGCTTTTCTGGGTTCTGTTACACGGTATGAAGAGGTCTCTCCTGCCCTCTTTCCCGCTGGCTCTGTTGTGCCCTTTTTATATTTCTCGACCTTTACGCCCCAGTTGCCTGATGTCAGATTCTCTCCGTCAACAGTAAGCTCGATCTCCGTTCCATCTGCACCAATTGTATCCGGAACATCACTTGTGATACTTGAAATATTTGCCATCTGGGACGGATCTGTGCTCTCCCTGACTAAGGTCATTTTTACCGGCTTTCCGTCATAGGGCTTATCATTTACTGTCGTAATCTCGCACTGCATATTTGTCTTAAATACAACCGGTGCGGCCGTGTACCCGGTTACTGATGAATGAAGCTGGATCCTGAATGTCGCCGAAAAGTCATTCGTTTCTGTATTATATGTAAATACCCCATCTTCGAGTTTTTCCTCTTTTTCAAATGTTCCGAGACTCTCCTGAATCATCCCGAGAGAAATGCCAGAATCTGTTACCAGATTTCCCTCTTCATCTACCACCTGGATCGTAATTGATCTTTTATTGACAGACGGATCTTCTGAGCCGCCTGTCTTCTTCAGTACCATATTCACCGGGGCTCCATCGTACTCCTTATCATTCACTGTAAGAATCTCCCCGGTAGAACTGACTGTAAGTTTCATCGGTTCTGCCGTATATTCTGTTACATCCGGATGCAGTGTAATGGTACATGTTGTTTCTGCAGGATCTGCCATCTTATAGGTATATTCTCCACTTTCCGGTTTTACAGTCGTCGTGGCAAAGGACGGCTGTGTTTCCTTTAATCCTTCATCTGTGATATTCAGATACACACTTTCATCCGTCACAAGAGCTCCTGCTTCATCTACCAGCCTGATGGTAACCGAGCTTTTATCTGACGTATCACTTTTCTCTGCCACTACAAACTCTATATTTTCTTCCCCGGTCCAGTCTTCTGAATTGATTGACAGGATTGCTCCATCAGTTCTGACCATATAAAGAACTCTGTCTGTTATAGCTTTGTACTCGGATGATGCAAGCACTAACTTGAATGTGCCTGACGAAAGGGTATCTGTCTGGTATTCCCACATTCCATTTTCATCAGATGCCTTTTCTTCCTTCGTCTCATCGCCCGAATATGTCTGCAGCTTAAGAACTACCCCTTTCACAGGATTCCCCTGTGTGTCAACAACCCTGACCTGTATTAAATACTGGTCTCCTGCCGCCCTCGCAGTCAATCCAGTTCCTGCAAAGCATCCCACAAGCAGCGCCAGAGTTAATACAAACGATAATGCCCGCTTTTTACAAATTTCCATATTTCCCTCCTCTATCGTGTAAAAGTAATACGCGTCTGATATTCGTGTCAGCTGTGCGTCTGCTGACTATTACAATCTTGCGTAATTATGCAAGGCTGTAATAACGGCACAGCGGTCTGCGTCCAGCGCAGATGGCACGGATAACGAGCGCGTATTACTCAGGAATTCATGCAATCGCATGTTATCATGTTCTCACGGAATGCGCAGCTTACGCGCATTCCTGAGCTGTGAATAGTAACAATCGCATCCCTTTTACTTTATTTTAATCTTAACTGTACTCTTCTTGTTGCTTCCGTCTGTAGCGGCTGCTGTAATTTTAACGCTCTTTCCTTTTCCGGCTTTTTTCGCCTTTACAACTCCTCCAGAAGTTACAGTCGCATACTTTGTATTAGAGCTTGTCCATTTCAGCTTCTTGTTCACCTTCTTGCCGGTTGTCTTAACCTGAGCTTTTAATTTCAGTTTCTTTCCTGCCTTTACAGCCTTTGCACCTTTAATTTTTACACTCTTTACAGAGTTTTTCATGATCTTGAGCTTACAGGATGCTTTCTTCCCACTGCCGTCTGCAGCGATTGCCGTAATTGTAACTGACTTTCCTGCACCTGCCTTTTTCACTGTGACCTTACCGGATGAATTCACTGTTGCATATTTTGTGTTACTGCTCTTCCATGTAACAGCTTTATTGGATGCATTCGCCGGAGATACAGATGCTGTCAGCTGAATCTTCTTTCCTGCGGCAATCTTTTTTGAAGCTGCATTGATCTTGATGCCGCTTACTTTAACGTTCTGTGATACAACAGGCGGTTTTGGATCTTCAACTGTACCTGTATTTGTGCTTTTGTAGACGTAACTATAAATTCTTCCTTCTTCAACCCATTCGTCAAGCGTCGGTTCTTCTACAAGCGTATAGCCATTGATCTGCTTCGGTTTAATACCAAAGCCTTCCGGCATGGAAATGCAATATCCTTTATAGACATCCCTCTCTGCAATCTCTTTCCCTGATTCGTCCACATACTGCACTGTAACGTATTTGAAATTCTTGTCAGTACAGTCTCTGAACTCATACTCGCCTTTTATGTTTTCATTCATAACCTTCAGCGTTACACAAGGCTCTTCAATGAAATTCTCTCCATCTATTGCAACCTGGATCTTATATGTCTTATTTGTTCCTGCATATCTTGGCGGCAGCAATTCGATAAGCTGACTGTTTCCGTCGCCAAATACACCATTTCTGTGTGGTCCTGCTATTGCAATAAATCTCCATGTACCGTCACACTCGGAAATCTGGTAGACTGGCCATATAATTCCGTTTTCGTCTACTGCCCGTACTTTTGTCAGAGCTGAATCCAGATTGGTGCCATATACTCTGAGTTCGGTCTTAAGTTCTCCGACATTAGATGAAACCTGTACTTCAATATCCGTTGTATTGTTCACTTCTGTCTTGTTATTTCCGGAAATTGTCACCATGCTCAGCGTCCTGTCTTTTTCCGTCTTTCCTTCCGGAAGTACAGAGATTGTTGTCCTCTGTCCACGGCTGTCTGCAGCACTTTCATATACCGGAGTGCCGTCATACTTTACATTGAGCCAGTAGCTGAGTGTATTTTGTGTCGTATTTTTTGGAACGGCAAATGTAAGTGTTATTCTGCCGTCTGCATCCTTGCCTTTTGTAACAGCAATATCAGATGCGGATGTCTCACCTGGACGATATACGGATGCTTCGATCTTATCAAGTTCAATATCTTCCACACGGTAACCATTCAGTGTCGCAGTTACTGTTCCGCCATTGCTGTCAAATAAATCCTTATCTACTTTGATGCCTGATACTCTGGCTGCTGTCTGGATGATCCACTTAATATCTGTTACAACCTTCTCTACTTCGCTTCCGGATTCCATGATCGTAGTCTTTAATGCGCCTTCCTTAATATACAAATAAGAAGTTGTACCAATATCCTTCAGGGATTCCGAGTACTCAACCGCCACTGTCTGGTCATCTATAGTCACTTTTCCTGTATCTGTCAGATCATGCCGGTTATTTCCATCTGCATCAGCTATGTAAACAAGCTTGTTTAAATCTGCTCCTTCTACTGCTGTGATAACAGACTTGAATGTTGCAACTACTGTATGATCATCTGCCAGTACGACTGATTCTGGTGTAAGGCTTGTGGTCGTATAGCCTTTTCCTGCCTGCACTACTGTTACTTCTGCCTGTTTTGTGATTTCTTCCCCATCCTTTGGACCTACGGAAATCACAAAATCAACGTCATTCTTCATTCCGTTTGCGGAAATCTCGACTACAGCACTATTTTCTGTAATCTCTTTCACTGTAGCTTTTCCTGCCTTGTCGCTTGCAGGCTGTGTCTGATTCGTGCCGCTTATAAATGTCTTTATATCCAGTCCCCAGTTGTCTTTTGTCATGTCTGTTCCAGTAACAGAGAGCTGTACTGTACCGCCAGAAGTTGGTATTTCAGCTGGTGTGGCTGTTATCTTTGTAATATTAGCTGTTTTTACCGGCTTTTTCACAAGATTCTTAAGCGCTGCCTGCAGCTCATCTAATGCTGTCTTAACCTCCTGTGCTGTTGCAGACTCTTTTGCATTTACTATCTTTGCTGCATTTAGCTTCTCCTGCATGGTGTTCCAGTTGCTGTCTGCGACGTATTCTTCTGCATTTTTTGCTTCTGCTTCTTCAATGGCAGCTGCCAGGGCTGTCTTATCAACCTTGTCGGATGAGGTTCCTGTACCGGAGACAGTGAATGTTTTCGACTTTGCCCCGGTCATTGAAATACTATATGTATCTGCAACACGAATCTGGTAGACCACCTCTTCAGCCCCAGAATTGGCCGGGATTGTTACAGAGAATGTGGGATTGGTGGAACTATTTACTAAAACAGATTTTATCTCTGCATTTGTCTCATAACTTGGCTTCCCATTTACCATACCAGTCTGTTTTCTTATCTGATACCAAAGATTACCTTTCAAGTTTTCTCCAGTTACTGACACTGTAATCGTTCCACCTGTACTTGCCAGTGAATCTGAAGATAAAGAAATGTCTTTTAGTTCTGATATTCCTTCATCTGAACTCCTCACTTCCATCTTTACCGGTTCACCATTATATTCTTTCCCGTTTACCGTCACGATCTCTTTTTTATTATTTGTCGTCAGTTCAATTGAATCTGCGGTATACCCACTTATACTGGAATGCAGCTTTATAGTATACGTTGTTGGGATGCTGTCTGTTATTTTATGCTTATACTCTCCATTACTTGGAAACTTCTCATTTTCCTTATCTGGAAATTGTGCGTCTATCACTCCCAGATATATTGCCGGATCCGTAATGGCATTTCCCGACTGATCCACCAACTTTATTGTTATGGATGTCTTGTCTATTGTTGGCTCTTCCGGCTCTGCTTCCCTAACTTCCATCTTTACCGCTTCGCCGGTATACTCTTTCCCATTTACTGTCTCAATCTCTTTTTGATTATTTGTCGTTAATTCAATCGGATCCGCAGTATACCCGCTTACACCGGAATGTAGCTTTATAGTATACGTTGTTGGAATGCTATCTGTTATTTTATGCTTATACTCCCCATTATTTGGAAACTTCGCATTCTCTTGATTTGGAAACTGTGCGTCTATCACTCCCAAATATATTGCCGGATCCGTAATGGCATTTTCTGACTGATCCACCAACTTTATTGTAATGGATGTCTTGTCTATCGCTGGCTCTTCCGGCTCTGCCTCCCTCACTTCCATCCTTACCGCTTCGCCAGTATACTCTTTCCCGTTTACTGTCACAATCTCTTTTTGATTATTTGTCGTCAGTTCTATTGGATCCGCAGTATACCCGCTTACACTGGAATGTAGCTTTATGGTATACGTTGTCGGGATGCTGTCTGTTATTTTATGCTTGTATTCCCCATTATTTGGCCATTTCAAATTCTCCTGGTTGGGAAACTGCGCATCTATCACTCCCAAATATATTGCCGGATCCGTAATGGCATTTCCCGACTGGTCCACTAACTTTATTGTTATAGATGTCTTGTCTATCGTCGGCTCTTCTGGCTCTGCTTCCCTAACTTCCATCTTTACCGCTTCGCCGGTATACTCTTTCCCATTTACTGTCTCAATCTCTTTTTGATTATTTGTCTTCAGTTCTATCGGGTCCGCAGTATACCCGCTTACACTGGAATGTATCTTTATAGTATACGTTGTCGGGATGCTGTCCGTTATTTTATACGTATACTCCCCGTTGTTTGGCTGCTTCGAATTCTCCTGATTTGGAAACTGCGCGTCTATCACTCCCAGATATATTGTTGGATCCGTAATGGCATTTCCCGACTGATCCACCAACTTTATTGTTATGGATGTCTTGTCTATTGTTGGCTCTTCCGGCTCTGCTTCCCTAACTTCCATCTTTACCGCTTCGCCGGTATACTCTTTCCCATTTACTGTCTCAATCTCTTTTTGATTATTTGTCTTCAGTTCTATCGGGTCCGCAGTATACCCGCTTACACTGGAATGTATCTTTATAGTATACGTTGTCGGCATACTGTCCGTTATTTTATGCTTATACTCTCCATTACTTGGAAACTTCGCATTTTCCTTATCTGGAAATTGTGCATCTATCACTCCCAGATATATTGACGGATCCATAATGGCATTTCCCGACTGGTCCACCAGCTTTATTGTTATGGATGTCTTGTCTATCGCCGGCTCTTCCGGCTCCGCTTCCCTCACTTCCATCTTTACCGCTTCGCCGGTATACTCTTTCCCGTTTACCGTCACAATCTCTTTTTGATTATTTGTCGTCAGTTCTATTGGATCCGCAGTATAGCCATTTACACTGGAATGTATCTTTATGGTATACGTTGTCGGCATACTGTCCGTTATTTTATGCTTATACTCTCCATTACTTGGAAACTTCGCATTTTCCACGTTTGGAAACTGCGCGTCTATCACTCCCAGGTATATTGTTTCATCCGTGATGGCATTTCCCGACTGATCCACCAATTCTATTGTTATGGATGTCTTGTCTACCGCCGTTTCTGTCGCTTCCGCAGTCACCCCAGTTCCTGCAAAGCATCCTGCTATCAGCGCTAACGTCAATAAAAATGAAAGCGCACGTTTTCTACACATTCTCATATTTCTTTCCTCCTCAATGATTCTGGTAGTGTCAAATCTACCACTATATTTTTTGTTGCAAACCTTATAATTCCAAGG
>CANOKL010000074.1 GCA_947566645.1 uncultured Lachnospiraceae bacterium
GTTATAACGGGCAGTATCGTCTGGACGGAAATGGGAATCCTAAAGTATATATGCTCTATGGCCATGTGCATGATACCTATGACCAGCGGCTGATCGAGCAGTTTCAGGAGATTACAAGGAGCAGTATCCGTGAGAATCCGGATGGGGAGAGACGGGCGATTCCGTCAAACATGATTAATTGTTTCTGTATGTATTCAGACTATACCCCGCTGACGCTGGATGAATGGATACTCTGCGACAGGAACAGGAGAGAAAAATTATGTGTGGACGGTTCTATGTGGACGAGGGGACAGCTAGGGAAATCGAACGGGTAATCCGGGGCGTAGATCTGCGGATGCAGAAAATGCGTACAGGAGATATTTACCCGTCACAGTCTGCTGGTATTCTGACTTGCCACAACCAGCAGAAAAATCCGTTGTCAGCAGGTCCTGCAGCGGAAAATTCACCGGCATTGGAACTGAATGAAATGCGTTGGGGATTCCCGCAGTATCAGAAGAAAGGGCTTCTGATCAATGCCAGAGCAGAGACGGCGCTGGAACGGAAGACATTTCGTGAAAGCGTATTGCACAGGCGCTGCGTGATTCCGGCCAGACAATTTTACGAGTGGGATTCAGATAAGAATAAGGTAACATTTTTCAGAGAGGACAGACCGGTTTTATTTATGGCAGGATTCTATAACCGGTTTCAGGATGAGGTGCGTTTCATTATTCTTACGACGCAGGCGAATGCTGCTGTAAGCCCTGTTCATAATCGTATGCCGCTGGTTTTGGAGAATGGTGAATTGGAGGACTGGGTTTATGATGACAAATTTACGGAGTATGCGCTTCATAAGACTCCGCCAGAGCTTTGGCGGGAACAGGAATATGAGCAGCAGAGCTTGTTCCTGACATGAAAAAGAGCCATCTGAGATATAGTATCTATCGTCAGATGGCTTGGAAATTCAGTCTGTTTTGTTACCTTGTTGCTTATACTGTCTGAAGATTCGCAAGCTGTTCTACCTCTGCCACACTAAGGGCAGAGTATTCTGCAATCTCCTCGACCGTCAGCTTTCCCACTTTCAGCATCCTAAGTGCTGTTTCTTTTTTGTTTTCACTGATACCGCGATTTAAAATAGTTCTTGCTTCTGTTTGAATCAATGGTCCTCTCATCATAGCACCTATGCCTTTCTGCACGTTTTCATACTTACGTGCGATTTCCCGGATCACATCACTTGAAAGCTCTATGATTGTCCGCTTGTCAAATGCGCCAATAATACCTTGCTTTTCCAGATCATCAAGTCTTTCTAAAATTATCCGATATTCTGCTTTCAGTTCTTCCAGTTTCTGCTCATTGTTATTATATTCCGAAAAACTTTTCTCATGTGAGAAAATATAAAATGGAATAAGCATTAATAAGCGTTTCTCAAAGATTTCATCCAGTGAATATGACTGCACCTTCATAATCGGGACATCATATTGTACCGTCCCGCCAGGTGTTACGATCACATATTTCATTTTATCCGGAGTCTTTTTATATGCCCGCAGATACATCACCGCCGTATTGGGAAATGTTACCGTCAGAGTTTCTTCTGTAACTTCGCCCTCATCAAGCGCTATCTGGGCATCGTATTCGAAAAGACGGATTGTAATCTTCCCATCTGGTAAGCTGCTTTCACATTCAAGATGATACTTTTTAACTATTCTGCCAATAATCTGAAAATTAGTATCTGTTATCCGTTCCTTGTCAGCCGCATCCTGCTGGTCTAAAAAGTGTTCATTAGGGAAAAAACGAATCTCTTCTTCTCCCGTATAATGTTCGTCAAAAATTTCATTGATTACAGGTATAATCAATTTCCGGCAGTCATTCAGGATTGTCCGGAACGCGCCATCATATATATTTCCCATATGTTATCCTTTCTGTTTGGTGACTTTATCATATCATTTTTTACCTTTAAATTCAAGTATAGCTGCCTTCGCTGGTAAAACCTGCAGCGTTCCTATGTTGTTTTTGTGTCTGCCATCATCTGTAATCCTCGCAACAGTTTTTTAGCATTTTCCCGGAACTGTGGCAGGAATTCCTTTTCTAGTGAAATATTAAAAAAAGCCATCAGCATTCTAGGAAACTGATACAGGCAATCTTCCAGGAAACCGAGCGGGAAGAAAGACGGTTAAGGGAAGAGGGGAAACGCCGCCTGAATGTCAGCGGGGTGCTGAGGATCTTAGGCGTTTCGAGGAGCGGCTATCACGCTTTCAGGAAGCACACGCCATCCGCCGGCCAGGTGAAAAAGGAACAGAGGATGGCACAGATCAGGACAATATACAAGGAATCACACGAAATCTATGGAGCGCCCAAAATAGCCGCAAAAATGCGCCAGAAAGGCGACAAAGTAAGTGGGAGGACCGTGGGGAAGTATATGCGGGAGATGGGGCTCCGGGCGTGTTACAGGAAACACTGGACAAGAACAACACGGGGCTCTGATTTCAGTATCGAATTAAAAAACATACTGAACCGGGATTTCCGGCCCCAAAGGCCGGATGCGGCATGGTGTACGGACATCACCTACATATGGACCTGCGGAGGCTTTGTATACCTGGCCAGCATCATGGATCTGTATTCGAGGAAGATCATTTCTTGGACACTTGGGGAGACGCTGGAGACGAAGTGGGTATTGGCGGCCCTGGAAAAGGCGAAAGAGCGGCGGCATATAGCACGGCCACTAATCATCCACAGTGACCGGGGAGTGCAGTATACCTGCGGGGACTATGAAAAAGCGGCTGAAGGGATGGAGCGCAGCTATTCGGCAAAAGCCTGTCCATGGGACAACGCCTGCATAGAAAGCTTCCACTCCCTGATCAAGAGGGAATGGCTCAGCCGGTTCCACATCATAGATTACAGCCATGCATACAGGCTTGTATTTGAATATATAGAAGCGTTTTATAATACGGTGAGGATTCACAGCCATTGTGGCTACCACTCCCCCAGCGAATATGAAAAACAATATCTGGACAGGATGGAAGCGAAAAGGAAGGAAGCTGAACAGGTATTGTTATAAGAAACGGGGCTAAGGTATTGGCAGGTGTGATATTTCCCGATATCCGAAGATTCAGGCATCTGCCATATCCAGCCTTGCCATTACGACAATCATCTCCTTGATTGCCGTAATGACAAGGATTCCAGGGGTATGGGGGGGTGGAAGACCCCCATGAACCCTCCCGGATATTCTAATCCGCGGCTGCCGGGAGCAAATAAAACATAGATCAAGACTAAGGGACGGAACAGATAAAAAGAGAGGAGGTAACTGCAGGATGAGGTCAACAAACGTGGAGAGGCTGATTCAGGAGAGAGAAGATCTGCGTGATCTGCTGGAAGACATCATGGAACGGATTCAGGAGTTCCGTGATGAAATGCTGGCTGAATTGGATGAGCTGGAAGACATGATTGCTGAAAACAGCGGAATAAGAATCCATTGATTTTGCAAAAAGTCCACGTTTAACTTGTACTTTTTCTTGACATAGTACCAAATAAAAATAGGTAAAAGAATAGGAAATCCATGTTTCAGATTTCCTAAAAAATAAAAAAAGAGCCATTAAGCGACCGCAGGGTGCGGCTATCCTAATGACTCTGATTTCCAAACTTAAACTCGCGTGTGCTCTGGAGGAATGGTCCAGACTCCCGATGTGGGATAACACAAAAACTTAAATACATGATTATAATAACACAAGATATAGTGATAATCAACGAAATAAATTCTATATATAGATTTTTTGGAAATGAAGAGGGTTGATTCGACCAATTTGCAAGGAAGGAATGACTTGCTAATTTTTATCTTAGATGTTAGTATAGGATTGTAAGAAAACATTTCCTGAAAGATAGGACGGAGGTGGGCAGTTGGCAGATATTCCTGAAGCAGTCAATATCCAATGGCATCCCGGTTTTTATGGTGCAGCAGAGCTTGAATTTATATCAAATAAGGGTGACCTTGAGTTCCAAAGGGAATTTAACCTGAGCAAAGAACCTATCCGGATGGATCTGCTGATTATTAAGAAACTTTCGAATATCAGAACAAAGAATGAAATTGGACATATTTTCAGAAAATTTAATGTCGTGGAGTATAAAAGTAATGACGATGCCCTATCCATAGATGACTACTATAAAACGGTTGGTTATGCCTGTCTGTATAAAGGGTTAGGAGAAACTGTAGACCAGATTCCGGCTAATGAACTAACGATCTCTATTTTCCGGGAAAGCTATCCGAGAGAATTGTTTGAAGCAATGAAAAATCTTGGACTGGAGATTAAGGAGCGTTATCCGGGAATATATTATATTAGTGGGAAGCAGGCACTGTTTGATACTCAGGTTGTAGTGACAAAACGGCTTGTCGGAGAAACACACCGGACATTACGTGTTCTTTCAAAACATGTGAAAGAAGAAGATATCCGGCGTTTCGTTGAAGAAGCAGCACAGATGTCCGAGCCAGGAGACAGAAATAATGTAGATGCAGTTCTGCAGGTCAGTGTTTCTGCTAATAAGGAGATTTATGAGGCGATAAGGAGGTGCGATAAAGTCATGTGTGAAGCGTTGAGAGAACTTATGAAGGAAGACTTTGAAAAGCAAGAACGGGAAACCAGACAGGAAACAAAACAGGAAACATTGCTTGAAACAATCAAAAATCTGATGGATACGATGAAATGGACAGCGGAGCAGGCAATGACGGCCATGAAGATTCCGGATGCTGATAGAAGTAAGTTTATTGCAAAATTATAGAAATGTATGTATCTGGAATAGGCAGAATCAAGGAATGGGTATAATTCTAAATATTATAAAACGGCTGAGGAAGAGGTTGTTTTTAGCCCTTTTTCAGCCGTTATTTTCGTTATTCAGTTTTTCCATCTGCCGCATCTGCTACTTCTTAAGCAGATTGTAAATTTTGTAAGCATTGGAGTCTCCATTCAGTGCCATCATACCGCTTACGATTACAGCGCTGTTCTCTGCCAGATAATTCCGGAATCTTTCCGAAAGGGTCATTCTCTCATCAGCCTTTGTAAATGATTTGTGGTTTGTTCTGTTTAATGCAATTGTACTCATACTTTTACACTCCTTTTTCTGTTTATTTATTGTTTACAGGTATTATCATAGCACCTGAATTTCATTTATACTAGATAAGATATTGGCTTGATTTAAGTCAATATTGACATCTTCCAGATTTTGCTTTACGCTGTAAGTACTGAATGCTTAAATAATCCGTATAACAACAGATAGAAAAAGGAGTGCTTATGGAACAGCCTTATTATGAAACTTTCCATGAAATCAGCCCGCAGGGAATCAGGTTATCCTACCTTACGGCTCCAGGAGGATATCATCCTCCTCATTGGCATGATGAGTTGGAAATCTTATATCCTCTTAACGGAGAAGCCGATATTAATATTGAAGGTAAAATTTACAGGGAAGTAAAAAAACATATTCTGGTAGTAGAATCAAGGCAGGTCCACAGTTTCTATGCGTATCAGGATACTTCTATGTTTATCTGTATCCACATTTCCAAAAAATATATGGAAAAATATCTGCCTGATATTGAGTCATACCGGATACGGTGTATACCGGAAGAAATTAGCGTGGAGGAGTTCCCTGTTTATCTTGGTATCTGCCGGTTAATGGAAGAACTGACCAGGCTTTATATGGCAAAGGACATTCCTACGTTTAGTATGGAATCAGAGGGGATTATTCTACAGGCGCTTTCCCACCTGATTCGCTTTTTTTCCCAAAAAGTTATTCCTGGGAAAAATGTTTCATCGCCGTCTGCTTTTGAAAAACTCAGGATAATTATAACTTATGTAGAAGAGCATTTCCGTGAACCGGTTTCCCTTAGTGAAGCCGCAGATTTACTTGGTTTTACAAAGGAATATTTCTGCAGGATTTTTAAGAAGAATATGGGAATGTCCTTTCTTGAATATCTCAGTGAAGTACGGCTGGCCCATATTTATTATGACTTGGTTTATACGGAACTGCCGGTTGCAGAACTGATGGCAAAAAATGGATTTACAAATCAGAAGCTGTTTAACCGGTTGTTTAAGCAGCTCTATGGATGTACGCCGTCTGCTGTCAGGGCACGCCAGAAAGATGCCGAATAACAAAGATGCTATTTGTTGATTGGACATCCAATCACCAAATATTGCCCGTCACGAGTGAGTGGTAGGGGTATTCACCGGCAGTTCCTCATATCCAAGTAAATCCATAGAAGAATAGTCGATATCACCAGAAGCTAATCCCACAGCTTTCCGGAAGTAGAGCCTGTAGTAATGTCCGGAAAGCAGTTTGATATTCTTATCCAGGGTGAGTCTGTGTTCTCTGTTCTTTTCATCTACAAATATTGTCTGACTGGTCTCTTTGAGCGTCATAGAAGTCTGCTTGATACAAATTCCTGATAAAATTTGATAAGCTTCATTGTGGATCAATCGGTAGAAATTATAGGTACGGATCAAGCTGAAAAGCCCTATGAACAGGCTCAATATAATAAAAATATCATCTTTGGAATGGATGCCGTAAACACATCCAACCAATAGGAAGAAAAAGCCGATTACCGCTTGGGCAATCAGCTTTGATAATAATGGTTTTGGCATAGTTCTCCTTTCAAAACTGCTGGAATGAAATCTGTTTATTAAGGTACAGGTTCCCGATTGCCTGCAGTACCGGGTACTGGATGTGGAGAAGCTGTGCTTCATCCGCCAGTGATTCGTAGGTCGCATCCGTATCTTCATAGAGCAGATCCCATACTTCCTTCGGGTTTTTTGCTTTTGCCCCCTGCTCTACACAGGCGAGCAGTTCTGCGGTGGTAAGTTCCGTCGCTTTGGCGAGTTCCAGGACGGTCTCTTCCATTGGATCGCATTTCTCTTTCTTCAGATACCGCCCGAAATCGCGGATTTTTATTTTCCCCTCCAGATAGAGCTGGATGCATGTGAAGAGCCGTACCGAAAAATGGTCAGTAACCGGCTGGATATGCAGTTTTCCAAGGAGCCGGTATAGGGCGTCTACTCCGGTCAGCCCGTCACCCTTTACGATCAGCCCCCGCAGAAGCAGGCGGTTTAAGTAATGGGAGAAGGAAAGTCCTTCCGGACGGCCGGAATCTGCAAGCCGTTTTGCATATGCCTTCTCCAGTTCATAGATCTGCAGGATCTGGAATGCAAGACAGCTCCAGAGTACAAGTTCATGTTCGGATAATCCATATTCCTGCCTGTTATTGATGACTGCCGGGACTGGATTTCCCATCTCATCCCTTTTGATTTTTAAGCTTCCGATTGCGGTGTATAATGTCAGCATAATAAGTACCTCCTCTTTTCATGTATTTTTTGAATTATGCTAAAAGCGCATATAATTCCTGATCCTCTCTCAACTGCTTCCTTGCTTTGCTCTGCCATGCCCGGACATGGTTGGACGGGACATTATAGAGCTTCGCTACTTCCGTACTGGTGTATCCATTTTGCTGGAGACGGAGTGAGATAATCCCCTTTTTCAGATGCTTACTGCCTGTACATTCCAGCCTCTTCAGGTAAGAGGCGGATTCCTTTGACAGTACCGCCTGTTCTGGAGATAGTGCATCTGTTTTATAGAGCATAAATTCCGGCTCATAGGTACTGCCATCTTCGGCAGTAAGGATTGCATCCAGAGAGCAGAACGCGTTTTTACGTTTCCCGCAGTCCCGCCAGTAATCATAAATGGCATTCCGGACCGCCGCTCTTGCATAAGGCGGGAAGGGCTGTGTGGGACTGCATTTCATAGCGGCATTGCACAGAGCTAGGTATCCGGTCTGTGTCAGCTCATCAAACTCATCCTGTGTCAGATGGGAAAAGCTTCTGGTAAGCGCCCGCACCATCCGGGGAACGAGGCTTAAATGAGCAGTTACAAGTTGTTTTTGTTCATAATTCATGATCCCATTCATGGTATCCCTCCTTTTATCCGGCCATACCAAGCGGTATGTGGTTATTCTGTAAAACTTTGGAAGCTTCCTGTATCAGCTGATCGCACATATAGTCACTGAAATTCCCGATATGTGCCTGACGGGTCTGCAGACAGAATTTATCGCCAATCCACCGGTAAGCCTCCTGGCGGCTGAAAATTCCCTTTCTCCAGAGTTGGTCGAAAATCTGATGGGCCTGGATGCGTTTCTTACGGAGCGTGCGGTTTGCCAGGGAGCCTTTCGGTAAGGATGTTCCCTGATGGACGCCCACATAGGAATCACAGGCCGGATAGTGGCTGCATACATAGACCTTTCCCCCGGATGAGTTATGTCCATATACATAGGAAGCATCTTTTAAGATTGCAGGACTGCCGCAGTATGGGCAGCGTATTGTCTGTTTTTTCAAAAATGTTCACCCCCTCTTACGTTTTATTTATGTATAAAATACTTAAAAGTAACAGTTCTTACGTTTTGTATACGTATATTATAAGTAAATAAGCAACGGATTCCTATAAGTCAAGAGTAAAAACAGGTGCCAATTTGGGACTTTTCCCCAATTTCCTCCAGTTAATACGTTAATGTGATAAAGCAAAAGAATAAGCACTGGAAAAATTGTGATTACACATATCTTCCAATGCTTATTTTGGATGCTTTCATATGCGATTTATATAGGAAAGGGATTTTTGTCAGATCCCCTTTGTCTTAGGATCTTCTTAGTCTTCCTTGCCTGAAAATTTAGCTGAAGGGTAAAAAGCCTGCTAACTGCTATCATACTTCCGGATAAAATACTGCCTGGATCAGAGGAAACAGGCCGCTGTCTGTAAATTTCGGATAGTTGACTGCGGTAAAGATAAATTTATCACAGAAATACCGGAGCAGGAACAATACTACCAGTACGATACATACCCGGTAAAAAATGCGCATCCTTTTGCTTCTCTCTTTGGAAGGAAAGAACCTGCAATATAGGATAAAACACATGGGTATGAAGATTAAGCCGGTAAACGTCTGGTCAATGAATTGTATGATAGTGGTAAGATTTTTCATAGGTCATCCCTCCGGTTTTTCTTTTCTCTGTACGTGACAGGCAGAGAAAGTGCAACGAATCGAAGTAAAAATAAATATATCTGTTTCATCACCAGTCATAACAATCCTTATTCTGGATGTCTAACAGCGCCATGCAGGGACAGTCCAGAGAGAGGATCTTCTGTTCTTTTAGGAATTGTGCGTACATATCCAGGAAGACAGAATCTCCTAATACTGCAAGGCATTCTCTGGGTTCCGGACGGCAGGCGAAAAGCATATTTGCATCCGGAAGAGGAAGAACCAGCGGGACGGCTCGGTAATCCGGGCAGGACAGGAATCCAGACTGATTGCAGGGATTCTTTACTCTGCAGTTGACACATTCTACATAAATACAGCGATGCCAGTTCCCGTCACAGGCATCTAAGAATCGGCGGATATGTTTGGCATCCGCGAGGCAGTGTGTTATCTCCATAGTTATCTCCAGATACAGGCAGCCTGTAAAAAAGCTGCCTGTGTTGAAATTAATGCCGGCCGATGCGGCTGTCAGTGATTCATCCTGAAGCCTGCTAAATCTGTCGGCATAAAGTGAATGAGTTACCCTATCAAAATTACTTCTGATGCTTACGTCTCCAGTAGAAAACAAGCCCGCTGATAATGATAAGAAGCAGGGAGCCTGCAGCAATACAGATGTATAGCAGGATCGACGCATCATCCCCGGTCTTGACAGGAGAGGAGATGTCCGGTTCCTTTGGCTCGGTGGGTACTTCCGTCAGCTTTACGGTCTGGCTTTTGGCCTTGATGTCTTCATGGCTGGTTACTTCCAACTCTTTCTCCTTGTCCTCTTCCTTCAACGTAACAAAGAGTTTCTCAAAGACAACCACATCATGCCCTTTCAGTTCTATCGCGTCAAAGGTAAAGGTGACATCCACGGAGCCGCTGGATTCTTCTGGTTTAAAAGTGGTTTCTGCGGTAACCGGCTTGCCGTTAATCAGGATTTCCTTGCCGGTTTCCTTATCCATTAAGGTTCCCACCAGGCGGTAGGAAGGGTCTCCCGCAACCAGACCCTTATATTTTACGGTATCTATGATCTGTGTTTCCTTTTCCGCCAGGGCTTCCTGGTCGCCATCCTTACCATCCTTGGCAGTAGTGCCGATTTCCGGGATATAGATGCTCTGTGGCTCGGACTCAATATCTGCATGGACAGCAACTTCTTTTTCCTGATAGGTAAGTGATTCAAAGGCAACGACAGTTTTGCCTTTCAGGGTGCTTGCATCAAAGGTAAAGGAAAGCTCCACGCTTCCATCCGTCGCTTCCGGTGTAAAGACAAGCTCCGAAGTAACCGTTTTTCCATCAACCAGCAGAAATTCGCCATTTCCCTGATCCATGAGGGTGCCGGTCAATTTGTATTCCTTCCCCGGAACCAGACACTGGTAGGTAACGGTATCTACAATCGTCAATTCCTTCTTAGCAGGCGCCATCTGACTTCCGGTTTCCGGGCAGGCAGCTTTTGTACCAATCTCCGGGAAATAGATGGTTTGCGGTTCGGATTCGATATCAGCATGAACCGTAAGTTCCTTCCCCTTGTAAGAAAGAGATTCAAAAGCAACAATCGTTTTACCTTCCAGTGCGCTTGCGTCGAACGTGAAGGATAATTCCACCGTTCCATCTGCTGTCTCCGGTGTAAATACCAGCTCGGATGTAACAGACTTTTTATCAACCAACAGAGGCTCGCCGCTCTCTTTATCCATAAGGGTTCCCGTCAGTTTATACTCTTTTCCCGGAACCAGATGCTTGTAGGATACGGTATCTGTAATCGTTACTTCCTTTTTCGCAGGTGCCATCTGGGATTCTGTCTCAGGGCAGGAGGCTTTCGTGCCGATCTCCGGGAAATAGATGCTTTGAGGAGTGGATTCAATATCTGTATGGACAGCGATCTCCTTCTCCTGATAGGATACGG
>CANOKL010000075.1 GCA_947566645.1 uncultured Lachnospiraceae bacterium
TCCCTGTTACTTGAAACTCTTCTGTCTCAGTCGTATACTCACCATAATGAGTCGTTGCCTCCAACTTTGCATATATATAATAAGTCCCTACCGGCAGACTAGCCGCCTCTGCATTGGCCCACTCTGTCCCACCTTCATTTTTGTTCTCACTACTATAGTAATATGTAATCTCTGGATTCTCCTCTGCTCCCTTTATTTTCGGCTCATTTACCGGCCCACCATACACATAGCCTGTCATTTCTACCTTTGCATTGCTTTGAGTAGCCCTTGTAATGGTTACTTTTGCTTCTTTTTCCAAGTCACTATAGCCAGGGGCTGTCACTTTGTAGTAAACTGTATTTTCTCCAATCTCTTTGTACGTTGGGCTCTTCTCCAGATTATACTCTCCCTTTGTAACTCCATATTTTATCGTAGCACCCTCTGCCGGCTCTATTACTGTTACCTCTATCCCATGTTCCTTCCCGTCATAGGGTACGTTAACATCGGCTGCCGTCGCCTCTATTGTTTTATTCTCTGATGCATCTCCACTACTATCTTCCACTTCCCCAGCCCATACCGCCGTCCCCGGCAGCAGTGACATTACCATTGCAAACGCCATCAAAAAAGCGATTGCCCTCTTTTTCATACTTATCATTCTTACCTGTTTTTTCATCTTCATTTTACCGCTTCCTTTCACACTCTCGGCAGCAGCGCATCCCCCACTGCCGCCGCCATTCCTACTGCCCGCTCACATAATACTCATAGCATTTCTGTATCTTCTCACCCTCGGACATCCTCTCACCTTCTGGCACATTCTCATCCTCCGGCATACTCTCCAACGTATCGTAAAACTTCTCTGCTTTTCCGGTTTCGCTTCCAACCAGCACGCATGGATAATACTCTTCAACCAGATCAATAAATTCATCATAGTTGGCATTATAAGATACAAACTGCTTAAACATCTTCTCAAGGATCGGATAAGTCGTCTCCCCGGGAGCCGTCTTTTTCTCCTGTCCTGTATCTCCTAACATAACCCACAGGAGGCGCATACAAGCCGTCTTCTGATCCACGCTTGATTCCTTTGTAATCGCATACCGTTCTGAAAGGGTTACAAGCATCTTTCCATCCTGGGTAACCACATAAGTCTCATACTTATTCAGGGAATTGATTCCCTTGTCTCCCTTTTCTTCGGAATTATCTGAAGCATCATTCATCGTCTTCCGGTAGGAGACGCCCGCCACGATATTACTCCCGTAAGGTCCTGTGTAAGATTCTGTCTTCCTGCCCCGGTTCACCCGGAACATCTCCTCCGGCTCCGCCGTCACCGTCTCTTTTTTCTTCTTTTTCTTTTTTCCTCCTGTATCTGTCTGGACACAGGCTTGTTTATTAAACTGCCGTATATCCGCCAGCATCCCCACCATATCCTGGGAGGGCGCCCGCTTTTTCTCAAATACATCCGTCCACTCTTCATTCTGCAGTACTGCCGCATAAGTCCCGGCGCTTTCATGGAAGTATGCCAGACTGTTATTCAGTATGCTGTTAGACCCTCCATTTTTCGTTGTATAGCTCTCTGGATCTGCTGACACCAGGCTTTCAAGCTCCACCGTTTCTTTTTTCTCTTTTTTTGTTTCCTCCTGGCCAGAATCCTCCACCGCAGAATCTTCCAGCGTATTATCCCTGTTATAGTCAAACTGGCAGGTATACAAGAGCAGCGTATCAATCCCGGTAGGCATCTCACGCATACCGCTAAAACTCTCCTTATACTCTGACATGTACAGATAATCATCCGTATTCAGCGCGGCATACACATTGTCCTCCAGAGAAACCAGATTATATTCCTCCGGATCAGACACATGATCTGTCAGGAACATATTCGGCATCGTAATGTTTGGATCCGCCTTGCTCTGCTGAAGGTCTGCCTCCATATTTTCATGTACCTCGACCTGGATTGCCACCTTCTCATTATCCGCCTGCATCTTCCGCACCTTTTCATCTGCGGACGTTGAGGAACCCTTGCGGAAACCGTCCTGGGCCAGCTCTTCAATCTGCTTCTTCTGATCTTCATTCTCCACCCACACTGTGATGGTGGTATCATTGCCAATGGTACTGTCAAAAATCCTGTTCTCCGGCTTCAGTATCGTGGAATATAAACCCACGGCTACTGCAATAGTCATAGCCGCTGCCACTGACAGGCTGATCATCCAGTTTCTTCTTCTCCTTCTCTTCCGGAGCTTTTCCGCCGGATATTCGGCAATCCGTTTACTCAGCAACGCCTCCTCAAATTGCTGGATCCCCTGGAAACGGAGCTCCGGCCGCACAGCAAGCGCTTCCATAACGGCCCGGTCTACATTTGCATTAATCTTAACTCCAAGCTGCATGGGGGATTTGAGGTCATCCTTGAATTCCCGCTCCGTAGACTCCATGGGCTTGACTCCAGTAAGCATCTGGTACATAATCGCGCCGACCGAATATACATCCGTGAAAAATCCCTGCCTGCTCTTATCCCGGTACTGCTCCAGGGCAGAATATCCTACTTTAATCACCTGCTCCCCCGCCATACCCTCTTTGCTGTCATTTAACCGGGCCGTGCCAAAATCAAAGATCTTGATAGAATCCTCATTAGAGATAAAGATATTGTCCGGGCTTATATCCCGGTGGATGATTCCCTTGCTGTGAATCTTCTTCACAGCCTCAATGATCGGCATGATAATGCTCATGGCAGTGTCCGGATCCAGGGCTCCCCACTTTTCCAGATAGTCTTTCAGCAGCACCCCGTCAATGTACTCCATAATAATGTATGCCGTGCCATTTTCCTCGAAGAAATCATATACATTAACAATATCTCTGGCCTTCCCGAACTGCGCCACACTCTGGGCTTCCATGAGGAAACGCCTGAGCTGCTGCCCGTACTGCTCTTTCTTATCCCCAGAGAGAAGGCCGACTCTGCTCTCCCCCGGAGAACGGTTAACCAGCCCCGCCGGGTAGAACTCCTTCACTGCTACCGCAACACCCAGGGTTGTATCAAAGCATTTGTATGTAATACCGAATCCGCCGGCCCCGATGACCGTTCCCACGATAAAGTGATTTCCCAGTATGGTTCCCGGCGTCAGGTAATGGGGCTGCTCTGGCGGCGTTCCTTCCACATATCCGCAAAAAGGACAGACCTCATACTGTCCCTTTACGCTAAAACAATTCATACATAACTCACTAGCCATATTCCCTACTCCTTCTTTATTCCAACCGGAATGTATTGGTGTCGTCGCCGATAGCAATCACAGTACCCGGAGGAATATCCAGCTCCAGATTTTGCGGAAGACATTCCTCAGAACCATTTACAAAGGTACCTCTGGTGGAATAATCACAGAGGACATATTTCTTCCGGCTGTCATCCCATCTGATCTTACAGTGGCTGCGGCTCACCTTTGCCTGTCCTTCGAAGACAAGATGATTATTCGTCTGCCTTCCAAGAGTAATCCAATCCCCTCCTGCAAGCGGAATCTCCGCCCCCGCATATATTCCGGCAAGACCTACAAGCACGCCCCGGGGATTACCCGGTACATACTCCTTATTCGCCGGCTCCTTCCTGGCATTTTCCAGAATAATATTATACTTTGCCTCCACCTGCTCCTGCTTAAACTCCTTCACCTGTGGAATACTGCCTTTTTGCACGGTCACTTTTTTCGGCGTACTGATCAGAGCCGCCAACGCCGCAGCTGCACCGCATCCTGAAAATACCAGATGCATCACACAGGCTGTCTCCCTGACATACACCTGTCCCTTTGAAGCAGCAGGCCACAGGATCCCCACCGAGATATACAGGCCCGCATACAGGAACAGAATAACAAAGGTTAAGATACTGCTGGCTTTCTGCCTGTAATTTCCCACAATTCCCCAGATGCCCGCAACTATACTAAGCAGCAGAGGCAGCGCCATAAAACACAAAATCCATATGATCTGCGTGGACGTAATGCCCGCCTCTGTCCCGCCGTAGGGAAGGTTCCCTCCGAACATGTTTTTTATATAATCAAGCTGAGACCACTTAAGTGCAGCATAATTTTCCTGCGTGCGCCCTGTAACTGGAAGGCAGGACGCCCCAAGATTCAACAAGACCAACAGGCCAGCCGCCACCCGGAATCCTTTTGCTGAACGATTCATAAGCCCTATCCCTTCTTCTTCATTTCTTCAAAGAGATCACTCCAGTTAAAACGCTCCCCGCAGAGGGGTATGAACAGAAGATTCACATCCCCGACAGTAATCATGTCATAAGCCTCCAGCTTCACTGGTGTAAGCACCACTTCGTTATTCCGGTATACCAGACTGCTGGATTCCCCTGGCTGCACCAGGTACAGGTGCGCCTTCGGCTCATACACAACAATCGCATGGCGGTCTCTTGACACACTCTTGTCCTCCGTCAGCGCAACATCCATCTGAGGGCTGCGCCCCACAAAGTTCTTTCCGGCCTTCAGGCGGAAATCCGTCCCGACATGCTCTCCCCCAAGGGCAATCAGCCATCCGACGCAAGGGGTGCTTACCTTATTAGCAGCCGGCTTTTTCTCCATAGTCCCGACTCTGGAATTCTGACCCGATACCGTCCCAAAGTCAGCTTCAAAAATCCCGATGGTATGGTCGTTATCGTCACCTGGAAATGACTCGTATACACTCCATGGATCTAGTGCTTCTGTCTTCTGCCCTGTATCATAATCCTTAGACACTGTTGTCTGTTCCGCCCCCATATCTGCAATCGGGAACGGGTCGTTCTGTGACACCTGCTCCGTAACATTCGTCCCCGGCATCTGCCTTCCATATCCTGCATCATCCGCCTGGCCGAAGCCCTGCCCCTGCATATTTTGTATATTCTGTATATTTTGCATATTTTGTATATTGGCATCCTCTGTAAATGCGGCTGTCAGGGTATCATCAACAGCGCTTCCCCCGTTGCAGTGAGGACATGTGGCATACTTCTCCTTATCGTAAAAATGTCCGTTCGCACATCTGCATAAATTCATAATTGTGTCTCCTTTCCTTCGGCGTCATCAGCGCCTGATCTTTGATTTATTATTTATTTCCCTTTCCTGGTAATGAATCAGCACTACCGAAGTATTATCCTGGGAATGGGAATTAATATGGGTCGCAGCCTCCACCAACGCCTCTGCCTTCTTTTCCGGCCTGACGGCGTCAGCCGTAATGATTTTCTTAATCTGCTGATCCGGCAGCGTCTTCGTAATACCGTCACTGCACAGCATCACCACATCCCCGTACTGCATCTCAAAAGGCTGGGTATTAATATCCATCAGAGATACATTTCCGATCCCGAGAAAGCTGATAAGCGCCTCCTTCTTTTTCTGCGCCATAGCTTCCTCCATGGTAATCTGCCCCGCATCTACCATCTCCAGGAGCCTCAGCCAGTAATTATGATCCCTCGTCACCTGCTGCATCTGGTTATTCCGGATAATATAGATCCGGCTGTCCCCTACAGAAGCCCAGTAGAGCCTGTTATCTTCCACAATGCAGGCTACCATGGTAGTTCCCGATCCCATACCATCCTCTTTGGGAAAATCATAAATTACCCGGTCAATGGTTCGGATCCCCTGCCTAAAGAACATGGGAATATTGATTTCCGGCTCCTTTTCGATCCTCTGAAAGCCCTGAACCATCATCTGGATCGCCGTCCTGCTGGCTCTCCCGCCGTCAGCCATGCCGCCCATGCCGTCGCACACCAGCGCCAGAACCCGGGTTACCTTATTCGAGGCCAGAATCCGGCTCGGCGTCACATATACCGCATCCTGCTGGTATTTCCTGTTTCCTGTCGCTGTCCTGACCAGTGTCGTAAGCTCTGCAACCCTTTTGCCTCCTTTTGGCGGGGACGCCGGTGCCTGCATGGCTGCTGCCGGAATCTCTTCTGTAACTGCATAATCACTATTCTGTACTTTTTTTCGAAATAACATCTTTACTCTACCTCACCTCCGGATAAAATATATATCTTGCATGCTTGGTCTGAATATAGAACCAGTCCTTGCGGATCAGCCAGATACTCTGCCCCTTATGGAGAATCCCCCTGCTCGTATAGGTATAATTCCCCGAGTAATTGGCAAGCAGGAACCTGTCTTCTCCCTCGTCATACCAGATCTTACAGTGCAAGGCGCTGACCTGGCTGTCATGCAGTACAACATTACTTTGTCCCGCCTCCCTGCCGATACTTAAACTGTCGTCCGGCATAAAATAATAGCAGGCGTCCCGGCCTCCCGCCTGAAGCCTCACATGAGCCCTTCTCAGTAGTCCCATCTCCCCAAGGAAATCACAGACACTCCGTGGACGATTCCTCCAGTCCTCTGACAGCGCCCGCTCTACCGCCCTGCTGATATACCCCGGAATTCCCGGCACTTTTGCATCCAGCGGCGCCACCCTGGCGCCTGCAATACGCTCCGGCGCTCCCGGGGGTTTTTCCCCTGTCACCATAAAGTAATACGTAGCTGCCAGCGCATAGACATCTGTCCAAGGCCCCTGCTTCCCCGAACGGGAATACTGCTCAATAGGCGCAAACCCCGGTTTCACCAGTACCGACATGCTTTTCGCAGAATTTAGTGCATAGACCCTTGTTGCCCCAAAGTCAATCAGGCAGATTCGCCCCGCGTTGGTGAGCATAATATTATCCGGTCCCACATCCCGGTGAAGATAACCATACCCGTGAACCTGTGCAAGAGCCATCCCTGCCGCTTTTATAATTCTTCCCGCCTCCTCAGGGTGCATTGCCTTGATACCCCTGTATCTCATATAATCCCTTAACGTATACCCCTTAAGCAGCTCCATAACCAGATATACCGTCCCGTTTTCCGGAAAAAAATCTTTGGCCTTTACCACATCCGGTATATTTTGCAAGTTAATTAATCTCTCTGCCTCATCGTAAAAAGTCTTCATGCCGTGCTCGTAGAACCTTCCCTTCTCCGGACTCTCCGGCACAATCCGATTCCCCTGCGGCATCCTCACGGCCCACTCACTAGGAAAATATTCCTTAACCGCCGTCCATTCCCTCCCCGCCAGGTCAAATGCCGCATATGTAATACCAAAGCCCCCGATCCCCAGTACATGCCCCACAGAATATCTGCGGTGCAGTATAACCCCCTTGGGCAAAACCGATTTCATTCCCTATCCTCCGTATGGTACAGCATTGCATTCATCCTCAAGTAATAAGCGCCTGCCTTCTCCAGTATCGCATTGCCGCCATTCAGCCATGCCGCCGGCTATACTGGCATCTTACTAGTACAGCGTTACAGAATTCACTGTTAATTACGCAAAGCTGTACTAATTCGGCACATGGAACACAAACTTCTCTCTCCCTGCCGTAATCACATCCCCGTCAAGGAGCATCCTGCGGTTTGTCATCTTCACTCCATTGACAAATGTCCCATTCGTAGAATCCAGATCCGTAATATAGCACCCCATTTTATTTACCTCAATCACAAAATGCTGCTTAGACAAACGGTCATCATCAAAATAAATATTGCAGATATTGGAGCGCCCGATAAAAAGGCTTCCCTCCACATCCCACTCTACATCCTTAATCGCACCCGCCCGGTCCGTAATCGTCAGCCGGATCAATTTCCGGTCTGCCTTCACCAACTCGTCCGGATCCATATCCACCTTCACTTCCTTCTTGTGGATAATCCGGATCACAATCAGTCCGATCACCACGACTAAAAGAAACAGCCCGATCCACCAGTATGACCTAATGGCTTTCTTAATAGCATCCGCCCTGGCACTTCTTCCTTCTGTCACTGAAAATTCAGCCGTCTCATCCATGGCATTTTCATCCTGGGACTGATCCCGGATTCCGCTGCATCTTACGGTGTAATCGTCTGTATAAAAATCCTCCTTCATGCTCAGCGTAATGTTTACGGTATTTCCCTCCGCCACAGCATTTACCGATTCAATGGGCCACACCTTCCCATCTTCCGTTTCTCCTTCCTCTCCCTCTCCTTCCTTCTTACTTTTCACAGAATACCGGGACAGTTCATTGACATCAGCAAGATTCACGCCATACTCATCCTCTATGGAAAATGTAATGGTATTCCCATTCACTACACGAACCTCCCCGGTAATATACGGCGCGCTCTCATCCTTTACATAGTCGGAATAGTCAAGAGGAATCTCATTGGCTGCGGTACCGTTTACTGCCAGTTTCAGCTTCTCCTTCCCCACCGTCTTATTCGTAGGCGCCGCCAGGTTTACCACATAAGTCCCCCTCTTTAAAATGCGGTTAATGGCAGAGAATGCCTTTTTCACACTCTCCGCCTTCGTATTCGTACTGCAGTCATAGTAATAGCCCCGGCACGTCCTTTCCGCCAGGATCTTATTCTTCGTGTAAGACACCTTCTTGTCCGTCCCACTGGTCTGCCTGTGAAGCAGCACGCCATAGACCGGAACAGAAGCATTCTTTACTTCCTTTTCCGTGGAAACCTTGTCAATATCCTTGCCTGCCGAGTCGTCCTCTCCATCCGTAATCAGCAGAACAACCGTCCTCATCGCCGGGGAAGCCTGTCCGGCAAGCACCTCATTGAGCGAACGGTACAAGACTGTCATACTGTTAGCCGTGTTCATGTATTTTATCTTTTGAATCCTTTTACAGTCATTGCGAACACCCTTTTTATTAGATACCCTTTTAGTTCTTTCAAAAACCGTTTTCTTTTCTCCGGCCCCGCTGGTTGTCCCCACAGTATAGAGAAGCATCTTGTCCTGGTCTCCCAGAGATCTTCTCATCCTGATGAGCTGTTTTTTCGCTTCGTTAAACTGCTTTTCATTAACAGAACCCGAATTATCCAGCAGGATAATGTAACAGATTCCCTCACCGCTCTGGTCAAACCGGACAATCTCTCCGTTCTGCATCAGATTGACATTGCCCACAGTACCAGTTACGGCAACAGACTCATTCATCTGCTGCCCGGTCATGTAGACCTTTGCATTCGGAGCCTTCCCCATAGCCTGCTCTGCCAGATACGGGGACTTAATCGTTGCCGCATATGCGGTCTCCATCCTCCCTCCGGCAAGTGCCAGGACACACACTGTTAAGATTAATAAGATTCGCTTTCCCATGATCTTCCCTCCCTGCAGAATGGTATAAACATGAATTCCGTTTCACCGATCAGAATCCGGCAGCCTTCCTTAAGCTCTGCCGGGGAATCCACCATCTGGCCATCCAGATATACCGTATTTCCTCCCTCCGGCGAAAGATAGAAGCCGTTCCCCTTCGGGTCGTATACAATGGAACAATGCTTATCTCTTGATATCGTCTTATCATCAACCAGCATCACATCCATGGACATACTTCTCCCCACGAAGTTCCGTCCCGCATGCAGCCGGTAATCCTTTCCCCGTTCTTCTCCATTCATACAGACCAGCCAGCCGGTAACAGGCTGTATGGCAGTAAGACCGAAAAACCCAAAGGAAATCGTCTTATCATCATCGCTGCCCTGTGCCTGCTCCTTAAAATCCGGCAGCGCAGTTCCAACGGAATCCCCAATAATCGCACCCAGCTCCTCGCCAAGTGAACGGTCAGCTGCCATGATGGAGATGGTTCTGTCATCCTCCTCCACATCATCCAGCCGGATTCCCAGTCTTTCACTCTCCTGAAGGCAGTGGGGACACATCTTATTCACTGACGAATCATACCAGTGACCCTTATTGCACTTTACAATCATTCCTTCTCATTTCCTTTCCGCAGCAATACCATATTTTTCACAAAGCAATTCCATACTTTTACAAATATACTCATATCACCTTATAAACACAGCAATTGCCGAATAATTATCCATATTTGTGCCCCGTCCGTTTTCCAGCACAATCTTCTCCATGGTGTCCAGCCATTCCCTGGCGTTCTTCGCCTTCTTCAGGGTCCTGCACATCATCTTTTCATCAATCAGCTCCCAGAACCCGTCGCTGCACAGAAGAAAACTGGTATGCCTCGTAACCCGGACTGGCCCCGTCATCTGATACTTAGGACTGTCCCATTCCGCCCCCATAACCCGCAGCAGCCTGTTGCGGTCCTCATGCTTCCGTATATCCTTCTCTCTAAGATCCCCCCGGCTTACCATCATCTGAGGCACACTATGGTCCAGAGTCCTTAATATATACTTTCCCTTTTCAAAATAATAGATTCTCGAATCTCCCACATGCCCAAGTCTTGCCTGATCACCCGAAACCGTCAGACAAGTCAGCGTAGTCTTCATCGCCTCGCCTGCATTTTCCTGGATCTGTTTCTGGAGCAGCCCTGCCTGTGCCTGCATAATACTGTCCTCAATGGTGAACGACTGCTCCAGAGACTGCTTCATCCTCTCCACCACATAACGAGATGCCGCGTCCCCCCTTCCATGCCCGCCAAGACCATCACACAGGATAAACCCAAGCCTGTCCGGCGTGGCCAGAATGCCAAGAAAATCCTCATTCACAGCACGCTCACCCCTGCCCGTCAGACTGCTGTAATCAATATTCAGCTCCAATGCCATATTTCCCTCCTAACCTGGATGAACCAGAATAACATCACATAAAATCTTGTTACGATTCACGGCCCGGAAGGCCGCTCATAGTAACGATTCGGGGCGGCATTCCAAGTTCTGCTGCGCAAAAACCACCCTTCGCAGGCCTGCACAATAGCCAGAATCACAAAAACGATTACTAATGCACATTTTAAAGCATACATAATACTCAATTGGCAGATTGTAATATTTGGCAAACTTAATGATATATCTGACAAACCTAATGATATATCTGACAAACCTAATGATATATCCGGCTGCGAATATTTAAACATTACAAGGCTTTCGTAGAGTATCCTACTCTGCGAAA
>CANOKL010000076.1 GCA_947566645.1 uncultured Lachnospiraceae bacterium
ACTACAGCATATATCTAAAAATATCGGCATTAAAAAAATATCGGCATTAGGGATAAAATACCGATATCGGCATTTTATCCCGCCTTTTCTCATAAATTGCTGGCCTCCTTTCATTTTAATCGCCATTCCTTTCGTTTCAC
Source organism: uncultured Lachnospiraceae bacterium (assembly GCA_947566645.1). Classification (GTDB taxonomy): domain Bacteria; phylum Bacillota; class Clostridia; order Lachnospirales; family Lachnospiraceae; genus CAPEBR01. Next base: position 141 of record CANOKL010000076.1, read on the forward strand.
GCAGGCACAAATAGCAATGAAAACCTATTTTTCACACTAAGCTACTATAAAAAGCATTTTAACTCTCCCAATTTCTTCTCCTTCTCCATTTTGAACGCAAAATAAGGGCATTCCATCCAAAATAGAAACAGAATGCCCGAATATCTTTCACCACTATTCAAAATTCTTCTTTAGTTTATATGATTTACATGTGTTCTCCTATTCACCCCAATATTCCAAAGTCTCTTTACTGGTAGTGACAATTCCAAACAGCGTCCTTGCAAAATCTTCCCTTTCATCATACATCTCCATAACATATACCTTATCGCCTTCGATATAGTACAAAAAATAGTTTTTATGGGAATATATGACAAAATAATGTTCAAACTCCGATCCGACATCATATATGGTTTTTATCGGAATCCCGGTATTTGAGAACGTAAGGCGGACTTCAAAACCATCAATGACCTGCGAAAAATGTTTTATCCCCACGTTCTCTCCGCACATTTCAACCAGCTTCAATTTCAATGCCGCCAATTTTTCCTGAACAACCGGAGAATAAATAATTTCATACATCTTTACACACCCAGATTCTTTCTTAGCTGCTCTGAACGAATGCCGCCTTCCTCCCGCATACGTTTTTCAGACTCCGTCAGGTCAGACTTTATCTTTTGCCATGCGGCATCTTTCTTCCTATGTCTTGAATATTCCATTACATTATCAACATACACTTCTACCATCCGGTATTCATCCTTCGATAAAGTATCTATTTTTTTTGTCAGTTCCGCTGTAATCATAACAATTCCTCCTTGCCGGATAACCGTACCCAACACAAAAATCTTCTGCTGATTATATTATAACAAAAAAACCGGCTTTTTACAGTTCTTTTTTTCTTCCACTCAAATCTTATAAACGTATCAGAATAACAATAGATTTCTCCGCCATTACCACAAATACTTTACAATGTCCTTTGATAACATTCTATCCATTACCATTTTATTACCGCTTTAGAAGCATGAAGTCCGCAAACCCTTGATTTTACTGGATTTGCGGACTTCAAACGCACTAAAATGTCTACTCGAATTCGATCGTCGCCGGCGGCTTTGGACTCATATCATAGCACACTCTGTTCACATTCTCCACCTCTGACAATATCCTGTCCGTTATTCTTTCCAACACTTCCCAGTCTACCTTCTCCACCGTCGCTGTCATGGCATCCACCGTATTAATCGCACGGATAATAACCATATACTCAAACACCCGGGCATTATTTTTCATACCAACAGACTTAAAATCCGGCACTACTGTAAAGAACTGCCATACTTTTTTATCAAGTCCTGCCTTCGCAAATTCCTCCCGCAGAATTGCGTCAGACTCGCGGACTGCTTCCAACCGGTCACGAGTAATTGCACCAAGGCATCTTACACCAAGACCCGGTCCGGGGAATGGCTGACGGTACACCATGTCATGCGGAAGTCCGAGCTCCACACCACAGGCGCGCACTTCATCCTTAAAGAGCTGCTTTAAAGGCTCCACCAGCTGGAATTTCAGATCATCTGGAAGTCCGCCTACATTATGATGTGATTTTACCATCTTCGCAGTCTTCGTTCCACTCTCAATAATATCCGGGTAAATGGTTCCCTGACCAAGAAAATCAATTCCTTCCAACTTTCCTGCCTCTTCCTCGAATACACGGATGAACTCGCTGCCAATAATTTTCCGTTTCTCTTCCGGATCTGCCACATTTTCAAGCTTTCCAAGGAAACGGTCAGAGGCATCAATATAAATCAGATTTGCATGAAGCTCATCCCGGAATACCTTCACAACACTTTCTGATTCATTCTTACGCATCAGTCCGTGATTTACATGTACACAGACAAGCTGCTTCCCGATTGCCTTAATGAGCATTGCCGCCACTACCGAAGAATCCACGCCGCCGGATAACGCCAGCAGTACCTTTTTGTCCCCTACCTGCTGACGGATTAATTCCACCTGGTCCTCAATAAAATTTTTCATATTCCAATTTGCCTGCGCTCCACATTCCTCGAAGATAAATTTTTTCAAGACCTCATCCCCTGGAATCCCGCAGAACTGTTCCTCACATTCTGCCTGGGGATAGTCAATAGAGAGCATCGGAAATCCAAGCTCATAAAGCTCCGGTCTGATTTCCACTGCCTGTCCGTTTACAATACGGTTCTCACCGCCATTTAAAATAATCCCCTTTACATTGTCAAATGCCTTCAGCTCTTCCGCAGTAATATCATGGGGATGAATCTCACTATATACGCCGAGGCTGCGGATTTGGCGGGCAATGACTGTGTTCTGCGTACTGCCCAAGTCTAAAATTACAATTAAATCTTGCTTCATAGATAACATTCTCCTTCTCTTTTTTGCACTTTTGAATCACTTTCTCAAGTTCTGCCCGATAAACAGGCCGGTCTGTTGGGTCGTTACTTTCCATTTATATTATAGCAGACAGATGGCGGGACTGTACATAGTTTTATGTCAATGTCTAAATCACATTCTTACGGAATGAGCAGGTTTGGTTAGTCCGTGAATCGTAACCTTATTCTTGCCAAAATTGGAAAAAAATGTTGACATAATTTTTATTTTTGAGATAATTAAAATAGAGAGTTTATATTTCTCCTAAATAATGAATATATGATAGAAAGAGATACTCTGCAGCAATTGCCGGATATCCATGCAGATATGGTTTCCCGGCTTTATGCTTCATGGGAATAAAAGGAATTAAATGTTATGGATAAGATTTTAATTGTTGATGACAGCCTCTTACAGGCAACACGTTTAAAGGAAATTCTAGATGAAGAATACAGCATTACCGTCGCTCTCACAGCAGAAAAAGGACTCTGCCATGCCCGGACTGAGGACTACTCCCTGATCCTGCTGGACGTAGTTATGCCAGGGATGGATGGGTTCACACTTCTGGAAAAATTACAGGAGGAGATCATTACCCGTGGAATACCGGTCATTCTGATCACAAGCCTTTCTGATGTGCAGAATGAGTACCAGGGGCTTATATTAGGTGCGGTTGATTATATTACGAAGCCTTTTAACCCTTTGATTGTGAAGGCAAGAGTCAATACGCATATCAGACTTTATAATTACCGGAAGCAGGTGGAAAAGCAGTCCAAGACCGACCAGCTGACCGGAATTGCCAACAGGCGGCAGTATGATCATTACAGCAAGCTAAGGTGGCTTGATGCTGTACGCCTTAAGGTTCCATTTTCCATCTGTATGATTGACATTGACTGTTTTAAAGCATATAACGATACATTCGGTCATCCGGCTGGCGATAAGGTTCTTGCCGCCGTAGCCAAAACCTTATCTACTTCTTTAAACCGGAACACGGATTTTGTTGCACGTTATGGAGGAGAGGAATTTGTTGCATGCCTTTTAGGTGACACTTCAGGAAAAGTTTTTGAACATATGAAAAAGGTCCGGAAATCCATAGAGGCTCTTTGCATCCGGCACAATTCTCCGGTGTCTGAATGGGTTACAGTCAGTATCGGGGGTGTAACTGTGATTCCAAATGAGGAAAGCTCATATGACTTTTACTTAAAGACAGCAGATGCCATGCTCTACGATGCAAAAAATAACGGCAGGAACAGAGTTATCTGGGCTGATGAGACCCTGAAGCAGCTTTGTGAAGAATAAAAATGGAGAAGAGGCAGACCAGTGAGACGTAAGGTTATTTAAATTGGATTATACTAATGCTCCATCCAGATAGAGCATTAGTATAGTCTCGCATACGGATTTTCTGCATTTTCTACGGTTGCAGATAAGGAAATTACTGCGCGTGGCAGTACTCTCCCAGCCTCTTCTTTAAATATTCGTATCTAAGACGTTTCTCCTCTTTTGCAAAATGTACATCTCGAAACTGCTCCGGGTTCCCTTCGTAAATGAGAACTTCATCTCCAAACTGTTCACTGGTCAGATCAAATCTGCAGGTTCCAATCACATTATAGCAGTGGTAATTCCCGTCAGGACGGGGCACCCCAAAGACCTTGCCTCCAAAAATATCCTGCACAAGAAATGCTGTAATAGAGCACTGCCCCAGTGTTTTATTTTCCTTTGTCCAGCCTTTCCGCATTCTCGGCGCACAGGTATCCGCGCACCAGATCTGTGAAAGCGCATTGTATAAATCTATGGGTGTATGAATCCCTTTGTATTTGTCAGTAATTGCCGGAACATCCGCCTGTTCCCAGTTCCAGAACTTGTATTCCATGATCTTCCTCCTCGTTTCCTGCACCTTATAATCATATCTGACGCCTGGCCCCGGTTATCAGTCGAAGTTTAAATACCGTCTTGTATAAGGACAAACTGCAATACATTTCCCGCAGATTTCATCCTTTTCCCCGATCCCTTCAATTGCCCGTTTCTGCATAGTTGCCCTGCATTTTTGGAAATCAAATAACTCCTCTCTCCCTAAAGACATCTCCCATAGCCGTCCGTAGACTGCACCTGCAGGGCAGGCATCCCGGCAGACCATACAGCCTCCGCATTTTGATTCATTAACCGGTTCTGCCACTGTCAGAGGCGCATCCGTCAGAATAGAAGATATGCGGACCATTGACCCATATTCTTCTGTAACCAGGAGCGCGCTTTTCCCAATCCAGCCCATCCCGGCACGGGTTGCAATCGTTTTATGCGGCAGAAGTGTCTTGCAGTCATCTTTATATTTCCCCACCTGTGCCCTGCTCTTAGCAATTGCCTGGTATCCCTTTTCTTTCAGCCAGTCAGCACCCAGTGTTACCAGATAATCCAATAACTCATTCAGCTTACCATACCATTTCTGATAGTCTGCAGTAGGAAGATTTGCAATTCCTCTGATAATCTCCTTTGGATATTTTACTGCAACACTTATCCCGATTGGAAAACCGCCGCGAGTCTCTGCCGGTATCCCGCTGATATCCCCGATGCCTGTCAGATCTGCTCCATTTGTCTTAAGTATTTCCTTCAATTCTCTTGTCAGTTCATTATCCATTTTTATTCCTCACTCCAGACTGTCCGAAAACTGTTTCTGACTGTCCGTCATTCTCCACTCAAAGTGCTGTCCCTTTTGTTGGAATATAGAATTTTTCCATGTCCACACCTTCCAGTGTAAGCAGTTTAGCTTTCCTCTGTATGCCTCCTGCATATCCGGTCAGACTCCCGTCTGCACCGACCACCCGGTGGCAGGGTACGATAATAGAGATCTCATTATGCCCTACTGCACCGCCTGCCGCCTGTGCCGACATCCTCTCTAATCCCCGTTCCACGGCTATCCGTCTTGCTAATGCACCGTATGTTATAGTCTCTCCATAAGGAATTTCCTGCAGGATCCTCCAGACGCACTGCCGGAAATCAGAACCAATCATATGTAACGGCGGCATAAAATCCGGTTCCTGACCGGAAAAATAATGATCCAGCCATCTTTTAACATCGTCAAAAACAGGAATATCTTTCTCCTCATTCTCCGGATCCAGGCCTTCTGCATAGAATTTTTCTCCATCGAACCATAGTCCGGTAAGCCCGATTTCATCTGCTGCAAGAAGAATCTCCCCTAAAGGTGACTGGTAAGTTGTTGTATATTGCATAGTACTTCTCTGCCTCGCTTTCTCCGCCATCTTTGACTGTTTTGATACAGGGATTCCCGGGTTTGTGATGGCGGAGACAACACCAGTTCTAAGGGTTTACCTTTACTTTTACTTTTTTATACAGACCATTTTGGGCAATACAGTATATTATACAGCTTCCACGTTTTTTCCCAGTAATGCTGCCCTTTTTTGATACCTTTGCAACAGATGGGTCAGATGAGACGTATCGCACCTTTTTGCCGGCTTTGCTTATCTTTTTCCCTGTCACTTTTATATGAATCCGGACTTTCTTACCAGGATTCACACTCATGCGTGTCTTCTTTACCTCAATCTTTGAAGGGTTGGTGTATTTACCGCCTTTTGTCGTTCCAAATACAGGAAGAGATTTAGCCAGAATTACTCGTTTCCCGCCAATCTTTTTATATGCGTTAACATAATATTTATACTGCGTTCCCCTATTTAGCTTTTTATGCTTCCACTTATCGGACTTTTTGCTAACAGTTTTGAGCCGCTTGTATTTTCCATTAGATTTTGCCCCATATATCTCATATCCATCTGCTGATTTCACAGGATTCCACCGAATCGTATGTGAAGTTTTAGCAGAAGACACTCTGCACAGAAGCAGCCTGAGAGGTACTTCTTTCCCACTGTTTCCGCCTGGCTGTTCCGATATCGTTTCCTCTGGCATATCCGGATCTGCAGACTCCGTTCCCCCTGGTTTCCCTGGGTCAGTCTCCCCCGGCTTCTCCGGATTCGTCTCTCCTGGTTGCCCCGGATTCGCCTCTCCTGGCTTCTCCGGATCTGTTTCTCCCGGCTCTCCCGGATTCGTCTCTCCCGGCTTCTCCGGTTCTGTTCCTCCCGGCTTCTCCGGTTCTGTCTCTCCCGGCTTCTCTGGATCTGTTCCTCCCGGCTTCTCCGGATCCGTCTCTCCTGGTTTCTCGGGATCCGTTTCTCCCGGCTGTTCCGGGTCTGTCTCCCCGGGCTGTTCCGGATCCGGAGGATCTATCGGCGCCGGATTAACACCATAGATGGAATCACTGAAGTCCTTTGTCTGAGTAATATATGACTTAAATATTTCCTGCTTCAGACGCTCAACCTCCGTTGCCTGTGCTCGGATATTGTTAGTACCACCTGGCAATACATTGACTTTCATGAGATCATTCTCTATCGCCTCTTTCATAAGCAGACGTAGTTTTTCAAAATTATTGATCGTAACAGACTGGTTTTTCCACATAATAGTGACTGGCTTCAACTCATTGGTCTTTTCAATCCTTCTCTGAAACATCGCTTTCTTAAAATCAGCCATTGTCTCATAAGCGCCGTCAAATATTTTTTCCAGGACATACCGGTCTGACAGGATTGTCTGCTCTGCTTTAGCAGATTCTTTATACTGGTTGGATATGTAAGGAATCATACCATCGTAATATCCATATTCGGCAAGCAGTTCAAATGCCTGCTGACGTATCATGAGATCACCGCTGACGCCATAGTTATTCTGTACCCCCGCATAGTTGGAGCTAAAGAGAGGCACGACATAATATCCATTTCTCGCCATCGTTCCTGTCGTCACTGTTCCATTTACCTCATAACGAGATGCGATAATACAGTCACGGATCAAGTCATCAATTGTATTCAGCTTTTCTGCCTCTTCCAGAGTCAGTTCTCTAACCGAATCCAGATTATGCCTGGAGCCTTCTTCACCTTGATTATACCTTTCCTCTGGATCCTCGATCTGCTCAAGCTTGTGGAACCATTTCTTTTTATCCTGGGCGCTTTTCGCAAGCATAACATCTGCTTCTGCATAATCCAGTGTATATACGACATCCATAATACCGCTCATATAGCTCTGCAGATCTGTTTCATCCTGAAAACGTTCCGGCTGGCCATTATGATACCGGTCACTGGCATCCAGGCGGTCATAGATCAGATTGAGATTAAAAGCCGGCGGATCATTCAGTTCATATGGCTCAAACATCCCTCTGGTATAGACCTCAGCCATCATGCCGTCCCGTGAGCCATATCCGTTCAGCATTACATTAGAAACAAGGAGATGTGTCAGCTCGTGAGCATATGTTGCGAATCCCCTCTCCGTCAATGCCTTTGATACATAGTAACGGATGCCCTGGCCTTCTGCCACACCATCGGCAAACATGTATGAACCATACAGATTCAGAGGAGTAAAAAATTCCCGGACGCCCCGGGCAGCATTCTTACCAAATTTGTCTGACCACTGGACAGCCGTATTGGGGGTGTCCGGATCAATGCGGAGACTGTCCAGTACAATACGATCGGATGACAGCTGATTCTTCTTTTCCGGTTTTGCGATCCGATGCCAGCAGTCAATAAAAGCCTGCTGCTGCTTTGCCGCCTGTTCCAATTGCTGCCGGAATTTTTCACGCAATTCTGCGTAATGTGCCGGATCAGTTTCTCTTAAATTCCTGTCTATATAGCAGTCCACGATCCCATATGTAATCGTAGCGGAATTTGCAATCATGTAGACGCTGTCTTCTGATACAGAAAGCAGCGGCAAAATATAGGAACGTGAAGCCGTATTATCGTACAGTCTTCTATATATCCCGGTATCTCTGCCGTCCCAGGCAGATCTATTATCCAGTATATACGCAGGACTCTCCTGCAGGAACCAGTCATCCATCGGCGTATCTGGCATCCACTTCTGCCTGTTCTCTTCCAGAAAGGCATCCAGTGTCGTAGAGGAAGTAACAGGTCCAAAAAGTTTCCCATACCCAAATACATTTGCATTATTAGAAATCTTTAATGTATCGCCCCCAGTACCTCCGATATAGATCAGCCAGTCCAGGACATTGTCTATCATTCCGTACATACTCACATATTTATACGGTTTCGACTCATAAAGGAGTGCATCCTTCACATTATGTCCCCCCATATTGAAGTCATACAGCCGCTCCAGATAGGTAAGTCCCAACAGCAGTTTTTCTTTATTTTGCTGTATCCTATTAGTATAATAATCTGCACCCTTTTTTTCCGCACCTTCAGTATGGTCAACCACTTTCTGGATAATGCCGCCAATCTCTGCCTGCACCTCTGCAAATGCTTCTTCAAAGGATATTACCTTTACGTTATCCTGGTTCAGTTCCTTCACAGCCTGCTCATCACTGATATCCGCCGGACTCTTCCCCTCCCGTCTGGCAATCTCTGTTTTTTTATTCAGTTTATCTGCCAGAGAATACCGGGATGGGGCCAGCAGGTTAGCTATGGTTTCATTATTCTCGTAGTTAACTGCCTGCAGGTCTGCTGCTGTGTTCTGCCGCACTGTTTCCCCGCAGCTTGATGCCGAGGCTGTTATGGATGGGATAAATAACATCATCACAATAAACGCCGCTGCTGCCATTCTGGTATTTCTCATCTGTCGTCCTCCTTATGACATAACTAATAAATATGGTAGCTTTGTATAGTTTTATAGGCTTATTGTAAAATTTATATCCCATGGTGTCAAGCCACTATTTGTTTACTAGAATTACCGATACTATCCACCTATACCAGCGCCTTCTTCCTCCATCCCCCTCTGAAGTACCGGATCCAGAAGCACACTGCCCTGAAGACCCAGTCAATGACCATTGCCGCCCATATGCCGAACACTCCCATATGCATATATTTTCCAAGCACAAAACTAAACACAATCCGGAAGATCCACATGGAAAAAACAGATATGTACATACATGCCTTCACATCCCCGGAAGCTCTGAAGGTTGCCGGCAGAGTAAAGGAGGAGGGCCAGATCAGAATTGCACTGATTCCGTGGAAATGGATAATCTGCCTGGTTGCCTGTGCTGCGGCATCTGACAGATGATACGCCCGGATAATAAAAGGCAGTACGGAAAATACAGCCAGTACCATGATTGTCATACTGACATGTGTAATTAGCAGCAGCTTTTTGTTATAATACCTTACCTGTCCGTAATCTCCGGCACCGACACAGCGTGCGATTACGGTAGTGACTGCAAGATTAATGGCCATGCCCGGAAGAATCTGGAACATGGCAATTGCGTTTCCCACTGCATTGGCAGCGATTGCGTAGGTCCCGAAGGAGGACACCAGGCTTAAGACCAGTATCTTTCCCAACTGGAACATACTGTTTTCCAGACCGTTTGGTACTCCCACGCTTAAAATCTTTTTTACATGAGACCAGTTGAACCGGTAGCGCCATGTTTTCTTAATATGAAGAATCTGCCCTTCGTCACACAAGAGTACAAGTATAATAATTGCAGCTGCCATCCTGGATACCAGAGTGGGGATTGCCACTCCCTCTGTTCCTCTGTGAAATCCATAAATAAGCAGTGCATTCCCGCCTACATTAATGATATTCATGATAATTGACACGTTCATGGAAACCTTTGAATTTCCCATCGCACGGAAAACAGCGGCTCCTGCATTGTACAGCGCCATGAATGGAATTGACATGGTCACAATCATCAGGTAGACATCTGCATGATGCATAACATCTGGTTCTATTCTTCCGAAAATCCCATGGAGAATTACGTATTTTCCTGCATATACAATGGCCGTAATTACGATCGCACATAGTGTAACAAACCACACAAGCTGGGTTGCCGACTCACACGCTGTCTCGTTCTTTCTATGACCAAGGTACTGTCCTGCCACAACAGCTCCTCCTGTAGCAAGTGCAGCAAAAATATTGATAAGCAGCACCATAATCTGGTCTACCAGTGACACGCCGGATACCGCCGCTTCCCCAACACTGGCAATCATAATAGAATCCGCCATACCAACAAGCACAGCGAGAAGCTGCTCGATGATAAGCGGAATAATAAGTGTAACAAGCGCTTTATTATCAAAAAGATAGCTGCTCCTGTTTATTTCCGTCTTTTGTTTCATGACTGTCATCTCCTTACCGTACACATTATACGCCGGTTCATTTTAGTAAACAAGTTTTATTTCCACAACAAAAGCCCTTCCTATTCTGTCAAGCCTAAATTTATTGATTTTACAGGCTTTGACGATTTT
>CANOKL010000077.1 GCA_947566645.1 uncultured Lachnospiraceae bacterium
AGAATGCAGATTATTTTGATTTATCTGGAAACAAATAAAGAAATAAATAGTGCTGTTGCAGCAAAATTGCTGGAAGTTGAGATAAAGACCGCAAGTCGTTTGTTGTTGAAGGCTGAAAAGCTGAATATTCTTAAAGGAGTTGGAAAAACAAAAAATAAGGTATACTTTAGGGGATAATGCAAATGAATGTCATAAGAATGGATTAAGAACCTATCTCCACAGATGCGGTTGTAAATGCAGGAACGGACAAAGGTACTGGAAATCTGAAGAAAAAAATCTTTAACACTTCCTTAGATAATCTTAATTTTTTGTAGAGAGAATATAGAGATTTATAATCTATTCTATTTTACAGATAAGGAACTCATGACAGTTCCTGAGAATTGGCAACAACATTCATCGGTTGTTGCCAGAAAGGAAGGTGTTTATGTCAGCGAAAATAAAAATCAGAGATCTGAATCAGTATTATGGAAAAAAGCAGGCACTTAAGGACGTGAATCTTACAATTGAGACAGGTATGTTCGGGCTTCTGGGAAGAAACGGGGCCGGGAAAACCACGCTTATGAAAGTGCTTGCAACCCTGCTTCCCAAGACAGAGGGTCATGTATCCGTGTGCGGAAGGAGTGTGTCAAAGGCACAGGAAGTAAGGAGGATTACAGGATATCTTCCACAGGATTTTTCCATGTATCCCAATATGTCAGTCTATGAGGCGATGGATTACCTGGGCGTGCTGTCGGGCCTTAATAAAGCACAGAGAAAGCAGAGAATCCCGGAGCTTTTAAGGCGGGTGAATCTGCAGGATGACAGGAGAAAAAAGGTGAAGGCGCTGTCCGGAGGCATGAAGAGAAGACTCGGGATTGCGCAGGCGATCTTACATGATCCTAAGATTCTGATCGTAGACGAGCCGACAGCAGGGCTGGATCCCGAGGAGCGTGTACGGTTCCGGAACCTGCTGTGTGAAATAGCAGAGAACCGGATCGTAATCCTTTCTACACATATTGTAGGAGATATTGAGGCAACCTGTGAAAATATTGCAGTACTTGATGCCGGGGAGATTATCTTTAAGGGCACAGTAGCAGAACTGATTGATATGGCAGAAGGCAGCGTATACCAGGCAGAGATCAGCAAAAAGGAGCTGGAGCTTTTGAAAAAACGCTGTATTGTCACCAGTATGCTTACATTAGGCAATAATGTGATGGTGCGTTTCCTCGCAGATACGAAGCCCTTCGCCTCCGCAAAGCCTTGTGAGGCAGGAGTAGAGGATGCATACATGTATCTTATGAGCAGCAGAGGAGGTGAGGCAGAATGTTTGGACAGCTCTTTATAAAGGAATGCCGCCAGACAGCAAGAAGCCTCATCTACTGGCTCATTGTCCTTGTACTGATCTTCGATTTTGTGACACAGCTTGGGGAAATGGATATAGTTAGGGAGCCAAAAAAAGGGCAGGAGAGCTATGGCATGAAAATGAGTGATGACAAAGATGTCATAATGGAGACCACCCTGGGCGGGCTTGCAGAGGAATATCTGCGGGAAAGCTATACCACGTATCCCATCGGATTTTATAAAAGTGTCACATTAGATAAAAAAGAAGATGACAGAATCGGAAAGATTATTTACGAGGCAACAGGAATAAAAGGGAGGGACAATCTGGAAAGGCTCCGGGAAGAATGGTATGCTGCCCAGGAGAAAGAGGTACAGCTTCAGTCAGGGCAGGAACCAGGAGAAGCAGAAGGAATGGAACCGGTTATGATGCAGAATCTGCTCGTGAAACCAGCAGAAGGACTTACTTACAAGAGATTCGAGGAACTGATGGACCAGGCAGACGACATCCTGGGGGGAGGCTCCAACTATGCAGAAGGCTACCGGAAGAAGAATGCACGGGTTCCAAAGACCTATGAGGACGCAATGGCAGAATATCATGAGCTTATAGAAAAAGACAGACTGACCGGAGGCTACGCAAGGCTGTTTTCCGATTATATGGTCATCTTCCTGGGGCTCGTGCCAGTCTTCCTGGCTGTCACAAGAAGCCTGCGGGACAAAAGAGCCAGTATGAACGAGCTCATTTACGTAAGGAAATGTCCTTCCACAATCATCATCGCCAGCCGCTATCTCTCCATGCTCGTGATGATCCTGATCCCCGTATTCGCCCTGTCCGTGGTTCCCCTGACACAGTGTATGAAGCACGCCCTGTCAGAAGGAATCTCCGCAGATCCATTTGCATTCGCAAAATATATACTCGGATGGCAGATGCCTACGATTATGATAGCACTCTCCGTAGGAACCTTCCTTACAGAGCTTACAGACACCGCCCTGGCAGTCCTCGTCCAGGGAGCCTGGTGGTTCGTATCCCTGTTTGGCGGCACCGCCACCCTGACAGGCGGCATGTACGGATGGAACCTGCTGCCTCGGCATAACACAGAACTGAACTGGGAAGGATATCAGGAAGGCTTCGCCAGACTTGCATCCAACCGGATCCTGTACACATCACTGGCAGTCATCCTCGCAGCACTAACCGTCATCATTTACGAACAGAAAAGGAAAGGAAGGTATCAGCTATCATGGAAAAATACTGGCAGATCGAAAAAGTAAACTTAAAATATCACGTTCCCCTGCACCTACTGGTATGCATACTAATTCTCGGAATCTCCCCCCTGCTCCTTGGCGTGTCAAATCTCCCGGCAGAAGACACAGCAAAAGTACTGGAGCGCTACGTGGCCCTGACCGGAATCATCCTGATCACCCCCATATTCCTGCCAGAACAAGACAAAAACATCCGCGAACTGGTCAATTCCAAATACACAAAAAGCTCCGCCGTCTACCTGGTGCGCCTCGCAGGCAACCTGTGCCTGCTCGCCGCATTACTGGGAATCTATATTGGTATGCTAAAACACAACAACTGCCAGTTCCCAGTCATAAAATATTACCTCGGAACATTCGCAGAGATGCTCTTCTTCGGAGGACTGGGAATCATATTTTACAGACTGTCCGACAACCTCATAATCGGCTATATGGCGCCCATCATATACTACATCATCGCATCCGGGGGAGGCGAAAAATATATGGGAATCCTGTACCCCTTCTCCATGTCCATGGGGAGCTATACCGAAAAAATATGGCTGTTCGCCGCCGCGGCCTGCCTAATTGGGGACGGGGTATTTTTAAAAATACCCCGTCCCAGATTAAAAACAGGGTGTCCCTAATGATAAAAGGCGGGGATTATCCCCGCCTTTTATTATTCTGCCGGTTCTACCTTCGTAACCAGGCCATCGGAATTATGTGTAAACAGAAGTGTTGCCTTCTCTTCCTGTTCCCCTTTTAAATAAGTAACATCTGCTGTTTCCGTATATTCTTCCTTTCCTGCTAAAGAGATCTCTTTTACTTTGATTTCAACATTTTCCTTCTCTGCCTCTGCGAAATAGGATTGAGCAAGTCCCTTTTGCAGGAAGTCGTCTATTGCACCTTCAGAAAAACAGTCTCCAACTTCTTTTTTCCAGTTTTCGGATATACGGTCTGCCTCCTCCTTCTTTTCCATGGCATTCACTTCCTCATCCCCGACTCCTTCGCCGATCACAGTCGCGGATGAAGAGCTATACAGATTCTCGTTCGGGCAGGTCATCATTGCCTGAATGATCTTTTCAGCTTCCTTGCTTACCTTGCTGTCATCGGAAGATTCAGAGGAGCATGCAGACAAAGAACATACAAGCACCAGTATCAGCAGCAGACATACTTTTTTATGAGTTCCCTTCATAAAATCACCCCCGGATTAAAAATATTTAACTTTACTATACCAGTTTTTATGTCTACACACAAGGGGATGACTCTTAAGTGTAGCTTTTTGGACATTCTCCGTTACTATTCACGGACTGACCGTCCGCTCATAGTAACGCATCCAGCCCATTTAAAAGTCGCTTTCAGCGAGGGGCTGGATGCCAGAAACCACCACTTTATCGGCTCGGATGCCGTGCAGCGGAGTGCACGGCCCCATGAATAGTAACCATTCTCCGTACTATTCACGGCTCAGGAATTCGCTGGTGACGATTGTCATAATTTGTTTGACTTTTTCTCTGTATTAGATTAAAATATCCTTAATAAAAAATATGACAAATGTCATATCTGGAAAGAGGAATGATCATGAAAGTATCAAAAAGTAACCATTTTTTAAGGAACTGTATTTCCATCTTCCTCGGAGGAGTCGGCTCACAGTCTATCTATCTCTTGATGAGTAATTACGCTACGCTGTATTTTACAGATTTCCTTGGTATCAGTGCGGGCACGGCGGGTATTGTCTTTCTGCTAAGCCGTATCTGGGATGCAGTCAATGACCCTATGTGCGGCATTATTATTGAACGTTCTAACCCAAGATTCGGAAAAGTGCAGACGTTTATGTTCCTTGGCGGAAGTATTGCCGCTGTTTCTCTGGTACTGCTGTTTACGAATCCGGGGCTGTACGGCGCAGGTAATGTCATCTGGGGAGCTTTCACTTATAATCTGCTTGGCATGTCTTACACAGCGGTTACTGTTTCAGTCCTGCTTCAGATGGCCCGCGGCACCGACACAGCGGCAGGCAGAATTAACTTAAGCATTTCCTATTCTCTTGCCTGTTCTTTGGCCGGGATTGTTCTTTCAGTTATCGTAACGCAGCTTCTTACAGTTTTTAGTGCGGAAAATGCAGAAAGAGGTTATCAGATAACAGCGATTGTCTGTGCTCTGATGGCAATGCTTTTTATCGCAGTCAGTTCATTTCTGTTCAAAGACTTACAGTCTGAACAGCTTGCTGCTTCAGGAGTAAAAGAAAGCAAGCCAAAAGCTATGGATATGATAAAGGCTGTTTTCAAAGTGCCTTCTTTTCTTATTATGCTTCTGGCCCCCTGCCTTGTAAGCATAGGCGCAGGAGTAGGGCTTAGCGGCATGCTTTATTATCTTACATATTGTCTGGGCAAGCCTGAATATATGGCTTATGTTCTGCCTGCCGCGTATGTGGGTACGCTGCTTGGCAGTGCCAGCGCAGGTTTCTTTATCAGATTCGGTAAGAACCGTATGGTTTTGGTCAGCATACTGTCTGTAACCGCTGCTTCTGTACTTCGTCTGGCCCTTGGCGACAGTACCCCGGCTGTCCTGACGGTTCTTTATGGACTGCTGGCTTTATCCACCGGCTGGATGCAGGCGTATCTGAACCCGTGTCTCATAGACTGTGCAGATTATGCTGAATATAAAACCGGCATTAAATGCCAGGGGCTGGCGCTTACCGGTTTTTCTCTTGCAAATAAAATGTCTGTCGGCCTGGGCTCTGCCATCCTTGGATTCGGTATGGAGCTGGGCGGTTATGTCGGCACTGCAAAAGAGCAGACACAGAAAGCCATTGATATGATTCACTTCCTGCAGTTCTGGCCGACAATTATCTTATCTGTCGCCGGCGCCGTACTGATGCTGTTTTACCGTCTGGACGAAAAAACCATGGAGAATGTAAGAATGAAGCTCACGGAACGAAGGACAGGGATAACCGAATAAAATATGGAACAGGAGGATAGTGCTGTGAAAAAGTTTGATTTATATTTATCCGGTCTGCAGTATGCAGCTGTGACCTTTGAAGATAATCGGATCCTTTTAGAGGAACTCAATGTCCACACTGGCAAAATGCAGCCGCCCGTTACCCTGACGGACGAAGAGAATACGCGTATTTTTACTGCCTATTTTATCGACTTAAAAAAAGTGCACGCACTGCTTTCGCAAATAAAAGAACCTGTTACAGATGATACTTTTGCATCTGGCTTCCAAGGCGGCGAACAGTTTGCCTGCTGGAATGACAGCAATCCGTACGGGCAGGAGATATGGGTACAGCGCCACGTCAAATATCCGATGGATTTAACCGTCTGTCAGGGAGAGATTGCTGCTGTGACAGTTACTCTTAACCGCGTCTGTGTCCTTGTAAAAAAAGGTTTTGAAGACTGTACGGTTTTAAAACAGTGGCGTGTTTATCAGAAGAATAAACCACTTTACTGCATATCTGAATCACAGAACGTCAGTATTCCTATGCGTGACGGCATACAGCTGTCTGCGGATCTGCTCTTGCCGGCAGAGATCAGAAAGCCGGTGCCGGCCATTCTAGTCCGGACTCCATATGGGAAAGAAATGTACCAGACTGCATATCATGGTTTTGTACGCAGAGGATATGCCGTTCTGATACAGGATGTCCGCGGCAGAAACGCTTCTGAGGGAGAATGGACTCCCATGTATCATGAAAAGGAAGATGGCGATGATACTCTGAACTGGATTGCAGGGCAGCCGTGGTGCACCGGCGATATCGGCATGTATGGCGGTTCTTATCTGGGATATGTCCAGTGGGCGGCGGCAAGTACAGGGAATCCGCACCTGAAAACGCTTGTCAGCCTCGTAACGTCAGGCTCCCCCTTCGGCGATCTGCCGAGAAAGGGCGGTACTATGAGCTCCGGCGCGCTGGCCTGGTCATTTGCAGTTTCACAGAAAACCTTCGATGCATCAAAGATGGTGCGCGATGACTGGGAGCAGGTAATGAAAATCAGGCCGCTTACTGCATTATGCGATGAGGTTCTCGGGTATAAAGTACCGTTTATCGAGAAATGGGTTACAAGTATGAATGAAGATTCCTTTTGGGAAAAAATGGATTGGATGCGGGACCGTGATAAGATTAAGGCGTCAGCTCTGATTATTTCTGGCTGGTATGATGATAATGAGATTGGAACTACAGAGGCAATAGATGTGACCTCCGACTATCCTGCAGGCAGCAGAAAAATCCTTTTGGGGCCGTGGCTTCATAATAGCAACAGCAGCCGTGACATCGGAGATATAAGCCTTGGAAATAACGCGCTGCGCTATGACTTTGACCTGTTGGTACACCAGTGGCTGGACTGCAGGCTTTATGGCATTAGAAATGGTATTGACGAAGGTCCGGCAGTAGAATACTATACGGTAGGCAGCAATCAGTGGAAAGCGGCAGAAAGCTGGCCGGTTCCGGAAACTTCTGAAAAGACCCTTTATTTCGGCAGCCATGGAAGCCTCTGCGAGGTACTGCAGCAAGAAACAGGAAACGACGTTTACATGTATGATCCTTCCAAAGAAACACCCTACCTGGTCAATGTATCAGAAAATGAATTTGGCGTGCCGTCCAATTACCGCGATGTGGATACAAGAAGTGATGTGCTCGTGTATGAAACGGCCCCGTTTACAGAAGATACCGTCATTACCGGGGATATGACTGTAAACTTCTTTGCCGGAAGCGATGCGCCGGATACGGACTGGATTATTAAGACAGAGCATGTAGATTCTGAAGGCAATGCATTCAAAATGACAGACGGCCTGCTCTGTGCACGGTTCAGGGAAGGCTTTGACCGCCCGCAGTTTATGAAAAACGGCGAAATTTATCATTTCAAAATCCGTACCGGAAAGATTTCAGAATTGCTTCAGGAGGGACACAGGCTGCGCCTGACGATTACTTCCAGTGCAAAAGGACTTTGCTTTCCGAACAGTAATACGAAAGAAGGCTTTAACGGGATCAGCTTTCGGACTGCCAGAAATACAATTTACTACGGAGGGGAATATCCTTCACACGTTAAGCTCCGTGTTGAATAGAATACGAAAAAAATACCGCCTGTGCAGCAAGACCATACTGCACAGGCGGCCGCGTTTATTTCCGCAGGCAGCGGGCCAGGCGGGCCTGCCTGCACATTTGACCATAGGTTTACATATTCAGTTCAATTCCAAGTCCTGGTTTATCATACAAAGTAATAATATCACCTTCTATTTCAAAACCGCCTGTGACAGTTGTATCATTAAAAAACTTAAAACTGTCAACATCAGCCTCTGTAATATTTTCCATAGCTGCAGCGAGACTGGCGCCTGCCGTAATAGCAAGCTTTGTTTCAAGCATACATCCTACCATACAGTTTATACCCGCGCTTTCTGCGATTGCGTTAATTTTCAATGCCGGGTACAGGCCCGAGGATTTCATCAGTTTGATGTTCATAAAATCGGCCGCATTACTTCGGACGACGTGTAATGCGTCCTTCGGAGAATGCAGGCTCTCATCCAGCATCATTGCATTAGATATATGTTTTCTAAGGAAAGCTGCGCCCTCAATATCCCAATAAGGCAGCGGCTGTTCTATTGCGTCAATATGATATGGCGCCAGCGCTTCCATCGTGCGTATGGCAGAATTGACAGTCCAGCCCTGGTTTGCGTCAATGCGCAGGCGGACTGCTTCCCCTACAGAAGCTCTAATCTGCCGAATTGCTTCAATATCATCCTCTGGAGAAATTCCTGCTTTGATTTTCAGGATTCGGTATCCTTCCCTTACATACTCTCTGGCTAAGGCCGCCATTTTCTCCGGTGTGTCGATCCCGAGAGTAATATCGGTCAGCACCTTTGGAGAGTCTCCTCCGAGCACCTTATAGACAGGCTGTCCAAGGAGTTTGCCTTTGATATCATACAAAGCAATACCAATCCCTGCTTTAGCGGCTGTATTCCCATAAAAGGCCTTATCCATTATAGCGTGGATCTTCTCGACAGACAGCGGATTCATGCCGATTAATATTTTTTTCATTTCTTCCAGAATAATCAGAGTGCTTTCCAGTGTTTCACCAGTTACAGGAGCAAAGGGCGCTGCCTCGCCATAACCAATGATGCCTTCATCCGTACTGAGCTTTAGTAAAATTGTTTCGCTGTATTCAATAGTCGCAAAGGCAACAACAATCGGCGCTTTTAATTTTATCTGGACTTTTTCAAATTGAATATCTGTTATTTTCATTATACACCTCGTCTCTTGGATTCTTTTGATTATGACATTTGTCATATCTATTTCCTATTTTACGTTTCTTTTCAAAACAAGTCAACCCCTATACGTGAACAGTAATCCCTATACAAAATGATTATCATATTTTTGTAACAAAATATTGTAAAATGCCAGTTTGTGAGATATATTGAACATAGAGAAAGAAAACAGATGCCAGGGAGTTTTTATTATGCCGAAACAAACATTTTTTGATTTGCCAGAAGAGAAGCGGGAAAGAATTATGACTGCAGCAAGGCAGGTTTTTCAGGGGGTACCTTATGAAAAAGCCAGTATTCAGGCGATTATAGAGGCTGCAGGTATTCCCCGTGGCAGTTTTTATCAATATTTTGAAGATAAAGACGACTTATATCTCTACTGTTTCATCAGCAGAGAACAAAAAATATACGATGTGATTTATAAAGATAATATGGATTATGCAATGCACATGATTTTGGATAATCCAAAGGAGAACTACCGCCGTACACAGTGGTATGCTGAAGCCATGGAAAAATTACAGGACGTTTTGTGCGCGGATGAGCTTGATTTTGATGAGAGCAGCCTGCATCCGCCCCTCAATCTTTCGCGTGCTCTGGATGCGGAAACAGCCCGTATGCAGCATAAACTTTTTCAGGAGCATTTGCGAAATGCCTATCCCAATGCAGATGATGACAAGATTGAGCTGTTCTCTTTTGTTATGAGTATGAGTAACCTTCTTCTCCACGAATATATGCGTCTGAAAGATGTTTCCGAATTTGAAGCAACCCGTCAGATTAGGAAAATAGGCCGTATTTTGTGGGATAACCTTTTGAAATAGTCTGTCTCATAGAGAAGGACTCCCTCTTTGATGCTATATTTCGGAAATCTGCGTGGTTTTTTACGTGAAAGATTTACAACTTTAGCAACCATTTCAATTTATACACTTTTTATGGCCAGTTATACATCTGAAGTTGTGAAAATGAAAGTGGATGGTATAATAAAGCATATTGAAGAGGTGTGTAAAGTGAAGGTAGCCGTAGTAGATCATAATAAAAAAATGCTTGAAATGATTCAGGGATATGTCCTGCATAATACTGAAAATATAGATTGCAGCTGTGCCGCTTTTCAGAAGTCAAGAGGTCTGCTGAATGCACTGGAGGACAATGGCCGTTATGATCTCTATTTTATTGAGATTGAACAGCAGGAGACAGGCGGTTTTGAACTCGCACGGAAGATTCGTAAGCTGCAAAAAAGTGCATATATTGTCTTTACCGCATCTGGCGGAGAATTTGCGCTGGATACATATGACCTTAGTATTAAAGCGTATTATTATATTGTGAAGAACCATATGAATTATATGAAAAGAGAGATCAGCGAGGTGCTCGCCGCAGTATCTGCAGAGCTTGAAGAGAAAAAAGAGGATTTTTATGTGATTCAGAATAAGCTTCGTTTTGAAAAAATAAAAATCTCTGATATCATATACATTTTTAAAAATGAAAAAAACTCTGTGTTTATGACAAAAAACGGAAAGGTTCTAGAGCGGAAGGCATTGCGTAAGGTCATTCAGTCGCTGAACAGGCCTGAATTCGTATTCTTAAATGCCGGCTGTGCCATTAATATAAAATATATCCGGCGGATTTCAGACAATACCATTTTGCTGGCAGACGGAACCAACTTATACGGGAGCAGCCAGAGCATCAGGAAAGTGAAGAGCAGCCTGGAAGGCTGCTGATATACACTACCTAGTACAGCATTGCGTAATTAATAGTGAATTCAGCACTCGCTATCTGTGCCGGATGCACGTCTCCAATCCTAGACGTAGCTAGCAGAGCAGGAGATGGGAAAGAGGAACTATAATTCATAAAATCAGTGCTTTG
>CANOKL010000078.1 GCA_947566645.1 uncultured Lachnospiraceae bacterium
AAAATGGATGTGTCGAATAATCTGTGATGATTTACACAGTTTATTTTACACACCCATTTGCTCCGGTCAGTTCTTCAATATTACTCTCCGATCCTACAATCCACAGAATATCATCCTTCTCAATCACCATATCCGCCTTTGGCATCATGGTAGTTTCCCCGTTCCGTTTCACTCCAATAATCATGCAGTGATGATTCTCCTGCATCCCCGTATGCCTGATTTCCTGCCCGCAGTAGGATTCATTTCCTGACACACGTACTTCCGTACAATTGAGAGGCGCCTGCTTCTCCGTAGCCCCGAACCCCATGAAATCCTTCATCGTATTCATGGTATATTTCTCACCAATATCCTGTCCGTCGCTGAACCTTCTCAGTGACCTCTTAAGGCCAACGGCAAATACCCGGTCATTTCCATTTATCACAGTTCTTCCAGACGGAAGCATCAGCATCTCTGTACCATGCTCAATCTTAATAATGAAGATACTGTAATTCTTTCCCCATCCAAGCTCCGTCAGGCTGCGCCCGGTGTAGATGGCATCCTTCGGAACAACAAACGAGAGGATCAGATAATTATCTTCAAAGAGATCCATGTACCCGGGGATCTCCACATCAGATACCGCCATACTGGCAAATAAGAAAGAGGTTCTCTTAAGCTTGGAATACCGCTGCCTCTGCCGGTAATCCAGTACGTAGAGCGCCACGCCGATCATCATCCAGCCAAGAAAGAGGGCGGTTGCCGTCAGTCCCATGAATACCGGCTGATCCGGAACAAAGAGCAGGATCAGAAGGAGCGTCATGCTGATTCCGGCAAACCACGCCGTGGCTGTTCCGCCCGGGATGCGGTAGGGGCGCTTAAGTTCAGGCTCCGTGCGCCTTAATTTTATGAGGCAGAATGCGGTAATCATCCAGCTCACCACATATCCGGCTGCGGAAAAAGAGGTAAGAGAGCCGATCAGACCACCTCCGAGAAATGGACCGATGATAGAAGCAACGAGGCTTACCTTCAGGGCATGGACCGGCGTACCGTACTTTTCATCCTGCTTTGCCAGGATATCCGGCACAATGCTGACCCGCGCCATAGCCATCAGGATCTGGGAAGAGGCCATCATGAAGCCGTTCCAGGTGGTAAGGAGCCCACAGACAGCCCCGAGCAGAATAAACAGATACAATGCCGTACCGACAGGTCCCTTATAGAGTTCCTTGAATAAAAGTGCAGCCGCAGGGCTGTCAAATGTTACAAACTGTGTCCAGGGCATGGCTCCTCCCAGTGTAACCAGGAGGCCTGCGTAGAAGATACAGGACAGAACAACCGTCAGCACAACCATTTTTCCGACAGATTTTACATTGCCGCCTGCGCTTTCAATTCCCTGGGGAATAGTCTCGAAGCCTGCCAGGAAGAACGGCACGGACGCAAGGATTGAAAAAGCGCCGCCTGTAAAGGAGCTGTGGCTTCCGGATCCGATATTTTCATAAGGAGGATTAAAATTACTGATATCCAGCTTAAACACTGCACAGATCATGGCAACAATTCCTGCGCCCACCAGTGCAAGACATAGAATTCTTTGAAGAGAGGCAGAGGTTGACACACCCCGCCGGTTAATCAGGAACAGGACAATTGAGATCAATGTCCCTACGATAATATGACCGATATAGATATCAGCACCTGCCAGTGTATAGAGGGGCTGTCCGGTCTTAAGCCATGGGAAGAGAATGCTGAGAATATCTACGACATAGATCGCTTCCCATGGAATAATGGTAATAAATGCCCCGAATGCCGCCCATCCCGAGACAAAAGCAACATTATCGCCGAATGCACGGAAAGCATAAGCCATGCCGCCCCCGGAGACCGGAAGCATAGAGCAGAGTTCACAGTAACAGAGAGCTACCGGTATCATAAGCACCAGTGCCATCATATAGCCGCACGCAGCAGGCAGCGGACCGCCGCTTCCCGCCATCCAGTTGTTAATAGAGACTGCCCAGCCGACCCCGACGATCGCCCCGAATCCGATGCAGAAAAAGTCAATTGCAGCAACACCCTTTTTTTCCTTCATCCTTCATTCCCTCCTTTTCCTGCTGTCCTTTGCAGGAGGCCTTCACTGCCGGCAGACAGTCCGCCGGAGACAGCCGGTTTGTTACCGTCAGTATAGCACACAAAACCCGGCAAAAAAAGCAATGATTTTTATTTAACGAAGTCACATCATTTCCATTGTTTTACGGTACTGTGCGGGGGTCATGCTGTACTGCTTCACAAAGATTTTGTAGAAATATCCTTTATTGTGATAGCCAACTGCTTCCGCAATTTCCTCAATGCTTTTCGAAGAGGCAGTCAGAAGCTGTGCCGCCTTATCAAGCCGGAATTTCTGCACATAAGCAGAGTAAGTCATCCCGGTTTTACTCTTAATCAGCCGGTTAAAGTAATCTTCCTGAAAATGAAACGTCTCGGAGAGCTCGCGGACCGTCACAGTGTTAAAATGCTGCCTGATATATTCCGAGATCTCCTCAAAGACAAGCCAGTTCATGGTTTTCTGCTGTTCCTTTGAAAGAGAAAATTCATATTTAGTCCCCAGTATATGGAAAATACGCATGAGAAGCCCCTTACAGATATGACGGGAGCCAATACTGTTATCCCTAAGCTCAGTCAGCAGGGAAAAAAGGCAGCCCTCAATCGCCTCTCCGGTATCGTCAGCAGGACGGAAATGCAGATACTGCTGCAGATCCTTCTGCTTTAAGAGGGCAGGCTTCAGAAACATGACAATCTTCTGTGCAGTAACATTGCCATCCATAATCTCCGTAAACATGTCATTCGCAATTCCAAGAAACAGAATCGTGGCAGGAGTATCCAGAAGATAATCCTGATGCAGGCAGTTCTTGTCAATCAGGCAGAGATCCCCCTTATGAAAGGTAATATCCTTCCCAAGAATCTTCTGCCGGAAGTCACCGGATACAACATATCCCAGCTCAATATAATCATGGGTATGAAGCTGCGTCTTCTCCCCCGCAGAATACTCATAATGATAACAGAAAGGCTCCGGAGAAGGACACATAGTAGCATACAGATTCTTCCGCGCATCAATATCCCAGCACAGCGCAAAGAGACGCTCCTGCTTAAGAAGAGGATACGTCTTCACCTCCTGCACAGACTTCGAATACTCCGGACATACCAGCCTGGGCCCCAGGCGATGATTTCCAGGAAGGACATTACCCCCAGGGGCAGTAAGAGATTTACAAAGTTCCATAAGTGTCATAGCTGTCTCTCCTTTCGCATGAGGCTCCGTCCCCGACCGGAGCCCCGGAAAACCTTATCCTACTCCCCCATTATACCACACAAAAGTCGGATTAGGTAACTTTTCTAAAATTCATGCAGAGTTAAGCAATTGAAGCTAAAACTATCATTCCTTATAATAAAACCATATCAATCACCTGGTCATTTCCCAGAAAAAGAAAAGGAGAGAAAGCAATATGTTAAAGATGAAAGATTACGAATTTTGGTTTTGCACAGGATCACAGGACTTATATGGAGATGAGTGCCTTGCCCACGTTGCCGAGCATTCACAGAAGATCGTAGAGGCGCTGAATGCATCCGGAAACCTTCCATATAAAGTAGTATGGAAGCCAACTCTCATCACCAATGAGCTGATCAGAAAAACCTTTAATGAAGCAAATACAAATGAAAACTGTGCCGGAGTCATCACATGGATGCACACATTTTCACCGGCAAAATCCTGGATTTTAGGACTTCAGGAGTTCAGAAAGCCGCTGCTTCACCTTCATACACAGTTCAACCAGGAGATTCCATACGACACCATTGACATGGACTTCATGAACGAGAACCAGGCAGCTCACGGAGACAGGGAGTACGGACACATTTTCAGCCGTCTCGGCATGGAGCGCAAGGTCGTAATGGGATACTGGGCAGACGAGAATGTACAGAAGAAGATCGGCTCCTGGATGCGTACGGCAGTAGGCGTAATTGAGAGCAGCCATGTACGTGTTATGCGTATTGCAGACAACATGAGAAATGTGGCAGTAACTGAAGGCGACAAGGTTGAGGCACAGATCAAGTTCGGATGGGAAGTAGACGCATATCCGGTTAATGAGATTACCGAGGCAGTGAATGCAGTATCCCAGGCAGACATTGATGCCCTGGTAGAGGAATATTACGACAAATACGAGATTCTCTTAGAAGGAAGAGACGAGAAGGAATTCCGCGAGCATGTAGCAGTACAGGCAGGAATCGAGATCGGCTTCGAGAGATTCCTGGAGGAAAAGAACTATCAGGCAATCGTTACACATTTCGGCGATCTTGGCGGACTTAAGCAGCTTCCGGGACTTGCAATTCAGCGACTGATGGAAAAAGGATACGGCTTCGGCGGCGAGGGAGACTGGAAGACCGCAGCTATGGTACGCATCATGAAGATCATGACACAGGGAATGAAGGATGCAAAGGGAACCTCTTTCATGGAGGACTACACCTACAACCTTGTTCCAGGCAAAGAAGGAATCCTGCAGGCACACATGCTGGAAGTATGTCCGACCATCGCAGACGGACCGATCAGCATCAAAGAGCAGCCCCTTTCCATGGGCGACAGAGAGGATCCGGCAAGACTGGTATTTACCTCAAAGACAGGACCTGCCATTGCCACATCCCTGATCGACTTGGGAGACAGATTCCGCTTGATCATCAATGACGTAGACTGCAAGAAAGTTGAGAAGCCGATGCCGAAGCTTCCGGTTGCAACTGCATTCTGGACCCCGCAGCCGAACCTTCAGACAGGGGCAGAGGCATGGATCCTTGCAGGCGGCGCCCACCATACCGCATTCTCCTATGACCTTACCTCAGAGCAGATGGGAGACTGGGCAGCATACATGGGAATCGAGGCTGTCTACATTGACAAGGACACCACAATCCGCCAGTTCAAGAACGAGCTCCGCTGGAACAGTGTGGCATATCGTAAATAAAGCCGTTGCGCGAAGGAGGCAAGTCAGATGAGCAGTATAAAAGAAACAATAGAAAATGGAAGAGCAGTGCTTGGTCTTGAATTTGGCTCAACGAGAATCAAGGCAGTACTGGTAGACGAGACTCATACGCCGGTCGCATCCGGTGACCATGAGTGGGAGAACCGTCTGGAGAATGGCATCTGGACCTATTCTCTTGATGACATCTGGAACGGCCTGCGCGACAGCTACCGGAAGCTGGCTGCAGATGTAAAAGAAAAATACGGTATAGAGCTGAAAAAAATAGGTGCCATCGGATTCAGCGCAATGATGCACGGATATATGGCATTTGATAAAGAAGGAAAACTTCTCGTTCCCTTCCGTACCTGGAGAAACGGGATCACCGGACAGGCTGCAGAGGCACTGACAGAGCTGTTCCAGTACAACATCCCCCAGAGATGGAGTATTTCCCATCTGTACCAGGCAATTTTAAATGAAGAGGAGCATGTAAAAGACGTGGCATTCTTCACAACACTGGCAGGCTATATCCACTGGCAGCTTACCGGGCAGAAGGTGCTTGGTGTAGGCGATGCATCTGGCATGTTCCCAATCGACCCGGAGACAAAAGATTATGACGCAGGCATGGTAGAAAAATTCGACGCACTGATTGCAGACAAAGGATTTCCATGGAAATTAAGGGACATCCTTCCAAAGGCACTCACAGCAGGAGAGAACGCAGGAACCCTCACCGAAGAGGGCGCACGCCTTCTTGACGAGAGCGGCACCTTAGAAGCAGGCATCCCGGTCTGCCCGCCAGAGGGTGATGCGGGAACCGGCATGGCAGCGACAA
This sequence comes from uncultured Lachnospiraceae bacterium, assembly GCA_947566645.1. Classification (GTDB taxonomy): domain Bacteria; phylum Bacillota; class Clostridia; order Lachnospirales; family Lachnospiraceae; genus CAPEBR01. The sequence continues at coordinate 5,785 of CANOKL010000078.1, forward strand.
ACAGCGTAAAGAAGCGTACAGGAAATGTATCTGCCGGAACCTCTGTATTTGCCATGATCGTACTGGAGCATGAGCTTAAGAAGGTCTATCCGGAGATCGACCTGGTAACCACGCCGGACGGAAGTCTGGTAGGTATGGTACATGCCAACAACTGTACCTCGGACCTGAATGCCTGGGTCGGCCTGTTCCGTGAATTTGCAGAGAGCTTCGGGATCGATGTGGATATGAACAAGCTGTTTGGAACCCTGTATAACAAGGCGCTGGAAGGAGATGCAGACTGCGGAGGACTCCTGTCCTACGGCTATCTTTCCGGAGAGAATATTACAGGGGTTGAAGAGGGAAGACCACTCTTCGTGCGTTCCCCTGAGAGCAGCTTTAACCTTGCCAACTTCATGCGTGCGCACCTCTTCACAGCACTTGGCGCCTTGAAAGTGGGCATGGACATCCTTCTGAAAGAAGAAAAAGTAGAGATTGACGAAATCCTTGGCCACGGCGGCCTCTTCAAAACAAAAGGCGTCGGACAGGGAATCCTTGCGGCAGCAATCAATACACCGGTCTCCGTCATGGAGACAGCCGGAGAAGGCGGACCTTGGGGAATGGCACTCCTTGCCTCCTACATGCTGAACAAAGAAGAAGGCGAGACACTGGCAGACTACCTTGCAGACAAAGTATTTGCCGGAAACAAAGGCACGAAGATGGATCCAGATCCCAAGGACGTGGAAGGCTTCGAGGTATTTGCCAATAGATACGTAAAGGGAATCGCAATAGAAAAGGCCGCACTAGAGAATCTGGTATAACTAGGTATAGAAAGGAGCTGTTTTGAGATGTTAGAACAGTTAAAAAAAGAAGTATACGAAGCAAACATGCTGCTTCCAAAATACAATCTCGTTACATTTACCTGGGGAAATGTAAGTGGAATCGACAGAGAAAAAGGCCTCTTTGTCATCAAGCCAAGCGGAGTAGATTACGATAAGCTGACCCCGGAGGACATGGTAGTCGTAGACCTCGAAGGCAATAAGGTAGAAGGCAGTTACAAACCCTCCTCCGACACAGCAACCCACGTAATCCTGTACAACCGCTTCCCGGAAATCGGAGGCGTGGTACACACCCACTCACCATGGGCCACCAGCTGGGCACAGGCAGGAAGAGGAATTCCATGCTACGGAACCACCCACGCAGATTATCTGTACGGGGAAGTACCCTGCGTAAGAAATCTCACAAAAGAAGAGATCGACGAAGCCTATGAGAAAAACACCGGCGTGCTCATCGCAGACGAATTCCAAAGCCGGGGACTCGACTACAGCGCCACACCAGCAGTACTCTGCAAAAACCACGGACCATTCACATGGGGGAAAGATGCCCATGAAGCAGTCCACAATGCAGTCGTATTAGAAGAAGTAGCAAAGATGGCCGCACAATGCGAGTGGATCAATCCAGATAACAAACCGGCGCCTCAGGAACTGCAGGACAAGCACTATTACAGAAAACACGGCGCGAACGCCTATTACGGGCAATAATTGGGGACGGGGTAAAATTAATTTTACCCCGTCCCAGATTAAAAATGACCTGTCCCCATCTGCCTATTTTAGTATAAAGATATATCGTTTTCCCCGTCTTCTCTCATGGAGACAAGCATGCTTTCTTCTGCTATTTCCAAAAAATAGTCTAAGAACGGTGTGATATCAATCCATTTTTCGCCATTTACATGTATGGTTTCGGATTCTTTCAATGCCTGATAATACTGTGCCAGTTTTTGATTTATGGTTCGGGACAGTGGGAGATATCGTATTTTCTCCAATCCGCAATGATATAGATAAGACTGTGTAATTACCCTTGCCGTACGGCCGTTCCCATCGCAGAAGGGGTGTATATATGCAAAATAAAAATGTAAAATCGCAGCATTTAACCATGGATTGTACTTCTGCTCCTGTAAGAACAAAAACAGACGTTCCATATATTCTTTGATTTTTTCCGGCTTCGCCGGTGTGTGGATGATCTCCGTATGACTGCCAACATACACCATTCCATTTCTGAAGAGGCTTCCTGACAAACGGACATTTTCGCATACGTCCTTCGTAATGATTTCCCATAGATACCGGATATTGTGAAGATCAATTGGTGTTTTATACGCATAGTTCAAAGCATGAACCGTATTCACCACCATCTTATCATCCTTTGAGTAAGGATTATGATAAGACTTGCGGACATTTTCTACGGTTGTTCTTGCTCCTTCTATGGTTGCAGAATGATAAGCATCCAGCAAAATGATTTCTTTTGCCTTTTGACGGTGATCCAGGCTGTGATACAGACTTTCGATAGAAAGCAGATGCTGGCGCATCTCATCTGTCTGTACCATATAAAGTACAGTGTTTTCAAGCCCTTCTAAAAGGATTTTCTCTCTGTGTGAATTGCGAAAATCCAACTCCTGCATCGCAGCTGTGATTCCCGATTTTTCCTTGATTCTTAATACTTCATAAGATTCATACATGCAAAAGCACCTTCTCTCTTTAATTGGGGACGGGGTAAAATTAATTTTACCCCGTCCCAGATTGAAAATGACCTGTCCCAGGTTATAGTTCGAATGTTTCCAGGTCGTCCGGCACGTACAGATTTCCCGAATAGTAGGTTTTCCCTTCTTTTGTATATAATTCTTTCCGGTTTTTCAGATTCTTTTCTTCTGTGTGGTACAGGATGAGATTTGGGATCTGGAGTTTTTCTGCTGTCTGGCAGGCTTCTCTTACGGTGCTGTGATGCTTTTCGTAAGGCTTGAATTCTTCTGCCTCGCTGTACAGGCAGAATGCCTCGTGCATGAGCCAGTCGCTTTCTTTTACAAATTCGTAGTCTTTTTCATTGTAAGGCTCATCGCCTGCGCATGTGAATTTTATGGCCTGTTTCCCGGCGGGATCCGTCTGTGATGCAGCGTCTTTCTGGGGAGGGCATCCGGGGGTATCCCGCAGGAGCGTCATTGTGAAGCCGAATTGTTTTGCTTTTGTAGAGTAAATGTCAAAAAATGTGACTTCATTCCCAAGTATGACTGCCCGGTCGCCGTGCTTCAGGGGGATGAAACGGATTCGCTCTCCCATATGTTTACATACTTTTTTCTGTATGGTGAGGTTCGCGATGGTCTGAATGGTTTCTACCAGGCCGCTGTGGCAGTAGATGCGGAGTTCTCCTTCATATGTTCCCTGATTCATTTTTGTTCCGATCACCCGGATCATCCATACGAGCCCGAGCAAGTGGTCGATGTGTTCGTGGGTTATGAAGATATCATGGATGTCTTCTGCCTTGATGTCGGCATCTTTTAAAACCTTGAGGATGCGGTTGCCGCCGCCGGTATCTACAAGGAAATGTTTTCCGCCTTCTGACAGCGCGAAACAGGTATTATAGCGCTGCACAGCCATGGCATTTCCAGTGCCAAGTATTGTTAATTTCATCTTTTTAGCTCCTTACGTGGTGTTTTTTACAGACATTCTTCTCCAAGTTCATAGAGTATATCATTCGTATCAGGTACGGTAAGTTTCCGCTCCAGAGCGAAAATGAGAACAGAATCCCGTCTGTTTCTGGCATCTAAGAGCGGCATCCGGGCAACTCTTAGAAGCTGGCCTGTTTTCTGGACTCCGAGTTCCATTGCTAATGCAATGCATAGAAGCATATCCCTGCCTGGATTTTTGATGCCCCGGAAAACCTGGTAAATATACTCTCCTTTATAAGAACGGGTGACCACTTGTGATACCTTTAAATCTGTCTCTGCCAGCAGGTTCTGGAGATGCTGGTATAATGTAGTGTCCAGGAATTCGTCCTGATTTGTATCAATATATGTGGAAATATTTTTGCTTTCCATGATTTCATGGATCAGATCTTCGGTCCGCTTTTTCATATTTCATCAGTCTCCTTTTTTATTACGTGGGAAACCGGGCAGGCATGTGGAGAGTAGATAACATTGTACTGCTCGCTCATATACCAAACTCCTTCATCAGTTCGGCATCGACTTCATCAGAGGTAAGGCTGCCGGACTTTAAGGATTCGATGCCTTTCATAAGTTCGAGGTCAAGTTCAGCATGGCTCATACCGCCAATGGCAGTCGGTTTTCTTGAAGGCAACTGTAATTTCAGAGGCATTCCTCTTGTGAGGACGATTTGACTGTAAAGCATCTGAATCGCACTGGAAGGAGAAATTCCTAACTGCTGAAGGATATTTTCAGCACTTTCCTTTAAATTAGTATCAATACGGGCATAGATAGCTGTTGTGTTTGCCATACTATCACACTCCTTTGCCTGTATTATATTCACTATTGCAGGAAAATGCAAGCAAACGCAAGCGAATTAAAAAAAGATTGCGATAAGGAAAATCTTGCGATAGAATGTAGCTGTAAAGAAGGCTGGTCATTATCTTAAGTTTGACACCAAATATAACGGGAAGCCAGTAAAATCAAGGCTTCCCG
>CANOKL010000079.1 GCA_947566645.1 uncultured Lachnospiraceae bacterium
GGTTCAGTCCCCAGTCTCTCCAGGTATGGATTCGATCATCAAATGTTACACCACAATTCATTATGTTTTCCTCTTGTTAATTTGTCCTAATCTCGTATTAACATACGGCGTTAACAGTTTCCCTGCAGGCTTGCCATCTATATAAATACCCATACCTTCCAGGGACTCTGCGATTTCCTTAATTGTAAGCCTCGAAATATCACTCAAAAGACTGCGCATGTCTTCTTTCGTAACAGATGAACTCTGGTTTCCGTCATTCTTCAGCTTTTCATATGCTGCTACAGAAGCTGTAACTTTTTCTGCGACCTTCTCATTTCGGTCTTCTACAGCCATATGCACCCTCGCCATGGTTCCGGGAATATCGATATTATTTAACTTATCAGAAATCATATCCGTATCTAATGCATCCAATGTATCCTTAGACAATTCTTCTGCTGCAGAAATCGCTGTTTTAGCGTTCTCTTCAATTCCAAGCCCAAAACCAAGATCAAAGTTCTTTCCTGATTTCTTCGCTTTTCTTGAAGGTGAATGTTCAGACAAGGCATTTCTCAACGCATTGTATGCTGACATTGCAAGGTTCGCCGCCGCAGATGCTGCTCTTCCAAGCCATGTGCCTATTCCACTGACAAATCCAGAACCAAAATTAGATCCTGAATTATATCCTGTTTTGGATCCAGCTCCTGAATCCGCATTATTAACAAGACTAAGACCCTGTGACCTTGCGTTTCCAGCCTGACTTCCTACTCCGCCTGCATACTGGTTACCAAATTTTGATCCTGTACTGGTTGGATTTACACTCCCGGCACCAGTATTTGCAGAATTCGCGATATTGGTTCCGGAACTGCGCAATAAACCGGATGTTGAAGAAACGCCTTTTCCTAACATGGAGCCAAATTTTGATCCCGTACCAGTCGGATTTACAGAACCCGCACCCGTATCCGCAGCATTCGCAATGTCAAGTCCTGTTTTCTGCAAATGTCCTGCCGTAGAAGCCACTCCACTCCCAAGCATAGATCCAAATTTTGATCCTGTACCGGTAGGATTCACGGAACCTGCTCCTGCGTTTGCTGCGTCCGCATTCGCCTTACCTGCATTTCTAGAATTTTCCTGACGAGAAGAGATTCCAATCCCGAAAAAGGACATGATATTTGCGCCAATTCCCTGCATCGCTTCCCCAAGTCCGGAATTTCTAAGCGTATCTAAAAAAGAATTACAAGTTTCTGTCCCCTTTGTATTCAGTTCTTCACCGCCTACGTTTAATCCTTCTGAGGCGCCTTCCCACACACCTTCAAAAATTTCCATTACCTTTTTTGACGGCGAATTAATCTCTAGCACTTCCCGTAAGGCTTCCAAAAATGAAACTCCTTCTTCCTTCGCTTTGTCCTGTATTTGGTTAAATCCTCCAAGCCCTTCCATTGCACCTCTGACGGCATCAGACAAAACTTCTTGCGTTCCTTGAGGCAAATCAGCAATCCCAGTCATAAACGCCTCATAAGAAGCTCTGGACTCTTCACTTAATTTCCCATCAAGGTCTGCCTGCGAAAGTGCTGCCACCATTGTAGCGGCTCCATCTGTGCCTATCGAATCTATAGCCTCTTTAATTCCACCGGGAAGTTTTTGGAACTCAGATACTGCTCTTGCGGCTGAATTAGCGGCCTCTTCTCCGAAAGCTTGGTACATCTGGCCATTTTCTGATACTAATACCGATAATGCTCCTGTCATTTCAGACGCCTGTTCAAGCATAGATGTTTTTGCTGTTTCTGATGTCGCCAGCATTTCTTCTGTATACCCCTGATATCCACTTAACAAAGCATTCATCGCAGTTTCAATCTCGGTGACCGTCCCGTTCTGCGTCGCTTCCATAAGTGCATTATAATTGTTAACTTCTGCCGATAGTTCATTTAAGGATGTCCTAGCTCTATCCTCCGCCTTAGATGCTTCATCAAATGCATCCGTTGCATCTATTACTGCTTGTTCAGCATCCTTCATTGCATCATACGCATCGGCACTTATAATCTTTTCATTTTTCCATTTAGCCGTCGCATCATTTAGCCTTTCTTGTGCTTCTGTAAGCGCATCTTCCTTCTCTTTTGCAATTACCATCGCATCTTTATACGCAACTAACGCTTCTTGGCTGTTCTTATATGCAGATGCCATCTCTTCTTCTAAAGACGCACATAGAGCCGCTGCCTTTTTCTTTGTTATCACTTCATCTAATGCGCCTACGGTTTCTTGATAGTTTTGGATTACTCCGTCCGTCAGTTCAATTTCTGTTCCCAGTGCATTAGCAAGCTCCCCCGTTATAAAACTAGCTCGTTCTATATATCCATCTTTCACTCTACCATTTTCATCCGTAATGGTTCGAAGTTCTGACAAAAGGTGCTGATATCCATCATATTCCATATCAATTGACTGCACATTTTCTTCCCGCGCTGTTCGTTGGCCGTTTAGAGATTCTGTCAGATCATTACAAGAATTTATCAGCTCTTTTTCACTGTTAGAAAGCTTATAAGTCTTTTCATCCGCCCCATCGGCGATAACTGTGTAAGCTACCAATCCTGCAGTCAACGCCGCAACTGCCGTCACAGCCAATCCAATCGGATTTGCACTGACAACAGCATTGAATGCCGCATGTGCCGCAGTTGCCAGACTCAACTGCTTACTCAGCAATCCAACTGCAATCTGTTTTAGTGTAATAGCTCCTGTGGATGCCGCAGTCGCGACCGCAGATGTCCCATTTTCAGCTATAAAAAGCTCCATGGCTATCGCACTGGCCTGGTATGCCGTTGACAGCTTCTTGATCACACTGGCTGCCGTCTTTGCCGCCGTATAGCTTTTTATGGCCGCAACACCCGATATCAATAAGGGAACCGCCACATCCAAGTTCTCCGCAAGAAGTTTAAAAGCTTTCGTTGCCGTAGGAAGTACTGCTTTTCCCAGCCGCATTCCCTCACTTGTTATATTCCTTAACGGTCCTATGATCTCCCCTGCTACTTTGCTGCTACCTTCCACTTTATCGGCAAACCTGCTGAAGATTTCTCCTGCTTCTGAAACAACTCCCTTTAATCCGCCAGACGCAAAAGCCCTCGCAAGACGGTTCACGTTCTCCGTCCCTTCGTCCACTGCTTTCTTAAGCGGTTCCTGAACCCGTTCGTATACCTGAATACCAAATCCTTCCAATGCAGATCCAAGAATTGTAAAACTTCCTTTCAAGTTATTCTGCATCGTTCCTGCCATTGCCTCGGCAGCGCCATCCGCATTATTGATAGCATTTTGCAACGAATTAAAATCTTCATCAGAAGCATTCACTATCGCCAGAAGCCCTGACATAGCTTCCTGACCACCGAGTGTAGCCGCCATGTTTGCTTTCTCGGCCTCACTTAAGTTTGCAAATCCTTTTCGCAAGTCACCCATGACTTCATTCAAAGATTTCATATTGCCGTTACTGTCGGTAAGGGATATACCCAATGCATCCATAGCAATCTGCACATCATCTGTTGGTTTTGCAAGCCTGGACATGATAGACCTGAGCGAAGTCCCTGCCTGTGAAGCCTTAATCCCGCTGTTTGCCATCAGGCCAATCGCTACCGCTGTGTCTTCTACGGAAAAGCCAAGCGCACCGGCAACCGGAGCTACATACTTAAAGGTTTCTCCCATCATGCCGACATTCGTATTTGCGTTGGAAGAAGCTGCCGCCAATACATCGGCAAACCTCCCAGAATCAGATGCTGACATTCCGAACGCCGTTAATGCATCTGTCACGATGTCCGAAGTAGTTGCCAAATCTTCCCCTGAAGCCGCCGCAAGATTCATGATACCTTCGATGCCATTCAGCATATCTTCCGTCTTCCAGCCTGCCATCGCCATATATTCAAATGCACTGGCCGCTTCCGTAGCGCTGAACTTTGTCTTTGCACCCATCTCTTTTGCTTTATCCGTCAGTTTCTCAAGGTCTCCCCCTGCCGCTCCGGATATCGCGGACACTTTAGACATCCCTTCTTCGAAGCTTGATCCTACTTTGACCGCATATCCTGCCATCGCCGAAATCGCGGTTCCCGCAGCTCCGGCAGCAACCGCGACCCCTTTTAAAGCGCTTTTCGCTGTCCCGGAAAACTTCGCCATAGCTCCCTGCGCTTTTGTGCTATCCAATTCCGTACTAATTCTGATTGTCCCGTCTGCCGCCATTATTTCACCACCCCGGCTTCCATCTGCCGCACTTTTACATAATCCTTCCACTTCCTGTTCCGGTTTTCAAGGGATACCTTTTTTCCTAATACCGAAATGTCCGTGATCTTATATAGTTTCTTCATCTCATTCAGGAAAGCTCTTTTTTCCTTTGGAAGTCCCGATGTGCTTACTTTCCGGTAATACATGATCCGACTCATCTTCGTATCTTCATTCAAAGACTCAAACAAAGCCATAAACTTCCACCAGTGCATTTCCACTTCGGTCAAATCAATCCCATACTGCTCTTTGAATGCCGCATAGATATACGGCGCATCCTGGGCAAAAGAATACGCAGGCTCTTTGGAAGACCTGCGCTGGTATCTCTGCCTTTTGCCGTTTTCATCTTCATTCTTTTCTTCCGGTTCTCCGCACCGGTAAAACCATAACATCTGATTAATTGCCTCTGGTATATTTTCCGGAATCTCAGAATAATACATCTGCAACAATCTGAGAATCTTATCCCTGTCAACCAGTTTACTGCCATAGATCCTTTCAAACTGCATCCCGATCCGGAAATCACACCGGATCGGATATGCCGTACCATCAATTACAACTGTCTCGGGAAGGATTCCAGTAATGAAATCTTCTTTCACTACATATCACCATTCTTCTCTCTAAACTTTGCTATCGCTCTTTTATTGCGCTCTTCCAGAATTGGATTTACCTGTTTCTCATACACGTCTGTCAGTTCCTCCCAGGCATCCAGGCATGTCAGGAGATCAGTTTCTTCTCCCAACACCTTCAATGCACTTCCTTTACCAAAGATATCCTCTATGAAATCAACCACGGCATTACACTGTTTTTCAATTGCTTCTGACCCTGAATTGCAATGCTTTGTTTCATCGGCAATTTTGACAACTCTCGCGATGCCATCATCATACTTTCTTGCCACTTTGTGATTTAAAAGAGGCGCTTCCAGCTTCACTCCCAGAATTTCTACTGTTACTAATCTCATCACGGTTCCTCCTATTCGTTTTCAGTTCCTGCCGGTTCCGATTCATTTTTAGACAGCTCCACACTTGCCGAATATGCATACTCTGTCGGATTCGATCCGATCTTTTTAAACTCAATATCTACCGCGGAAGATTCCCCGGCATTCCCGGAACCATCCGAATTTACAATGATAGATACCTGCCCCTTCTCTCCTTTCCCGTTCAGGATATTGAAATAGATGTAATTCGTCACAACACCGTTACCGGTACCGTATTTCATCTTGTGAGACAGACAGTAATCCTGCGCCGGATCGCCGACATACCTGTCACCAGTGACTGCAAAGGATCGCTGTGTTCCTGTCTTCATGGTATTCTGACCAGATCGGATATACTGTTTATCCTGTGTTACCGGGTTCATCTGAGAATCCAGTCCGGCAATCCCCATCTCCACAACTTCATAATCTCCATCTGCAGTAATGGTACTTCCTCCCGGTTCAACATCAATTGCAAATACATAGTCGTCATTCGTTACCCATCCTTCATAATCCGGATTCACGGTATAACCTTTCATTAATTCATTGACTTTCATAATCTCTACTCCTTTTCAAAATAAAGAACCCTGCACTGGATCATGTACTGGGCGGTCATATTCTCCCAATCTACCGTTGCAAGGTTTGGCATGTTCTGTAAGTTTTCAATTTTCTTTACCTGGCATTTCACACCAAAGTCCGGAAAGTTCCTCTTCCGGTTCTGCTCTTCAATCCAGTCCATGAAATTCTGTGCAAGATTCATAGCCTGCATATTCAGATCGTCCGTCTCCGTGGAATAATGCCAGGTCAGCACTATGGAAAAGGCATACTCCTTATCCGCGGCACGCAGGAACTTCTTCACGATCTTCCCCGCATAATTCGTCAGAAACGATATCGAATCAGGAGAATCGTTTGCAAAATTAAAAGAAGTCAGGGAGCCTACCAGCTCCATTACCTTTTCTTCTACATAAGTCTTCATAATCTCATGCTTTGTCATACTCCCCCTCCATTCACAAATCTCTGCACCGCATTCGTAAAATCGCTCATACGGGTCGCTTTCATTGCCTTTTCCCACTCAGATGTCGCAAGAGGATGTCGGGATTTATTATACTTTAACTTCCTGCCTGTAGTGACCTTACTCTCGCCCATTCGTGCCCACGGACTACCCGTAATCCTCGACACCATCAGAATCCCTTTATGCTGGTAGTTTGCATAGGGAGAAGTGTAATGTACAATTCCGGCTCCACCTTCCACGTACGTCCTTACATTCTGTGATAATCCCATATTCATCGCAGGGACATATGGATCCATCAGGCGCTTTGCTTCATTTGCCATAAACAACAGTGTCCGATCTCCGCCTAATGCTTCCCTTGCGATTAACGGGATCGGATGATTCCATCTAAAATCAACACTCATCCTCTCTATCCTCCCAGTCTGTAATGCTTTGCCATTCGATGTGACGTATTGTCTGAAAAGGCAGCTACTACAAACGCTTCCGGTTTATACCGGGACAGCACCTGGGATGCCGTATCAGGGGGAATTCCGGTGATCTCATCCGTACATTCCCCTCTGACTACAATATCCTTCTGGCTGCAAGTGAAGAATTCCCGGCGTTCCTTTTCCGGAAGCCGTATCCATTCACGGTACGACAGATACTTCTCTGAAGCCGGAATACGCACTGTATAGACATTATCCATCTTTGGCGCTTTATCCGCATACTCTGTCCGTCCAATCACATTCTTGTAGAAACAATTGTGAAGAATAGTTCTCTGCCAAATATCCTTTTTGCTATCCGGGTTGTCCTCTCCCCTGAGACAATTATAAACTGTAATGGTCTGATTATAGTTCGGATTCATCACGTCACCCCACAATACATCAATCCAGTATTCACAAGCCACTTCCGTATAATCTGATCCATACTTTTCCGGATTCCTGCTTCAGACAAATCCTCTGTCTTATAGGTTCCCGTCTCACCGTCATTGCCATAGCTCTGTAGAATCATACCAGTCTCATCCTTCACAGACTCAACAGAATACATCTTTTCCGCAAGCTCACAGCAACACATCCCGACTTCCTCTGGAATTTCTTCCAGCTTGTCTGTCCGGTTAAAAGTACGTTGCCGGATTTCTCCGGATGCAAGCATCGCCCAGTAAGGAAAATCTGCATCCGGAATCTTCGGCGCCCGGCCAAGGAGATATTGACTCTTATAGAATTCTATATCTGCATAAATCTTCATCACAGCACCCCTTCCTGCCCGGCAAGAAACTCATTAATAATATCTGCTTTTTTCGTCTTTGTAATGGCATAGCCCAATCTGTCAGCCAAAGACCGGATCTGGGATATCGTCATTCCTTCCAGGTCTCCGGCTGTATATATTTCCAAATCTGTACTCAGACTATGCCCTGCTATTCCCCCTGGCTTTTACCGGTTTCACTTCCCTGTTCCGTATCTGCATTATCTGTACTTCCGCACTTCTTTACAACTGCATAATTCTTATCACCAAGGCGGTATCCAGAACAAATTTCCACCTGTGCCAGGGTTCCGTTAAAGTTTTCGGAATCCTTCAACCGCGCCATATCCAGAAGATCCACGATATGAAGCCCTCTCCAATCATACATGATATACTCTACCTTAGACAGATCCTCTGTCTGCAGAGTTCCGGTATAATCGTAATATTTCGCCGCCGTAGACAAATCGAGCATGTTGCATTCTACCCACAACATTCCCAGATAATATCCCATCTGCCCGGTACGGATGATCTCATCATTTTTCACTGGAATAAACTTATCGCCGGCAGCTTCGAGCATAGTACTGTATGTCTCTACGGATGCCATCACTACATTTGCAGATGCTTTCTGCTTACGGATGCTCTTTCTGCCTGCAATGATCTTGCTGATAATATTGTTCTTTGTAATTGCTTCCGTATCTTCCATGACTGTTCCTTCATGCACCAGACACGCAAGGCCGGACATCTGCCATCCTTCACGGCATACCTGAGTAGACTGTGCCAGATGAGCGTCCGCCATATCATAGGGTACCGCACCTGCCTGGACATTGTAAATTTTCGTAGATTCCTGCTGCAGATTATTTAACAACAATGGAATCAGGTCATTGTTCGCCGCGCCGTGTTCAAAATCAGATGCCGGTTTCTTCGGGTCTTTTGCCGCCTTTGCCGCAAGTCTGAAAATCTTGACTGCTCCGGCCCCTTCTGCATCTCCCTGATGTTGATCGCTGAACGTCAGCCCCGGCTGGAACACTGCATCAAAATAAAAATTCGGCTCAATAATCGGGCTGTATTTCTCACTTACATTATATCCACCATATTTCATAATCTCATTTCTCCTTTACTGTTTTGAATACTTGTTGTTTCCATACTTCTTTTTTAGATATGCTTCTTCTTCGGATCTGGTTGTCGGCTTGTAGGTATGGCTGGTTGCCCGGGTGAAGATCTTCTTCTCCGGTCCGCTTGACGACTCTTCTGCCTCAAACTCATCCGGGTACTGCTCACGGATCTTTTTCATGTAGTCATCCGCTCCTGAGAACTTACCGTCTTTGAATTCCATGTTCTGCGCAAGAAATTCATTCAGGATCGTCTTCCTTGACAGTGGAGACTTAATCTTCTGGCTATCCAGATACCTCTCAGCAGCAAAAGTCCGTTCCTGACTGGCAAGCTGGTCCTGAAGTTTTTTCGTATCCTCTGTGTACTTCGTCTCCCAGTCTTTAGCAGACTGCTTGATCCCATCGATATCCATATCTTTGTAGGATTTGATGACGCCGTTCGCATCATCCAACTGTTTCGTATACCCTGACGATTCCGTCTGCAGCCGGGTATAGTTTTCCTTCCCCACATAACCGCCCTCTGACAGGTCCACATATCTGACCGGGTTGTCCTTCCGATCATTTGAGCCGTTGATCTCCGTCAACTTTGCCTCTACCTGTGAATACAGTTCCTCTCCTAATGCTTCTCTTAATTCCATACGCTCTCTCCTTTCTGTTTTTCCGCCTGCGTTTTTATAGCCGGTGTCTTCCGGGGACTGTACAGTTTAAACGCCGTGCCGGGCGTGATCGGGACAGTTTAAACGCCGTAACCGTTTTGGGCGAAAAAATAGCACTG
>CANOKL010000080.1 GCA_947566645.1 uncultured Lachnospiraceae bacterium
TAAAAATCGTCAAAGCCTGTAAAATCAATAAATTTAGGCTTGACAGAATAGGAAGTAATTAAAAAGTTTTCGTTAATGCATCATGTAGAATTGATGGGAAAATTCTTGGAGGATAAAGAATGATTTGTTGTGCGGAGTGCTTTAAAGATTTAGAAATAAAAGCATCCATAGAATCTCTTGGTCATAAAGGAGCGTGTCCGCTTTGTGGTGCGGAAGAGGTTTGGATTTATGATAGTGAGAGTGATTCTGATTTCGGCAATTCTGATTTTGAAGAATTATTGATATCTATAATTGAAATATATAAACCAGAAGATGAATTGACGGATGATTTCCCTGATAATGCGAAAAAAGATATTGAAGAGCATATTAAAAATGATTGGAATATATTTAATCTGGATTTGTGTGAAATAAGGATTATTATAGAGAATATTATTGCAACATCAAAGGATTTGGATGAGCAAATTTTGATGCAGAAAGTTGGAATTCCTAATTTATATGATGAAACTTTTCTGGAACAGAATTCTATTTTAGGGAAATATCAGTGGGATGATTTTAGAAAATATTTACGCAATGAAAATAGATTTCATACAAGATACATTAATTTGGAAATTTTGGCAGAGGTTTTGCAAGATACTGTTTCCGTAGTACCTAAAGGAACAAAACTGTATAGGGCACGAGTGGCAAAAGATGAAAAGGGATACAATTTTGGTGAAATGGGAGCTCCGCCAGCCGATATAGCTTCAGCAGGACGAGCTAATTCTAAAAGAGTAAGTTGTTTGTATTTGGCAAAATTTAGATTATTTACCTACTCAATATATAAGTGATTTTGCAAAATATTTAGGTTATGATGGTGTGAAGTATATAAGTACGTTTGATAAAGATTCATATAATATAGCGTTATTTGATTCTAAGATATGTTCATGCACATACAAAAGAAACTATTTAATTGGAGATTTGGATTATAAAATGAATGCTTTGTAAAATAATATGTCCTTTGTCACGATCAACATTGATTGTGACACGATCAGCTTTTTCAAAGCACAGAGTGATGATTCCGGTATTCCATACCAGACGCTTATCAACCTGTATCTTTCTGACTGCGCAAAACAGAAAAAGCAGCTACAACTATCCTGGAAGTAAAAAATCCATCCGCTATTGATTTTAAAACCAATAGCGGATGGATTTTTCCAATGGACCTGGCGGGAGTTGAACCCGCGTCCGAAAGCCCATCCATCAGAGCTTCTCCCATCACAGTCATTATATTAACATTCCCTTGTCCAGTCACCTAATGACAGGTTACTGGCTTCAGTAGCTTCATAAATTCTTCCATCTCCTCAAAGCTTTGGAAACGAAGTGCTCCGCTTAGTTGAAGCCGGTTGCTTAAGCAGCGGATAACCTAAGGCCGACTGCCGCCAATACTAGGCAGCGTACGCTAATTCTCTATTGTCTGCGTTTATATTTAATTGGAACTTTTAACGTAGTGTCCCGCTACGGATGGCTTCTCCAACTTTCTGACCCCCGTCGAAACCAGTACAAGCCCTGATCTATACTGCTTATTCTCTGGTTCGCAGACATCTTCGTATTGTTGTCTTTCCGTATTCTAATTATATGCATGGAATCCGGATTTGTCAAGGAAAGGTTTTTCAAAATTTTTAATTCCTATATGTTCTCCCAGTTTTACCCGGGTCTCTATGCCTCTGGCTGAGTTCTCAAGGATATCCTGGTCCGGGCAGACTCGGTTCTTACGCGTCATGAGAATAATCGTGGATCCCCCAAAGGCAAAATTCCCCTTTTCCTGTCCTCTCTTTACAGTATCGCTCACCCGGTGGTTCTCAATCTTACCCACAAGCAGGGCGCCCACCTCCATCTGGAGAATCTCGCCAAAGTTGTCGGATTTAAGCACAGAATATTCCCTGGTATTTTCTTTATAAATCGGAAATCTGTCTCCCGCCGCAGGGTTAACTGTGTGAAATACCCCTGGTATTACACGTCTTTTTGATTCTTTTCCGCAGTCAACGTAGATATACCGGTGACAGTCGTCTACACGAAGGCGGAAGATCCATACGTATCCTCCCGCATACTGGTCCGCAAGCCACCAGTCGCGCAGAAGTCCTGACAATGTATAGCTGGTATGCTTTACCTTAAATGTACTCTCTGGTTCGATCTGATAGACGCTGAGCCTGCTGTCACACGGGCTTACCAGAATCTCCGGTGCATTCTCAATCTGACGGGCCCCTGGCCGGAGCCTCCGCTTAAAAAAATCATTATAAGAGGCATACTCCTTTTGTTCATAGTCTGTCATATCAATGGAAAGGCGGCGTACAAAAGGGGCGACCAGAACTCTGGACATATGTAGATCCAGAAGCCTTCCTCCAAGCCTTGACACACCCGGCGTAATAAGAGGCCTTAACAGACATCTGCCCAGGAGATGTCCATACATCCACCTGAGGAGCTTATCCTGAAGAGAATTCTCTTCCACTGTCTTCCCATTTCGGTCTGCAACTAAATACATACATCTTTCCTCCTGGTAAATAGTTAAGAATGCAAAAGCCGCCACCAGCTCCGCCAGACAAAAATAATAACCGCCACGGCGGCAGCAACTACCGCAACAAGCAGAAAAAGCTCTCTGGTTGACAATTTTCTTATTTTAAAGTCTGCCACGAACAGGATCCCGATTACTGTCACAAGAACATGAAGCAGCACTGTAAATGTCATATGATTCGGAAATAAAGGCGATACCACAACAAAGAGCGGCAGCGCAATTGCCATGGATGTAATGGGCAGTCCCTGATAATATTTCCGGTTTTCATCCGTCTCTGCCTGCCTTTTTGTCTCCATTACATTAAAATATCCAAGGCGGATTACTCCTGCCAGTCCGTAAAAAATCAGGATTGCCATGCTGTAGATATGCCTCATGCCAAGCTTAAAGCAGATCAGCACAGGCAGGATGCCGAAGCAGACGATATCGCACAGCGAATCAATCTGGATTCCGAAGTTCTTCTCATCCTCTGTCCTGTTCTTTTTAGTTCTGGCAATCTTTCCGTCAAACATATCACAGAGTCCCGAAAAGGCAAGAAAAAAGACTGCCCATCTCAGATGTCTTGTAGATGCACAGAACATTCCGGTAATGCCCGATGCAAAACCAATATATGTAAGAACAACCGTATAATCATAAAAACCTATCATTTTGCAACCCCCTGCCGAAGCCCGTTTTCATTTTTCATCCGGCTTCTTAGTGTATAATACAACTGCGCTGTTACCGTAAATACAGCGCTGATTAATAGCTGGCTGTAGTAACCGATTCCCCGGGAAAGCACCATTGCCGGCAAAAGGAAGGTTCCGAAAACCGGACGAAAAATCTTCAGAAACAGGGATTCACTGATCCCCATCCCGCCTGGAAGAGGAAGCATGTCAACGGATACAGATATGACTGCCTGAAGGAGCACGACATCCGCCGCATCCACACCTGACATTCTGAATGCCCGGTATACCGTCCAGGTAACACCAAACAGGATCAGACGCTGTATAAATGTAATTAGCATTACGAGAACCAGCACTGTCCTGTGTTTTCTCAGATAGTCCGCAGTCTCCCTGTAGACCTGCATGGCCTTAAGCAGCTTCTCCCTGCGGGACTTCCTCCTCTTCATAATCTTAAATCTTTCCATCCATCCCAGTCCTGAAACCAGAAACCTTTCGACAAGAACCGGATGGAATAACAGTACAATCATAAATCCGACACAGGCTACATTCAGTGAGAGCCCCAGGTAATAAACCGGCAGTATCTCTCCCAGATAATGACGGCAGAACCCTCTGCCGAGCATAAGAACCCCAAGCCCTATTATAACAAGCACCAGCTTGTATGTAATCGTCACAACCATCAGAATAACTGTAGAAACCGGGACCGGAATACGCTCCTTCCTCATATAGTAAATCTGCATGGGCTGCCCTCCGCTTGCTGACGGAGTGATACAGCTGAAGAAAAATCCTACAGAGGAAAATAAAAAGCAGATTCTTTTCTTAAGAAAAATACCGAAAGAACGCATCATATACCATATAATAATAGATTCGCCCCAGATAAATAATACCACAAAAAGTACTCCCGGGACAAGCCACTTTACATCTGCCCCCTTAATAGCGGCAAACATTTTTTCCAGATCCTCTCCGTGAAAGACGCCATACAGGGTAAGCAGGAATACAGACAGCAGAAAAATGCCATTTCCAATGATCTTTTTTTTGCTATGCATTCAGCTCCCCCTTCCTGCTCTTCGGAAAAAGAATCCTCTCATAGATGCGTCTCGGTCTCCTTCGCCTGCCAATATAGAAGCACAGCTCTGCCAGGAACACACCCCCAAGTACATCTATAATAACATGCTGCCTTGTGAAGAGAGTGGAAGCACAGACCATAAGTGCCATCATGCAGGAGAACAGTTTGTACCACAGTGGGATTTCCCGCCTTCCTCTGATTCCGATAAAGCAGAACCAGCTCACCATGCAGTGAATAGAGGGGAACAGGTTATCTGCCGCATCCACTGAGAACACCCACAGCATAAGCTGGTTCCATACTCCGTCCGGTTTTACCGCAGGACGGATATTCGTTGTTGGAAACAACAGAAAAATCGCAAAGCAGATCACATGCGCTATAAAATCACTCCAGAAAAACTGACATACTGCTTTCCTGTCCTGCCTGGCGATCAGTATATAATTCACTGCCCAGAACAGATAGCATCCCAGATAAACGGTCACTGCAGGCGCCCAGAACGGAACCATCTTATCCAGGCTGCTTTCCATATTATAATGATGCCATCCGCCTGCAATCATCCTCGCTGCCACATAAACTCCGCTATCAAAAGAAAGAGCCAGAATGAGCGGAAACCAACTATATTCCGGGATCATTCCAGCCAGTATTTTTCGAAATCTGCCCATACTTATCTGCTCCTTACGTAATGCCCTTGTTCATCATGTAGTATGTGTAAGAGTATAACAAGATATTCTTTGAATCACAACAACTTTCTGCTTTTCTTTAGAAAACTTCATAAAATATTAAGAAACCATCTAAAACTTCTCTAAAATAAAAATAACCAAAATATATAATATTCACGGCAGGTGAAATCTGCCGTGAGTATCGCAAAAACTACAGCCGCAAAGCGGTTATGGGGTTGCGCATTATGTTATTTTGCGCGGCAGATTTATTTTGCGCGCAGCATAAAAAAGGATGTGCCTGGGCACATCCCTTTTTTTAAACATTATTTTCCAAATAACTCTGCTGCTTTTTTCATATTTTCGACAATCTTTACCTGGAATGGGCATCTCTTTTCACATGCACCGCATGCCGCGCATTCTCCTGCAGTATGGGAAAGTACAGCATAATGCTCCCTTACCGTCTCCGGCATCCCGTCCTGTGCAACAGCCAGGTTCAGAAGCTTTGTAACCATAGCCACGTCAATCCCCTTCGGACAGGGCGCGCAGTGCCCGCAGTACATACAGTGCCCTGCCCAGCTGATCTTAGGAAATGCAGCAAGTGCCGGTGCATAATCCTTCTCTTCTTCTTTTGCAGATTCATACGCAATGTCACTTCTCAATTCCTGAAGGGTTCTGGCGCCTGACAGTACTGTTGCCACTGCGGGACGCGTCAAGGCATAGCTCAGGCACTGGAAAGCATTCAGTGCTTTTCCGGCGGGTGATAGTTCTCCATCTAGCAGATCCCCGCCGCCGAATGCCTTCATAACCGTAATGCCAACTCCGCGTCTCTGGCATTCCTCATAGAGTTCCTGTCTTGCTGGCTCCATATTAAGGAGTGGCTTCTCATAATTTTTCTCGTTCCAGAGCTCTTCTACATCCTCACTGGCAGGCATCAGGTCATAGCAGGGATTTATGCTGAACATCAGCACATCAATATTCCCGCCTCTTATGGCCTCAAGAGCAGCTTCTGGATTATGGCTGGAAAGACCGACGCTCTTAATGACCCCTTCTTCCTTAAGCATACGCGCATATTGCATAACTGGCCCGTCCGCCACATTTCTCCACTCATCTACAGAATCCACGTAATGAATCATACCGATCTCTACATAATCTGTCCCGAGACGCTTTAACTGGTCTGCAAATCCTTCCTTTACTTCCTCAATATCCCTTGTCCTTTTATACTGCCCGTCCTTCCAGATCGTACACAGATGCGCCTGCAGGACAAATTTTTCTCTTCTTCCTGCCAGAGCCGCGCCGAGAGAACTCCTGAATACTGGATTCGGAGAATATAAATCAATACAATTTACCCCCTCCTGCTCCATCAGATCCACAAATTCCCTCACCTGGTCAGCAGTTTTATCTATAAAGCCCTCGCAGCCTATTCCGATTTCACTGACTTTAATCCCGGTATTACCAAGTTCCCGATAAATCATACTCCATTATCCCCCTTTATAATCGTACGGCATTCTCATGCAAGCTTTGTTACAAAATCAGCCAGTACTTCTGAAATCTTAATCTGCTGCGGACAGACTGCCTCACAGCTTTTGCATCCTACACATGCCGAGGGCTGCTGTTCCTTTGGAACCGACATTAATGCCATGGGGGCAATGAATCCGCCGCCGGTAAATACATGCTCATTATACAGCTCAATCATGAATGGAATATTAATTTCCTGTGGGCAGTGGCTGGTACAGTAATGACATTTTGTACAGGGCACTCCATTTACCATCTTTCCAGCAATGCCGAGAAGCTCTGTCATCTCCTTGTCATTTAAAGGCTTCTCTGTCTCAAAGGTATGTATATTTGCCTTCATCTGCTCAAAATCTGACATTCCGGAAAGAATCATAGTCACACCCGGAAGACTCTGCAAGAACCGGAACGCCCATGCCGGCACCGTCTCATCCGGGCGCAGTTCCTTAAGCTTTGCCGTATTTTCCTCTGAATGCTTTGCCAGCATACCCCCGCGCAGAGGCTCCATAACCCATACCGGAATGTGATGCTCCTCTAACAGCTCCATCTTTTCCTTTGCGTTCTGCAGCGTCCAGTCCACATAGTTGATCTGAAGCTGGCAGAATTCCATATGCTCTCCATATGCGTCAAGAAAACGCTTAATCACATCACAGGAACCATGGGCCGAAAATCCCAGATGCCGGATTCTTCCATTTTCCTTCTGCTTCATCAGATATTCAAATATGCCATACTGTGGATCCAGATACTGTTCAATATTCATCTCACATACATTGTGGAACAGATAAAAGTCAAAATATTCCACCTTACACTTTTCAAGCTGTTTTTCAAAAATCTCTTCTACCTTCGGCATATTCGCAAGATCATATCCCGGAAACTTTGTGGCCAGATAGAAGCTGTCCCGGGGATATTTACTGAGGAGATTACCCACAACTGTCTCGGAATTTCCGTTATGATATCCCCATGCTGTATCATAATAATTAATCCCATGGCTCATAGCGTACTCAACCATCTCTGCCGCGGCCGCCTCATCAATACGTGCATCATCCCCGCCGATAACAGGAAGCCGCATGTTCCCCATGCCAAGTGCCGATAATTCTAAATCCTGAAACTTCTTATAAATCATATCTGTATCCTCCTTTTATTTTTCAGTGTCCTTCCGGATCACCTTTTGTTAACACAACTTATTTGTCCCAGCTTAATCTGCCGGTCTTCATCGCCTCATCGTACCGGGAGATCTTATAATCCAGACGCTCTTTTGCCGCGCGGATTGCCTCATACTGCTTCATCAGCTGTTTCCTCTGATCATTCAGCAGATCACGCCTTGCAGCAATGGTCTCATCCCCCTGCCTGGCAAGATTTACATATTGAATTAATGCCTCCATGGAAAGTCCGGCACTCCGCATGCACTTTGCAAGCTCAATCCATCCCAGATCCTCCTCCGTGTAATCCCGTACTCCCCCTGCCTTGCGCTTCACCGGCGGAATTACGCCGATGCGTTCATAATAACGAAGAGTATCCTGTGAAAGCCCATACTTTTCACTCACCTCAGAAATCGTCATGCAGTCTGCTCCTTCTCTGAATTGTAATATAAGAAGTATAGCACCTGGAGTATACTCCAAGTCAAGAGGGCGGATATCTTTCCTATCAAAGGCGTAACAGTCGTACAATTTTATTTTTATTAGGGATTTGAAAAACGGTAGGGTTTGTGCTATAATAAATTGCACGAATAATATAATTTGTTTCAATAGAGATAGACGAGGTGGAAGTTAATGCTGAAGAACAATATTGAAGTCGATGTAAAGGTAAAGTGCATAGAAGCAGAAACTACTCAGGCGAAACTTGCCGAGGACGTGGGAACCACTCCTTCCTATGTGAATCGGCTGATAAAGAAAAGCGAAAATATCGTCAATAAGACTTTCATACAGATGTTGGAATCTCTGGGATACGATGTCGAACTGAACTATGTGAAGCGTGGGGAGAAATAGAGCATGTTTGCATCTTGCTAACGAAAGTAGGTATTGATATGGGAATAGATGAAAAGAATATTTATAATGTGACGGTGCAAAATGGTCAAGCTATTATTGCAAATGATAATTCATCTGTTGCGGCAACTACAAATATTGGGGCAACAGCAAAAGATATAGAACAGTTGATTGCCGCAGTTAGGACGAAGGTGGATACTCTTACATCAGATGAAGATAAAGAAGCGGCATCTGAAAGCCTAGAAGTTATAGAAGCGGAAGTTATATCTGAAAAGCCAAAGAAATCTATGATAAAGACGGCAATAGCTTCGTTACAAGCTATAAAAGGAACTGTTGAATTTGGATCAGCAGTTGCGGCTTTGATTCAATTTGTTGGATCAATGCTATCGTAACAACAGTTAAAACTGTAAAAGAGAGCGAGGTGTTATGATGACTATAGAAGAAATTCTTGCAGGAGAATCGAAGAATGTGGAGTTCAAAGAGAATCTGCCGGAGAAAAGCATCAAATATATGAAGTCTGTGGTTGCCTTTGCAAATGGAACCGGAGGAAAAATTATTTTCGGAATTGCTGATAAAACCAAAGAGGTTGTTGGCTTTGACAAGGAAGATGTGTTCAAGAAAATGGATGCCATTGCCAATGCCGTATCAGA
>CANOKL010000081.1 GCA_947566645.1 uncultured Lachnospiraceae bacterium
TCTCATGGTATTTTACTCCTGCTTCCTTGAAGTCATCCCATGTCTTGATGGTCGTGTAGTCTACTTCTGCTTCCTTAAGTGCCTCTGTGTTGTAGAATGCAACCATGGCTCCTACGTGTGTCGGGAATCCGTAATATGCACCGTCTTTTCCATAAATCTTAAGACGTGACTCAATAATGTTGCTAAGATACGGCTGGATCTCCGGTGTCAGATCCTTAAGACCAATCTGCCCTGTCATGAACGCCGGGAACTTGCCAAGCTCAATATCCACAACATCCGGTGCACCTTCTCCTGATTCCAGGGCCAGTGACAGCTTGTTGTGCATGTCATCGTACTGCATGTTGCTAAGCACCAGCTTTACCTTCTTGTCCGGATGCTCTTCATTCCATCTCTCTGCCATATCTGTATAGAACTGCTGATGAAGCTCGATGAATGTCCATACCTCTAACTCGGTAGCTTCTCCTTCTACCTCCATCTCGTTCTTTCCGGCAGAGCCTGAACCCTCTGACTTCTCAGAATCGCCTCCCTCGCTTCCGGCGCTGCAGCCAAGCAGCATAGATGCTGTCATTGCAATACATAACAGCGTTGCTAAAAGTTTCTTTTTCATGTTGAATCCTCCTTCTTTTTGTTTTTCTATCTTCCAGGGGAACTGCCCCTCAAAGACCATGGTTATAGTAATTCCTTCATCCACACCTGCATCTCGCCCGGCTTCCGGTTGCCCCAGGCATGGTAAGGAACCGCACGGAGTGTTACCTCCTCAAACAGATTCTCTCTGTCGCCATAGAGTGCACCGTCTTCCCAGAGCGTATCCTTAAGACGCTTTCCGGTAAATGTTACTGTTGTCACTCCGCCTAACAGATTCTCCTCATAAGCTTCCACAAGCTTTCCCTTCGCATCGGCAAATACCCCGGACAGATTCTCTCCGTTGTCCATCTCCTCCAGACAGTACACCAGGGGACCCTTAACAATGGCAATCCGTCCTGCATCTGCACGCACCTTCGGGTTGGCACGCACGAAACGCGCCGGGACTGAAAAACTGATGACAAGCTCCGTCCTCCCTGCCGGAAGGTTCCTGATATATAAATATCCCTTTTCTACCGGACAGTCCGCAGTATATGCACTGCCCGATACGGTATACTCCTTTACATAAGACGGAATCCGAAGTGCAAGGTTTCGTCCCGCCCCGTCCTTTTCTGACTCAAAAACAAGCTTAATCCTTCCTGTATTTGTCAGGTCGCTCTCCACTGTCAGATTTACATCAGAACCCTGAAGCTTTGTATCCACACTGCCGGATATATAGAGATTCACATACAGCGTATCCTCTGATGTGAAATACAGATACTGTCCCAGCGACGCGAGGGTCCTTGCAATATTCGGCGGGCAGCAGGCTACGCCGAACCATTTCTGACGTACCGGTTTTACATGCTCCATGGATGTACGCTTCCTGCAGTTATCAGGCCACACCTCCAGCGGATTCACATAAAAGAAACTCTTCCCGTCCATTGCTATTCCTGAAAGCACCGTATTATAGAGCGCCCTCTCCGCCGTATCCATATAGGATGCATCCTTCGTAATCTGGGCCATCCTTCTTCCAAAAAGCGCCAGCCCTATGGATGCGCATGTCTCGGAATAATTTCTGTCATTAGGAAGGTCATAATCTGTTGTAAACCTTTCCAAAAACCCCGAGGAACCGATTCCCCCGGTTATGTACATCCTGCGCTTTGTCATATCCTCCCAGAGCGTTTCGCAGGCCTGAAACAGCTTCTGATCCTGATACAGGTATGCCAGATCTGCCATGGCACAGTACATATACACTGCACGCACCGCATGTCCTTCTGCGGTAGTCTGCTCCCGCACCGGAAGATGGGACTGGGAGTAACTCACATCATAATCTTCAAACTCCGGAGAGAGCTGCCGGTATCCCGGTTTTCTCTCCTCCTCCAGAAAATAGTTCTCTCCTGTGCCTCTGGCATCAATAAAATATTTTGCCGTCTTCAGATATTTCTGATCCCCCGTCGCCTCATAAAGCCTGACAAGGGCAAGCTCAATCTCCTGATGGCCCGGATACCCATGACATTTTCCTTCTTCACTGCCGAAGATCTGACAGATGAGATCTGCGAATCGTTTCATAATCTCCAGAAACTCTGTCTTCCCGGTAGCTTTATAGTATGCTGCCGCCGCTTCGATCATATGTCCCGCTGTATACAGCTCATGACCCTCTCTCAGATTCTTCCAGCGGAGCTCTGGCGCCTTAATCGTAAAGTACGTATTCAGGTACCCGTCCTCACCCTGTGCCCGGCCTATAAGATTAATCGTTCCATCAGCCAGCTCTTCAAGTTCTTTGTCAGGAGACACCTCCAGGGTATAAGCGACTGCTTCAAGCCACTTTGCCACATCCGTATCCTGAAAAACCGCTCCTTCAAAATTTCCTTCCGCCTCTTTTGCTGCAACTTTAAAATTATGTATACAGTGGCTTGTTTCCGCTCCCTCTATCCGGTCATTCAGAATATCCCACTGATAAGGAATTAATACATCCTTTACCAGCCCGGTGTATTTATCCCAGAACGGATCCTTTATCTTTATCTGGCGTAAAGGTATTGTTTCCAGCCGTCTCTTTTCCATGTTGCACCCCCTTTCGGTTAATCGTTTAATATGTATTTTTTAAAAATGCGCTCTTATTTTCAAACAGATGCTCTTTCTAAATTATTTTTTTGCTTATTACGGTGTTTTCTGTTCTTTATTATCTTTATATCACATTCTTTGCACAATTGCAAGTAAAAATTAAACGTTTAATATTGTGCAATTTGCACAACAATCCTATAAAACAGGCACTTTGAGGGCTTTTTCGCCGCTCAAAGTGCCTGTTTTTTTTGCTGTTAAATGCGAAAAAACTGCCGATGGCAGTTTTTTTCGTTAAAATTTTCCGCCTATACGGCTGTTCCGCTCTTCTGAATGGCTGAAACAGATTTTCTGATGAGCGGATAACATTTTACTTTCCTGATATTGTCCTGAAGCCCCAGCTCTTCCCTGCGGAGCATTCTGATGATAATCTCACTGGCCTCATACCCTATATCATGAAGAGGCAGCGTAATTGTTGAAAGAGGGGGCTTATAATATCCCGACAGCTCCCTGTTATCATACCCAGCCACCGAAATGTCCCGGCCTGGCCTGAGATTAAGCTCTTCAAGGCGGTCATACACCCCGCCGGCCATCAGGTCATTCATACAGAAAATAGCCGTTACATTCTTCTTAAGAAGCAGATCCGTCCCGGCGTACCCACTGTCCCTGAACCAGTCCCCGGTACAGATATACTCTGGATTATAAAGGATCTGGTTCTCAAAGAGCGCCCTCTGATATCCAAGCAGACGGTCCTGCATATGGGGGCTGTCCCGCTTTCCGGTAATCACACCGATCCTCCTGTGCCCCTGGTCTATCATATGCTGCACAATCTGATATGCGCCGTCCTCATCGTCCACCACGACCGAAGGCACCTTGGCGCTCCTTGTATACCCGTATGCCATCACCGCCGGAACCGGAAGGGTTTCCGGAATACACTTAAGCGTCCTTTCATGGGCCGCTACGTAGATAATCCCCTCCACCTGCTTTGCAATCAGCTCCCCAATCTCATCCCTCACAATGGGATAAAAATCATCTCTGTGGTAATACGTGTCGTTATACTTTTTATATAAACGCAGATTAATCAGGAGAATCTGGTACTTCTCCTCCTCACAGTGTTCTGTAATGCCGTCTACAATATCCGGAATACTGAATATCGTCATATCCTCCACAATGACACCGATGCTCCGTGAGTTCTTCGTCTTCAGGTTCCTCGCAATCGTATTCGGATGATAATTCAGCTCTTTTACCTTCTCCATCACCCTCTTCCTCGTCTCATCACTCGCACCCGGCTTATGATTCAGAATATTCGACACCGTCGCAACCGATACGCCGCACTCGCGTGCAATTTCCTTAATTGTAGCCATCTCTCTCTTCTCCATCCCTGCTGTTGTCTATAACCGCATAAGGGCTTAAAACAGACTTAATATTTATATCTTATTCCATTCTACTTTCACTTGTCAACTGGGGATTTATATGTTATCATATTTATCGTTCTTAGTTTTCATTCATTAAACAGATGCCAAAGGAGAAGATTATGATATCTGATTATAAGAAACCAATGTATCAGCTTCCTGAGGCAGATTTTTTGTGCAGAAAATCACAGACTTCTGCATATCTGCGGTCTTACACAGTGACGTGGGAACCCCCGGCGGATGGATTTTTTTACCTGGAATACAGCTACAGCCGTACCCACTGGTACCGGTTAAACGGCGGATGCCGCATTGAGGCCTCAGCCCTGCCCGGAGAAGTTCTTTCCCATAAGGAAGAGCTTGTTTCCCCGCGCCATCCGGTTATTACCCTTCCACTTTCCATTATCAGGACGCTTCAGGCGCGGTACGGCGCTCCTGAGCCGATTGTCCTGGCCTCCAGGGAAGACATTGACCTTCCGGGGGATTCTGGCAGGCTTCCGGAGAAAATTACAGTCACCTATACAAATGGCATGACAGAGGAACGCCCTCTTATATGGAAACCAGATGAAACCTGGGAGGCCGGAAAGGGCAGTAAGAAAAACCCCCGCATGACAGGCTTTATACAGACGCCGGACTGTGCTGCGCCCCTGGCCAGCCACCGGGCGGATCCTTATATATACAAGCATACTGACGGAAAGTATTATTTCATAGGCTCACACACAGATGCCGGACACAACCTTGACGGGAGATACCAGTATCTGTATCTGATTCTGCGCTGTGCGGATACCTTAGAGGGACTAACGGATAATTCCGGACAGTACACAGAGAAGATTATTTATGAAAAAGCTCCGTTAGAGGGAGCAGACGGCTTTCTGAAAAGTCCCCATCTGTGGGCCCCGGAGATTCATTTCATAAATGGGGGCTGGTATGTGTACTATACTGCCAGCATCTCTGACACGTCGTCCTGGCGGATCCGCCCGCACTGCCTTGCGTGCACCGGGCCGGATCCCATGAAGGATAACTGGGTGGAGAAAGGACCGGTCAGGACTACTGTAGAGGGAGATATTGCCTTCACGGATTTTTCCCTGGACCACACCTATCTCCGTCATAACGGACAGGACTATTTTCTGTGGGCGCAGAAGACGGATAATATATCCGATATCTTCATCTCCAGGCTTGAAAATCCCTGGACCATCTGCACTCCGGCGGTAAAGATTACCCGTCCGGAATACAGCTGGGAGCTGCACGGATTCCCGGTCAATGAAGGCCCGGCGGTATTAAAGCATGGCGGTAAAATCTTTGTGACCTTTTCCGCCAGCGGGACAGACGCCATGTACTGTATGGGACTTTTGTACGCAGATGAGACAGCGGATCTTCTGGATGCCGTCTCCTGGACAAAATGCCCTTACCCTGTATTCCAGAGCAGTCCCGCCACCGGATATTACGGCCCCGGCCACAATAGCTTTACGCGCTCAGATGATGACAGCGAGGATCTGATCATCTATCACTGCCGCCAGGAGGAGCGCTATCTTGGCGAAGATGATTACCAGCCCCTATATGATGCAGGGCGGAATGCATATATCGGAAAAGTCTTCTGGAATCCGGACGGAATGCCCTCCTTCTCCGTACCAGGGGCTTCCATTGCAGCAAGAGCAGAGGATCTGAAAGTAAGATGATAATGGGGACGGGGCATTTTTAAAAATGCCCCGTCCCCATCTGTCTGCTTAATTCCGCTCCTCTCTTCTAATGAACTTAAGCCATTCTTTGATCTCTTTCTCTTTTCCGATATCGCCGGGTTCATAGAAGACCTCCCCTCTGATCTCCTCCGGCAGATACTGCTGCCGCACATAGTGGTTCGGGTAATCATGGGCGTATTTATACCCTGTGCCATGTCCAAGCTTTCCGGCTCCCTTATAGTGGGCATCCTGAAGATGGGCAGGAACAGTCGTTCTCCTGCTCTTTACATTCCCCATGGCGGAACTAATGGCATTTACCGCCGAATTGCTTTTGGGGGCAGACGCCACATAGAGCACTGCCTGGGAGAGGATGATCTGCGCCTCCGGCATACCGATCCGCTCCACCGCCTGGGCCGCGGATACCGCCACCGTAAGCGCCATGGGATCTGCGTTTCCCACATCCTCGGCGGCGCAGATCATAATCCGCCTGGAGATAAATTTGACATCCTCCCCCGCGTAGAGCATCTTTGCCAGATAATATACCGCCGCATCCGGGTCAGAGCCCCGCATGCTCTTGATGAATGCGGAAATCGTATCATAGTGGTTGTCCCCGGTCTTATCGTAGCGCACTACCCGCTTCTGGATACATTCTGATGCGACCTCAAGGGTAATATGTATTTTCCCGTCACTGCTGCGCTCTGTCGTAAGAACTCCCAGCTCAAGGGCATTCAGGGCATTTCTTGCATCACCGCCTGAAATATCCGAAAGGAACTCCAGGGCATCCTCCTCGATCACCGCCTGATAGCTTCCCATTCCCTTTTCCACATCACTGACCGCACGTTTCAGGAGCGTCTTAATATCCTCCTGGTCAAGAGGATGCAGTTCAAAGATGCTGGAGCGGGATATGAGCGCCCCGTTCACTTCAAAATAAGGATTCTCTGTCGTTGCCCCGATCAGAATGACCGTCCCATCCTCCACAAAGGGAAGAAGATAGTCCTGCTGTCCCTTGTTAAATCTATGGATCTCGTCCACAAACAAAATAGTTCTCTTCTGATACATGCCGAGCGTGTCTTTTGCCTTCTTTACGACTTCCTCCATATCCTTTTTTCCCGCCACTGTGGCGTTAATCTGGGTAAACTCTGCACTGGTGGTATGGGCGATCACCTTAGCGAGTGTGGTCTTCCCTGTTCCGGGAGGACCGTAAAATATGACTGAGCTTAGCTTGTCCGCCTTGATTGCACGGTAGAGGAGCTTTCCCTTCCCGATAATGTGCTGCTGCCCCACTACCTCTTCAAGCGTGGCTGGCCTGAGTCTTGACGCAAGGGGAGATTCCCGCTCCATATTTTTTTCTCTTGCATATTCAAACAGATCCATGTCCTTTTTCCTCCTTACTGGTAACTGTTCACGATCTCCACAGGTCTGCCAGAAAGCAATTTTCAAACACGCTCTAGTAGATACGCAGACCTGCTGAATCATTACACTCACTTGTCCTTTATCAGATCCCTGACTGCTTCCCCTGCAATGAGAAGCCCCGCCACAGGCGGCACGAAGGAGATGCTTCCCGGAAGAGGCCTCCCCTGTCCTTCCTCCTTACCGGTATCCCCTGTAGATACACGGACAGGAGTCTCTTTTGAATATAGTACCTTCAGGTGCTCTATTCCCCTTTTTTTCAGCTCCCGCCGCATGACGCGGCAGAGGGGGCACACGGAAGTCTCACTTAGGTCTGCAATCTCAAAAAGTTCCCCGTAAAGCTTATTGCCTGTTCCCATGCAGCTGATCACCGGCACGCCGTACTCCTCTGCCTTCTGTACAATGGCCAGCTTCGCCGTCACCGTATCCACGGCATCAATCACATAATCCAGCCTTTCTGTAAAGATCTCATCTATATTGTCCGGGAGTACGAAAGTTTCGTGTGTCATTACCGCCACCTCCGGGCTGATATCTGCAATGATCCGCTTCATTACCGCCGTCTTATACTCTCCCACCGTACTGTGGAATGCCACACACTGGCGGTTTATATTCGAAAGGGACACAGTATCCGGATCCACCAGTATCAGCTTTCCGATGCCGCACCTCGCCAACGCTTCAACACAATGGGAGCCCACTCCTCCCAACCCGAACACAAGAACTGAAGCGCTCTTAAGCCTTCGTATTCCCTCTTCCCCGATCAGAAGCTCTGTTCTTGAAAATTCATGCTCCATCATCCTGTCCACTTCCTCTCCTTTGTATTTCCAGTATGACGAACCTCTCAGAATGTCTGTACCTGCACAGGCCGCAGGAGACCAGGCAAGTACATTTAGTCCAGAATCATCTCATCAACTGTCACGAATTCAAACCCTTCCTTTGTAAGGATGTCAATAATCCTGAGAGCGGCATCTACCGAGGAATCGTAGCAGTCGTGCAATAGAATAATATCACCTTCTGAGGCTTCCGTCACTACTTTATTTACAATTTCATCTACATTTTCCGTTGTCCAGTCAAGAGGATCCACGGACCACATGACTGGCAGAACCTCCATTTCAAGCTCCAGATCCTTCTGCCATACGCCAAAAGGCGGTCTTACATATCTTACATGCTCCCCGGTAACCTCACAGATCACCCGGTCTGTCTCATTAATCTCGGAGGCAGCCTCCTCGTCCGATAATTTTGTAATATCCACATGGTGGTAAGTGTGGTTTCCAATCACATGCCCCTCATCATAAATGCGCTTCACCAGTTCCTTATTTTCTGCCGCATATTCCCCAATCAGAAAAAAGGTTGCTTTCACCTTTCTCTCCTTCAGCCCGTCTAAAAGCCTTCCTGTGCAGGCAGCGCTTGGCCCGTCGTCAAAGGTAATGGCTATTTTCGGCAGCTCCATGTCATAACCGGATTCTGAAGCCTCTGCCTTCCCGGCCGTCTCCTTCTCCTTTTGTCTCTGTCCCTCTTTTTCTGCAGATGTGCCTTGAAAAGGCATGCCGCCAAAGACAGCATACCCTGTAAAAAAGCTTATCACCATAAAAATTCCACATAAGATCTTCACTTCATGAAGCCATTTCCGCCCATTCAATAATCTGACCTGCCATACTATTATTTTTTAATATATATGAAAAGCTTCATGTAAGTATGTTTCTCATTGATAGAATAAATGCTTAGGAGCTGTTCAGGTTAGTGTATAATTTCCATTGGCAGGACAAAGAAAGGGAAGCAGAGAAATTCCTG
>CANOKL010000082.1 GCA_947566645.1 uncultured Lachnospiraceae bacterium
CCGACCAAGATGCGTAAGATTTTAAACCTTGTGAATCAGGATTCTCTGGAAGCGGAGCTTTCCGGCCAGGAAATCCATCTTAGGAAATGCGGGGAACTGCCAATAGATACACACAGGCTCGCATCCCTCCTTACCATCCTGTACAACAGCAGTCGGCATACCGTTGCCCTCTGTTCTGATACACAGGTCGTTCATGCAGTAGGAAGTTTTCTTCCAGACAGAACCCCTGTCTCCAAGGAACTCTCTGCCTGCATCCAGGCTGAAAAAGAATATCTCCCGGACACGAGCAGACCAGTCTATCTTACCTCCAGTCCAGGCACACCAGTCGCTGCACTTTTCCCTGTCCACACCGAAAAGCCTCTGGCATTAGCAGTGCTTTCTGCAAAGCCGCTTACCGAGGTGGAGATCGGATGTGCAAGGTTAGTTGTAGCCACAATCGCGCGTGAATTTGATTAGCGAAAACAAGCTGGATATGAAACAGCTTACAATTTATTTAAAAGAAAGGATCAAAAATACCATGAAGAAAATACATCTATTAACTCAGGAACAACAGACGTTTGCAGAGCAGAACCATCACATCGTAGACCATTTTCTCTCCAGAAAAAGGCTGGATGCAGAGGAATTTTATGATGTCGTCATCTTTGGCTATCTGTTAGCTGTACAGGAATATCTGGAGAAACCCAGATTATCCGATTACGCCTTCAGTACCATCGCATGGCGGAACATGAATGACTGCCTTATCAATGAATATGCCTACCGGAACTGCGGGAAGCGGGCAGCTGTTACCGGTCCCTTAGAGGAGGAATATCTGTCCATTGACACGCTTCTCCCCAACCGGATACAGAGGGCAGCGGAAACCCTGGATAACCAGAAACTGCTGGTCAAGTTGCTTGCCTATATCACCCCAAAAGAACAGGAAGTGGTCCGCCTGAAAGCGGACGGCTACACATATCAGGAGATTGCAGAGAAATGCAGCCTCACCGTATATGGCGTGGAAAGCCGTTTCAGCCGGATGCGCCGGCGGTTACGAAGTCTTGCCCTGATGTAGAGGAGGATTCCTATGAACGATTTGCAAATACAACGGGCGGCAGAGCTTCTTCAGAATGAATTTGGCCCGGAATGGCAGACCATTGCCGGAATGCTCGGCACAGAAGGACTGCGGAAGCGTGTAGGCAAAGAGCTCACATCCTTTATGGCGTTTCCAGAGCGCGGAAATGGCGGAGATAACCACTGGAGAGGAAACTGCTCTCCGGAAGTGGTTGCTTCCATCCTGCGCTATGTTCTGGACTGCAAGCGTTACTACGGCAAAGATATAAGCCAGTTTACCCTGATGGACCCCATGAGTGGTTCCGGCACTTCCCAGACTGTAGCAGACCAGTTTCAGGTACGTTCATTGCTTTATGACCTGAATCCTGTACCTGCTTATGGCTATGGGAACTGGAACGCATTAAAAAATGATGTGGAGGACTCGGCAGACCTGATCTTCTTTCATCCGCCGTACCACGACATCATCAAATACAGCGGAAATATGTGGGGACAGCCTCACCCGGATGACCTGTCGAGATGTGAGAACTATCAGGACTTCCTGGAGAAATTGAATTACTGTATCCGGAAGTTTTTCTTTGCGTTACGCAAGGACGGCAGGCTTGCGGTACTGGTTGGGGATATCCGGAAAGACGGTCATTTTTACAGCATGCAGAACGACCTGATGCGTATGGGCGAATTTGAATCCTTTCTTGTAAAGGGGCAGTTCAACTGCGTGTCGGATAACCGCAGGTATAAAAAGCCGTTCATCCCGGTCGTTACGGAATATGTGCTGATTCTAAAGAAAGCCGATTCCCTGACAGTCCCCTTTTCCTGCAGGCAGGACGGCTGCCTGTCGGTAAGCCAGACGGATCTTCAGACCATTACCTGGCACCATCTGATCCGGATGACCATGGAAAGCATGGGAGGGACGGCGGCATTATCGGATCTATACGCTCTGCTTCGGAACCATCCCAAAGCGCGGAAGAACCCGCACTATGAGGACCGGATCCGGGCAACCATCTACGAGCATCCGGATCAGTACCTCCGGACTGCCCAGGGATGCTATCAGTTAAACTATGCAGTAGCCTAAAAACGAAAAACTAAATCTCACGTGGAACTAAACAAATCCGCAATTTTAAGAAAGGAAACCATCTACTATGAAAAGACACCGAAAAGAACCATTACAAAATGTCAAGAAAACCATCGTCACCATGACCGGCACCCCGTCCCTGCCCCTCCGTATCGGGGAAAACGCATGGATCCGTACCCGTCATCAGTTCTTTACAACTTCTATGGTCTTAAAGATTATGGAAGTGGCGGAAGACGGTATAAAATTTGAGACCTGCAACACGATTTACCATCTCAGATACGAAACCATTTCTGCCGAAAGCGGGGTGATGTGCGCTTGACAAAGATTCAAGAACTGGGAAGCAGCCTTCAAAAGCTGCTTTCCACCCTAAAGAAAAACCGTGAAATGATCCCTCTTGAAGTCCTGAAATCCCATTACCAGCAGCCTTATTACGCTCTGATCCGGGAGATTAACAAAACTGCATCTGCATTTGCAAAGGCGGTCCTTATCAATCACCTTATCCTAAATCCAGATATCTCTTTAGATAAGCAGGCGGCTGTCATCAACCAAGTGATTGCAGAGTCCGGCATAGATCGACAAATGAGTTCCTGTATTTCCAGAACCTACAATGTTGAGCAGCTTTACCAGATGGCATTGGAGCTTCGGCAAAAGATTGAATGTGCCTTATGGCCATACATCGACCTGAAAACCTGCCTGGTGTTTGACTTGGACAATCCGGATGCGGAACCTGTCACCTATAATACCTTGACGAGGCAAATCTGCAGAGATGGAATCTGGGAGAATCAGGAGTTAGATCTTCAGTGGAAATTTTTATTTTATCCAAATGCAAGGATTCATCCAGGCGATGAATCAGTCAAAGAAGAAAAGGAGGAGAATGGCTATGACTACACATATGGAACTGAAAACAGCTGCACACCTGTCAGATCAGGAAACGGAGAAAATCTACCGCATACGGCAGTGCCTTTACAGGGAAATGGATTTTATCAGCCGCTGCAGGGAACGTAAAAAGGAAGAAATCGGCTTATGCAACCTTCCTTACCAAACGCTTTCCGAGGAGAAAAAGCTTCTTGATCTGGCATATGAATTATATAACGATATGGAAGATTCCAATACCGCCTATAATGTGACCCTTGATCTTGTCATTGATGAAATTGAGAAATACATAAAAGATAATCCATGCTGGAATATGGAATCGGAGGTGGATGAGTAATGGCAAATATCTGCTGTGATGATGTCTATTTCTATTCACAATCCAATCCTGAACATCTGGCTGCATTGTGGGAAGACCTGGAGACATCCATTGCCTTCTGCAGCAATGAAGATCTTGCATGGATTGGGAACCTGTTTGAATTAAAGAAAATCTCTGCAGAGGGGATTTCTCTCCGTGGGACAATAATCTATATGGAACGGAATCCGGACAACATCCTTCTCAGTACCTCTGCAGCATGGTCTCCGCTTTACGAAGCATACCAAGCGATTGCCAAAGCCTATCAGGTGGATTTTGTCATGCAGAGCATAGAACCGGGATGCAACACCTATATCAATACCGATTATTCCGGTCAGTATTTCCCAGACCATTATGCTGTGTCCGTGGAAGATGAAGCGTTCCTGACACCGGCAGGTATTCTGGCAGGTGAGAAACTGGAGCATGGAGAACTATTTACTACGGACGCTACTCTGATGGAGCGCTTTGCCAAGATGGGATATCCCGCAGATACACTGGAAATGCTGGATGCGCTTTTGGGAGATACAGGAATTGAAGTCCACTGCTTTGAAGATCCTTATTCCCTGAGTGATTTAACAGACGAGGAGGAATGATGTATGAAGCTATATGTATTATGCAGTTATGGAGACGGTCTGAATGATCCCGATGTCTCCACAGATTATCAGGAACTCTATGAAAAGATGGAGAAAAGCTACTGGATGACTCTGGATCACGTTTCCCAGACAGAAGAAGAACAGGAAAATACCTATCTGAGCGGATACAGCGCCAGGGCTGTCATACATGGTGACTGGATGGAATGGTCCATTACAGAGCTGGAAATTCCAATTTCCCGCCTATCATAAATCCAAAAGCGCAAATGTATTCTGAGCCGCCTGATTTTCGGGCGGCTCATTTCCTCCAACAGAACCCTGAAAACCCGGAATTTTCTTTTTCCCTATTGGATAGGCACATACTTTTTGTTATAATAAATTTACAATTATGGAGGTAACCATATGAGTATTCAATCGGACGTGGAAATGTTATCTATTCAGGCTTTGGAGTATTATGCAAGAGCTCATAAGTTATCTGAAGCCGATACGGTCCATTTATTCCACAAATATCAAGTTTTTGAAAAAATAATCTTACAGCATGAATATCTGCACCAGTTAGATTTTAGTGAAACACTCAATTACATCGAAGAAATTATAGCTGAAGGCACATCCACCTTGATTTTATATCATGGCTCCAATATTGCCTTTGACCGTATTGATTTGTCTAAATCCCATAACCGCAGGGATTTTGGACGTGGTTTTTATTGCACCATACTGGAGAAACAGGCAAGCGAATGGGCGCACCGTCTGTATATGAGGAATCTATCTGGCAAAGAATATGTTTATCAGTATGTTTTTCACCAATCAGAATCTCTTAAAATAAAGCATTTTTATGCATTGGATGCCGAATGGCTGGAGTTTATCAAGAATAACCGCATCAAAGGCGGAATCCAGCACTCCTATGATGTTGTGATTGGTCCTGTTGCAGATGATAATACGATGGAAACTGTTCAGCTCTATATGTCTGGTATTTTGAAATCCAGTGAAGCTGTAGAAAGATTGCGGTATAACAAAGTAAATAATCAGGTTTCTTTCCATACACCGTATGCTTTGAAACATTTGAAATTTGAGATTCGCAAGGAGGTTCTCTCATGATGGAAGGAAAATATTTTTTTAATGGAAAAGATATTACTATGAATATGTGCATCCAGATTCGGGATGTGATTGACATTATTCAGGCAACAACCGGTTTGAATTTTCCAGACGCAACTTTGGCTTTTTATGAGTCCAAAACGTACAAGGCCCTTCAGAACACAGACAACACCCTATGGGCAGAATCTGCCGGTTATATCGCAGACCGATATTTTGAAGAATGTACAGAAACAAGCTGTGTTTAAAGAAATATTCCAAGCCGCTCATATTGGGCGGCTCTTTTCAGCAGCATACAAAAAGTGATTTTTACCTGCAAAACTCACACGCACGACGACCTTATTGCGGTATCTGCCTTATATGCCGCTACATCCCTATTGCTAACAATACCTGATATAATAGTCCTCCAGAGAGATATTACATTCTTCCTTTGCGTCTACAAACTGGTATTCCTTTATCAGTTTTTGTCTCTCCCCGGCATCCTTCTGGATCTTCATGATGATTGAGGCAACCTCCAAATCCTCGTAGATGTGGCAGATTAATACATCCATCAACTCTTTCAATACCGGCCAGCGTTCATACTCCGATTTTAAATCGATCCGTAGAATCCCCATCTTCCTTCCGTCAACCGCATACTTCAGAGAAGGGCATACTTCAAGCGTTCCGATCAATAATCCGGTTTCCTTATCTAGAACACTCCACCTGACAAAATCTCTTGCCTCATACCGGCTCAGCCAGTATTCCACACACTTCCGGAACTTATCCTTATCTGTATAATAAAAATCATCTCCACAGCAGTCTCCATTGAAATAACGTGCAGCTTCCGGATCAGAATAACAGGGAAACAGCCCCTCCACATCTCCTGCCTCCAGTTTCCTTATCTTGAAATGCTCGGTTTCATATTCCGGGCATACGGTAAATACATCCATGTTCTGTCCCATCCTTACTGTTCTATTTATCTTTTTGTAGTTTGTCAATTCATTGCTGACACCATATTCTATTATACAGAACTTACGTTCTTTTATCAAGCAGATATTTCCATTTTTCTTTTCCATATTTTGGCAGTCTTTGTAAAAGTATTCCCTATATTTTGTTTTATATTCATCAAATAAACTATATTTTGTGTTTTATTGTTTGGCACGGACAATATATAGTGCTAATATAATATTGTAATTATTTTTTGTGTCA
This sequence comes from uncultured Lachnospiraceae bacterium, assembly GCA_947566645.1. Taxonomy (GTDB): domain Bacteria; phylum Bacillota; class Clostridia; order Lachnospirales; family Lachnospiraceae; genus CAPEBR01. The sequence continues at coordinate 6,209 of CANOKL010000082.1, forward strand.
GTACGAGAAGGATATCACACGCGGTTTAGGTTTGTATATTAAGTCAGGAGGATTACTATGCCCGGCATAGGAACTTCTGGCTTTTTTGTTTGTAGAAGGGCAGATGCCGCTTCTGCATTTTGCAGTTTTTCTGCAGTAATAGGAGAATGGACGCTTAAAGTGTACGTTCTCTTTTTTTGCCTGAACGCAGATGGAGGCGGAAGAACAACGATCCTTCCGGAAGACACCATAAGAAAAGGAGGTCTCAAATGACATACGAAACTTTTAGGAATGAAGTTTTGCAGGGTTTACAGTGCAGAGAAATCGGTAATGTCAGTCTCAGCCTTACAAAAAAACTGAAACCCAATGGACAAATGAAGTACGGAGTAGTTTTCAACAATCTAACTACGAATACATCTCCCGTAGTCTATCTGGAAGAATATTATGAATTTTATCAAATAACGCGGGATCTTGATACAGTCATTGACATGCTCGCAGGCTTGTACCGTACTTTACCTGTAATACAATTGGATAAAAAGAAATTTTTTGATTTTTCCACAGCCAAAAGCAGGATCATCATGAAACTGGTCAACACAGCCAAAAACCGCATATTATTAGAAACAGCTCCACACATCCCATTCCAGGATCTGTCTATTGTTTACTACTATCTCATCAGTAATTCAGACGGCATAATCCTGGATATGCCGGTTAATGACAAGCTGTTAATGACAAGCTGTTAATGAAATGGGGCGTTGATACCCTGACACTGCATCAGCAGGCTGTGACAAATTATAACCGTTTACTGCCGGTAAAATTCGGTAATCTAAATCAGTTCCTTCTGGAGAACGGTTCTCTAGAAAAGGAATATTACACCGCGATATCTGACAATAACGGAAGCGAAGAACTGTATTTTTTATCAAATGAATTTTTAACAGGCGGCGCTGTCTTAATGACCTGTAAAAATCTGATGGACGAGATTGCAGATTTCTTTAAAGAGGAGCGGATTCTTGAATATGAAAAAGCAATATGTACCAAAGAATAGAACCAGGGCCATTCCATCCGGAATGGCTCGCTTTCATACTTGCATATGAAAATTTACGAAAGGGAAAAACAAAATGAAGGAATTATTAATGCAAAACCTCACTCCTGTTGCGTGGAATGAGAGGATTCACTTTGAATGTCACCATTGCGGAGCATGCTGCCGCCACGTAAAGGACAGCGTTCCGCTGGAGAGCCTAGATGTCTACCGGATAGCCCGGTTCCTACGGAGCCAGGATAAATCTTTTGATTCCATAGACAACATGCTGTCCCGGTACGCAGAGCCGGTCCCGCTTCATGAATGCGGTTACTTTATTTACACACTAAAGACAGTTGGTGCAGACGATGCCTGCATTTTCCTAAAGGATAACCGATGTATGATCCAAACCGCAAAGCCGAGAGCCTGCCGTATATATCCACTGGCGGCAGAACCAGACGGCGCTTCTTCATTCCATTATTACCTCAGTATGGAGAAAAAACACCATTTCACCGGCAGGAAATTCAAAGCAAGGGACTGGATGAACCAGTATTTCACCCAAGAAGACCGGGCTTTTGTCAATACAGATATTTCAGCAGCTTTAGAGATTGCACGGCTGCTTAAGCAGATGCCAGAGGAATACAAACACAGAGCGTTATATCTTTTTCTGTTATACAAATATACAGACTTTGACCTGAATCAGCCATTTCAGGAACAATATGAACAAAATAACAAAAGACTAATTACTTCTTTAGAGGCAATGATCTCATAAGCAATCAAGGAGGACTACATATGAATGCAAGAATGGAAGAAATCATGAACGCTATTGAACATAACAAACTGACTGTCGATGATCCGTTTCGTTTTCACTGTACACAATGTGGGAAATGCTGCATCAACCGGGAGGATATCCTGCTGACACCGCTGGATCTCTTCCGGATTGCAAACGA
>CANOKL010000083.1 GCA_947566645.1 uncultured Lachnospiraceae bacterium
AGTAACCATAAGGGTTACCGGACATTCATGAAATGACAAAGTGTCAAACTCAGGAAAAGGGAAGCAGTGGCAATACCGGGAATTTCGATTTCTAACGAGACTTTTGCAATTCTCAATAATAGTAATAGAAAGGAACGCTGATATGGCAAATACGAGGGTATCACCAACCAGGTATACGGCCACCGCACCCTGGAACAGTTGCGCGCCAGGTTGGAGAAAATCTGTGACTAGTTTGTGACTTAATAAAATGATTTAACAGTCTAATCTTAAAGAATTCTTAAGATATAATCTAGTTTTTTATTAAGAATTAGACCCTATAATAGTAACATACGCAGAAACCAATTTTCAAACACTCTCTAGACAAATGGATGATTCTGCGTTATAATGCTTTTAAATAAGAAAGTAAAGAGTAGCCGAAAGGAGGTATGATCTATGAAGGCTCCTAAAAAACAGATCACAGTGGCGGCAATGGCTGCAACACTTACACTTACGACAACCGTTACGGCTCCGCCTGTTCTTGTCTGCGCACAGGAGAGCCTGGATACGACCCAGCAAGATGTATCTGCCACATCAGATACGACGCAGGCAACAGCAGCAGAGACTTCAAAGGATAATATAAAAGATGCTGTATCTGCTGATGAAAAAAAGGCAGAAGGCAAGGAAACCAATGACACTACCAAAGCCGACAAAGATGACAGTAAAAAAGACAAAAAAACGAATGCTGTAAAAAAAGCTGCTCCATCTAAAGAGCAGAAAGAGACTTCACAGAAAAAAGAAGTAAAAAAGGCAAAACAAAAAGCAAGAAAGAACACCCAGAAAAAAGTGGCGAAAAGCACTCAGAAAAAAGTGGCGAAAGCCGCACAGAAAAAGGCAGAGAGCAACGTCAGTAAGAAGATGGAAAAAGCTGTTCAGAAAAAGGCCGAAGAAATGACTGAGATTAAAATCAGCGAGAAGACCTTCCCGGACAAAGCCTTTCGGAACTACGTATCAGGAAAGTTTGATACAGATAAGAATGGTTCTCTGTCACAGAAGGAAATCAAGGCAGTCACAAAGATTGATGTCAGCGGCCAGGCCGGTTCTATTACAAGTTTAAAAGGAATTGGGCATTTTACTTCTCTGACAGAGCTGAACTGCTCCGGCACAGCAATTACCGGGCTGGATGTCAGCAAGAATACTGCCCTTCGCAGTCTGAACTGCAAGAACACAAAGCTTGCATGGCTTAATACCGGAAATAACACCAGCCTTAAAAAGGTAGAGACAGAGATCAGCCTGACTGCAGACAGTTCTTCCTTTGACCTGGAAGATGAATTTGCAGGAATTGATGTAGACAAAGTTAAAAATATGACTGGCGCTACATTAACCAAGGAGACAGTCAGCGGATACTCCTATGATACACCAGTGACCTATGAATACAGCGCTGCTGACAGCAAAAAGGAAGACCCCGTATTAAAGGTTACTTTAAATCTTAAGGAAGAAAAGAAGACGGCAGAGCCAGAGAAGAAGAGCGAGAGTTCTGACAGCAAGACCCCGGAGAGTAAGACTTCTGACAGTAAAACTACTCCAGAGGCTAAGAACTCCGACAGTGAGACCAGTGCGGACAACCCGAAAGCCCGGGTAAAACCCGAATATACTGTTCCCACAGATTTAACAGCCACTTATGGGCAGAAATTATCTGACGTTACACTTCCGGAAGGTTTTTCATGGCAGGATGCTGGGACTACTCCTGTTGGAAATGTAGGCAATAATCCCTTTAAGGTAACTTATACACCTTCCGATACGGCTGCCTATGAAATTGTAACAGATATTGAGGTTAAAATTGCAGTTTCACCTGCAGCTGCCAACTCCTGGACAAAGGAGCTTACTATAACAGGATGGACCTACGGCAAAGCGAAAAATGATCCGTCCGCTACTGCAGCACATGGAACCGTTACCTATGCTTACTCCTCTTCGGAAAACGGCACATATTCAGCAGATGTCCCGACGAAAGCAGGCACATGGTATGTAAAGGCTTCTGTAGCAGAGACGAATGATTATGCAGGACTTGAAAGCAAGCCTGTAGCCTTTACGATTGCCAAGGCTGTTCCAGATTACCAGGCACCTTCCGGGTTAAAGGCAGCCTACGGGCAGAAGCTGAAAGAAGTATCCCTTCCAGATGGTTTTTCATGGGACAGTGCTTCCAAATCTGTCGGAAAGGTTGGTAAGAACACTTTTAAGGCTACTTTCACCCCGTCCGATACCTCTAATTATGAAACAGTGAAAGATATTGATGTTACTGTCACAGTAGAGCAGGCAGAGAACAGCCGGACAAAGAAGCTTACGATCAAGGACTGGACCTACGGCGACAAAGCAAATAAACCGGAATTTGAAGCAGAGTTCGGAAAAGCTGAATTCACATACAGCGACAAAGAGGACGGCACCTACAAGAGTGATGTTCCGACGACAGCAGGCACATGGTATGTAAAGGCAGAGATTGAAGAGACAGATAACTATACCGGTCTGGAAAGCAAACCTGTTTCCTTCAAGATCAAACCGAAGGATGGCACTAAGCTCACCATACCTACCATTACCTCAACTACAGATACAACCAAGCTAGTCATCAAGGATGGTAATACGACACTGGTATCTGGCAAAGATTATGATATTACCAAGAGACAGGTTGGAACTACTGTAACCGTTACAATTGCATTTAAAGGCAACTATACCGGAACCGTTACAAGAACCTACACCACCACCTCTACCAGCAGCACAACCAGAACTACTACTGGAACTGCTCCGAGAACGGGCGACAGCACGGATGTAGGCTTATGGAGTTCAAGCCTCCTTCTCTCTGGAGGACTCCTGGCATTCCTTACCAGAAAGAGAAGAAAAGAAGCGAAATCTGAAGAAGAATAAATAACAATTTGGGACGGGGCATTTTTAAAAATGCCCCGTCCCAAATTTCCCTTTGAACTCCCGCTCTGCTTCTCGCTTCTGGTCTTTCTTTGCGATATCCTGCCGCTTATCATAGAGCTTCTTTCCCTTTGCAAGCCCAATCTCTACTTTTACAAGACTTCCTTTAAAATAAACCTTAAGGGGAACGATTGCCATTCCTTTTTCCTTCGTCTTACCCAGCATTTTATGGATCTCCTGCTTGTGGAGAAGAAGCTTTCTCACACGAAGAGGATCCTTGTTAAAGATATTTCCCTTCTCATAAGGGCTGATATGCATACCGTAGATGAACATCTCTCCGTTCTCAATACGGATAAAGGATTCCTTAATGCTGCATTTCCCCATGCGCAGGGACTTTACCTCTGTCCCGTGAAGGGCGATTCCCGCCTCATAATTCTCCAGGATAAAATAATCATGGTAAGCCTTTTTATTATTTGCTACCATCTTACCGTTCGTCTTCGCCATCTGCTTCTCCTCCCTCTGAAGCGATCTCAAAATCAATGGTGCGGAGCATCCGGTTTGTATCAATTACGCGGACATGAACCCTCTGCCCCAGTCTGTATGTTTTATTCGTATGCACTCCGGTCATCTCATAGTTCCGCTCATTATATTCATAATGGTCGTCAGGCATATTGGCCACATGGACAAGCCCCTCCACTGTATTGGGGAGTTCCACATACATGCCCCACTTCGTAATTCCGGATATAACCCCTTCAAATACCTCTCCCATATGCTCCTGCATATATTCTGTCTTCTTAAGTTTAATCGTTTCCCTCTCTGCTTCCTCGGCGCGCCGCTCTGTCTCGCTCGCATGCTTTGTCACCTCCGGCAGGATATTCTGGTAGTGTCCGATCCGCTCCTCTGTCATCCTTCCCCGCAGGTTATCCTTGATAATCCGGTGAATCTGCAGGTCCGGGTAACGTCTGATCGGAGAGGTGAAATGCGTATAATAATTTGCCGCCAGCCCAAAGTGCCCGGTATTTTCCGGCGTGTATTTTGCCTGCTTCATAGAACGCAGTGCTAGGCGGCTGATCATGGCCTCCTGGGGCGTCCCTTCAATTCTTGCAAGAAGTTTCTGGACCTCCTTGGGGCGTATCTCATTTACCCCGATATGCATGGAGAATCCAAAATTATTAATAAATGTGGCCAGTGCGCGGAGTTTTCCTTCCTCTGGGGCTTCATGGATCCGGTAAACAAAGGGGAGCTCCTGCCAGTAGTAGTCCTCTGCGACTGTCTCATTTGCCAGGAGCATAAAGTCCTCAATGATTCTATGGGCTGCATTTCTCTCATAGGGCATAATATCCAGCGGATGTCCTTCTTCGTCCAGTACAAGCTTTGTCTCTGGAAAATCAAAATCAATGGAACCTCTTCTTTTTCTCCGCTCCCTTATAATGCCAGACAACTCGGCCATCCGTTCAAACATGGGGACAAGCTCCCGGTATCTGTCCCGTTCCTTCTCATCGTGCTCTGTGATGATCTTATTCACGCTTGTATAGGTCATCCGGCGGTCTACATGTATGACTGTCTCTGCAATCTCATGGTCAGTTACATTTCCTTTTCTGTCCACTGTCATGATGCAGCTCAATGCCAGCCGGTCCTCCCCTGCATTCAGAGAGCAGATACCGTTGGACAGGGTGTGGGGAAGCATGGGAATCACGCGGTCTGCAAGATAAACACTGGTGCCGCGGTCTTTTGCCTCCCTGTCAAGGGCGCTGTTTTCCTGGACATAATTGGTCACATCCGCAATATGGACGCCCAGTATATAATCCTCTCCGGACCTTACAACAGAGACAGCATCGTCCAGATCCCTGGCATCTTCTCCGTCTATGGTTACCATCTGCCAGTCTCTGATATCCTTTCTCCCGGCCATGTCCGCTGTACTCACCGGCCCGGATACCCGTTCCGCCTGGTTCAGTACCTTTTCGGAAAATTCCATGGGAAGGTCATACCCCTTGACAATGGAAAGAATGTCGGTTCCAGGATCATATATATGACCGATAATCTCAATAATCCTGCCCTCCGGCTTTTTACTGTCACTGCCATAGGATGTAAGTTCTGCCACCACCTTATGGCCGTCCACTGCGCCTTTCCCGGCTTCCTCGGGAATGAATACATCCTTTCCCATACGCGGATTATCCGGGATCACAAAACCATAGCTCTGATCCGGCTTCTTCCGGTAGAGTCCCACAAGCTTTGTAATACCCCTCTCCAGAATCCGTACAATCCTGCCTTCCCGCCTTCTGTCCTGTCCGTCCGGCTCCTTTGTAATGACAACCTCTACCTGGTCTCCGTCAAAGGCTCCGCCTGTATTCTCTTCTCCGATATAGATATCAGACTCCTCTTCCGGCAGGATCACAAAACCGAAGCCCTTCTGATGTGCACGGTATATACCTGTGATCCGTTTTGCCTCTCCCTTTACGTATTTCCCTTTCCTGGTCAGGTGCACCTTTCCCTCTTGCTCTAGTGCCTCACAGACCTTCCTGAGTTCTTCGCGCTCTTCCTTCTGCACCTGCAAAAGGTTCGCCAGCTCCTTAAACTTCATGGGTACATAGATCTCATCACAGATCAGATCATATACCACCTTTTTTCTTTTCTCAAATGTATCATCCATAATCTATCTCCTTGTCCGCGCGGGTTCGCATCTTCCAAAGGGGCAAAGGCGGCTGCATCCCGGTATTTTACCCGCTCCGCGGCCATACTGTTTCATGCGGGCATGAGATCGCATGGCATCCTGGCTCCTGCATCATATAAAAAGACACTCCCCTACAGGAGTGTCCCGCCATTTTCCTCTACTGACTAAAACTTAAGCGAATACCTTCAGATTCAACACTGCTGCCAAAACAATAAACAGAATCGCAAGGAACTTCGTTGACTTAACCAGGGCTCCTTCCATAGACCGTCCCTTGTTCTGTCCCCAGTATGAGTCTGCCATTCCGCCAATTGTACCAAGACCTGCGGACTTTCCCTCCTGAAGCAGTACAATCGCAGATAATGCGATACAGTCTATTGCAAATATAATCATTAATATTGTTTTCAGAATGTCCATCTCCTATACACCTCCTGCTCATAAACATGACTATTTTATCATAACCCGGAACAATTTACAAGGGTTTTTGGGCATTCCTTAATATTTCTATTTTACAAGTATGTTTTTTCGTCTCCTTGTTATAGGCAATTCCAACCCCCAGTATGCGTCCGATATAAAGGGGCCGTTCTCCAAGCTTCCCTTCAAACTTTAAAGCATACTTTTTATCCTTAATTTGCTGAAGTGCCTCATCTGCAGTATGGTTGACCTTTAACTCAAGGATAATTCCGTCATTATTCCGGTTAACTTCTGGATAAAAGATAAAATCAACATATCCTGTCCCGGCTTTATCTTCTCGCTCAATGCGGTAAAAGTCCCTTGCAGACAGATATACAAGATTCACTACAGCCGTAAGATCCGTCTCATTATTATAAGTTAATAATGGAACCTCTGTGTTATGCGCAAACTCTAGAATTTTCAGCATTGCGGCAGTGTCATTCTCCAGTGTTGCCTGAAGCATCTTCTCAGATTCCCGGGCAAGCTGATGGATATATCCCAAGGAAGGTTCCTTTCTGAGCATTTCACTAAATTTATTCATAAGTTCTTTGTTTGGAATACTTACACAACCATTCTCACAGCTAAGGAAACCATATACAACCATTGCTGACAAGATCTCGTCCTGATTATGCAGGGTCATGGATACAGCGGCATATTCCTGAATATTCGCCTGAACCGGAATGCCGGAAATCATTAATCCAAGAGTTTCCCGCAAATCTTCCGCGCCATGTCTGACATAATAAAAAATCTCATCATATGGCCCGGCGCTTGTCCAGTAATTGCCAAGATTATTGTTGGTCAGCGCCGCAACGACAGAGCGGGGGTTGTAAACACGTCCTCCGCCTTTTATGTGATATCCGTCATACCACGTCCGCAATCCCTCCCTGGTTATATTCTGATTTGGCGTCCGCGCCTGATATCTTGCAAAAAGTGTATCGACTTCCTCTTCAGTAAAACCAAAATACTGACTAAATCGCTCTTCAGAAGCAATCGTGTACTCATAAAACATATTGAGTTCTGACCCACTGGAATATTTTGCAATCGGCAGAATTCCGGTCATATATGCAAATTCTACATAGGGTTGGTCTTTCAGCAGATTACTTAAAAAATCCACGTATTCTTCTTTATCCTGTCCTGTTACAAAATCTCTGTGAAAGATAAAGTCCCATTCATCCAAAACGAAGATAAACTTTACATCTTCTTCCTCTGATTCCAGAATATCATTCAGCGCATCCCATACTGCATCATTTTCATCAATTCCAGCAGCAGGGTATGCCTGTATCAGGTCGCGAAGGATCCGCCTGCTGATCCGGTTGATATACTGACGGTAAGAGGTACAGCCTTCCGGTATGGAATTGAATGAAATAAATATCACATTATGCTGATTCAGATGAGCCAGATACCAGCTGCGGGTGCTTACAGTTAAATGATCAAACACCGGACGGCAATCCCGGCCTTTTCCGAAATAAGCAGCAATCATATTCGCCGCAACTGATTTCCCAAAACGTCTTGGACGGGTAATGCAGAGGTATTTATTACTCTTTCCCATGCACTTTTCCTCTTCAACGGGAATGTTCTCACGCTGTTCCCGGGTCAGTACGAGGGGAATCAGCTCATCAAGCAGTGCGCTCTTATCGACAAAATAAGTGGATTCTGTCTCATCCTTATATAATAATGATGCTTTTTTTCCATTTAAAAACAATCCCATAGCTGCCCTCCGTATCTTTACTATCCTCTCTTCTCTCCCCATTTCTTTTTATTATTATATGATTACGCGGAAAAAATATCAAGGGTAGAGTTGGGGACGGGGTATTTTTAAAAATACCCCGTCCCCAAC
>CANOKL010000084.1 GCA_947566645.1 uncultured Lachnospiraceae bacterium
ATCAAAGGCGTCCTCATCCATAGCCTTTATCCCCACTTATCTGCCCTTCACTTTCCTATATCTTCGATAAGATCTCTTCCTTGTCTCCCTCCGTCAGCTTTCCAAGTTTCCATCCAATGCCTACCGCATCACCCTTATACCTTGGTATCAGATGCAAATGAAAATGGAATACCGTCTGCCCTGCCGTCTCTCCGTTATTCTGAACAAGGTTATAGCCATCACATCCAAGAACATCTGTAAGCTTTGTAATCATCTTTTTCGCAAGAACAAGCACCTTTGACGCCAGTTCGTCATCCAGTTCATAAAGATTCGCGTAGTGCTCCTTCGGAATAATCAGGGCATGTCCCTTTGACGCGGGGTTTGCATCAAGAATCACACGAAAATCCTCATCCTCATAAAGCGTTGATGTTGGAATCTCGCCATTGGCAAGTTTACAAAAAATACAGTTTTCATCCTTCATAATTACATTCCTTCTTTCCTGATAAAATGATCAAGTATCATTAGTAAAACAGCCAGGATCATCCCCGTCAACAGTCCGCCAATGTGTGCAAAATTATCCACTCCGCCATTCGCATATCCAAAGTAAAGACTTATACCCACCGTAAAGAGAAGCCCCCGGCCCGAGATCTCCCCCACCCTGCCGCGGTTGCGCGCAGCAATGAGAAGTGTTGCGCCGAGCAGGCCGAATATGGCTCCGGATGCCCCCGCTGCGACTGCATACTGCCCTGTATGGATATCCTGCCACATAGACAGAAAGGTACCGCCAAGGCCGCTTATCAGGTAGATGATAAAGAAGCGGAACTTTCCCACCTCATGCTCCAGAGTATATCCAATGGCAATCAGCATCACCATATTATTCATGAGATGCTGAAAATCAAAATGCAGAAACATAGATGTAAAAATCCGGTAGTACTCACCCTGCTCTGTCACATATGGCACAAACATAGCCCCATGCTCTGCCATAAAGGACGCATCCTCTGTCATGCCTATAAATGACAGGGCGAAAAAAACTATTATATTGACTGCTGCTATCATTATGGTAATCACTGGTTTTTTCATGCTTAAATTTTCTCATTAATCCAAAAGGATGTCAACTATATTTTTTGTCTATACTGACAAAGCGTTGCTTTTATGAACTATAGTTCCTCCTCTTCTATGTAAAGTCCGTCCCAGTTTCCCCATTTTGGCCTTCTGTGTTTTGTCAAAAAACGCTTTACCGGAGTCCACATATTCTCTGTCTCCTCCATAATTAAACTCCCCGTCTCCTGCTCTGCTATCCAGTCATGCTCTGTCTTGTCATATTCATATATATCCTCATCCACATAATTATCTTCGAGAACTCCGGACCCAGGCGCAGTCTTTTCTGCCTCTTTTTCCTCCCCTCCCTCCTTTAGACAGTGTCTGGCAACTTTTTCTAAACTATAGTTCTCCTCCATTGTCTCCTTGTGAAGAAAAAACACCATCTGTACACACTCCTGATCCTTATAATCAGCCCTCTTTACAAAATATTCTGTCAGAGTATGGAATTCATCCCACAGATTTTCCGTTCCTGGCGGGTAATAGCAAAAATAATATTCCCCGCTTTCATAATAGATGTATTCTGGTTTAAGCAGTATCCGGTTAATATCCAGAAGATATTTCTTTGTCTCACTAACCACTGCCAGAAGCCCTCTTAGGAAATTTCTGATATCATTTCCGCTGATTACATTTCTCTCATACAATACTCCCAGCGACACCTTGCCACTTACATCATAATCATAGTAGCTTTTCCCGTCCGCCCCTCTCCCTTTTATTTCCAACAGTCCATCCACATGATTTACCTGCAGCATGCGCATCTGGTAATCCTCGTGATAGACCTCTTTTTCCTCAATTGTTATCTTCCGCTCCATATTCTGGTTTTACTTCAACCTCCTTATATTCCGGATTTTCGATTCCGGATCCGTAATCCTCATCCGCTTCAGCACAGACAGCCTCATTTTCCTTTTTGATGCTGTCACTGCCACCTCAATTTCCTTCTCTTCCATGGATACCGTAACTTCCATCCTGTCAAAGAGAATACATTTTCCACGGATCCTCTCCTCAAACAGCGCTCTTATCTCTTCTTCTATTCCGTCCCGCTCCCGTGCCTTCGTACTCCCCACTGCCGCTGTTTCATATGCAGCACCGCAGATTATGTTTTTGTCATGGTAATAAAACATCCCAAAGATACTGCTCATAATCATCAGAAGAATTACCGGCATCAAAAATGACATCTCTACCGTATAGCCTCTCATATCGCACCTCTCACATCATGCCTCCTGGAGCATGTTTGAAAATCCATTCATGCCACCCCCACTTTGCAGTTAAGCTGCCCCGCATTCAGTCAGCGTAGCTAGTACATAAACATAATCAGATACCCACATGCCAGAAACGGGAAAAATGGAATTCCTGTCCTGCCTGCCATTTTCCTTATGCTTAATATCACTACTGCTGTAAGAGACAGCAGAAAAAATGAGATACTCAATACCTCTGCCAGTCTCCGGATTCCCAGACATCCCCCAAGGATTAAGATCCCCCAGCTGTCCCCATAGCCTATCCTTTCTCCAGTTATCATGCTGATCAGTAAAAATACTGCTCCCACTCCTGCCCCGCCTGCCGTCTCCCATACAAAGAGATGTCCCCGGAAAGCCTGGTACAGAAAAACTGCTGCCCCGCATACACCCAGCAGAAGCACCGGAACTCTCCTCTTTTTGATGTCAATGTACGAGAACAGGCACAGGATACCAAGAACCACCACATCTTTTATCTGCCACATCTTGAGCATGCCCCCTTCCCTGCCGCCTCTGATACCGGAACAGCATAGACAGTCCGCTTCAACCCGCTGCAGGCCAAAGTGCTGTGGTATCTGTCTCCATTGTCTGTAATGTACACTCCCCCCGCCGCGCTGCCTCCACAATGTTCGCATGGATAATATTTTCCGCCCGAACTGTTCCTCAGCGCCTCTACCTCTATATCAGACACCATACGAATGGACAACTCCAGATAGGTACAGTGATAGTCCTTATGATAGACGATTCCATTTTCTGTAATATATACAGTGTCATCTTTTATATTTCCAAAGATACTTTTTTCATATCCTGTCCACGCTTTTATACGCATGGTCTCCTCACAGGTAATGGCTGGAATCGCAAAGGCAGGAAGGGGCAGCTGCACTTCATACTTTGCCTTAAGTGTACCGGTTCCGGTGACTGCTGACAGGCAGGACTCCTCACAGTGAATCCCTCCTCTGCCTCCCTTTATCATACTCCTGTCCAGGCGGTCTCCTCCTATTTCATTTATTATATCACTTTCCAGTTTCGAAGGTATTATTATTGTTGCTTCACAAGCGTCTTGCATTAACTGTTTCCCGGCACTCTGCAGTCCTGAACGGACAGAGGTTCTGACTGCAGAAAGCTCCATAAGATACAGGAGACTTACAATTGCCAGGAAGAAAAGGGGCACTGCCAGAGCAGCCTCCACAGTGATACTCCCTTTTATCCCTTTGCCGCTTTGCTTCTTATTTAAACTTAAATTTTTCTTGTAGATCCTGCAGGCAGGTGCAGATGCCTTTCTGTAAAAATGAGGAAGAATGTTTTTAGAATATAGATAACCTGGCATCGCGAATCCTGCTCCTTTCTTTTTTGTTTTATGGTTATTTCTCTGTCTGGGAATTCCAGAAAGGCACCTGCACCTGCCTGCAGTCTGTCATTACTAGTGATATCCAAAGCGGGTGGGAAACTGGTAGCTGATCCCCCTGCGGAACATCCGTGTACTCTTAAGCTCTATTTTGCTGATACAATAATCTGCCCGGAAATAGCTCTGACCCTTTTCAGTCCTCAGATTCTGTTCGATCAGATCAAGCGTACGCAGTCCCTCCTTCTTCTTACTCCCAAGGAATAAAAGAATTCTAAGATAGTCCTTATAGCGCAGTCCCCCTTCTGTGTCTGCCCCGTCATTCTGATCCTCCTCTGTCCCTAACTTAAGAATCCCTGAGAGCTGAAGCTGCCAGCTGTCCCTGGTCTTCACAAGAGGCACCCGGTTTCCTTTCAGCAGGGAACGTATATCTACCACAGATTCCCCATAGGCCCATGCAAAAATCAATGCCTGCGCTGCTGCCTCTGTAATAGCCGGAACCGCAAGCAGCGAACAAAGAGTTGCTGCCAGAGCCGATGCCTCCGCCTTTTTTACACTGTCTGTCTGAATACAGGCATAATTTGAAACAAGGCGTAATCGTAACAGCCTTCGCACCACAGCCTCCAGATTCTCTTTATCACTGGGTTTTCCCTCCAGTATATACTCTGCCTGATAATCCAGAACTCCTGTACTTTTCCCGTCAGCTGCCATCGCAAAATGTTCCATAATATACTCCCCGAAAAGCAATGCCTGAACCGCGCCTGACGTTTCTGGCACATCTGAAAAATCACCGAAGCCTGTATTCCGTTCCCTGTGAGACACTGTATCCGCCACCGCAAGACTCTTTTCCGACAGCTGCATATCCTTTGGCGTTACCAGTGTAAGAATCGGAGTATTTTTCAATGTGTTCACATGTTCGACAGGATTATCCTCTTTTGGAATCTCCCCTTCATTTTCCTCAAGAAGACTTTGCAGCTTCTCCCCGTTTTCCTGTTCCTGTCTGACATAGTCCCTGAGCCCGTCCTCCTGCTGATCCCAGGAAGCTGTCTCCCCCAGATATTTTTTTGCGCGGTCAATCCCATACTTATGCTCCATATATGCCGCCGCCTGCTCATAAAAAGCCTGTCCCCCGGAATCCGTAAGAAACTGGATACGGATAATCTGATGACTCATATTCCCGGCGCCATACCAGGCGAGTCTGTCAAATAACAGCTTCTCATCATAAGTTCCCGTCTCATAAGTTCCTTCCAGAGCAAATACCTCATATTCCTCCAGAAGCTCCTTCTGATACTCTGCAAAGAGACATTCCACAGCACGGTTCATGTCAGCTCTGCAATAGTTTTTTGCATTCTGCATGGATGCACTCTCCAGCATAGATGCCGCAAATGTCATCAGCAGAATAAATATAAGGCTCAGACAGGCAGTCACCTCACCCCGCTCTCCAGAAGCATCCCGAAGCGCCCTGACTTTATATTCCCGCACTTTCACTTGTAATTTTTGAAAATATAGATTGCACCAGACTTGTAAGCTGTGACTTAAAGATAATAACGAGTCCGATCAGAACTACAAGAATTAATATAATCTCTACAACCCCTATTCCCCTGTCATCCGTTAAAATACTTCTGACTCTGCTTATTATGCTCCACATATATACTCCCCTTTCCAGGGCGTGTAAGAAAAACATGCCCTTATCTAATACGACGCTGCTGTACTAGTGCAGCATTACCGGGCTGATCATGTGCCTTTGGCACACAGCGCCGTCAGTCAACAATGTGCCCTGACACAGCCGCGACGTCTGCTGCGGCTTACAGCTGTATGGAAAGAAATGCCGGAACTACCACTATAACCAGCACAACCGCCAGCATCAGGAACATAGGCAGAAGAAGCTTCGTCCCCGCCTCCTCTCCAAGTCTCTTCGCCCTTGCCTTTCTCTCTTCAAA
The DNA here is from genome assembly GCA_947566645.1 of uncultured Lachnospiraceae bacterium. Lineage (GTDB taxonomy): Bacteria > Bacillota > Clostridia > Lachnospirales > Lachnospiraceae > CAPEBR01. The sequence continues at coordinate 5,592 of CANOKL010000084.1, forward strand.
TGCCTGGGCCGCTTCTGCCCGCAGCAGCGCATTCAGTCCTTTTGTTCCCTTTCTGAGATTCTGCGAAAGCAATGCACCGAGCCTGATATATTCCTGTATCCCGCAGCGCCTCCCAAAACGCTCATAGCTCTCTGACTCCATCACACCGCTCTCCATCTCACGGCACGTATAACGCATCTCTTCATATATATAATGCATCTGCTTATCTCCCCTTTTATAAGCATCCTCTGTTATCTTTATCCATGCCCGTTTTACAGTCATACCTGCACCAAGAAGCAATGTCAGCTTATTCACCAGTTCAGGATAATGAAGCCTTAACTGCCTCCTTCTGTCTTCTGCCTCCTTTTCCTTATTCTGCCTGTCAAGTGCAAGAAGCAGAACCGGCATCAATACAGCCATTGCGAGAAGGACAATTCCCCTTTTGTCCATCACCGGATAAAAATGCACTTTCTGTCCGTCCACTGAATCCGGAAGCATAAGCACCGGCTCCGTCCTTGTACCCACATCATTTTCTTCTATTTTCTTTTTCAGCCTTTTTATAAAGCCTTCCTTTCCCCTCAGTGTCTCTGGATACACCCTGACCAGACATTCATAGCGTGCCTGGTCAGACACCCTCTCCCGGTAGGTAAGCACTGCACCTAGCGTTACAAGGATCCCATCTCCTAAAGCCTCTGTCTGTGCATCAATCTGCTCTCTGTTAAGCTCCCCGCGGACACTGATTACGTCATACCGGTCGGTCTCCCAGGATACGTCTACTGGCTCCCCCGGAATCTCGGTAATAAGGTTCAGGTCTGATTCCACCCGGTCCGGGCTCTTATTTTCCTCAAGTATCCAGTCCTCCATCTTCTTTATACTCTTGTTAAATACCTCCCGTATCTCCTTTTCCGTATATGCTCTTGGCGATACCGAAGCCTCTATCGTATCAGCTCCTTCCTGCCCTTCTGCCTCTGCCATAAGTTTCTCCGTCCTTGCCCCCTTTTCATATGTATTGCGGGTAAGGCCTCCGGTAATCTCTGTTCTTGAAACAGCATAGTCCAGAGCTGCTGCCGTGATGCCGGTAATGGCAAGAAGTAATGATACTACAGCTATTATACTTCGATTTCGATCAGCCTTGCACCAAGATAATATGCGCCGATATAGATGATAAGACATACTGTCATCACTCCTGTTCCGATTGCGCCTCCATACAGACAATCCATAAATTCCGGAAAACTTAATGACATATAGGCAATCATAAGATAAGGAATCACTGACATAACTTTAAATTCATACCGTTTTGCCGCAAGTATTGTCTGAATCTCCCTGCAGACATCAATCCGGCCGCTGATCTGCTCTGTTGTGTTCCTGATGATCGCAATCATATCTCCGCCGCTTCTCTTTGCCGTAATAAACACCGCCGCAAAGTTTTCCACATCTTCAAGTCCTGTCCTTTCGGCCATCTCACCTATTGCCTGCTCTATGGGAATCCGCATCCCAAGCTGCCGCACCAGTATATTAAGCTCTCTGGTCACAGGTTCTTTTTCCGAATACATAAGCCGCAGCTCCCTCTGACACTCCCGGACTGCATTCTCAATGGAATAGCCTGTATTTAGTGCAGAGGATATGGTCTGTATCATTTCTTTAAACTGCATAAGGAACTGGCTTTCTTTTTTTCTGATGCATTCCTTTTCAAGGTTTCTGTAATACCATATCCATACTGGTATTAAAAACGGCACAGCAGCTGCCGAGCGATAATAAAGCCATGCCGTCACGCCTGTTACAGCAAAAGACTTAAGTATCATTACCAGCCGTTCCCCTGTCCTGATATCCTGCTGCCATAAGCTTCTCTTTATGCACAAGTGCATGAACCCTTTTCCAGCTTCCGCCGGTCTTCCCATATTCTTCTCCTTCATATACATAGAGTGGATTCAGATGGATTTCACCTCCACTGTAATCAAGCACCTCCGTCACCTCTAACACCTTTCTGCTCTTGTCCCGCTGTCTTCCCAGGTGAATTAGTATATCAATCCCTGATGCGATCTGCCTCTGGACAGCCGGAAGGGGAAGTGACATTCCCATAAGCACCATTGTCTCCAGTCTGCCCAGCATATCCCTGGGACTGTTGGCATGTCCGGTACTAAGACTCCCGTCATGGCCTGTATTAAATGCCTGCAGCATATCAATTGCCTCCGCCCCGCGGACCTCTCCTACGATATATAAGGAATACTTTTTAGTGATAAAACTCTGTTTATTCTGTACAAAATGGCTG
>CANOKL010000085.1 GCA_947566645.1 uncultured Lachnospiraceae bacterium
TACCATAATAGCCCATAAAAAACGGTTATTTCGCAGAGTAGGATACTCTACGAAATAACAGACAATTATTTCACTATAATACATTTGTTCCCTCTGGAACGAAATACCTCTTCAAAGCTTTCCCGGCTATACACCGCTTTCCCCGCAATCGGGTCTGCAACAATCACCTTATCCGGCGTATATCCGATCAGCACCGCCCCGTGGTCATTACTTCCCCACTCGACATACCCTCCCGATTCTGTATACCAGCCCTCTATCACGGTTCTCTCCTCCATATCAATCGTAACCCACACAACTACAGGCATATCCTCACTAACCCATTGATAAACCTCGCACACAGAAGCACCTGTCTTATCCTCTGCCCTCAGCGTACTGTGAATACTGCTAAGATACCTGTCTGCTGCCGCCTTAATTGCCTCCGGTCCACAGATATATCCTTTCTCTGTCGCAGGATCACCCACAAAATACCGTTCCAGATCCGCCCCATGCAAATCCCCATTCTGGTCAAAATAAAACTCTGCCGGAACTGTCGGAAGATATTTCTCTGCCATAGTCACCTTATCAACATCCAGTCCATAATAATTCAGCACCATTGTCAGCGACGTAATCTCACACCCCGTCGGCAGCTCCGGTTCCTGCCTGACCACCTCAAAATTCCTGATCAGATGCTCCCCATCCTGCAGTCCCCGTTCCATGCCCTCCTGCGTCCAGGCCTTCTGTTTACTGTAATCATATTCCTCCTGCCCTTCCCCATCCTGATCCTTCACACTCCCTACCCCTGCATTTCCAGGCCCTACAGCATTCTGCTCCACTCCCTCATACGCCTCCATTGCCCCGGAACCTGCCGGCACTGCCTCCATATACATACTCAGGAAAATAATACCAAACAACACAGCACCAGTTACAATCTCCATAATCCACTCCAGCGATATCTTCATATGCCATTCGAATCCTCTTTCTTTTAAATAAATTTTGCCCTAATAAAATTAAGAGCTTTATTCATTATAGCATACCAGCACGCAATCGGGGACAGGGTAATTTTCAATTGGGGACGGGGCATTTTTAAAAATGCCCCGTCCCCAATTGAAAGTTCCTAGATTCCATGCTACAATATTGTTATATTTCGAATTGCATTCCAAATTTTTCACTCGTCATTAATTAAAAGAAGGAGGCCTGACATGAATTATATTTCAAGAGCCCTGGAAAACCGGCTGCGCAGATATGAAAAAACCTATAAAGCCGTCCTGGTAACAGGAGCGCGCCAAGTAGGGAAATCCACTTTATTAAAGAAACTATTTCCTGACAGGGCATACGTCTCTTTGGATGATCCTTTTATGGAACAACAGGCAAAAGAAAACGGGGACATGTTTTTGACACTGAACCCTCCTCTTGTGACGATCGACGAAGTCCAGAGGGCAAAAGAATTATTTCGTTATATTAAAATTAAATGCGATGAAAGTGAGGAAAAGGGCTTATTTTTCCTCTCCGGTTCACAACCTTTTCATTTAATGCAGAATGTATCAGAATCTCTGTCTGGCCGGATCGGAATCATTGAGCTTTCCGGCTTATCTATGCGTGAATGTATGAATGATTCATTTAACAGGCATTTCCTCCCTACACTGGAATATGCAGCAGAACGGAAAAAAACTCTGCAAAAGCCGAAAAACATCTGGAAGATCATCCATACGGGCGGATACCCTGAGCTTCAGGAAAAGGAGAAGGAATGGAACGCATTCTACGCAGACTATGTAAGAACTTATATAGAAAGAGATGTCAGAGAACTTGCAGCGGTACAGGAACTTAACGTCTTCAGACAATTTATGATCGCTGCTGCCGCAAGAACTGGAGAAATTTTAAACTATTCCTCCATAGCATCCGAGATTGGAAAAGACGTAGGGACAGTAAAAAACTGGATCTCTATTTTAGAATCATCAGGGATCATCTATCTATTAGAACCATACACCTCTTCTATTTTAAAAAGAGCAATTAAGTCACCTAAGCTGTATTTCAGAGATACAGGCCTTGTCTCCTATCTCACAAGATGGCTGACACCGGAAACCCTGGCTTACGGGGCAATGAGCGGTCCTATATTCGAAACATTTGTTGTATCCGAAATATTAAAATCATTCTCCAACGAAGGCCTGGACTACCGCCATTTTGTATCTTATTACCGCGGACGGGATAAGAAAAAAATAAAAGAAAACGGAGAAATACAGGAACTTGAAAAAGAAATCGACCTAATAATCGAGGAAAACGGAACCCTATATCCAGTAGAAATCAAAAAAAATACACAGGCAAAAGCAATTATGACATCAACATTCGATATTTTAGATCAGATTCCCGGGAAAAAAAGAGGAATGGGCGCAGTCGTATGTAACTGCCCCGATGCAGGCATACTCAGAGAAAATATACTGCAGATACCTGTATGGTATATCTAAAACGCTGAACGGGGACGGGGTAAAATTAATTTTACCCCGTCCCCATTTACTCAATTACTTTACTTTTTTAAGTGTCTTCCATTTTCCATATTTTCCATAGTAAGTTACACCACCTACCTTTTTGTAAGCACGCATCCTTACTTTGAAAGACTTGCCAGATTTCAGTTTTTTAATTGTTTTTGTCACAGATCTTCTGCCTTTCACTCTAACTTTCCCTGTCTTCCCGTTATGCTTATATTGGAACTGGTACCCATCGTTGTCTTTTGCCCCATTGCTGCCTTTGATGGTCACCTGCCCTTTTTTGTTGGATTTCAGGGATTTTACACTGGCTGTTTTGGGGATCACATAAAAGGTTGTTTTTTGGCTCGCTGCTTTATATTCCTGAGTCTCCGCGGCTTTTGCAGTAATGACTACTTTTCCGGCTCTGACAAACCTGATCGCGCCGCTAGTCTCTCCAACTTTTGCTATTTTTGAGTTGGAGGAGCTGAACGTAACGTTTGTCCTGGCGCCAGTGACCACCTGTGTCAGCCTGGATCCAGCCTTTACTTCCAGCCGTTTCCCGTTTGAGTCATATTTGCTTTTGAGTTCCTGAGATGCTTTGGCTGGTGTGATGGGTGGATACATCTGCTTTTTTACAGTTACGGTTATATTCTGGGTTATATTTTCGATCACATAGGTTCCGTCTCCATCGGGAGCCAATACAGCGTCTCTGGCTTTTACGACCAGCCTGCTGCTGTCATTGCCTGTGTTTTTGATATAGCGGAAGGTGTAACTTTCCCCGTACCTGGCCCTTCCTGGCACTGGATTCTGGCTTTCATCAAGCGTATACCCTTCTGCCTGCGGAACCGTGATCTGGAACTGGGTATACGATGGGAACGTATAGCAGATTGTCAGTTCTCCATCACTGCCGACAGATTTTTCTGTAATATTTTCTCCATTCACCGCAACTTCTGTGGAAGCTGTGAACTGATGGGCGTCTTTGGCGCGCAGCACCGCCCGAAACTGGTGTTTCTTTCCAAAATCGGCAATCTTGTCGTCATTTTCATCGTTCAGCCAGCTGCAGTCAGATATATAGTATTGATCGGATTCTATCTCCGTAAGGTCCGGCAAGGCTTCTCCGGCTGACGGCTCATCCACCAAAAGAGAGACCTCAGAAATCTCTTCTATTGGAATGTCTGCCTGTCTGCTGATGGAATAGGTAATGTTCTGTTTGCCTCCGCCCTCATAGAGCATGGCAATATAATAGCTCCTGCCTCCGAACATTCCATAGTCCAGACTATTGCCCCACGTATCATACAGTTCGCTGTTTGCAGCATCATAGATTCTGATAGTATTATAATTATCACATTTGAATCGGTAAACTGCAGACTCAGATGGAGTAAACGAGAAAATCAGATAGGAGGCTCCTTCATCTACAACAGTCTGTTTTTCTTCTTCTGCTGTCAGTTGTATGGAATCCTCGGCGGTGAATCTCCGTTCTGCGCCAAACGCATGTTCTATAGTATATCCCATATAGCTGACCGACACTGTCTTTGAAGGATCTAAAGAAGAAGTCAGTTCGCCGCCATAGCCTTCCGTATCTGGCACTGTGAGCGCGGCTGTATGTTCAGTTGCTTCCACTGTCTGCGTTTTTCCATCCTTGTAAGCGATCTGTACCTTCATGCCATATAGATCGGCAGATTCTTCAAATGGATAGAATTCTGTCTTTTCCGGTTCTTGGAGGATCTGTATGGATTCTATGGGATCTTCCTTGACCGTAATGGGGATCTCGGCGCTTTTCCCCATATAGAAGACTACGACCGCATTCCCTGTTCCCGGCTGGATATTGTCTCTGTCTTTCATGTCACCCCGGATATCGTATTCGTTATGTTTCTTCCAAAGATCCCCCTGTGGGATCTGATCCCATGTGACAGTTTCCTCATTCCTCCCATCATTGTACTGGATTTTTACGGAAATTTGCCCCAGTGGCCAGATGATCCTTTTTCCTGCCTGAACCTGATATTGATAAGGCTTCCAGTCTTTCCATGGGCTGCTCACGATATCTATGGATGCCACGGGGCCTGGCGCATGAAATTGAACCGGAAATTCGGATTCTGGCTGCCCATCATACGTATAGATGAGCGCATTATCAGCTTTGTCTTTGTCTGCGTAGCTGTTACCGGATTCATCTGTGGTCGTATATTTCCATCTGGCGGACAGGGTTTTCCCGAAGAGCTCCGCTTCATATCCACTCCCTACATCCGCTGTAATTGTTCCTGTGCGTTCCCAGCCATTGTTATAGGTAACCTTGTATTCCGTGCCCGCGATGCTCAATTCCTTGACAGGTATCGGATCCGTTTCAAAATCGTACCAGGTATCCTTCGAGGCTTTGGTAACCTCCAGCTTTTGCACTTCCAGTTCGGAAATCGAAGATATGGCAGAACTCAGGCAACAGGTAAATTCCCCCTTAGTTCCAAAATTACGATGTGACACAACGAAATAGTAATTCGTGCCTGCATTCAATTCCTCAGAAAGACGGAACTGATTATTATCGCCTCCATCACCGTTTTCAGCAATCAGGTTATTCCCTTCATAAAGTTCGGCATAATTCTTCACACTAGTTTCACTGTAGCTGAAGAAATGGTAGGTTTTCGTTTCAGATGGACAAAAGGAATAGATGCAGTATGGCTGTTCTTCTGTCACAATCGTGGAATAATTCCCCTCATCTTTTATTTCTGCAGGTTCTGCTGTTTCAAAATCTGGCTTCTGAAGAGGGATCGTGCATTGCTCATTTCCGTATGTAATCAGCAAGGCACGGTCTTCGTACCCGCCAATTAAGGATGACACGACGGTTCCGCCGTCTGCTTCAAATGTATCGGTGTGATCATTGATAGAGATTGTATCTGCTGTGCCATCCGTATATTGAATGGAAAGTTCCATGCCGCAGAGGTCAATCGTTCTGTCACGAACACTGAAATACGTGATCTTATCTGGGTTTTTCACAACTTCTATTGATTCTACAGATTTTTCCGCTGCATATACGGTATCTGACGCAAGTATGCCGGGCGGCGCCGCTGTGGCGAATAATGATACCACAAGTAAAGCTGCAAATATTTTTTTATAAATGCTCCCTTTCATAAATTGCTCCTCTCTTTTTTTTGATCTTACTTTCCACGTCTCCAATCCTAGACGCAGCCCGCTACGCCTGCATTTTTTGACCTGCACACTTGGACAAATATCCTGCGCAATCTGCACAATTATTTTCCTGCAGTTTCTAAGCTAGCAAATTTACCGCGCAGCAGAGGAATCAGTACGCCGCCTACAGAATTGCCGAAGGTCATGACAAGTACATAGCCGAAGGTTTTCATACTCCACGCGCCCGCGATCGAAAAATAGTACATATTGGCAACGCAGTGCTCAAAGCCGCAGAGGATAAATACAATCACGCCGAAAAACAACGAGAGATACTTGCCCAGTTCATGGGGATTTTTGTTGTAGCCATCCACTGCGATGAAGATGAGAATGTTGCAAAATATTGCCAGAATGAAAATGCTTAAGATGCTGTCACTAAGCTTCACCTGGCACAGCGTCTGGGCTTTCTCAGACAGCGCCGAACCCGCCCTTGTCTGTCTTTCCAGAAATGCGGTCAGCCATGTACCGCAAAGGTTGCCCAGCCAGATGACCGGCAGATCAATGGCATAGTCTTTGTCCCGCTCAAAAACGTAGCAGACCTTGCCCGTAAACAGGTTAAAGCCGAAAGTGCAGACCGCGAACAGACCAACAGTGAACAAGAGCGCACCCAGCGCCCTGTTTTCCACCGAGAGGAATACCGTCCCGCCAATCGCGATGCTAATCCCGGCCAGGATGCCATAGACAAATGTTTTGAGTCGTTTCAATGTAAAGCCCTCCTTTTTATTACGAAGTATCCGGCAAAACGCGCCAGTGACGCGTTTTGTCGTATTTTTTCGTTCAGATCTTCTATTACTGTTATAAGGAACTGTATCATCTGTCATGCCATGGCTGCACAGATCGCTCCGATCAAAAGCTCCGCCGCTGCCACGCTTTCGTCAGCAAGGAAGCCGGCCGCAAAATTGTCGGAAAACAGAATCTGGGCATTCGGTGCAAACTCCTCAGCCGCCTCCCAGACGATGATCCGGATCCGGTAGTCCTGCACTACGGTGAACTCAAACCCCTTATCGCCCTGGTCGATCTCCACACCGCCCAGCTTACGGCTTGCAGCGGCAAACTGATCAAGATCCTTACCGAAGGTGAATGCACTGCGCCGGATACATCTGCCGTTAAAAGGCTGTATGTACACCTCACCCCAGGGAAGCTGCCGGAAGGTTTTCCATACGCCCGCAGCCGGCAGGCGCTTTCCCGTCAGCAGATAACGCAGAAGAAAGGTCTGGGCCTGGAGTCTGTCAAGTGCAAATGCATGTGGATCGTCACCCGAGATTGTGTAGTCCGGCCAGGTGATCGTATAGGTCTGGCCAAGGAAACGAATGGTAAACGTATTCCTGTCAAAGGGGATTTCCAGTCGTCTGACTGAATCCTCAGGATCCATCTGCCTAAATTCCCGCAGATAGTGCTGGAAGGGAACCTCTTCTTTATTATTCTTTATCTCCATAGCGTTACTCCTGAAAACTGGAGGGGAAACGTCCGGCGTCCGTATGTGGCAGGAAGCAGGCCGCCACAAACCGGTCCATGTACCCCGGGTGTGTTGAAAGTTCCATATAGGTCATGTTGCCTGCAATCTCGGCAACCTTCTGCCGCGCCTCGTCAGACCGCGCCATGGCATAAGCGCCAGACAGTGAGGAATTGCCGATATAGGAGAATTTCTCCAATTCCACATCAGGAAACATACCGATACGCACAGCGTTTTTCATATTAATCCCGCTGCCGATTCCGCCGGCAACATAGACGTGATCGATCATATCCGTCTCAAACTCCAGTGCGGCCAGCATCGTGTCAACCGCAGAGAAGATCGCACCTTTGGCCCGGATGAACGAGTCAATGTCTACTTCCGTGATGGCAATCTCCCGCCCGGTCCCGGACTCAGGCGCAAAGGCCAGAATATACCGCCCCATACCATGTCTGTCCCAGGCAATCCGCCTGCCTT
>CANOKL010000086.1 GCA_947566645.1 uncultured Lachnospiraceae bacterium
CTGCAGAGACATATAATAAGGACTATACGGTGAAATACGTGTTTAACCCGTACCTTACCGCTCTTCCGGGGAATCCCTACGTATCATCAGGCGGCGAGGGCTCGGATGAATGGGATTATAACCCGGTGATCGGCCTGAAGGCTGAGGGGGAACCCCAGACAGGGAAGCTGATTATTACGAAGACACTGGAAAATTATAACGAGACACTTGGAAAGACATCTTTTGTCTTTGAGATTACAGGAAGAGATTCCGCAGGAAATCTTGTATACAGCAATGTGGTAAGTACTACCCACGAGGGCCCCGGGGATCAGAGTGTAACTTTGGAGGGACTTCCGGCAGGAATTACTGTTACAGTGAAGGAAGTATACGAAGGAGCTAGCTATGAGCTTGATAGCCCTAAGGTGGTGGATGGTATACTTATTTGGTCCGATGCAGCGGTGGATGCAGGACTGGGTGAGACGGCATCAGTAACTTTCCGGAATAAATATGACGGAGGAAACCGCGGGGGATATGGTGTGACGAATCATTTTTATGATGAGAATGGCACATGGGAATGTGATTACCCAACAAAAGGACAGGAACTTCCGGAAAGAAATAATTAGAGGGGGTGCAGCAATGATAGCAAAATTAAAAAATAAAATGAAGGTGATGCTGATGTCGGCTGCGGCTCTCGGGATGACGGCTACACTGACAATACAGAGCGCATCAGCCTATTTTACGACCTATGTATCAGCGGGTGGTGGCGAGGTGGTACACCTTGGAGCGCAGACGGAGGTTCATGAAAACGTAAGTAATATGACGAAGCATATCGTTCTGCAGAATACATCTCAGATTAATGAATGTTTCGTACGTGTCAAGCTGTTCTATGCAGAGCCATTTACCGTTGAGTATACAGATGTAGAGTATGAGGAGCTTGTAAAAGAAGGGCAGCAGGCTGAAAAGTTTTGGGAGCAGCGTGGAGATGACGGATACTGGTACTATATTCCGATTCTCCCACCAGGAGGAGTGACCACCCAGTTTGACGTGAAGATCGTGGTGCCGGAGGATTTCGACAGGGACAGCTTCAACGTGGTTGTAATCCAGGAGTGCACGCCGGTGCTCTATGATGACAACGGCAATCCGTATGCAGACTGGAACACTACCTACACGGACTACACGGAAGAGGAGGCTGGAAGATCATGAAGAAGAAAAATTTTATCACATACGGACTCCTCATTGCGGCAGGCCTTCTGCTTCTCGGGAGCGCCATCGGGAGCACCCGGGCGGCGCTTACCTACTACAGTGAAAACTATACGGCGGAGATCACCATTTCCCAGATCGGCGTAAGCCTGATGGAAAATGGGAAAGTAGTGAGCAGCCGTGACTACAACAAGGATAAATGGGACATTTCCACGAATAAGAAGGACAGTACTTCCGTATCCGGCGCGCTGCTTCTGAACATGCTGGATAAAGAGAAGGGCGAGAAGCTGGCGCTGAATAAGAAATACGACGAGGTGCTGAAGGTGAAGAACAGCGGCTCTATCGACCAGTATGTGCGGGTGAGGATCTACCGCTACTGGACGGGGCAGGATGGGAAAAAGGTGACAACCCTGTCGCCGGATCTCATTGACCTTGGGTTCACCAACACGGATAAATGGGTGAGGAGCCCGGAGAGCACGAAGGAGTGTACGGAGCTGTATTACAAGGGCATCCTTGCTTCGGGGAAAGAGTCAGAGACCTTTGCGGAAACCATCCGGATTGACGGGCAGGTGGCTGCTGAGGCGACGGTGGAGACGAAGGGAAATATCATCACAACCACTTATAAATATGACGGCGTGAACTTTCATCTTGACGTAGAGGTGGATGCGGTGCAGACGCATAACGCGAAGGATGCAATGAAGAGTGCATGGGGCGTGGATGCAGATGCCCTGGGAATTCTGTAAGAAGGGGTGAGGGAGAAAATGAAGAGAACGAAGAAAAGTATACTGGCCTCCGGGCTTGCGGCGTTCCTGGTTCTTGCCTCCTCTGTGACGGGATTCGCAGAAGACAGGCAGGGAGCGTCCGGCTGGAAGGTGGAATTTGACGGAAAGAAGCTGGAGAGTAATTTCTCTACGGCAAATATGGACGATGAGATCTACAATATGCAGCCCGGTGATTCGGTGGAGCTTACGATCTCGCTTAAGAACAGCTATGACAAGGGCGAGGTGGACTGGTATATGAAGAACCAGGTGCTGCAGACGCTGGAGGATGCGGGAAGCATGTCCGGCGGTGCATATGATTACCTCCTTACTTATAAGGATAAGGACGGGAAGTCCACCACACTCTACTCCAGTGAGAAGTTCGGAGGAGAGGGAAGATACAATGGTGTGGGCCTGAAGGGCGCAACCACCACACTGGATGATTATTTTTACCTGGACCGCATGGGAAAGGACGATACGGGCGTGGTAACGCTTAAGGTTGCCCTGGATGCGGAGACGCTGGTAAATGATTACCAGAATACACTGGCAAGGCTGCAGATGGATTTTGCAACGGAGCTTGTGGATACTACGACGACGGGGAATCCGTCCACCCCGGGAAGCGGGAGAAGCCCGGTCAAGACCGGTGACCAGACGAAGATCATGCTCTATATCGTGCTCACGCTGGCAGCAGGACTCGTGCTCCTGGTCATGGGGGTCATGAGGCTTCGCAGGGACCGCGACGAAGAGCCGGAGACGGCAGACGGGCCGGGGATGTCCGGTGGGATGAAGGCGGCTGGCGGCGTGAAGACATCCGGCAGTGTGAAGGCGGTTGGCGGCGCGAAGGGCCCGTCTAGCGTGAAATGTACATCTGGAATGAGGAATATGTCCAGTTCGTCTGGAGCAGTGGGTGGATCCGGTGCGGATGCATCTGCGCTGAAGAGAGCACAGGAAAAATCCGGAACACATAATACACATACTGGTACGGAGATGGATTCCGGGACAGGGAAAAGGAGGCGCAGATAGTATGAGAAGATTCAGAATCAGGGCACTGCCAGTCATGGCGCTGTCTGCAGTACTGTTTGCGGGATTCCTGTCAGCAGGACAGACAGCACAGGCGGCAGAAGACGAGGAATACACCTACACGGTGAAGCTCTTCGCCGGAAATCAGGGCGAACTTACCAAAGGCGGCGTTATTGCCAGCAGGGACGGTAAGGCAAGCCCTGCAGGAGTAACCATCAGCTATGATCAAGACAAGGCTATACTCAAAGGACTGAAATACGGAGATACGGTATATATCAATTATCAGGATGCAGCGGCTGTTACGGATGAGAGGTATTATGTAAAAGGCGTGAGGCGCTCCGGAAGAGATAACTCAGAAGCTACAGAGTCCACCTTCTCTGTCGGAAGCGACAGGGACTACGTAATCGCATATGGAATTAAAGGCGATATGGTGTCTTATACCGTAAATTACGTAAATGCGGCAGGCACCCAGATTCTTCAGAGTGATACCTACTATGGTCTCCCAGGCGAACAGCAGCATGTGTCAGCCCGCTATGTGGACGGCTACCAGCCCCAGGCATACAATCTGGTAAAGACGTTGGTACAGAATGAGGCAGAAAATGTATTTGACTTTGTCTATACACCGATTGCGGAGCCAGTTACGACACCTGCTCCAACCCCGGCCCCCACAACCCCGGCGGCCACAACTCCGGCAGCTACAACCCCTGCGGCAACCCCTGCCGCCCCGGCGGCAGCAACCCCTGCGGCTCCGGCAGCGGCAACTCCTACGCCTGCGCCGGCAACGACAACGCCGGAAACAGAAGGAGGAGACCAGGTGGGAGGAGACCAGACCCCAATACCAGATGAGGAGACTCCACAGGGTACGACAAACCTGGACGACGAGGAGACGCCATTAGGCCAGCAGGATCTGGAGGCAGACAGACCGGGTACAGTAATGAGCTATCTTCCAGTCTATATTGGCATAGGAGCAGCAGCAGTTGCAGCAATGGCAATCATGGGAACATATGTATATCTCAGAAACAAAAAGAAGAAAGCCATGGCGACCATGTCCGCACAGCAGATTATAGAAGAAGCTTCGGATATGCATGATGGTAATAAGTAGCTATGGGTAGACGAAGAGAAAAAAAGAACCCCCGGAGTACCAGAAGGGCGGGCAGGATTTGCAGTATCACAGGTACGATTTTAATCGTACTTGTGATTGTCCTGTGCTCGTTCCTGGTACTGCCGGGAATATTCAGTTATCAGATGTTTCATGTAATCAGCGGCAGTATGGAGCCGGCCGTAAAGGTGGGAAGCCTAATTTATGTAAAAAATGAGAAACCAGAGGATATCGTGAAAGGGGATATTATTGCTTTTTATGGTATGCCGGAAGGAGGCATTATCACTCACCGGATCGTGGAAAATAATATAGTATCAGGAACATTCATTACAAAGGGGGATGCAAATGAAAAAGAAGATCCGCTGCCTGTGGATTATGACCATTTTATAGGGAAGATGATCCTTGTTATTCCTTATATGGGGAAGGTTCTGACGATTATGACTTCCTTGTATGGGAAGATTGCGGCGGCTTGTGTAGTCGCACTGGGGGCGGTGCTTAACCTGATTGGAGGAAGAGTGTGAATTGGGGACGGGGCATTTTTAAAAATGCCCCGTCCCCAATCGTTGTAAATAGTAACCTCAAAATAAAATAAATGCGGAAATACGACAATTTGGTTTGACAATTGAAATGGAGTGAAGTATAATGGAAAAGTGTTAAAACAAATGAATGTCGCTATAGCTCAGTTGGATAGAGCGACCGCCTCCTAAGTAGTCGGAGGTCGTCCACCAAAATTGAATAGTAAGGTTATATCAGTTGAATAAACTGTTATAATATACAAAGTGTCTCTGTAGCTCAGGGGATAGAGCATTCGCCTCCTAAGCGAAGGGTCGGACGTTCAAATCGTCTCAGGGACGCTAAGGGTGCTGGAAATCAAGGATTTCTGGCACTTTTTCTTTCCTCTAAAATTTATATGCATATTTCAATCTTCAAAAATTAAATTGCATATTTAATGAATAACATGCTAATTGGTGGACGAACCTCTAGTTTAAGGATTCGAACAGTTGCTAATAACTTGCTAATAAGAAATATTAGCTAAAATCTTGCTAATAAGGCAATAATGATTACTAATTTGCTTTTACTCCTGCCTGTGCAATTAAATTACTTAGCATAGATGTTAGTTCAGGAGAGCCCTGAAGCAGTTGAACAATATTTGTAACATCTGGTGTTAATGGCTTTTCTTCAGGTGGAGTAACTTTTCTCAGATCACAATTAGCGTAAAAAGCCTCTTCAAATCTTTGGGCATTGACTTTTCGATCTTCATCGAGAATATGTGCATATACATCTGTAATCATATCAATCTGCGCATGTCCAGTATCGCCCTGTGTTGCTTTGATATCCCCTTTATTTAATTTCAGTTTGTAAGTCGTACTTGAATGTCTGAGAGAATGAAAAACGACATTGGGAAGGTTGAGTTTTTCTTTTAGTTTATTGAATTCCTTTTCTATAACTCTGGATTCACATGGCCTGCCATTGGGTAAAGCAACAACCAGGTTATAATCGTAGTATTCATCGCCAAAGAATGATTTTACTTCTTCCTGTTCTTCTTTCCATTTTCTTAAAATGTAGGCAACAGTTTTGGGAAGCCATACCCTACGGATACTGGATTCAGTTTTAGGGGTTTTTAATATCAAATTGGTACTGGTTCCATTCATCATAGAAGGAAATACCTGAATAATATCTTTTTCATCCATAAACTGTCTTGCATCCTTTGAAACTCTTGAAAGTTCTTGCATAATAATAACATGTGCATCGTCAGCAGCTATATCTGCGTCTGAGATATGAACATTGTTCCATTGGAGACCAATAATTTCACCTAATCGTAAAGAGCATGCAAAAGCCAGATTCATAGCAACATATAATTTGGGTTCCTTACAGCCATCCAGGGCAGTACGAATCATTTCAGCATCCCAAATTTCTCTTTTTTTGTAATTGGTCTTTGGACGATTAGCCATTGGAAAGGGATTTCTTGAAATCATTTCCCATTTCACAGCTTGATCAAAAGCACATCTCAAAACTTTGTGAATACTGTTTATAACGCCAGACGTTACATACTCAGATCTTGGCTTCATATTTCTTTTTACCACTGATTTCGTCTTTTTGAGGGTCTGATAGTATTCATCAACTACCTTTGGAGTGATACTCTGTATTGGTAAATCTCCAATGATTGGATTAATATAATTTGCTATCAATGCACAATTTGACTCATATGTTGATAATGCCCAATGAGCGGTGCCATAAATTTTGATAAAATCATAAAGAAAATCTTTTACTGTAATATCCTTTGGTGGAATAAAAGTTCCGTTTATCTGTTCTGATTCAATTTCAACTTTCCTTCTCTTGGCTTCTGCAGGTGTATTATATGTTTCCCACTTTTGCTTTTTTTCTCCCTTTTCATCCTCATAATAATAAACAACAGAATATTTCTTCTTACGTTTAATGATCGTAGCCATACGTTTTCTCCTTTTTATTGTGCTCCGCTATTCAGCCAGTCCTCAAAGGATTTCTTATTTATCCGTATGATTCTGCCGATTCGTTTTGAGATAAAGCAGTTCTCTTC
>CANOKL010000087.1 GCA_947566645.1 uncultured Lachnospiraceae bacterium
CCGGTAACGGTACTGGATATGGTCTACCGGCAGGGCGCGTCAAGCAATATCCCGGTGAACGCAAAGCTGATCCAGCAGAACCAAACGCACCTTTATATGGGGGAAGATTTTGTATTTGTCCCATGTAAAGGAACAGAACCGACTGCGGAGACGGTAAAGAAGCTGTATCTGGAGGAAGTCAGGAGACATGGATTGGAGCAGGTGCAGATATTGACCTCTTACCGTGTGAAGACTGCCGCCGGTGTGGTGGAGTTAAACCGGGCGCTGGAGGATCTGATTAATCCGCCTGCGGTTGGAAAGAATGAACTGGCGATAGGGAAAGATGTGTTCCGGGTCGGTGATAAAATTCTGCAGAATAAGAATACGGAGCTGGTGAGCAACGGAGATATGGGGATGATCCAGGATATTTACGAAGATCAGGATGGAAACCAAAAGGTGCAGATCCAGTTTTCGGAAAACCGGATGGTCCGGTATGAAAGGGAACAGATGGAGATGGTGGAACATGCAAACGCGATCACGATCCATAAGTCCCAGGGTTCCGAATATCCGGTTGTGATCATTCCCTGTATCAAAGCGTTTTACACCATGCTGAAGCGGAACATCCTCTACACAGCGATTACCAGGGCAAAATGCAAGGTTTATCTGGTGGGGGACTGGAACGCAGTGTGCCAGTGTATCCATACGGATGACAGTGGAAAGCGCAATACGGTATTGGGACAGAGGATTCAAGAATTTTATTATGCAGAACAGAAGCAGAAATCAGAAGAAATGGAACAGCTGAAACTGGCTGTTTAGGGTAAGAGCAGAAAATTGTTTTAAGAAAGGAAAGATTTGGTGATAGAAAAAATACCTATTAACGATGCGAGAGAAGGAAACTGCTGTCCAGTGTGCGGCAGTACAAGGATTACAAGGAATGAACAGAGGAATCTGCAGGTAACTGTGAATCTGTCTACGGAAAAGCCGTTTTGTATAAGGAATGGACAGATGAAACCGCTGTCAAATCGGGAGAAGGCATTTGCTTTTGACCATGCCGACCTGGCTAACGGAGGTGGATGCTGGTCCTACGAATGCCGTAAATGCGGCTGGCACAGTGACCTTTTTACAGAGTAAAGGAGAAGGAAAATGGAACAGAAAGAATTAGAATTTACAAAAGAAATGTTAGAACGCAATGACGTTTTAGATAATGCAGTATATAAGATGTGTCTGACATTTTTGCAACTTGAAGATAATGAAAATTTAGATGTAAAATTCCCATGGGATATATCCGTCCTGGGAGAGATACGGGATTTGACTGTCAAATTGTTGCGGGGAAAAGGGTATCCTGTGTGCGATCCTTGCATTGTATGTGATGAACTGAACCGGTATTGCAATCTTGAAGAATGTTACATGCATAGCTGTAATTTACATCTATAGGAGGTACAAAATGAAGTTCGTGATTTCTACTATTATAGGAATATATCTTATGAGAAAACACGGAATTGCGGAGATGATCCTGGTATCATTAGGCATATTCCTGATCTTATGTGTGATATTCCGGTAATTATAAAAAAAGTATAAAGAATAGAAGAATTTTCCAATCTCACAGAAATGCAGACTATTACTCTTATGAAAGGGTATTGTCTGCTTTCGTTTCAATAAAGGGAAATGAAAGGAGCAAACGAATGAAAGAAAAGCTATATGACCGGTCAGAGGCAGTTGCGGCATTGAACCGTGTGGAAGGATTTAACCCGATGGAGCTTGCGAGGATACTTACAAAAGAGGGACAGGAGGATCAGCTATACCTGGATGTGAAATACCGGAAGCTGTGGTTCCGTCTTGTGCATCCATTGGGAAAAATTGTCAGCAGTATCCGGAGTTTTACGGAGAATATGGCAATCGTGGAAGCCAGGATCTATCTGGATAAATGTGACGCAGAGGAGAATTATATCGCCAATGCCTTTTCCCAGAAGTTCCGGACCAATGATCCGAATTTCGGAGACAAGTTTCTGGAGATGGCGGAGACGGCTGCCGTAGGGCGTGCGCTTTCTGATGCAGGCTTTGGTCTTCAGTTTGCCGATGTCGGGGAAGCCGATGATCCCATGCAGGTGGATGCGGGAATACAGATTCCGGGAATGGTGGCACAACCTCTGGTACAGGGGAATGATATTTTGCAGGGAGAAATGCCGTGGAATCCGGGGATGCAGGTTGGCGCACAGGGGGACAATACCCCACGCACTGATCTGCAGGGAGGACAGAATCCTCAGTCTGCTATGACGGGAAATCCATGCATGCAGGCTACCGCACAGAACCAGGGCGGCCAGTCACAGCCTATGCCGCAGGGAAATGCTAGTCCGCAGTCTCCGATGCCTGCACAATCAAACAATATGATGAACCAGTTTTACCAGCAGGCACAGGAAAAAGGAGTAACCATCGGGCAGAATCCTACAAGGGATTCCCAGATGCAGAATGGTTTTGGAAACCAGAACCAGCAGGCAAACCAAATGCCGCAGATGATGGGCAGTCCTCAGAATTCTGGACAGTATTCTCCTAGTGCTTCCTTGGATGAATCCCTTCCGGTAGAAGAACTGGTGAAGCGCATGACCTATGAACAGGCAACGCAGGTGGTGATTACCGGGAACGGGAAGTTTAGCGGTAAAACGATGGGACAGGTTGCAGTAGAAAACCCGAAGAACCTGAGCTGGTTCGCACAGAGTTATTCCGGGAAGAACCATCTGATTCCAGCTGCGGCCAGAGTCCTTTTAAATGCGGCTATGCCTATGGCTGGCTAGATAGTGAAACAATACCCTTCTAAATTTTTTATCAATTGGCAGAGTGTTTCCGGGAAGTCTTACTTCATATCTGCTCTTCCTATATTCAGAAATGATATATGGAAGTCAGGTGAAAGGCTTCCGGAGGGCTCTGACAGCGAGAGGAGGCGTGTATATGGATGTATGACATATCAGGGTTTGGCTATGATATCCGGGATGTGGTGCGGGTGCTGAATCTTACCATCCGGCGCAAAAATGCGAAGTCGTATGATGTGGATTGCCCATTTTGCAACCACAAGACGGGAAAGCTAAACATCAATATTGAGAAAAATGTATTCCGCTGTAATTATTGCGATGCACACGGCGGGATGCTGGATCTGTATTCTAAGCTGTATAATGTCACAAAGACGGAAGCAAACCAGCAGATCCGGGAGGCATTAAATCTCGGACAGTACCGGGATGATTACCAAAGACCAGTGAGGCCGGAAAGAAATTTGGAACCGCCGGCGCCCGAAAACAGTGAGCGGGCTTCAGATGTGGAAATCGACCAGACCTATTCCCAGATGCTTTCCCTGCTTACATTATCAAGGAAACACCAAGAGGACCTGCAAAGGCGCGGATTAACACCAGAACAGATAGCCGTACAGAGATACCGGAGTGTTCCTTTGTTTGGAATCAGGAAGCTGGTGGAAAAGCTGGCGGACAAGGGATGTACTTTAAAAGGCGTCCCCGGATTCTATCAGATGGAGGATGGCACCTGGAGTATTCATTTTACGGCAAAGAATTCCGGCATCCTGATCCCGATCCTGTCTATGGAAGGACGGATACAGGGATTCCAGATCCGGCTTGATTTTGTGACAGATTCCAGAAAATACATCTGGCTTTCCAGCTCCAACTATCAGATGGGAGTCTCTTCCGGCAGTCCGGTACATGTGATTGGGAATCTGGACGCGGAGACAGCGTATGTGACGGAAGGCGCACTGAAAGGAACGATCGCCCACTATTTGTCAGGGGATACGTTTCTTTGCGCTCCGGGAGTCAACCAGTACCGGAGCCTTCATCCTGTACTGAAATGCTTATCAAAGAGAAACCTGAAGCTTGTCTATGAAGCTTATGACATGGATAAGAAAATGCGGGTAAACTGTGACGGGCAGCATAAAAAATGCGGGGAATGCCTGGATGCCGGGGTATATGACTACTGCCCTTTTAAGGCAAAAAAGAGGAAAATCATACAGAACGGCTGCAGGAAGCTTTATGAAGGCTGCCAGAGCTTTTCCCTGCCGGTACAGAGGATGATCTGGGATATGGATGAAAAAGGAGAATGGTGCGGCAGGATAAAGGGGATTGATGATTTTTATTATGCCACCAGAAGAAACACAGCGAAACAATCAAATGGGAGTATTTAAAGATAGAATTACATGCCAGAGGATACAACACTCTGGCTTTTCTGTAGAAAGCATAGAAAAGTGCTTTTAGGAGACCCATTTATTTATCAGGAGGAAAATATTACATGAGAAAAAAGAGAGATTATGCATTTTTGATTTTATTACTTGCTTCGTTTGCAGTATTTGCATTTGCAGCATGGAAACTGTTTGGCATTTATACTGAATATCATCAGGGAACAGAAACCTATGAGGAACTGCAGGATTATGTACATAAACCGGAAGAAAATGTTGATCCTTCGCCATCACAGGGCGGTACTTCAGAAGAGGGAACACAGAATGATGGGATAGGTTATCTGCAGGTTGATTTTGCAGGGCTTAAGAAGGTAAACCCGGATGTTATCGCATGGATTCAGATACCAGCCCTGGATATCAGTTATCCAGTGGTTCAGGGCAATGATAACTACTATTATCTGCACCATATGTTTGACGGACAGGCGAATAAAAACGGGAGTATTTTTGTGGATTATCATAACCAGCCGGACTTTACGGACAGCAACACCATCGTCTATGGCCATAATATGAAAAATGGAAGTATGTTTGGGACGCTTGACCATTATCAGGATCAAAGCCTGTACCGGCAATATCCGTGTTTTTATATCTATGTTCCGGGTTCTGTACTGGAATATCAGATCATATCCTGCTATGCCGGCCGGAATGGAAGCGCTGGATATACCTACTCCTTTCCGGGGATAGAGGATTTCCAGAAGTTTGTAGATACAGTACTCTCCTATTCCGGGTATGATACGGGAGTTGCGGTGGCGGATACAGACCATATCGTGACGCTTTCCACCTGTGTAAATACGGATCGGAATTATCGCTATCTGGTACATGGGAAACTGCTACAAAAGATTCAGAATTAAAAAGGAGATTAAAGAGGATGATAGATTTAGAATACAGCCGTTATATTACGGAACTATTAATGGATGATACACTGACAGAGGGACTGCGTTCCAGAAGGTTTGACGCAATAAGAAAAATAAGAGGAATTGTGACAAGGTATGAAGAAGAAAACTTTCTGCCAGAGCTGGTTAAAACGGTATTCTGTAAAAAGGCGGATTTCCTTATGGAAGCAAAAACAAAGACTGAGATAGAAGAAATCCTTAAGCCGAGTACACCAAGATATTCCGGTGGGACTTTTTATCCGGGCAATCTATATCATGTGGAGGAGGAAGAACTAATCCTGTGGTCAAAGACTTCTTTGAAAGCACCCTTAATTCCGGAAGCTCAAAAACGGTATCAGGAATTATTTGAGAAATATGTGGGTAACGAAACTAAAGATGTAGCTGCGTAAGTAAGTAAAGAATGAACCGGGGCATTGGCATGAAGCTGATGCCTTTTTCATTACAATGATACATTATTTAGAAGCTGTACGTATTATATACATAGATAAAACTGTCTGTTATTTTCATAAGTTTAAGAAGTTGGTTGCACTTTACATATCTTACACGTATAGAGTAAGTATCAATAACAAAGTCCAGCTAAGAAATGTCAATAGGTAAAATGAAAAATATTAAAAAAATTATTTTAAGCGGTTGATGTAAAAAAGGGTAACTTTAATAAGCCCACCTATGTGGAAAATTTAAAATTCATGAGAACCCGCTAGGCTGCGTTCTGTATCTTGTCAGGATGCGCGGCCAGATACCGCTCACAGTGTTCCTGAGGAGTGATGATTTCAAACGGTTTATTATCCCGGAGCATGGCAAAGATGATGTTGCAGATTTTATGCATAACAGCCCCGACAGCCACATTTTTCTTCTTGCTTTTGCATTTGTCGGCATAATAGCTGTGGATAACCGGATTTACGGGTGCTTTTGTCCCTTTATCCACCTTAAGGTTATTGAGGGCCACCATATGCAGGATACGCCTGGCAAGGCTGGAGCCCCTCTTGGACATGTGGACTTTGTCACCATTGAACTTGCCGGACTGCTTCACGGCAGGATCCAGGCCAAAGTAAGCATAAAGCTTCTTTGAGGAAGAAAACAGGTCAAAGGAGCCCATTTCAGCGATCAGTACGACTGCACTGAGAAAACCGATACCACGCAGGGACTGGAGAAGGGAGATGCGGTCATAAACCGGCGTCCCTTCCAGCTTATCAACAGCCTTATGCAGTTCTTCCAGTATGCTGTCCAGATGCGCCTGGTATTCCCGGCAGGTTTTGATATACAGCCGGATCCGGAGCGCGTTGCTGGGCAGCGCGTGTCCGAAAATAGCAGCGTCCTTTGCAGCGGCACATATGGCATCGTATTTAGAAAGGGCATATTTTTTTCCAAAACGTGCAGTTTTCCGGATGGTTTCCACAAGTTCATCTTTTGGGGCGGCCAGCATGTCCGCTGCAAGGGGGTAAGCTTCCAGAAGCTTTAAGGAAGTCTGGGT
>CANOKL010000088.1 GCA_947566645.1 uncultured Lachnospiraceae bacterium
CTATAGGATTTTGTGATATGATTGTAACGATTTTACAGTAATATGATGAATAAGGGAGGAGTACATCTATGAAAATAAAAATACGTGCACTTGCCTGCATGATGTCTGCTGCCCTTCTGTCTGTTTCCTTATATGGATGCAGCACGGAAAAGGCAGATCACAAAAAAACAAACCAGGAAGAGAACACCCGGCAGCAGGAGGCCGGTGAAGCGGAACACACACCAGAAGATGAAGATCTATTGTGGATGGAGGAACTGGAAGAAACAGAGAATAGCTTCTGTTACAGTGTGGACAGCGCGGTGGCAGGCCTGAATCCGGTTACGAATGCATCAGAGGTTGACAACCAGGCATATAACATGATCTGTGATCCCCTGGTGCGCAATGTCTGCGGTCCGGGGAATACCTCCAAGATGATTCCGGCTGCGGCAAAAAGCTGGAACGTCAGTAAGGATGGGAAGACTTACACCTTCCACCTCCGTAAAAATGCAAAATGGAGTGACGGCGTACGCCTTACGGCAAAGGATTTTGAATATACGTTCCGGCTGATGGCAGATCCAGAGGCTGCTGCCGTAAATGCATGGCTTTTTGACGGGATCATAAAAAACTTCAGTGCTGCGCTGCATGGCAATGGCAGTCATACTGCCAAGGACATCAAAGTAACCGCAAAAAATAACCGGACCTTAGTCATCCGGCTTGAACGTCCCACCCCCTTCTTTTTAGAGCTTGCGGCAAATATCTATCCTGTAAGGCAGGATAAATATGAGGAATGGGGCGAGGTATATGGCTCTGCTGTGGATAAAATTATCTGCAGCGGCCCTTTTGAAGCAGTCTCCTGGGTACAGGACAAAGAGCTCGTTGTAACAAAAAATGAAAGCTACTGGGATGCAGACAATATAAAGCTTGACAAAATCGTACAAAAAGTGATCCTGGATCCGGAGGATGCCGTCCGGTTATTCATAAACGGACGGCTTGACGTTGTTTCAGCCTCTGATCCAGAACTGACTGCACAGATTAAAAAAGCCGGCAGTTCCCAGGTCCGGATTGTACCGGACGGCGCCCCGGAATTCCTGATGTTTAATCTGAATCACGAACTTCTGTCTAACATGAAGATCCGGCAGGCTCTCTCTGCCTCTTCTCCCCGGCAGGCACTTGCCGATGCACTTCCTGAAGGGGGCCGCCCGCTCTATTCCATCATACCTGATACCATGATGATCGGGGAAAACAGCTATGCCGGACTCGTGAAGGGTAAAAATGATTTTATAAACAATCTTTTAGAGAATGAAAAGGATCCGAAAGCTCTCTTTGAAGATGGCTTGAAGGAACTTGGAAAACCTGCAGATACCTCTGCGGTAACCATCCGTTTTGCAAGCCGGGGGACAGATGAGGTTTCAGAAAAGCTGGCCGGGATCTACAAGGAGACCTGGGAAAAGACTCTCGGAATCCATGTAGAAATCAACAGGATGGAATGGGATGAAATGTGGGAAAAGGTTGATACCGGAGATTATGACATTGCAGCCGCAGGATGGAGTCCCTACTACAACGAGCCAGGTGCGATTCTAAAACTTTTTAATCCGGAAAGTGGATATTTTAATGCCTCCAAAACCGGATGGAACAACAATGCAGCCAGAAAATTTAAAAGGCTGTGTGATGAAACCCTCACTACCAGTAATGATAAGGAATTAGCCTCCATTTATCTGAAAATGGAACGGCTGCTTGTGCAGGGCGCAGTAATTGCACCGGTATATCTGGAACATAACCTGACCTTTCTGTCACATACAGTGAAAAATTATCTGGTATCTGGAAACGGATTTCCAGACTGGACGGCAGTAGAGAAGATGGATCAATAAAAAAGCAGTGGACACATCCAGCCCGTCTGATAGCCGCTTTCAGCCAGAGGGCTGGATACTGGAAACCGCCACTTACACTGCACGCCGTAAACAGGAACCTTTAAAAGACTCCTGCAATAAAAATCTCAGCCCCGATCACAACCAGGATAGAGCCCCCAAGAACCTGGGCCTTATTCGCAAGCCTCGTGCCAAATTTCTTGCCGATTACAAGTCCGCACATGCAGATCACAAAGGTAACTGCTGCAATAATCATAGCAGCCGTAAATGCCATCAGAAGCTGGTATCCTGCAATTGTAAACCCTACAGACAGGGCATCAATGGATGTTGCAATCCCCTGCATAATAAGCACCGCCGGCCCTATCCCTGTATGTTCTGTCCCCGGACTCTCAGCATCCTGATTATGTATTCCCTCGTACAGCATATTTCCACCGATCCATCCAAGAAGCAGAAGCGCAATCCATGGAATCAGTCTTTCAAACATCCTGAAATACCGGGCGATTGTATGAACAAAAAACCATCCTGTCATAGGCATTACTGCCTGAAAAACTGCAAATACCCCTGCAACTGCGCACATCCTTCTCTTCTTCATTCCAGGCTCATTCAGACCATTGGCCAGAGACACCGAAAAAGCGTCCATGGCAAGACCTGCACCAAGCAAAATACTGTTGAAAAGAAACATGAAATCCATCTTCATCTGACATCCTCCTATGTAATAAAATAAACCAGAATTCCGATATAACTGTCCGCTCAATCAGAATTCTGGTTTTACATAAAAAGAGACTCTCTGTATAGCTTTACAGTTATACATGAGTCTCGCAATTTAAAACAAGCCAGGTCAGAATAACCAGTATGTTGACTTGCTACGCAGTCTCTGCGCCCGCTACTCCCTCACGGAATTTGATTCTTAATATACCATCCGTGGAAATAATTGTCAAGCATGTATTCCAATTATTCTTACTGCACGGCATCCAGCCGTTACTATTCACCGACTAACCGTCATTCCTGACCCATGACTAGTACAGTCTTGCTTAATTAACAGTGAATAATGTGCTTGATATCTGCGTCAGATGTGCGGCTACAATCCGACGGCGTAGCGGGCTACGTCTAGGATTGGAGACGTGCATCTGGCACAGATAGCGAGTGCAGAATTCACTGTTAATTACGCAATGCTGTACTAGTACAGCCCTTCTCTGTCACAGAAATAGGATTTCGCTGTCCACCAGTCTTGCGTGGCACATGGAGGTCTCATGATCCAGCCGGCAGGATACCTCGCCGATGGTCAGAAGCATGCCGGGATAAGCAATCTCGCATTCCAGCCGCGGGCCCCCCTGGTTTGCCAGCTTTTTCTTTGCAGCCTCCCAGTCCTTTTCAATCTGTGCCAGTTTCATCCTGCTTACAGACTGGTCAAAACGAAGCTTGCTCATACGCTGGATCTTATTGGGGCTGTCAGGCTGGCGCTCCAATTTTTCCATCTCGTTATCATATTCTTCGACCTCCATCCTCAGATGGTTGATCTCATATTCCGCAGAGGGCAGACCGCCTAAATAGATTGCAGTCTGGCTTTCCATCTTGGAGCCAATTACTTTGGCAGAGACCTTTCTGGAAGCCCGGATTTTGCCGCCGATAATGATTCCCCGCCCTGAGTGGACCTGTATCTCCCCATCACAGTAGACACTACTGTTAACGATACAGTCAGCATGAAGATTTCCTCCTGCATGAACGATGGTGTTCTCAAGATATCTGGCATAAACATTCTTCCTGGCACGGATAATGGACTGGGAACTTCCTACAATTCCCTTGGCCACAACCAGATCACCGCCAGCATCTACACTGCCAGATTCTACAACTCCGTCTACACGGATATTACCCATGGCACGGACGCTGAATCCGCCGCACACATTTCCCCTGATGTGAACGTCTCCCATATAATTGATGTTTCCTGTAGAATAATCTACATTCTCGGCAATCTCCAGTGCAGACCGCACCTGAAATCCCTGGCCGCTGTATTCTACATGTCCGGCCTGGGAAGCTAAAAGCCTGCTTCCATCCTCGCTGAGTTCTGTATTCATTCCTTTGTATAGCGAAACTGCTTTTCCGTCCTTTGCAGGAATCTCCTGGTCCAGCACAGTTCTTCCCGGCTCTCCGGCAGTTGGCGCTATAGCCTGACAGATAACGCCGCCCTTTTCTACACTCTGGAAAAGGTTCAGAGATGTATAGTCTACCCGGTCGTGCTCGTCAACTGCAAATTTCCGTTCAATAGAACGGGCAAAAAATTCTTCGATATAACCGTCCTTTCCGTGATGCGCTGTTTTTCCCTTCGCAACCGGAAAGATGTGAAAGTAACGTTTCTGGTCCCCGGGAAGCCGGTCCAGAAGTTCCTCATCTATACCGTAAGCGACTCCCTGCTCCTTTAATGCATTGTCCAGGAGTTCGCGGTCCAGCTCTTTTCCGTTTCCTAACGGCGGAAGAACCATAAGCCATGCCGCCAGCTTGTTATTAGCAACAAAAACCAAGGGATGTGCATCCATCTCTACAGGAGGAATCTCCTGGTCCCCTGAGTTCTCCTGGTCCCCTAAGTTCTCCTGGTCCCCGGAAATCTCAGATACCTCAGGAGGCTTCGCGACAGCCTCTTTAAGACGTGAGACAGAGGCCTCTGTAATCATACTCCTGATACGCCCAAGCTCACGCTGCTGTTCTTCCCTGGACAGCTCCTCACAGCCTTCTAATAAAAGCTGGGGACGTGAAAGCTGCCCTGACTGTGAAACCCGCAGATCATAAAGCTGATGCAGCGCGTGATCCACCGGAAGATCTAACGCAACACCGACAGGAGATGGCTGGGGAGAAAGAACCTTTTCCTCTTCTGGCAGCAACTGCTCCAGAATCGCTTCCTCTGCACTTTCTTTTGATTTTGAACCAAATAAACGAACAAAAATAGGATGCTTGAATTCCATGCATTCGTCACCTCCTTAAACATGGAGTATCAATACATGTAACTGTAAGGGTATGTAACAGTTACTTATATTTATATTATATACATAATAGGCCGGAATTGACAAGCAATAATTTAAAAAATATAAATTTGTGCATAGATTCCGAAAAAAGGAAGAAAAACCCAATTGTTTCAGAATCATCAGAACAATCGGGGACGGGGTAAAATTAATTTTACCCCGTCCCCGATTGTCAAATTTCCTCTGGCTCATCTTCATCATCAAGTTCCTGCACCTGTATACTGCCTGTTTCTGTAAAAGCTTCAAGCATCTTACGTACCTCGTTCTGGGCTATGGAACCCGAACCTAAAGACAGACTCACCATCAGGATGAGAAACAGTTTATATATCTTTTCTTTCATTCATATTCCTCCAATTCAATCTCTGCTTTTTTCACGCTTGCAATGAGTTGAACAGGAGTTGATTCAATTGTCCAGACGGACCTTCTGATTAATTAATGTGCATCCATCCGGCAATAATATAAACAAGGTCAAAAAGAAAAGGAGAAAAACTATAGTAAGAAAAAGCTGCAGGCTAAATCCACTGGGGAGAGCTGCAGGCACAGATATGGGGAATGTATGCCTCGTTATATCTTCAGTATGTAAATCGTTTTTATCCAGAAGTGAAAGCCTGAAGCAGATAGTATTATTACTGCCTTCAGCGGTATCAGTGCTTTCCGGGATTCCCCATGTTTCAATTATAGATGTCTTATCTGAGAATTCATAAAGTCTGGAATTGCCATAAAGGAGCACATTCATAGCCAGACACATAGCAAAAAGAATCATAATGAATGAGACGATAATACGTAATAGATGTTTTTTCTTATTTTGGGGTTTCATTACAATTCCTTTCTCCTGTATTCGTGGTTAGAACTGAGTATACTAGTACACCCCTGCATAATTAACGGTGAATTCTGCAGGGCTGTATTAGAGCGTGTTTAAAAACTGCCTTTCCCGGTTTGGGTTTAAGGATAATTATAATAACCAACGTTACAATTTTCCAGTTTAACCCCGGGGGATATTGTCAATGTTCCGGAAGAAGTGATTCCGTCTGTATTTATTGCAGTAGTTTGTGTTTTAAAAGTACCTCCGTTAATGACGGTACTTCCATTATTGGCAAGTACGGTACTTCCATATTTATATTTTGTGGTAAACTGCCCGTTTTTTATTGTAAGAGAAGCACCCTTATCAACAATAATTCCGGCACATCCTGTATTAAGATTCATATTTCTGATAGTCATGGAACCTTTCTTGACACCGACATGATATGCCTGGTCATTACTGTCTGCTTTTATTGCAGCATTATATATGATTGTTTTTCCTTTTGAATCATTAAATATTTTTTGAAAATTCCCTTTTTTGATAGTTAGAGTTTTCGTACTGTAGTTCCATATATCGCCGTATTTTCCATCATCAATTGTTAATACAGACCTGTCTCTTGCTTCAAATCGAACAGCGGACATACTGCATTTTTTAAATAATGCTTTCGCTTTATTATTGAGATTAATACGAACAAAACCACTTTTTGAAGAATTACCATATTTTATTTTCTGAAAAGTCGCATTAGATGAGTTGCTGACATTAATTACAGATGCTTTCAGTGTTCCGTTTTTTATTATTATATTTCCTTTTACAATGGTAACAGCACTTTACAAGATTTTCAAAAATTATTGATAAAAAATACATACAATCATC
>CANOKL010000089.1 GCA_947566645.1 uncultured Lachnospiraceae bacterium
TTTCTCCCCATAATGCTCATGAATGTATATCATCATCAGCTTTATTTTATCGTTGATTTTGTTCTGTTCTCCTTTCTTTTCACGCATAGGGCGGGATAGTTCAAAAAGCATTAGCCATATTTCCGTCAGGGCTTCCCGTAGTTTTATTTCATACCCAAATTCATCACTGGGCAAACGAAATGATGCGGCTATAAGATCCAAAATCCTTTTTTCTGCCACATTGCCCGGAAAAAGCGGGATTACCTCAATCTGCGGGGCTGTTATAACAGGCGCAATATATTTTTGCTCAATCCTGCTTCCCTGTTCCCCGGCAAGCAGGGAAACATCAAAAATATGAAGCAGCTGTATATTTTTTTCTGTCTGTGATATTGCTTTTGTCATATGGAGTACATTGGAATTTACCATGCCGCCGCTCCCGGCAGGAAACAATAGTTTTCCTCCCGGCGTATCATATTCAACACTGCCGCTTTCCATATAAAAAAGTTCCACTGTCTTGTGCCAGTGCCACGGCACATAACGCCCTATATATTTGTCAAGTTCTGCCCTCGAAGCAATATAAGGAAAATCTTTTTCAAAATCGGGAAGCAGTTCTTCCTTGCTTCCGGTATAAAATTCAATGCTATGGATATTTTTCATGTCTGTTCACCTATATATCTGCAATTTTGTCTATTTTATCAATTAAATATACCGGAACAGCTTTGTGATTGTCAATCAATACTCTTCCTTCATGAGTCTTTTCTGTACCGGTTCTGGTATTAGATATATAATTAGAGTATCATTCGCTTAACATAGTATTGTATATACTACATAAAAATGCTAAACTAGATACAATAACAATCAGAATTACGTTATTTATCATTTTAGAAGAAACAATATGGAAGGAATATACACGGTGTAAGAAATAAGATATGTGCAAAAGGAAGAGCAAACATTTTGGCATCAACTTGATCATCATCTGCCAGAACAAGAATTTGATAATATCTACACAAGTTGATGAAACTGCCCAACATTTTTACAGGAAACTAGGGTATAAGGATTGTGGCGGTCTTGTTATTGACACTCCCGGGTATAAGCAGCCAATGGAACTTTTCTTGTCTAAAGAAATTTAAGTAACTTTGAATTTTGGAGAAGATAAAAATATGAGTAAGTATACCTATGTTACACTAAGACAGAAACCACAATTAAAAGAACAAGCCGCTGCATGGTTTCATGATAAATGGAAAGTGCCGCAAAAAGCTTATCTTGATTCTGATCCTGAGAGGAGCAAACCACTATGAAGATGCCGAACGGAAATATTGATACATCCGGTTAAAAATTCACCGGGAATTGCCGTTCAAAAACTTGAAATGCAGGAAGAGTGGAAAGCAGCGTTTGAAGAAAAACAGGCATAAATCAGTAGAAAGAATATATGGATACTGGCTATTGAGGAGGTATATCATGAAAGCGGCAGGGATTGACATTGGAACAACAACGATCAGCGCAGTCATTGTGGCGGATGATTTGAGAAGCGTAGAGAAATCTTTTACAATCAGCAACGGCAGCTTTATAAAAACCGGAAGAATCTGGGAAAAACTGCAGGATCCTGCGGTAATCCTGGAAAAATCCACAGGGCTTTTGGAGGATATCCTGAAAGAATATCAGGACATCGGCGTGATCGGGCTGACCGGGCAGATGCATGGAATCATCTATACGGATCATGAAGGCAGACATGTCAGCCCGTTGTATACATGGCAGGACGGAAGAGGGAACCAGCCATGCAGGGACAGCAGAAGCGTCTGTAGGATACTGGAAGAAACATATGGCATAAAGCTATACACCGGATATGGAATGGCAACACACATCTACAACAGTATGACAGGGCTGGTTCCAGAAACGGCGATCAGCCTGTGTACGATCGCGGATTATCTGGGGATGTCGCTGACAGGGAGAAAACGTCCGCTTCTTCACGCTGGAAATGCCGCGGGGCTTGGAATCTATGATATCAGGAAACATTGCTTTCAAAAAGATGTATTTGATAATCTGCATTTGGATTGCGGGATTCTTCCGGAAGTGACAAATGAATTTCAAATTCTAGGGAAATACCGGGGGATTCCTGTCTGTACCGCAACAGGTGACAATCAGGCGGGCTTTCTTGGTTCTGTGAGGGATGTACGGGACTCTATCCTGGTGAACATGGGAACCGGCGGACAGGTATCCGTCTATTCAGAGAATTACTTTGCAGCAGAAGGGGTGGAACCAAGACCGTTTATCAAGAACAGCTACATTCTCTGCGGTTCCTCTCTTTGCGGCGGCAGAGCGTATGCGCTTCTGGCGGATTTTTTTAAACAGTCCGGAAAGGCAATGGGTGTCGAGAACGTTGATCCCTACCGCATGATGGATCTTTTACTGGAGTCGAAAGAGGCAGCGCAGAAAAAGCTAAAAGTAGATACCCGTTTTTCCGGGACGAGAGAATATCCGGGGCTAAGAGGAAGCATTGGCAATATCGGAACGGATAATTTTACGCCTGAAGCCCTGACAAGGGGCGTCCTGGAAGGAATGGCCGATGAACTGTATCAAATGTACCTGAAGATGGAAAAGGGTATTGCCGATGAAAAAAAGAGAATGATCGCTTCAGGAAACGGGCTTCGCAGGAATCGGCACTTACAGGATATCATGGCCAGACGGTTTTCCATGCGGCTTACACTGGCAGAGCAAACGGAAGAAGCTGCTTATGGGGCGGCTCTGGCCGGAATGATTGCAGCCGGAGCCTACCGCCCTGAATTTATGATCAGCAAATAATATATTAATATAATGATGAAAGCGCCAAAAGGTATTTTGACGCTCATGATACACTGGATTTCTCCGCGCTTTGCGCTCTCGAAATCCTAAAACACCATAACAGGAAAGGCGGGCGCAAGATGGAAGGATGGAGGCAGTTAGAAGCAATCATGGCATATCTGCGGGACTTAAATCTCGTATCAATATCCCTTCGGATCATCCTGTCCATTTTGATCGGAGGAACCCTGGGGATAGAGCGCGGAAGCAAGAACCGGCCGGCTGGATTTCGCACATATATTTTAGTATGCCTGGGAGCCTCACTTGTAATGATGACAAATCAGTATGTATATGTCACGTATGACACCGGCGACCCGGTGCGTCTGGGAGCCCAGG
Organism: uncultured Lachnospiraceae bacterium; assembly: GCA_947566645.1. GTDB lineage: Bacteria > Bacillota > Clostridia > Lachnospirales > Lachnospiraceae > CAPEBR01. Next base: position 3,151 of record CANOKL010000089.1, read on the forward strand.
TGATCAGCGGCATCGGTTTTCTGGGAGCCGGAACGATCATACTGACCGGAAGAAATAAGATTATGGGAATCACGACCGCCGCCGGACTGTGGGCGGCGGCCTGCCTAGGCCTGGCGATCGGAATCGGATTCTACGAGGGCGCACTTTTTGGCGGGCTTGCCATCGTATTTACCGTATCCGGTCTTTTAAGGTTCGATATCTGGCTCCGGAAAAAATCAAAATATCTGGAACTTTATATTGAATACAATCTGGAAAAAGGAAACTTCGGCGGATTCCTTAAGTATGCCAGGGAGCACGATCTGGAGGTGAATAATATCCGGGTAAATAAGGGGTTCTCATGGTACGCGCCAAACGGAAGACCGGGGATCCTAAGCTATAGCGTTACCGTATCCAGCAGAATCCCCCGTACACATTCAGATATACTCGAAATCCTTACCCAGGAAAAGGGAATTTTGTTTATTGAGGAAATGTAATCATTTTAAAAAGGCTGCGATATTTTTTTCGTCCCCTCCATATCGATATAGTTGATATTTGCTTTTCTCGCCTGGCTGCACAAGTCACGGGTAAGCAGAGTATAGCTTTTTCCGTCCTTAATAAAATGTGTCCCACACTGCCGAAATTCAAAATGTACGTTATGAGAAATACATTGCTGCCGTATCTGCAATACCCAGTCATAATTAAGTGGTCTTGCATTTTTATCAGACTCCCCGCCGACTACGACTAATTCAACATGATCAAGATAGGCTGTAAGGTTGATCTCCTCAATCAATGGCTGGCAGATAATATTTTTGTGTTTGATAGGCAGTCTGCTGAAAATGGAAAGCCTGTAATCAGCCCTGTCTTGATTTTCTACCGTACAGCCAACTGTAACATTCTCATATCCATCGTTCCAGTCCTCTGGGATACAATCCATAAACCGTTCAATACGCTTTGTCAAAAAAAGAAAATGCAGGTCTGAACGCTCCCGTATCATCTGCCAGCATTCAGAACGCCATTCATCTGCATCCTCAACCAAAAAATCCGTAGAAAAGCAGAGATATACAGTCTGTCCCGATTTAATTTTGTATGCTCCCGATTTATTTTTAGCGACAGGGGCGTAGAAATTATCCGTCTTTACAATATTGTTTGTATCAATCCCTCGCCTGAAGTCACCCTTATGGATGTAACAATACCTGCATCCCTCGCTATGTTTGTGGCAGCCACGCCACGGATTCCACATTGCCATATTTATAACCTCACATTTTTGCAGACAAGTCAGACGGCATTTCCATAGTCTTACGGACAATGCTCCGTATGGAAAACACCCTCGCATTGATCGTCTTTCATAACAGACTCTATTATACAGCATATCCCCGGCCAATGGAATGGTTATTTCTTTTCCGCGCACATTCTTAAATCCTTCAGGGAACTTCCCGCCCAGGCATTCATATTTTCAGAGTAGTCCTCTATCTCAATCCGGATCTTCTTTTTCTCCCCGGACTTCAAAAAGACTTTCTCAAATCCCTTTAACTGCCGTACCGGCTCGCCTTCCGTTTGCTCCTTTGGCCCCAGATAAATCTGGATGGTCTCTTTTCCATCCATCTTTCCGGTATTGGCAATCTGACACTCCACATAGGCCTTGCCGTCCTCCTTTATCAGTTCTGCCGACTCGTATTCGAAAGAAGTATAGGACAGTCCATGGCCAAAGCAGAATTCCGGTTCCACATGATAGCTTTCCAGATAGCGGTATCCCACAAAAACTCCTTCCGCATAATCTGCCGTTTCCTTTTCTGCGAAATTCCCCCATGCATGTGCCGAACAATCCGTATGGGTCTTGTAAAAGCTCTCCGGCAGCTTCCCTGACGGATTTGTGCTGCCAAACAGCACCTCCGCAAGCGCCCTTCCGCCCTCCATCCCCGCATACCAGCTCCAGACCACGCTGTCCGCACGGTCAATCCATCTGCCCATTTCCACCGGGCTTCCTCCTGTCATCACAACGACGGTATCCGGATTTGCCTCAAGCAGCTCTTCAATCAGCTGATCCTGTTCATAGGGGAGTTTCATATCTGCACGGTCATTCCCTTCACAATCCTGTTCATGGTTCAGACCCCCGATAAAGATTACCTGTTCGAATTTCTTTGCTTTCATCACCGCTTCTTCCCGAAGCCGCCTCCGGTACAGTGTAAGCGCTTCATCCGCCTGATTTATGCGCGCTGCTTCTCCCCCGCCGTTTTCAAGGCTGTCTGCCTGCCAGTTCCTGTCCTTATCTTCTTCCCTGGGATCCTGGCAATATCCTTTCACATAAGTCACCTTTGCATTTCCGCCAAGCAGCATCTTGATTCCCATCAACGGGGTGATCTCGTACAAGGCTTTAATCTCAGCGCTCCCGCCGCCTGGGGCATGCATTAGATCCGCGTTCTCACCGATCACAAGAATCTCCTTTGTGTTCTCCGGCGAAAGGGGCAGCCTACCCTTAGAATTTTTCAGGAGTACCACGGATTCCCGCGCCACGTCAAGGGCAGCCTGCCGGTGCCCCGGTGCATTGTATGTGCCGCTCTTTCGGTCTCCATCCAGCATATGGAGACGCTTCATCAGCATCAGGATATGGATTACTTTCTCATCGATCACCTTCTCGGAGATTTTTCCTTCTTCCACCAGCTTCTTCAAAGGCTCTGCCATATAATACTCGTCAAAATTATCCGTTACTGACATCTCAATATCAAGCCCGGAATTCGCCGTTTTTACCGTATCATGGACACCGCCCCAGTCTGAGATTACAACTCCTTCATATCCCCATTCTTTTCTGAGGATCTGATTCAACAGGAAATCACTCTCACAGCAGTGCTCTCCATATATCTTGTTGTATGCTCCCATGATCGTATAGGAGTTTCCTTCCTTAACCGCAT
>CANOKL010000090.1 GCA_947566645.1 uncultured Lachnospiraceae bacterium
CCTTGGAATTATAAGGTTTGCAACAAAAAATATAGTGGTAGATTTGACACTACCATAACCAAGAAGGAGGAAAAAAGAATGTCACAGGAAGCATTAGGAATGGTGGAAACAAGAGGACTGACAGCATCAATTGAGGCGGCGGATACTATGCTGAAGGCAGCAAACGTCGTACTGGTCGGGACAGAGAAGATCGGTTCCGGACTGGTAACCGTTATGGTGCGCGGAGATGTAGGAGCAGTAAAGTCCGCAGTAGAATCAGGAGCAGAGGCAGCAGGGAGACTGGGAGAGCTTGTCGCAACCCATGTAATCCCAAGACCTCACGGGGATGTAGAGAAGATTCTCCCGGCAATCAAATAACCAGAATTTAAAATGGATTATTGCATGTAACTGCGAAGTCACGTAGCAGTTACGAATGAACGAGGAGAACTGATATGGATAATAATAACGTAGCATTAATCACAAAAATGGTATTAGAGGCTATTGAGAATCAGAAGACATCAGAAGAGAACGGATATCTTGTGCCGGTGGGTGTGTCAGCAAGGCACATCCACCTGACACAGGAACATGTGGAAGCCTTATTCGGCGAAGGATACCAGCTCACGAAGAAAAAGGAGCTGATGGGAGGACAGTTTGCCTCGAACGAGACGGTTACCATTGTAGGGCTTAAGCTCCGGGCAATTGAGAATGTCCGTATCTTAGGCCCGGTAAGAAGCAGATCCCAGGTAGAGATCTCAGCAACAGATACCATCCGGCTCGGTGTAAAAGCCCCCATCCGGGAATCTGGAAATGTGGCGGGCTCCGCAGCAATTGCGGTAGTTGGGCCAAAGGGTGTAATCTATCTGAATGAAGGATGCATCATTGCAAAAAGACATATCCACATGGCGCCGAAAGATGCCATGGCAGCAGGAGTACATGACGGGGATGTCGTATCCGTAAAGGCAGACAATGAAAGAGGGACTGTATTCAACCATGTACAGATCCGCGTGGACGACAGCTTTACCCTGGAGATGCATATTGACACAGACGAGGCAAATGCAGCAAAGATTTCCACCGGAGATACGGTGAGGATCATGAAATAGCGGTTCTGGCACATCATGTACTGGTACAATGAAGCATGAATATCCGTTGTACCAGTACACCTCAGGAGGGAAATATGCTTATAGGAAAAGTAGCAGGGAGTGTTGTCTCAACACGGAAGAGTGAAAACCTGATCGGCAATAAATTCATGATTATAGATATCTTCGGACCGATGCAGAACGGGGCGAAGCAGCTGGTTGCCGTTGATAAGATCGGTGCGGGAACCGGGGAATATGTCCTTGTGGCACAGGGCAGCGCGGCCAGGGTCGAAGGAGGGCTTTCGGCTGCGCCCGTAGATGCGGCAATTGTAGGAATTATTGACGACGGAACAGGACTGGAGCAGTGAGCGTTATGGAAATGAAAGAATTAAGCAGTATTATGCAGAAAAACGGCATTGTCGGTGCAGGAGGCGCTGGATTTCCGTCTTATGCAAAATTAAATGAAAATGCAGAGACCCTGATCCTCAACTGTGCAGAATGCGAACCGCTTCTCAGGCTCCACAGGCAGCTTCTTGAAAAATACGCCCAGGAAATTGTAGATACATTTCACATGATCGGAGAAGCGGTTGGAGCGAAGGAGCTGATTATTGGAATCAAGAAGGCTTACACGAAGACGATCGACGCACTGAACACAGTAATCGGATCATATCCCGAGGTGCGGCTTGGTCTTTTAGATGAGGTATATCCCGCAGGCGATGAAGTGGTCCTCATCTATGAGGTAACAAAAAAGGTAGTAAGGCCCGGCGGACTCCCCATTGAATGCGGCGTTGCGGTCTTCAACGTAGAGACAGTGTACAATGTATACCGGGCAGTAAACCAGGAAATGCCGGTGGCAGACAAGCTTGTCTCCGTCGTTGCAGAGGTGGAGCATCCGGTAACAGTACGGGTACCCATTGGAACAAGCATAGAAGAAACAGTACAGCTGGCAGGAGGCATCACCACAGAGAATCCGGTGTATTTCATCGGAGGCCCCATGATGGGCTTCATCGGAAGCGGCTCACAGCCAGTGACTAAGACGACTAATGCCGTGTTAGTGCTTCCGGAGGAACATCTGATTGTCCAGAAAAAGAGAAGAAAGGCCTCCATTGACTTAAAGCGTGCAGCAGCATGCTGCTGTCAGTGCACCATGTGTACAGATCTCTGCCCGAGAAACCGCCTGGGCCACCCCATAGAGCCCCATCTCTTCATGCGGGCCGCAACCTGTAAGGATGTACAGAAACCGGATATATTTGTCAACACCATGTTCTGTTCATCCTGCGGGCTGTGCGAGATGTATTCCTGCATGCAGGAGCTGTCGCCCCGCTCTCTGATGGCAGAATATAAGGCGGGCTTACGGGCAAATGGCATAAAACCGCCCCAGGTGACGCCAAAGCCCGTGGGAGAGGAAAGGGAATACCGGAAGGTGCCCATGGAACGCCTTATGGCGCGCCTGGATCTGACAAAATACAACAGGGAAGTGCCGCTTACCGAAGAGCCGGTGCCGGTTTCCAGGGTGAAGATTCTCTTAAGCCAGCACATCGGCGCACCCGCAGTCCCGGCGGTAAAACGGGGAGATTCCGTAAGGAAGGGCCAGATGATCGCAGAGCCGGGGAGAGGACTAAGCGTTGGAATTCACGCTTCTATAGATGGCATAGTAAAGGAAGTAAGCGATAAATACATCGTGATTGAAACACAGGAAGGACGTGCAGCAAGATGAGTAAGGCAATTGGAATGGTAGAATATAAAACTGTTTCAGCAGGCGTCGTGGCGGCAGACGCCATGGTTAAGACCTCTGAAGTCAGCATCATAGAAGCACAGACCGTATGTCCGGGGAAATATATTGTCATCATTTCAGGAGACTTAAGCGCTGTAAATGCTGCCGTCGAAAATGCGAAGACACAGCATGGCATGCATCTGATCAACAGCTTTGTACTCGGAAATCCCCACGAATCTATTTTCCCGGCCATCTACGGGGCAACAGCTATTGAGGATGTCTCCGCTCTTGGCATCATGGAGACCTATGACGCGGCATCCATTATTGTAGCGGCGGACGAGGCGGCAAAGACGGCAATTGTAGATCTGATCGAGCTCCGTATCGCACGGGGAATGTGCGGCAGATCCTATCTGATGCTGACAGGAGAGATAGCTGCGGTGGAGGCCGCCATAGCAAGGGCAAAATCTGTTGCAGCAGGAGAGGGAATGTATCTGGATTCCTCCGTAATCGCACACCCGGATAAGAAGATACGGGAGGCAATTTTATAGATACTATTCACGGGGCCGTGCACTTTGCTGCACGGCATCCGAACCGATATAATTTTTATGATTGTATGACAAGAAAATGTGTGATATACTTCTTCTATGGGAAACCATAGAGCCAAAGGCGGCTTTATCCCTCCTGCATTTTCGGAGGATATAGATTTTATAGTTAAAGTCCGCAGGGCAGCCTGCCTGGATGCTGCAGGCAGAGAAAGGAGAGTACTGGAATGAAGGTACAGAATATTACAGATATTGAAAAGTTTTTCAAGGTGGTTGATCAGTGCAAGGGAAAGGTGGAGCTGGTAACAGGTGAAGGAGACAGGCTGAACCTGAAGTCCAAGCTGTCACAGTATGTTTCCATGGCAAATATCTTTTCCAATGGCGAGATTCCGGAGCTGGAATTAGTGGCACATGAGAAAGAAGATATCGACAGACTGGTTACATTTATGATAAACGGTTAGGAATGGTGTGATACCATGCAGACAGTGCAGCCCCTGAGGCTGCACTGTCTTGTTACAGTTCAGCGATTGGAATACTCATTGTAGCCCTTGCTAATTTGATTTATCAGATTTACAAGGGAAAAAAGAAATAGCCGCCACTACTCACAATAGTGACGGCCTGCCTCATATGAGGTAAAAGCTTTTACTTGGGGTAGAGCCGCTTCTGTGGCTTTCCCTTTTCTATCCATAAATATAACATATCCGGCAGCTCAGTGCAAGAGAAAAAAGGAGATTGTTATACTTATAGTATGTGGAATCGTTACTATGAGCGTAGGACAGGGTATGGCTGGCACAGCGGCAAATTGAAATTTAGCGGAGGTAAGCCTTTTGAATATTAGTAGCTATAAGAAATACATTTCAGAAGAAACGATGATGGGACCAAATAGTGTCAGGATTTTAGCTGAATTACTTGATAAATATCCCTTGCAGATGGCCGATGGTGATTTGATTCTTGATTTGGGATGCGGGACAGGATTAACAAGTTTTGTAATTGCGAAAGAAACAGGGGCAAAGGTTTATGCAAACGACCTATGGGTTCGTGCAGAAGAGAATGAAAAGCGATTTGCTCAATGGGGAGTTGGTGAACAGATAGAGCCAATTTGCGAAGATGCGAATAACCTTCATTTTGAAGAAAAGCAGTTTAAGGTTCTGGTTAGTATTGATTCTTATCATTATTTTGCAGGTCACGAGGGATTTTTTCAAGAGAAAATTTTGCCGTTTATGAAAGACGGCGGGGTGGTTTTAATTGGTATTCCTGGTTTGAAAGATGAATACACAAACCGTGCAAAAGAGCTCCTTTTTGATTGGCTTGGTGAGGATGCCTATATGTTTAAAAGTCCAACACACTGGAAAGAACTTGTTGGCAGCCACGACAGAATTAAAACGGTAATAACATGGGAAATGGATTGCTTTGAAAAAGCATGGGGTGAGTGGCTTGCAACAAATAATCAGTTTGCTTATGGTGACAGACAGCACTTTGAAACAATCATTAGGCCATATACTTGTTTTGTAGGCATCTATATAAAGCTGAAATAGGTGCTATAATTTCCATATATCGAGCAGTACACAGTGCATTGATGGCCGGCAGTAGCCGCCTGTTTGAGTATTATTCAGCAGAGAATGGAGGTAACAAGTTATATGAAAAAAATGTTGTACCATGGCTCTAAAGATATTATAAAACAGCCGGAACAGAGGGAGGAAATGAAGAATGGTGATTCACGCTTACTCTGAAGACTGTCTCTATACGGCCCAGAGAATTATGGGAGATATGTTTGATTATGCATTTGATTCGTATGATATGGATTTAGATGTGTTTTTTCAGATGTTTCTTGTATCGGATGTGGCATTCCAGTTCCAGACGGGAAATCCAAGTTATGTTGCGGGAAAAACAGGATGTGAACTGGTAAAGGAAGTTATAAGAAAGAGCGGGCTTACCCTGCCGGATCTGCCGGAGGAGATGTATCTGGATAAATCACCGGAATACTGGGCGGGATGGGCTCTGGCTTTTTATCAGTGGTACACAGGGAGGACCTTTCGGCGCATTTACGGGGCAGTGTCCATTGCTGATATTCTGAAAATGTATCCTGCTTACCATGAAATGGACATCATGCAGTTTGTTTCTGCAATGGATGAAAGGCTGGCTGCTTTTTATACAGAAACAAATCTGAAGAGGCTGAGGACATACGCGGGATTATCTCAAAGTGAGCTTGCCGGGCTCTCTAAGGTTCCCCTAAGACAGATACAGCTCTTTGAGCAGCGGCAGAGAGATATTAACCATACGAAGGCTGTCACGGTGCTGATGCTGGCGCGCGCACTGGGGTGCAGGTGTGAGGATTTGATGGAGATATAAGGTAATGCTTTCTTGTTTTCTGTACAAAATAATGATAAGATTAATCATAGCTGGCAGGATAAAAAGGAATCAATATAGGAAGGGAAATCCGAATGGGAACTTATGTTAATCCAAATAACAGTGCCTTTCAAGTTGCATTGAATTCAGAGATTTATATTGA
>CANOKL010000091.1 GCA_947566645.1 uncultured Lachnospiraceae bacterium
ATAACAGAAAACAGTTATATTTCCCATCATTCCGCTTTTGAATTTTATGGGCTTGCAAACCAGGTTTTCTCCGATATATATGTTTCCACAGAACGGGGTTTCCGGGAATTTGAGTTTGACGGGCGGTGGTATCATTGTATGAAGACTCAAAGGGATTTTGGGGTATCACTGCAAAAAACAATACGGGTAACAGACCTGGAGAGGACTGTGCTTGATAATATAAAGGATTTTGATAAGGTTGGAGGGCTGGAAGAACTGCTGCGCTGCCTGGAGATGATCACCGTACTGGATGAGGGTAAGCTGATCACATATCTCGGAAAGTACCATAACCAGTTCCTGGCACAGAAAGCAGGATACCTTTTATCTTTTTACCCACAGCTGAAATTATCAGACGGATTTTTTGATTACTGTAAAAAAAACATAGGAAACAGTTCGCGTTATCTCTATCATGATCTGAAAGAAGAAAAGAGTATATTTTCAAAAGAATGGAATTTATGCGTACCAGAAGATATCATGCAGCTTATAAACGAAGGAGGAGAACCGCTTGTTTAATTATACAAAGGCAGAATTGTCAGAAATTGCGAATAAGCAGAATTTTATCCGGGATACACTGGAAAAAGTAGTGCGTTTAAGTGAAGTTCTGGATTATATCAACAGTAATCCCATTATGAAAGGCTGCCTTGCGTTGAAAGGGGGAACAGCCATCAATCTGACAGTCTTCCATCTTCCCAGATTGTCGGTTGATATCGATCTGGATTATTGTTCTGAAGGAAACCGGGACGAGATGCTGGAGCAAAGGCAGAAGATTTCAGAAGACCTGAAAAAATTTATGCAGACGCAGGGGTATAGCCTGAATCCGCGTAGCAGGAGCCGTCATAGCCTGGATTCTTTTGTGTTTACTTATATAAATCTGGGAGGGATGAAGGATAATATTAAAGTAGAAATAAATTATTCGTTGAGGAGCCATTTGTTTGAGTTGGAAGACAAGCCTGTTCTATCGGATGTGATCCATATGGAGCATTTGATTACCGTGCTTTCTCCTGTTGAACTTTTTGCGGCAAAGATCAATGCGTTACTCAGCCGGGTAGCAGCAAGGGATCTTTATGATACATATAACATGATCGAGCTGGATCTGTTTTCTAAAGACGAATATGAGATGCTGAGAAAATCGGTGGTGTTTTATACGGCCATATCACAGGAAGAAATTCCGGAAAGATATGATGTGGATGTGATTGACCGGATCAGTATCCGAAAAATAAGGTCGGATCTCCTTCCAGTTATTCAAAAGGGAGAGTTTATAGAACTGGAAAAAATAAAGAATCATGTAAAGGAATTTTTGTCTGGGCTAATGATCCTTACAGCGGATGAGCAGGATTTTTTAAGAAAATTTAGGGAAAAGAAATATTGTCCGGAACTGCTTTTTGATGATGAGCAGGTCGTCAGGAGGATCAGTAACCATCCAATGGCATTGTGGAAGATACAGGATCATTAAAACATTTATTTTGTGTAACGTATGGAAAACGAGGGAGGAAATGGTTATGTAGAATGATATTGAAAACAATGTAGATTATCTAAATTTTTCAATGCGGCTGATATGATAGTAGAACTAATTAGTGAATCATCCCCAAAAAGGGAAAGTGCCTTCAGTATGGTGCTGACAATTTTTATTTTTTGTGGATGTATGGGGGACTTGAAATTTTCAAGTCCCCATTATAGAATTAAGAAAAATTTGAAGTAAGAGTATATCTTTTATCAGCATCAAAGATTCTGCCGGATAATCCGGGAAATCAGTCCTACTGCCACATTCCGCTCTTCATCAATATGCGTCACGACAAAGGAAACTTCATCCTTCTTTCCCACCGTCCGGCTGTCATAGCAGGAATGTGCAATGGCATTGACTCCGTTATTCCAGGATGGCCCCTGTGTTCGCCAGCTCATCCGCAAGGATATGTACCGGAACCGGTAGATGCCCGTCTACCCCATGCTTATCTGCAAACCGCACCAGCTTGATAAACACAAAGGTCATAAACAGGGATGACAGGAAGTCAAAGGTGCTGTCCTATCGGAAGTAATGCAGAAGTATGCGCATTTCTGTTTTCCCGGCAGTGTCAGGTCAATCTCATCATAGGAAGTGATCTGCCGAATCAGCTTATTCTGAAACACTTGAAGCCTGGCTCCAAGCCCAATGATTACCCCGGATCGCACCGTATCGCTTGCCTGTTTGTAGATGCAGTAGGGAACCTTTGCCGGGTGGCTCACCGGAAGCAGGTCAAAGAGGCTGTTCAGTTCTTTCTCTGAGCTGAGTGTCAGCAATTTATATACCTGCCCGATGTTCTTAGACTCTGGCGGGAATCCCTGCTCGACATAGAGAACCAGTGCTTTGAGCAGATTTAATTCCGCATTATCCCAGAAATGATCCCCTTTGGCAGAACCCGTATTTTGGATGATAACATCGGAGAAAACCTGTGCCATAGTCTCTTGGCCGTCAATCTCCATCAGACAGTTCCATGCATCGGAGTTCTCCGGATTTACAAGGTTAAAGCATCTTACAGTGTAGCCCTCATTCTCCAGATAACCGGCCATGCTTTCGTACAATTCTGACTTTGGGTCAGTAATAATTAAGCTTTCCCCAACTCCGCCATTTTTCCCGCGTGCGACACACTGGAAGATCATATTACGGGCAAATGCCCTAGACTTCATAGAACCGCTTGCGCCATAGACGGCAATGTTGCGATTCATGCGTGTTTCATACGGAAGGCAGATCGCCTTCCCGTTCAACTTTCCAAGAATCGTTCCCTTTGTTTTCTTCACATGATCTGTCAGTTCCAACACCTTATACATCTCATCCGGCGTCATAAATCCGGATGTTCCATAGGTTCCTTTCAGGGAATAATTCAGGTTCCGCTCCTTATCTAAGACCTCTCCGTTCCGGTCAACGCCCATCCGCATCAGCAGAAAGACTAAGAGTCCGAGCGCAAGAAGGCAAAGAAAAATCCCATACAGGTTATATGGGAACTGAGCCAGTGCATGAAGGCATACCATCGGATGCAGGGAGGGAGCCTTTGGGTAGGAACCGTTACCGGCGAAGTTGCCGGCACTGGTCCAGACCTTGTAATTACCGATAAATTGTGCAATATAGCCTCCGGCATATAAAATGCACAGGAAGATCGGAAGAATGAAAATAAGCTTCCACCATTTATAACTCATGTAAAAACTCCCTTCTGAACTTGGACAGGTCAATACTGGAGAATTGCACCTTATCGCCCATATATTTCTCCAGAACCGGAATCTGAAAATCAAAACAGATTACATTTCCGGACAATTTTAATACATTTAATCCCGTATTGAACCGGTTAATCCTCTGCATATCGAAGTCATAAGCGAGCAGCGTCGGGCGGCCATCCGGCGAAACCGCATCGTGTTCCATGGGGATATCTCCCCGACGTTTCTCCTGGTCAGATAATAAAAGCTGGTTTAATTTTGTAAGCAGCTCTGGATTTGCCAGCAACTTCAGGATAGGTTCGCCCTCATCGCTGTTTGGCAGAAAATGAAAGAAATCAAAAGCTTTATCCAGCATAAACAAGTCACGACGAGGCCCTCCGGTACTGGTCATAAGCTGTAGGGCGATATCCATCGTATCTCCGAACATAATAGCCCGGATTGGCGGGTGCCCGGTATAAGGATATCCTTTGAGGTAATGATGCAGGAAAGTAGTCAGCCGCACTTCTGTCCGGTATTCCCATTTCATAACAGCGGAACCTGTGTTGTAGATACAGTAGACACAATGCCTGGCCAGCAGACTCCCAACGCTTCGGGAATTCCTGATTTTTGTAGTCATATCACCAAGCTCCTTAATTTCCCTGGAAGAGTAAAAACAGGGGAGACTTGATAAGATGATATCCACACTTTGTTGGTCTTCCTGAAAGACAGGAGGTTTCTCATCAGGAAGGAATGGGATTGCTGCATGGGAAAGCGATAAATAAGTCTGCGCTTTCTGGTGAAGTCGGATCCTTCTCTGTGGTTCGCTGCGGATACTGTTCGTTTCTACATTGCCATCCAGATAGCAATGAAACCGAGAAGGGTTGTAGGACAGCAGCATTTCCTTGGCACGCTTTGTCAGTCGGTAGCCTCTTAGCCCATCCTTGTAATGGCAACGGATCAAATGGTTTGCCTTTAAATCTGTGATCATTTTCTCTGTATAAGCCGGGGTATCAAACAGCCTGGATAACTGGCTGGTAGGGAACTCCCCGCTTATTCGATCATTTCTAACAGTTTATATTTCTGGGTATTTGGTTTTAGCAAAATAGCATCTCCTTTAAGATATTTTGAGTAGTATTTTTACCTTTAGAGAGCCTGCTTCGGTGTTTTGGAAATTTTCTCTTGGAAGCAAAATGCGGAAAAATGCAGGCTTTCCGGTAAATTTACCGTTATCGGCACAAAAATTGCGAAAATCACATATTTTCGGATAAGGTATTTTTCGCTTTCATGCGGTTCCCAAGCCAGTCGGGAAACTTATCTTTTTCCATGATATAGATGATTGTCTGGTCTGTTTCACCCAGTTCCGTAGTATGATGGTCGTCGCAATACAATCCGCTGTCATCAAACAGCGCATAAGATGAAATAACATCCAAAATTAGTTTGAGTTCCATATTGTCGTAATCCTTAATCCGGCGATGGGGAAGTTTCCGGTCATAGACCAGGCAGAAGCAGATGACACATTCTTTAAAAGGAGCCACATCATGATTTGTAAAAAAATCCTTTAATGCATAGTGCAGCGGATCATGTAAAAATGCCGTACTGCTTCGGATTCTCCTTTTGGGAAATAGTCCCGGCAATGTGACAGAAAGGATGCCATCTTCATAGGAAACCTGTATTCCCAAGGCGTTTACAGCTTCCTTCATATAAGCGGATTTTCCGGTAAGATCCGTAATCCGTATGAGATTCCTTAACCGGCAGGCGATCCGTTCTGCACAAAGGGCAGCATCTGTGCTTAGCTTCTCATAATTTGCCCCATGTTTTTCCATGTCGGTGTTTTTTAGGGCAAAAATAGTGTTACTGAGTTTGTCAACTTCATTTTCGATACTATGAAGTCTCTGATAGATTGTTATTGAGTCCATACAATACCTCATTTCTGTTGTTTTTGATAATAATTGACAGTTCCATTTGGGCTTACCAAGCAGTAAGCGGTTACCCCGTCAAGAGAAAGACGGGAAGCCTGCTGTTCGGATTCCAGTATGACCAGCCGGTTTGTGTTATCTGTAGGAAGGCCATTCAGGACATGGCTGATCAGAATTTCCTGCTCTAAACCGACATAGATGACCTCATAAGCTTCATTTTGCGAGAAAAAATGGAGTTTTACCGGAAAGTCTCCGCTGGTATGATAGACAACTGCCTCTTTGAAGTCCAGAAGAACCCAGACAGCGGCAATCATGCCGTAATCTGGGGAAGCAGAAGCTTCCGGGCTGTCGCATAGGAGGTCTCTGTCCTGGTCATAGTAGATACGCCCCTGTTTAATCAGGCTTGTAATCAGGGATTTCATGGAATCCCTGTTAC
>CANOKL010000092.1 GCA_947566645.1 uncultured Lachnospiraceae bacterium
CCGCCCTGGATAAGAATACCGGAACCCATATGAGCAAACCGGAAAAGAAAGTGACACTGATCGATACAGTAGAGTACTCCGGTCTAAAGAAGGGCCAGAAGTATCAGGTCATCGGTACGCTGATGGATGCAGAAACCGGTGAAGAAATCCTGATTGATGAAAAGCCTGTGACCGCTGAAACGGAATTTACGGCAAAGATGTCCTCTGGAAGCGTAGAGGTTACCTTCACGTTTGACGCAACCTCTCTGGAAGGCAAAACCACGGTCATTTTTGAGGAACTGCATCAGGACGGGCAAAAGCTGGCTGTCCATGCAGATTTAAAGGATACAGACCAGCAGATCTCATTCCCAGAAATCGGAACGAAGGCGAAGGACTCCGATACTGAAGAAAATATCGCCAACGCGGATGAAAAGGTACAGCTTACTGATACCATTTTCTTCAAAGGGCTGGTTCCAAATCTGGAATATGTCGCTACCGGAAAGCTGGTGGATGTAGAGACAGAAGAACCTCTCTTAGACAGCGACACTCCGATCACTGCACAGACCACATTTACCCCAGAAGCCAGCGAGGGTACGGTGGATGTTGTGTTTGAATTTAATGGCAGCTCCTTGAAAGGGAAAAATACGGTCATCTATGAATCCGTTACCCAGGAAGAAAAAGAGGTGGGGATGCATGTAGATCCGGAATTTAAAAATCAGCAGATGTTCTTCCCGGAGATTGGCACAAAGGCAAGCTGTCCAGAGACAGATTCCCAGATGGCGATTCCAAAGAAAGATCTTACGATAGTAGATACCGTTTCCTATCATCTGGTTCCGGGGAAGGAATATAAGCTGACGGGAACCCTTATGGATAAAGAGAGCGGCGAGCCCCTGCTGATTGACAAAAAGCCGGTGACCTCCGAGCTTGTTTTTACGCCGGAAGAGGCAGAAGGCACGGTGGAATTATCCTTCACATTCGACGCAAGCGCACTGAAGGGCAAAACTATTGTTGCGTTTGAATCCGTATCCTATCAGGAGAAGGAGATCGCTGTCCATACAGATATTGAATCCACTCCCCAGAGCATCTATTTCCCGGAAATCGGCACTACCGCCAAGGATGGTAAGGATGGCGATCAGGAAGCCCTGGCGGAGAAGGAGACACAGATCATAGATACCGTAAAATATAAGGATCTGGTTGTGGGAGGCCCTTCCTACCGCCTGGTGGGAACCTTAATGGATAAAGAAACTGGCAAGGAAATCCTGATGGACGGCAAACCGGTTACTGCAGAAACCACTTTTAAACCAGAAGAATCCAGCGGCTCCGTGGATGTTATTTTTACCTTTAACGCGACAGAACTGAAAGGGCATGATGTGGTGGTCTTTGAGAAACTCTTTGTTACGGTAAAGGAAGATGACAAGGAGAAAGAGGTAGAAGTGACCAGCCATGAGGACATCAAGGCCAAAAGCCAGACCGTGAAGCTGACGGAAGTACCGACCGAGCCAAAGGAACCGGACATTTCCTCTCCTGTCAAGACCGGGGATGAAGCGCCAATCCTGCTTTACATTTGTATTGCTACAGGTTCATTACTTATCATTATTATCAGCGGGCTTGTTCTCTACTGGAGACGTAGGCACCGGAAGTAATTTTATATCGTAACTCATTCACTTTATGCCGGCAGATTTAGCAGAGTGCAGGGTGAATCCCTGACAGCCGCATCTGCCGGCACCTGTTTCAACACAGGCAGCTTTTTTACAGGCTGCCTGTATCTGGAGATAACTATGGAGATAACACACTGCCTCGCGGATGCCAAACATATCCGCCGATTTTTGGATGCCTGTGACGGGAACTGGCATCGCTGTATTTATATTAATTGTGTCAACTGCAGAGCAAAGAATTCCTGCACTCAGCCTGGATTCCTGTTTTGCCCGGATCACCGGGCCGTCCCGCTGGTTCTTCCTCTTTCGGATGCAGATATGCTTTTCGCCTGCTGTCCGGAACCGGAAGAATGTCTGGGGGTATTCAAAGATACCGTATTTCTGGAAGTGTATGCACAATTCCTAAAAGGACAGAAGATCATCTCTCCTGATTGCCCCTGCATGGCACTGTTAGACATCCAGAATAAGGATTGTTATGACTGGTGATGAAACAGATAAATTTATTTTTACATTGATCCGTTGCACTTCCTCTGCCTGTCACGTACAGAGAAAAGAAAAACCGGAGGGATGACCTATGAGAAATCTTACTGCCATCATACAATTTATCGACCAGACGTTTACCAGCTTAATCTTCATACCCATGTGTTTTATCTTATACTGCAGGTTCTTTCCTTCCAAAGAGAGAAGCAAAAGGATGCGCATTTTTTACCGGGTATGTATCGTACTGGTAGTATTGTTCCTGCTCCGGTATTTCTGTGATAAATTTATCTTTACCGCAGTCAACTATCCGAAATTTACAGACAGCGGCCTGTTTCCTCTGATCCAGGCAGTATTTTATCCGGAAGTATGATAGCAGTTCGCAGGCTTTTTACCCTTCGGCTAAATTTTCAGGCAAGGAAGGATAAGAAGATCCTAAGACAAAGGGGATCTGACAAAAATCCCTTTCCTACATACAATCGCATATAAAAGCATCAAAATAAGCATTGGAAGATCTGTGTAATCACAATTTTTCCGGTGCTTATTCTTTTACTTTATCAAATTAACGTATTAACTGGAGAAAATTGGGGAAAAGTCCCAAATTGGCACCTGTTTTTGCTCTTGACTTATAGGAATCCCTTGTCAATTTACTTATAATATACGTATACAAAACGTAAGAATTATTATTTCTAAGTATTTTATACATATACAAAACGTAAGAGAGGTGAACATTTATGAAAAAACAGACAATACGCTGCCCCTACTGCGGCAGTCCTGCAATCTTAAAAGATGCTTCCTATGTATATGGCCATAACTCATCCGGGGGAAAGGTCTATGTATGCAGCCACTATCCGGCCTGTGACTCCTATGTAGGAGTCCATCAGGGGACATCCCTGCCGAAAGGCTCCCTGGCGAACCGCACGCTCCGTAAGAAACGCATCCAGGCCCATCAGATTTTCGACCAGCTCTGGAGAAAGGGAATTTTCAGCCGCGAGGAGGCTTACCGGTGGATTGGAGATAAATTCTGTCTGCAGACCCGTCAGGCACATATCGGGAATTTCAGTGACTATATGTGCGACCAGCTGATACAGGAAGCTTCCAAAGTTCTACAGAATAACCACATACCGCTTGGTATGGCCGGATAAAAAGGAGGGATACCATGGATGGAATCATGAGTTATGAACAGAAACAGCTTGTAACCGCTCATTTAAGCCTCGTTCCCCGGATGGTGCGGGTGCTTACCAGAAGCTTTTCCCATCTGTCACAGGATGAGTTTGATGAGCTGACACAGACCGGATACCTTGCCCTGTGCAATGCCGCTATGAAATGCAGCCCCTCGCAACCCTTCCCACCTTATGCAAGGACTGCGATCCGAAATGCCATTTATGATTACTGGCGGGACTGCGGGAAGAGAAAAAGCACGTTCTGTTCTCTGGATGCAATCCTCACTGCCGAAGACGGCGGTACTTATGAGCCGGAATTTATGCTTCCTAAAGCAGACATACTGACTCCGGAACAGGCGGTACTGTCAAAGGAATCCGTCTCTTACCTGAAGAGACTGGAATATACATGCAGTAAGCATTTGAAAAAGGGCATTACCTCACTCCGCCTCCAGCAAAGCGGGTACACCAGTGCGGAAGTAGCAAAGCTCTACAACGTCCCGTCCAACCATGTCCGGGCTTGGCAGAGTAAAGCAAGGAAGCAGTTAAGAGAGGATCAGGAACTATATGCACTTTTAGCGTAATTCTAAGGGAAAACACATGAAAAAAGGAGGTACTTATTATGCTGACATTATACACCGCAATCGGAAGCTTAAAAATCAAAAGGGATGAGATGGGAAATCCAGTCCCGGCAGTCATCAATAACAGGCAGGAATATGGATTATCCGAACATGAACTTGTACTCTGGAGCTGTCTCGCCTTCCAGATCCTGCAGATCTATGAACTGGAGAAGGCATATACAAAACGGCTTGCAGATTCCGGCCACCCGGAAGGTCTTTCCTTTTCCCATTACTTAAACCGCCTGCTTCTGCGGGGGCTGATCGTAAAGGGCGACGGGCTGACCGGAATAGATGCCCTGTACCGGCTGCTTGGAAAACTGCATATCCAGCCGGTTACTGACCATTTTTCGATACGGCTCTTCACCTGCATCCAGCTCTATCTGGAGGGGAGAATAAAAATCCGCGATTTCGGGCGGTATCTGAAGAAAGAGAAATACGCTCCAATGGAAGAAACCGTCCTGGAACTCGCCAAAGCAACGGAACTTACCACCGCAGAACTGCTCGCCTGTGTAGAGCAGGGGGCAAAAGCGAAAAACCCGAAGGAAGTATGGGATCTGCTTTATGAAGATACGGATGCGACCTACGAATCCCTGGCAGACGAGGCACAGCTTCTCCACGTCCAGTATCCAGTGCTGCAGGCAATCGGGAACCTGTACCTTAATAAACAGATTTCATTCCAGCAGTTTTGAAAGGAGAACTATGCCAAAACCATTATTATCAAAGCTGATTGCCCAAGCGGTAATCGGCTTTTTCTTCCTATTGGTTGGATGTGTTTACGGCATCCATTCCAAAGATGATATTTTTATTATATTGAGCCTGTTCATAGGGCTTTTCAGCTTGATCCGTATCTATAATTTCTACCGATTGATCCACAATGAAGCTTACTGGGCATTATCCGGAACTTGTGTCAAACAGACCGCTCTGCCTTTCAAAAAAGACAGCCAGATTATACTTGTAGATGAAAACCAAAGAGAATATACGCTAACATCTGATATTATAGCCAAATCAATTCCGTCCCTATCTCATGAACTTATAGTAGAATTAAGTGAAAAAATATTGCAACCAAATAATACTTAAAAATTTATATAAAACTCCGTGTTGGACTTCAAAATTCCACACGGAGTTTTCATAGCAATCTGTTTTTTAATTGTTCTACCAATATTAGATTGCCACATTTTCAAGCGTTTGCGGAAGGATTCGAACCTTCGGTGCGTTGCCGCACACCATCTTAGCAGG
>CANOKL010000093.1 GCA_947566645.1 uncultured Lachnospiraceae bacterium
ATCCATGATTTGTTCTCAATCAGTTCTTTGCCGGAGAATTCGTATTGACAAAAATATAGGGGGGGGGGGTAGAATGTTATTATAATGGCAGAATGCCGGAAAATAAGATAGAGAGGATGAAAAAGATGAAGAGAACTACAAGGATTTTATCGTTTCTGCTTGTATTCCTGCTTATGGTGAACCTTCTTCCTGTCAGCGCAGGCGCTGCAGATATGGAAGGCAGCCCCCAAAAGAGCAGCAGAGCCCAGGCAGAAGCAGCGGATATGGAGATCACGGGAACGGGCTCCGTGGGAAATATGGTTGCGGCCGCATTTGCCAGGGAGCAGGCAGAAAGCAGAGGGGAATCTTATATTTCCGGGCTCGAAATGAACGGAAAGATTGCCTCCGTTTCCTGTCTGGCGGCAAAAGACTGCGACGTGGTGGTCGCCGTCTATGACGAAGCCGGGAAACAGATGTTTGCATCAGGCACAGCTGAGGCTGCCGGAAGCGGGGAGGATGGAAAAGTATATGTGACAGTGGAGGGCGCGGTGCCCGCTTACTTTACCGCCACCGCCTATTTGCTGGACAGAGAGAGCCACGCTCCTCTCTGCAAAGAATACACAACCCAGATGTATACGAAGGAAATGCAGGACTTTGAGGACATGACAGTAAATGACTTTCAGGAGGATCAGGTCCTGAACCTGGATGAGGATGCAGAAAGCAATTTTGCCGTATACAATGACAGGGTAGTAAAGATTAAAGGAAAATCCGGCAGCAATGAGCTGAAGGAACAGGAAAAGGGAACTTACACCGTACAGAATGCCGGATCGGAATTTACTTCTTTAAAGCCGGGCGCGCTTTTTTCCTATACGGACCAGGCGGGCATGGTGCTGGTGGCAAGAGTTAAGGATATCCGGGTATCCGGGGACACAGTTACCATAACAGAGGACCGGGATATTAAGCTGGAGGATGCGTTCGACTATGTGAAGATCGAGGGAGGATACCGCCCGCAGACAGTTGGCCGTGCAGGAAGGGCTCTGGACTTCCAGGATGATACGCACAGTGTAAATAAAGGCTTTAGCTGGAGCAAGCAGCTGGCATCTGGAAGTCTGTCGGCAACCCTCACGGCCTCCGGCAAGATGGTGGCTGCCCCGTATATTAAGCTCTACCTGTCGCTCCACGCGCAGCATATTGAAGCCAAAGTGACATTTTCCGCTGAATTCCACTGCTCCGTAACCGGGAAGGCGGCAAGGCAGTCCGTGGATCTTCTGAAGGAGAAATTCTCAATCCCTGTGGCTCCGGGTGTCACGGTATCATTTATGCCGAAGATGGAGTTTGAAGCGTCCGGCGAGGCATCCTTTGATGCAACAATGGTTGCCGTGGCAGGTTTTTCTGCTGACGGTGGGAACGGATTCCATAATGAATCCAGCAGGCCGGAACTTACAGAACTTGACCTGGAAATGGAGGCAAAGGTGTACCTGGGGCTGAGGCTCTTGCCGGAGATCCAGATTGAGATCGCGAGGGTTGATGCAGGGAGCGCCTCGCTGGATGCGGAGGCAGGCGTGCAGATTACTGGGAAGATGGACATATCCGGGGTGAAGGGGAATACCTCCCATCTGTGTAAGGCCTGTATCAAAGGGGATGTGAATGGAAAGATACGGGCAGACGGGACCGCGTCAGTACTGTTTTTCGGCACAAAGACAGAACAGCTCATTAACTCCACAATGAAGGTCTGTGATTTTTATTATTCCATTGACAGGAAGGAATTCGGTTTCAGGCCCTGTCCCCATGTTGCCTATAAAGTCACTCTGAGAGTCACGGATGAGAGCGGCGCCCCGGTTCCAGATGCGGTCATCGAAGGAACAGAGCTGGAGGAAGCCCCGGTGACGGATGCCGGGGGAAAGGCAGAGTTTTTCCTCGCAAAAGGCGTCTATCTGCTGGAAACGGAAACTGAAGAACTGGAGGGCTCCCTGGAGCTTGAAGTGCAGGATACGGCCAGGGAGGCCGAGATGCAGTTAAAAGGGATCACAGTTATCGCATCCGGAACCTGCGGACCGGATTTAAAATGGAAGCTTCAGGACAGCGGGACGCTGACCATCAGCGGCACCGGGGATATGACAAGCTGGAACAGCGCAGGGGAAGTCCCATGGTCCGGGCACAGGGGAAAGATTTCATCTGTTGTCTTAGAGGGGGAGCCGGGGAATGTGGGCGCCTACGCATTTGAAGGTGCGTCTAATCTCTTGGATGTGAAAATACCGGGCAGTGTTACCTTTATCGGCAAAAATGCATTTCAAAACTGCGGTAAACTGACGGGTGTAGTCATCCCGGAAGGGGTGACATCCATTGGGGAATGTGCATTTCAGGGATGTTCCGCCCTTACAGAAATGGAACTTCCAGGCGGTATGCTCTTAATTGATCATTCTGCATTCCGATATTGCAAAGGGTTGAAAAATATAAAAATACCGGATAGTGTAGTACGGATTGATATCAATGCTTTCCGGGACTGTACAGGTTTACTCCGTGCGGAAATCGGAGGAGGACGGATAGGCAATGATGCGTTCGGCGGCTGTACTAGCCTGGTGACAGCAACCCTTGGGGAGAATGTATCCGCAATAGGGAGCGGTGTTTTTCAAAATTGTTCAAGTCTGAAAAGTATTGCAATCCCGAACAAGGTGAGCAGAATAGAGGCCAATACGTTTCATGGGTGTCTCAGCTTGACAAGTGTAAATTTTGGAAGCGGGCTGACTTTTATTGGCGGAGATGCTTTTTATGGCTGTGCCAGGCTTTCAAAGGCTGATCTGCCGAATGGTGTAACTGAAATTGGAGATGGTGCTTTTAGGGACTGCACTAGTCTGCTAAGTACAGATTTGGGGAATAGTGTAAGTGTTATTGGACATGGTGTCTTTCGGGGATGTTCTTTGCTGGGAGAAATAGTAATTCCTGCCAGTGTTACTGTATTAGGTAATTTTGCGTTGGCAGGCTGTACCAATTTAAGTAGCATTCATTTTATGGGAAATAAGCCTAACTTCCCGGGTGTAGATGGTGCGTTCGGTTCGGGTTATTATCAGGATCAGTTTCAAGGAATAACAGCTACAGTTTATTATCCGCCGAATGATACGTGGGGAGATCCAACACACATTTCCTGTGGTGCGGTTAGTCTTACCTGGATTCCATCTGGTGGATCATCCCGGCTGAGTTCAGCCGATGATTCAAAGTCTGCAACAGAGACTGCACAGTCAGAGATACCAGATGCCTTTTCATCCAACGATACGAAGCTCATAAAGACATCTGTGGATATTGCGAAAGCAGTTCCAGGGCAGTCGGAAGAGCAGGGAGAACAGAAAGCCGTTTACTTTACGGAACTTGCAGCCGGGGAAGCCTGTGTCATGCTTATGGTGAAGGATCCAGAATCAAACGAATTATTATCGGCTGACAATCTTCTCTATATCGCCCAGGGAACTGCAGACAATAAGGGAGCAGCGCTGTTTTTCTATATTCCGCGTACAGGTGATGAGGGAAAAATCCTGATCTTCGGTGCGAGGGGAGCGAAGGATCCGGTTATTGATCTGAACCCGGATCTGTCTGTAATTGGCAGGACAGACATCAGCGGATGCACGGCTGTGCTTTCCAATACGGCTTACACATACAACGGGAAAGCCAGGACGCCGGACATTACGGTCAAGAGCGGTCTTACCACCCTGGTAAAAGGCAAAGACTATCAGATCACTTACAGGAATAATATAAATGCAGGGACAGCAGCAGTAGTCATCAATGGCTGCGGAGATTACATAGGAACAAAGACTATAACATTTTCCATAAAGAAGGCAGGCAATACAATTGCTGTCGCCAATATTACAAAGACGGCATCCGCAAAGGCACAGAGTTTTCAGATATCTGCAAAAGCGGCAGGAGGCGCAGAACTGGCTTTCAAGTCCAGCCACAAATCGGTAAAGGTGAACAGTGCAGGAAAAGTGACGATAAGCAAAAAGTTTACCGGCCAGGCTGTAATTACCATCTCCTCTGCATCAACAGGTAATTACAATCCGGCATCCCGGAAAATAACCGTTACAGTAAACCCCGCGAAGGTAAAGCTGACCGCAGTGAAGGCTGTAAAAGGGAAAAAGGCATCCGTCAGATGGAAAAAGAACAGCCTGGCAGGCGGCTATCAGATTCAGTATAGCACCGGCAGGAAATTTGGAAAGGGCACAAAGAATATAAAAGCCGCTGGGGCCAGAAAGACAGCGAAGATGCTCACGAAGCTTAAGAAAGGAAAAAAATATTATGTGCGCGTCCGGGCTTACAAAAAAGTCTCCGGGACAACATATTACTCAGGATGGAGTAATGTAAAGACGGTGAAGGTGAATAGATAAAGGAATCTGGAATGTAACTGTAAGTTGATCGGGGACGGGGTAAATTTAATTTTACCCCGTCCCCGATTGGCAAAATCAAAAAATCCGGCAAAGAGAAATTGTACCGAAGGAAAAAGAGTGTTATAATGAAAGAAAAACAACATGAAAAGAGTTAGACTCTTATAATGTCAGGAGGAATGCAAAGATGAAAGGAAAAAAGAAACTACTTCTTTTGTACATGATAGCGGTTATGGTATTGCCGATAAGTATACCCGTATCAGCCGCATCACCCGTTGCGAAAATAGGAAGTAAAAATTTCCGCTCACTGGAAAGTGCGTTAAAGTCGGTAAAAAAGGGACAGACAATTAAACTGCTTAAAAACGTAACACTTAAAAATGAACTGACTTTCACTAAAAATGTAAAATACACATTGAACTTGAATAATAAGACAATAAAATCTAAATATAGTGATTATATTACCATTCAGCACTTTACAACTTTTTTATAATTAGCCGCACCTATGTATAAGCTCATTAAGA
>CANOKL010000094.1 GCA_947566645.1 uncultured Lachnospiraceae bacterium
TAGGAGCGTCTTTGAAAGATGCAGGAAAAAAGTGTTTTGGAATCAATCTAATTCAAGATGCAGGCATTATCAAAGACATCCTGCAAAGGCTGGAGCTGGAAACGGAGAAATAAGAAGTTCTTTGAGGTCACAATTTGTGACCTTAGAAAAATGTAAAGAAGAATGAGAAACTCTTTGAGGTCGCAATTTGCGACCTTAAAAAAATGCAAACAGCTTAAACTATCTGGGATTAGTTGTGAAATGCAGGTATTAATCGGGAAAGGCTTTACAGCGTAACATTTCCCTAAATTCAAGCCCCTTGCTAATCGCCTGCTAAAAGGAGCATCTAAAACGCCTTAAAATCAGCAGTCACAGGTCGGTACGAGATAACATTCTGAATCCGTGACAAGCAAGGAAATAAAGGGATTAGATAACACTAAGAGGGAGCTGCCTACTAGCAAATGGTTCTACTCCTAAGCGGTAGGCCGGAGGTTCAAATCCTCTTAGCGACGTCCTTAAAAATGCCGGGAATACTGGGTTTCCAGTGTACCCGGTATTTTACTATATTTGGGATTGCTAATCAAAATAGTGATTCAGCTAATTGTCTAAAATTTTCTGTTAAAAATCTTGCTAATTGAAAAGGCGGGAGTTTTTAGTTCAAAACTATAACTTTGTCACAAATTGGGTTGGAATAATCTGTAGTTGATTTTCCCTGCCTGATTACATACAATATGATTATTAATTGTGAAAGATAACAGCAATCAAAGTAGGAATTGCCAAGATTACAGGATAAGCAGGTGAGATAGATTGAGATATTATATTGCAGACCCGCATTTCTTCCATGGGAACCTGAATACAAAGATGGACTGCCGGGGATTTGCGGATGCGGAGGAAATGAATGGATACATGCTGCAGAAATGGAACGCGAAAGTCCGAAAGAATGATGAGGTGGTGATTTTGGGAGACCTGTCATGGGGAAAGGTGGAAGAAACCAATGAGCTGCTAGGGAAGCTGAACGGGAGGCTCTATCTGATTCAAGGGAACCATGACCGATTCCTAAAGAATAAGAACTACAATGCCAGCCGTTTTGTCTGGATCAAGCCTTATGAGGAGTTGCAGGATAATAAGCGGAAGGTCATCCTCTGCCACTACCCTATCATGTGTTATAACGGGCAGTATCGTCTGGACGGAAATGGGAATCCTAAAGTATATATGCTTTATGGCCATGTGCATGATACCTATGACCAGCGGCTGACCTGGCAGTTTCAGAAGATTACAAGGGGCAGTATCCGTGAGAATCCGGATGGGGAGAGACGGGCGATTCCGTCGAATATGATTAATTGTTTCTGTATGTATTCAGATTATACTCCGCTGACGCTGGATGAATGGATAATCTGCGACAGGAAAAGGAGAGAAAAATTATGTGTGGACGGTTCTATGTAGACGAGGGGACAGCCAGGGAAATTGAACAGGTAATCCGGGGCGTAGATCTGCAGATACAGAAAATGGGTACAGGGGATATCTACCCTTCTCAGTCTGCCGGTATTCTGACTTGCCACAGCCGGCAGAAAAATCCGTTACCGGCAGGTTCTGCAGCGGAAAATTCACCGACATTGGAACTTACGGAAATGCACTGGGGATTCCCGCAGTATCAGAAGAAAGGGCTACTGATCAATGCCAGGGCAGAGACGGCGCTGGAACGGAGGACATTTCGTGAAAGCGTATTGCACAGGCGCTGTGTGATTCCAGCCAGGCATTTTTACGAGTGGGATTCAGATAAGAATAAGGTGACTTTTTTCAGAGAGGACAGGCCGGTTTTATTTATGGCGGGATTCTATAACTGGTTTCAGGATGATGAGCGTTTTATTATTCTTACGACACAGGCAAATGCTTCTGTAAGCCCTGTCCATAATCGTATGCCGCTGATTCTGGATGAGGGTGAACTTAAGGACTGGGTTTATGACGACAAATTTACGGAGTATGCGCTTCATAAGACTCCTCCAGACCTTTGGCGGGAACAGGAATATGAGCAGCAGAGCTTGTTCCTGACATGAAAAAGAGCCATCTGAGATATAGTATCTATCGTCAGATGGCTTGGAAATTCAAGTCATTCAGGATTTGCTGTTTTTGCAAGTGTAATTTCCGGCTTGTCATGAGACATCTGACAAAATCAGATGTCTCAAAGCAATGAGTAAATGAAAGCCAATATAGTAATTAAGCATTTTTCCTACGGTTCCGCTGGACAGCAGCGCATTTAAACGCTTTTATCATTGCCGGTGATAATTCCTGACAATCTTCATCGAAAGTGATAGGATGTTTTTTCGCTTCTTCAATTTCCTTGAGCTGTTCTTCTGTAGGTTTTTGACCGTTTTCAATAGTGAAGGTCTTGATCATAATAAATTCCCCTTTCTATACTGGTTGCCAGTCTGGCTGAAATCAATCTAACAGCATCCTTCTTTTCTGTAAAAACTACAAATAGGACATCGCCAACCATTCCTAATGCAATAAATCTATCCTCATCTATACTATGCTCAAAATCATACATCTCAATGTAATAAGGATCATCAAAAACATGTGCTGCTGTTTCAAAAGATACTTTATGCTTTTCCTTATTTATGGAATTTTTATTTTCATCCCACTCAAATTTCATTCTTCTTTCACTTCTTTCCTAATGTTAATATATCATAAAATATTGTTCTTAGCAATTTGGATTTTTACTCTGACATCATCCGCAACCTGCGCAGCAGTTTTTCAGCATTTTCCCGAAATTGTGGCAGGAATTCCTTTTCCAGATCATAACAGAGATAGAGGATGCCAAAGATCGGGCTCCATACTTGCCGCATAGCTGCTTCGTCCAGGAATCTTTCTGCTTCTCTAATGAGGGTTACAAAATCCTTCTGGAATGTCGCCCATTCAATAAAGAAGTTATCATTAAGTGGAATACCAAAAGATGGATCTGCAGATCCCGAATCTGGACGGAATGGGCGGAATCCGGGGCAAGGGACGTATGCCTAGTGGATTTTCAAACGCTGGAGCTTTACTCTCTGCAAGAACATTACATCTCCCATTACATACGGGATTATTATGTCCAGATTAATGCACGGGACGGAGACGAGCTGGAAGTCATCGGAATCTATGCGCCGGTGCTGGAGAATGGGGAACGGTTGGAGGAATGATTGCAAAGGGGGAGAAAGAAGGGTATAATGAAAAAAGTATTGGCTGGAAGGGATTGACATAAAAATATGAAATGGAAGAAAAGAGTTAGTATTCCGTTAATATGTTTTCTTTTTATAATGCTCATTAGTGTCTGGTATGTAAATGGCTACTATCATGCAGATGAGGATGTACAGGAATATTTGCTGACAAAAGATTCTGTATTGGTAAAGGAGATGCCGGATGGTTTGTATCTGGATGGACCGGGAGATGAGACGGCATTGATTTTCTATCCGGGTGCAAAGGTAGAATATACTGCATATCTTCCTCTATTGAGTGAGTTGGCAGATCAGGGGATTGACTGTTTCCTTATCAAAATGCCGTGTAATCTTGCTTTTTTCGGGCAAAATAAAGCGAAAAAGATTATGGATTCTTATGAATATGATCACTGGTATCTCTCCGGGCATTCTCTGGGCGGGGCAATGGCGGCATCCTATGCGTCCGGGCATCTGGAGAGCCTTAATGGTCTGGTGCTTCTGGCAGCATATCCAACGAAAAGCCTGAAGTCGGATTCTTTTTCTGTCCTGTCGCTCTATGGAAGTGAGGATGGTGTTCTGAATATGGAGAAGATGGAGGAAGGGAAAGCATACATGCCTGTGGATTATGCGGAAGTCTGCATAGAAGGAGGAAACCATGCGCAGTTTGGAAATTACGGGGAGCAAAAGGGCGACCATGCTGCAGATATCAGCCGGGAGGAACAACAGGCGCAAACTGTGGAGGCCATTTTGAAAATGATGGAAGCTCATAAGGATCAGAAGCAGGAGGAAGCAATGAAGACTTATGAGCAGATTAGTCCGCAGGAAGCAAAAAAGAGAATGGATAACGAGGAGGATGTGATTATTCTGGATGTCCGGACGCAGGAGGAATATGATTCCGGACATATCAAAAACGCCGTATGCCTGCCGAACGAAGATATTTTAAGTGAACCGGATATACTGCCGGATAAAGGTCAGCAGATCTTGGTATACTGCCGGAGTGGGAACCGAAGCAAACAGGCGGCACAAAAGCTTGCAGATATGGGATACGAAAATGTTCTGGAGTTCGGCGGGATTCTGGACTGGCCTTATCCGGAGCTGGTAGAATAAATTCATTTATGAGGGGAGACCAAAATGATCAATAGGGAAGACATGCTGGAACTGACCAGGCGGATGACGCCGGCCCGGACATCCATAACGAGGGTGGCCGGGTGCTACATAGACCGGGACGGAGAGTTTGATGGGAGCTTTAATACCAATTTCCTGAAGCTTTCCAGTTCCGACAAAGCGAAGAACCTGAAACTTGCAAAGACGGTGCCGTTTTCTGATACCAATAAGAATCTGAGAAAATATGAGTTCGTGCCGAATGCGCAAAAACCGGGAAGCATGTGGCAGTTACTCATGGCCATGAAGGAATGCGGATTGAAAAATGACGCATTGATGGATACATTTTATGATGTGGTCATGGAGCGTTATCATGCGGAATCGGAGTATGCTGTCCTGGTATTCCATGACCGCTACGATATTCCGGCGAAAGCATTGGATAAAGAACG
>CANOKL010000095.1 GCA_947566645.1 uncultured Lachnospiraceae bacterium
GGGCTTTGTGGACAGGGAAACCTTTTCATTTCATTTGTATGAGCCGCAATTTCAACATGCAGGCAGCGCATAGGATTTGTAAGCCCTAACAAGACTAAGACAGAGCCAATGTCAGCTTGTTGGCTCTGTCTTTTTGAGGAAAACGTGATTACATATTGAGGTTTTCATCTCCCCATTGTTTCATATGCTCAAAGACGGGAATGAAACTTTTGCCTAAGTCAGTAAGGTTATATTCCACATGGGGAGGGACTTCTTTATAATCATGGCGGGTAATAAATCCGTCTGCTTCTAATTCCCGAAGCTGCTTTGTCAGGCTTGATTCCGTAATATCGCCGATATGCCTGCGAAGCTCCCCGAAACGGTGTATATCCCGAAAGGCAATATAATAAATGATTTCGATTTTCCATTTACCGCCCAAGATTTTTTGTATGGTAGAAACTGTTTTGCAGCGTTCAACAGCCAATGTACTTTTTTTCATTCCTGCCACTCCTTTCTAAAATAGTATAACACGCCTTTTCTTAAAAATCAATGTACCGCTTTGATATAGGTACTGCAAAAAAAGTACAGTACTTGTAATATCATTGTACGAAAGTATAATTAGTATAGACTACAGAAAACTATCCCTATATGTGATTATTTTAATGCTTGAGAGCCATCAATACAAGTCTATTTTAATCTTTCAGAGCCACCACAATATATAGTGTATCTATGATCAAAGTACACTTATCCTTAACCGCTTGATTATCCTATCTCAGAATAGTTTTAGACCTGCAAGGGCTGCAACGCAGTGTATTTACCCTTGCAGGTCTAAAACTATTCTGAGACAATGTTATAAGCGGTAAATAATAGACATACTATATCTAGTATATTGTAATGGCTCTCAAGCATTAAATTATAAGTGGCTCCCAAGGATTAAATTGGTGGCTCTCAAGCATTAGAATAATCATAATGGAAAGACCCTTGGGGAGATGATGAATTCCGGGATAAAGTGCAGGGAAGCCGTGAAATGGATCGCCAACCGTTACAAAGGGACGGATCAGGGCATGGTCGCGGCCGCAAAGCTTCTCCTTGAAAACCAGGATCTGGTGGTAGAACAGCAGGCAGCATAAGAATGAACAGACATGGTCCTTTCACGGGGCCATGTTTTTTGTCACACAGTACAAGGGGGAATCCGCCGTTGGCGGGTTCTGTCGGTTAGGAGTGAGGAAATGAAAGCAAAACCATTTACCATTACAGATGTGGGCGCACTGCTGGGGGTGTCAAGGCTTCCTGGCGGAGACGAGAACTCCTATAACGTGGTCTGCCCCTTCTGCGGGGACGAGAGAGGGAAATGCAATTTTATCGTGATCAAGAACGGCGAGCTTGTGAATGTCTACCACTGTTTCCATTGCGAGGCAGGCGGCAACATGCTGACGTTGTATGCGGAGCTTCAGGGGATTTATGGGGCGAACCGTTACCAGAGGGCTTACTGGAAGATACAGGAAGAAATTGCCGATGGGGATGCAGGAATGTAAAATGCGCCAGAAACGGGTGATGTTAAGAGAAAAGCAGTGCAAGGAGCAGCTGGCAGAGCCGGCAGATTACGAAAATCGGGATGCTGTTTACCGGGAGATGCTGAAGCTGTTAAGACTATCCCATCCCCATAAGGAAGATTTAAGAAGGCGCGGCCTTAAGGAGGAGGAAATCTCCCGGATGGAGCGGCTTGGGTACAGAAGTACCTGCCCGGAGGATTCGGTAGCAGTCGCAAGGAGGCTCATAAAATCCGGCTGTAACCTGAAGGGAGTGCCCGGATTCTTCGTCAACCGGAATGGTGACTGGGAGGCTGCCTTTTATAAAAAGAACAGCGGCTATCTCCGTCCGGCCTGGTCGGTGGACGGTTATCTGGCAGCGTTCCAGATCCGGCTTGATGTTCCTTACCAGAAGCGGAAATATGTCTGGCTCAGCAGCGCGAAATTAAATAAGGGATGTTCACCGGGAAGCCCGGTCAGCCTTTCGGGAGATCCAGAAGCCCGGAGGGTGTTTGTGACGGAAGGGATCCTGAAGGCGGAGATCACCCACCAGCGGACAGGGGAAACTTATATCGGGAATCCTGGCGTCATGAACTATAAGGAGCTAAAACAGATGCTGGTTCAGCTAAAAGAGCGCGGCCTCCGGGAGGTGGTAGAAGCAAATGACATGGACAAGCTGATGCGCCTTACCTGCAGGGAGGACTATGGAACTGCATGCAGGACCTGCAGTGCGGACGGCCCGGACTGCCCGAAAAAGAGGGATAAGCGGGAGCAGATCCGCAAAAGCTGCCTTAAGCTTTATGAAATCTGTGAGGAACTTTCTTTAAGCTGTCACCGTGCGGCGTGGGATACAGACGAGGAAGGCATGTGGCAGGAGCAGTATAAAGGGATTGATGACTGGGAGCTTCGGGAACCGGAAGATTCCTATGGAAATGTGGCTGCTTAGTTGCTATAATGAATAGGAATAGAATCTGAGGCAGAAAACAGTTTGAAGATGACGGAAGGAGTGTGAAAAGAGATGGAGATGAGAAAGAAGAAATTACCGATTGGGATTGAAAATTTTGAAAAACTTCGTTCCGAGGATTTTTACTATATTGATAAAACTGGGTTGATCAGGGAACTTCTTAACAACTGGGGAGAAGTAAATTTGTTCACCCGCCCCAGGAGATTTGGGAAAACGCTGAATATGAGTATGCTGGAGCATTTTTTCTCACTGAAAGGGGATAAGCGTATTTTTGACGGGCTGGATATTTCTAAGGAAACTGTGCTCTGTGAGGAATATATGGGGAAATATCCGGTTATTTCCGTTTCCCTGAAAGGGATTGATGCAAGAACTTATGAGACAGCTTATCAAATGGCAGTTCAGGTTATCATGGAAGCGGTGGCAAAGTTTTACTTCCTTCTGGAAAGTGAAAAACTGAATGAACATGATAAAGCAGCGTACAAAGACCTTTTGGATAAAAATATGAATGAGGGAACATTTGGCAATAGCTTAAGGCAGTTGTCGGGGATGCTGGAAAAACATTATGGTTCAAAAGTGATCGTGCTGATTGATGAATATGATGTCCCATTGGCAAAGGCTCATGCGAATGGGTACTATGACCAGATGATCGCCCTGATTCGGAGCCTGCTTGGAGAGGCGCTGAAGACGAACAACAGCCTGAAACTAGCGGTGCTGACCGGGTGCCTGCGGATTTCAAAGGAAAGTATCTTTACCGGGCTTAATAACCTGAAGGTATTGACGGTTGCGGATGAGCGTTTTGATGAATACTTCGGGTTTACAGACAAAGAGGTAAGAGCCCTTCTGGAGTATTATGGCGTACCGGACCACTATGAGGAAGTAAAGAGATGGTATGACGGTTACCAGTTTGGAAATGCAGAAGTGTACTGCCCATGGGATGTACTGAACCACTGCGACAGGATTAGGAGCAACCCGGATGTGCAGCCGGAAAACTACTGGATCAATACCAGCAGCAATGACGCGGTGAAACGGTTTATAGAAGAATCGGCAAATGCTACGACCAAACGGGAGATTGAGCGTCTGGTGGCAGGGGAAGTCATTACAAAGGAAATCCATCAGGAGCTTACCTATGCGGAAGTTTATCAGAGCATTGACAATATCTGGAGCCTTCTTTTTACCACTGGATACCTGACCCAGCGTGGAAGAGCGGAAGGAAGGCAGATGAAACTGGCGATCCCCAATCTGGCAATCCGGGATATTTTTGAGACGCAGATCATGGAATTCTTTAAGGAGAATGTCCGGGAAGACGGGGAGATGCTGAACCGTTTCTGCGATGCTTTGCGGAATGAAGATACAGAAAATGTAGAAAAGATTTTCACTGAATATTTAAGGAAGACTATTAGTATCCGGGATACGGCTGCAAGAACAGAGATGAAAGAAAATTTCTATCATGGTATTTTACTTGGAATCTTAGGAGTGAAAACCCGTTGGGGCATTTCTTCCAACCGGGAAATGGGAGAGGGCTATGCGGATATCCTTGCAGAGCCGGATACCGGGGATATGGGGATTATCATAGAAGTGAAATATGCCCATGACGGAGATCTTAATGGGGCTTGTAAGGAGGCATTAAAACAGATCGAATATACAAAGTATGAAGATGATCTTGAAGATGACGGGGTAGAGAAGATCCTGAAATACGGGATTGCCTGTTATAAAAAGCGGTGCAGGGTCATGCTGGCAGAAAACAGATAAAATAAATACAGATACAGGAAAGCTCTGAGGCAAGATATGTTTCAGGGCTTTTTTCATGCCATCTGAGACAAAAAAGCAATAATAAGTCCATGAGGACAAAGAAGAAGAGGGAAACGGTCAGTGGCAGTTTAAAATTTTTAGACCGATCAGGGCATAGAAAAACGGGGCTGTTTTACGCAGCTCCGTTTTTCTATGCCTCGATATAGTCCGCCATACATACGCCAAAGAGGTCTGGAAGGCCTATTTAATTTGAAAAGAAAGGGGAGAGGAAGTATGGGAACACGAAGTGTAAGCGATGAATAACATGACGGTTTTACAGCTCTTCGAATCTGTGCAATACTCT
>CANOKL010000096.1 GCA_947566645.1 uncultured Lachnospiraceae bacterium
TCAACCGGGAGGATATCCTGCTGACACCGCTGGATCTCTTCCGGATTGCAAACGAGCTGAAGCTGTCCTTAAAAGAATTCATCGACCAGTATTGCGAGTTGTATATCGGGCCGGATTCGCACTTTCCGATCATCCGGCTGAAACCCAGGGGTTCCATAAAACGGTGTCCTCTGCTAAAAAACCGCAGATGCTCCGTCCACAAAGCAAAACCTGCTATGTGCGCCATGTTTCCAATCGGACGTGTCATTGCGTTTCCGGAAGATGGAACTTCTTCTAACGCACCAGTGATTGAATACTTTTATATGAATCCAGGATGTGGGAACAATACCAGGACGCAGACTATACGTGAATGGTTTGATTCTTTTGGTATTCCGCTTGATGATGACTTCTTTATTGAGTGGGCGACATTCCAGAAGAATTTTGTAATGCTCATAAGAGAAACAGAAAGACTGGGCGAATCAGCTATGCGGCAAATATGGAGTCCGATTTTTGGCATCCTCTATCTCTGTTATGATCTGGGAAAGGAATTCCTGCCACAGTTTCGGGAAAATGCTGAAAAACTGCTGCGAGGATTACAGATGATAGCAGGCACAAAAACAACATAGGGAACGCTGCCGGCTATACCGGCAAAGGCGTCTATACTTGAATTTAAAGGTAAAAAATGATATGATAAAATCACCAAACAGAAAGGGCGCAAGAGGTCCAGTGGACCTCTGCAATGCGCGGACCGAAGCGAAGCGTAGAAACATATGGGAAATATATATGATGGAGCATTCCGGACAATCCTGAATGACTGCCGGAAATTGATTATACCTGTAATCAATGAAATTTTTAGTGAACATTACACGGGAGAAGAAGAGATTCGCTTTTTCCCTAATGAACACTTTTTAGACCAGCAGGATGTGGCTGACAAGGAACGGATTACAGATACTAATTTTCAGATTATTGGCATCACAGCCAAAAAATATCATCTTGAATGTGAAAGCAGCTTACCGGATGGCAGAATCACAATCCGGCTTTTCGAATACGATGCCCAGATAGCGCTTGATGAGGGCGAAGTTACAGAAGAAACTCTGACGGTAACATTTCCCAATACGGCGGTGATGTATCTGCGGGCATATAAAAAGACTCCGGATAAAATGAAATATGTGATCGTAACACCTGGCGGGACGGTACAATATGATGTCCCGATTATGAAGGTGCAGTCATATTCACTGGATGAAATCTTTGAGAAACGCTTATTAATGCTTATTCCATTTTATATTTTCTCACATGAGAAAAGTTTTTCGGAATATAATAACAATGAGCAGAAACTGGAAGAACTGAAAGCAGAATATCGGATAATTTTAGAAAGACTTGATGATCTGGAAAAGCAAGGTATTATTGGCGCATTTGACAAGCGGACAATCATAGAGCTTTCAAGTGATGTGATCCGGGAAATCGCACGTAAGTATGAAAACGTGCAGAAAGGCATAGGTGCTATGATGAGAGGACCATTGATTCAAACAGAAGCAAGAACCATTTTAAACCGGGGCATTAGCCAGGGCATTAGTGAAACAAAAAAAGAAACGGCACTTAGGATGCTGAAAATGGGAAAGCTGACAGTCGAGGAGATTGCGGAATACTCTGCCCTTAGTGTGGCAGAGGTAGAACAGCTTGCGAATCTTCAGACAATATAAACAGCAGGGAAATAAAATAGACTGAATTTTTGTGCCATCTGGTGATAAGATTACCATAACCACCAGATGGTTTTTTCATGTCAGGAACAAGCTCTGCTGCTCATATTCCTGTTCCCGCCAAAGCTCTGGCGGAGTCTTATGAAGCGCATACTCCGTAAATTTGTCATCATAAACCCAGTCCTCCAATTCACCCTCATCCAAAACCAGCGGCATACGATTATGAACAGGACCTACAGAAGCGTTCGCCTCTGTCGTAAGAATAATAAAACGCGCCCCATCCTGAAACCGGTTATAGAATCCTGCCATAAATAAAACCGGCCTGTCTTCTCTGAAAAATATCACCTTATTCTTATCTGAATCCCACTCATAAAAATGCCTGGCCGGAATCACGCAGCGCCTGTGCAATACGCTTTCACGAAATGTCCTCCGTTCCAGTGCCGTCTCTGCTCTGGCATTGATCAGCAGTCCTTTTTTCTGATACTGCAGGAATCCCCAGTGCATTTCATTCAGTTCCAATGCCGTTGAATTTTCCGCTGCAGAACCTGCCGATAACGGATTTTTCTGCCGGCTGTGGCAAGTCAGAATACCGGCAGGCTGGGAGGGGTAAATATCCCCTGTACGCATTTTCTGTATCCGCAGATCTACGCCGCGGATCACCCGTTCAATCTCTTTGGCTGTCCCCTCATCTACATAGAACCGTCCGCACATAATTTTTCTCTCCTTTTCCTGTCGCAGAGTATCCATTCATCCAGCGTGAGTGGGGTATAGTCCGAATACATGCAGAAACAATTAATCATATTCGACGGAATTGCCCGTTTCTCCCCGTCCGGATTTTTACGGATACTGCCCCTTGTTATTTCCTGGAATTGTTCAATCAGCCGCTGGTCATAGGTATCATGCACATGGCCATAAAGCATATATACTTTAGGATTCCCATTTCCGTCCAGACGATACTGCCCGTTATAACATATGATAGGATAGTGGCAGAGAATGACCTTCCGTTTGTTATCCTGCAGTTCCTCATAAGGTTTGATCCACACAAAACGGCTGGCATTATAATCCTTATTCTTCAGGAACCGGTCATGGTTCCCCTGGATTAGGTAGAGACGTCCATTCAGCTTCCCTAGCAGTTCATTGGTTTCTTCCGCCTTTCCCCATGACAGGTCACCCAGAATCACCACCTCGTCATTCTTTCGTACCTTTTCATTCCATCTCTGCAGCATATATGCATTCATTTCCTCCACATCCGCAAATCCACGGTAATCCATCTTTGTATTCAGGTTCCCATGGAAGAAATGTGGGTCTGCAATATAATATCTCAATCTATCTCACCTGCTTATCTTGTAATCCTAGCAATTTATTTTGATTGCTGGCTGTTTATCATTCGCAATTAATAATCATATTGTATGTAATCAGGCCAGGAAAACCAACTACAGATTATCCCAACTACAGAACCCGCCACTGGCAGCTTCCTACGTTGCTATGGCAAGTAAAAATTCCAGCAGAGTATTAACCCTGGCCGGAATTTTTCTTTTGCAAACCTACGCTCATAAAAAGCAACACAATCAAACGCATGCATTTTGTTCTGACGATGATATTTCCCTGCAATATGGCTTCAGAAGGATGTCTGCTTTTTCCAGAAAATCCTTTCTTCCCGTACTCTCCTGATAGACTTCCCACAATACTTTATGTAAGTTCTCCATCTGGATGCCGCCGCAGTGCCTCTCCAGCATCTTCATAAAGGGAAGCGCCATAGTCTTGCGAAAGTCCTTTCCAAGCCGCAGGTTATCGCCTTCCAAACCATATACCTCCTGAATACACTCCAGCACAACGTCATAATCTGCCTCAAACCTCATAAGTACCTGATCCATTGACCTCTCCATCTCACAAATCCTGGCCATCTCTCTTACATCCGTACAATCAGCCCGTCAAGGCTCATCCGGGGCAGTTCTGCCAAATACCATTCATCACCCATCTCAATCCTGACCGGAACCCAGGCGTTGTCCACCTTCAGGTCAAAGCAGTCCCCACAGTGCAGCCCGCCGTAATACGAATCCAGACCGAACCGGATATCATACCGTCCGCTTTCCTTGTCATAGAACAATGCTCCTTCTCTTTTTTCACTCATAACGCTATTACCTCCTCTAAAATTTATCTTTCATATAAGTAATAGTGTCATTTTTTCTGAGATTGGAAAATTTCTGCATTTTTT
Organism: uncultured Lachnospiraceae bacterium; assembly: GCA_947566645.1. Taxonomy (GTDB): domain Bacteria; phylum Bacillota; class Clostridia; order Lachnospirales; family Lachnospiraceae; genus CAPEBR01. Next base: position 3,892 of record CANOKL010000096.1, read on the forward strand.
TCAAAATATTTTTTCCGATAGCGGTAAAAAGTAGTGTGAGATAATCCTAACTCCCGTTTCAGCTCTGCCTGCGAGATCTCACCCGCAGTCACTCTCTGGTAGGCTTCAGAAAATTTCTCTTCTTTGATTGCCGGCGGTCGTCCATAGTCATCCCATTCTCCACGGAGCTTCTTCATGGCAATGCCTTCACGCTGGCGCTTCTCCTTTTTTTGAATCTCACTTTCACTGATGGAAGCGTAAAGCTCCAGCATCATGTTATTGATCGTTTCCATCATCAGGCGTGCCATGGAGTTGTCCATCTTAGACAGATCCATCAGTGTTGTCGGGAGTTCCAGTACCATCAGCCGGACATCCCTGCTCTGTAGTTTTCGGATCTGCTCCATCGTATCCCGTTTATTCCGGCCTAACCGGTCCAGCTCTGTTACAAGCAAGATATCTCCCTCCCGAAGAACATCTTCTACAAGAACCATATACCTCGGCCTGTTAAAATTCTTTCCCGTCTGCTGGTCTGTGAAAATATTCTCCAGTTCCAAGTCATGCTCCTTGCAAAACACCTGAATCTCATGAATCCCCCTGTCAAGATGCTGATCCCGTGTACTGGTTCGATGAT
>CANOKL010000097.1 GCA_947566645.1 uncultured Lachnospiraceae bacterium
AGGATATGCCGCTGGTTGTCATCATTGACAGCGAGGGAAATAACCTGTACGAGAGTGGACGCGCTGCTTATCTGAAGGAGCATGAGGCATAGTAGGATACAAGTGTCAAGAGACTATGCGTTTCATGCTTACATGAAGAAGCAGGATCTCTTGACACCGGGAATACATAAGCACGGAGCAATCCGTGCATCAGAAGCGTCAAAATACTTTTTGGCGCTTACATCATGTTTAAAGAAGGGAGTCAAATGACATGGAGTTATTTGGAGGAATATTGGCAGTTAAGGCTGTAGTATTTCTGACATTCTCAATCTTTGCAATCGCTGCCATCGGATATTCCATCGGCAGGATCGAAGTAAAGGGAATCGACCTCGGGACTGCCGGAGTATTTATCGTTGCTCTGGTCTATGGATGCCTGTTATATACAAAGCTGTCAGACAACCTGATGGCAGGAGAGGTGACATTTGCCACAGATGCGCTGAAGATTGTGGAGAACATGGGCCTGGTATTCTTTGTGACCTCAGTCGGATTTATTGCCGGGCCGAATTTTTTCGGGAACCTGAAGCGGAATTTTAAGTCCTATGTCCTGCTTGGCGCAATCATCATCCTTGCGGCAGCAGTAACCTGCGTGTTATGTATCTTTATTGGCGGAAACTTTACAGATCTTGAACACGACCAGTTCAAGGCAATCCTGGTTGGAATCCTCTCAGGAGCCCTGACCAGTACGCCGGCATTCTCCGCATCAAAGGCAGCAGTCGGCGCAGACCTGGAGGCTCTCGTATCCGTAGGATACGGGATCGCTTATCTGTTCGGTGTAATCGGGGTAGTCCTGTTCGTACAGATCGTCCCGAAGATCATGAAAGCCGACATGAATGCAGAAGTGGCAAAGATAGCCGCAAAAGAAGGCGGCAGCAGCAAGAAGAAAAACCTGATTCTGACCGAGGTAGATGAGTTCGGCTTCATGGCCTTTTCACTGGCAGCCGTGGTCGGAATCCTGGTGGGAAGCATCAGCTACAAGAATTTCTCACTGACCACTACCGGCGGATGCCTTCTGACAGCGCTCGTGTTCGGACACTACGGACACATGGGGAAGATCTCCATCGTGCCGAAGAGCTCAACCCTTAAGATGCTGAGAGAACTGGGACTGATGCTGTTCCTGATCGGAGCAGGAGTATCCGGCGGCGCAAAATTCGTACAATATTTCGAGCCGATCTATTTCCTCTACGGGGCAATCATGACGATTCTCCCGATGATTATCGGATTCATCATTGCAAAGAACGTGCTGAAGCTGCCATTACTTAACAACCTCGGTTCACTGACCGGAGGCATGACCAGCACACCGGCACTTGGCACATTGATCAATATGGCAGGGACAGAAGACATTGCATCTGCGTACGCAGCGACCTACCCGATTGCACTCATCGCGGTAGTGCTGGCATCGCAGCTGATTATACTGTTCTGCTAGATATCAATTTGGGACGGGGTATTTTTAAAAATACCCCGTCCCAAATTGAAAATGACCTGTCCCGTTTTAGCTATTAACAATTCCTTAGTTCTGTATGGTCAGTTCATTTAAGACTGTCAGTTCCTAACGGAATCATGACGTTTAATGTAAAATTGGTTCCGCTCTGTAAATCAAGCACTCCTTCATACCGTTCAACGATTGTCCTGATATTCTGCAGTCCTATCCCGCTCATTGGAATCTGTTTGGAAGACAGGAATCTGCCGCCATGCTTTCTGACCGACAGGTAGGTGCTGTTGGAGATCTCATAAACCCAGTAACCCGGATGGCTCTGTGAGCTCATGCGGATCCACCCGGCAGGATATCCGGCTGCTATTCCTCTCTGACAGGCTTCCATCGCATTATCCAGTGAATTTGCCAGCAGGCAGCAAAGATCCACCGGCGCGATCCTGTCTTCTCCGGGCACGCTCATCTGAATCGAAATATCAATTCCAAACTTCTTTGCCTGATGGTATTTGGGATTTAACAGGGCATCAGCAAAAATAGAGCCTGTCTGTACAGCAGCCTCTCCTTCTTCTATCCCCGTATTCCATTGTTCCAGATAATGCCTGGCTTCTTCGAAATTTTCATCTGCCATCAGACGGGCAAGACACAGGCTGTGATTTTTCATATCATGCCGGATCTTTATGAACTGCTCGTATTGCCCTTTTGAAATTTCGATCTGCTGCTCCAGCATCTGATACTGCTGGTTCGCCAGCCGCTCTACCAGCCGCCGTTCCAGCATGAGGATACAATAGACATTCAGCATCTCGCCTCCTATTGCGGTCATGCTGCAGGGAATGGCAATCAGATACACATATTCCCTGTCCCAGACAGCCACTCTGGGAAACATCATAGCCGTCATACCGGTTGTAATACAGATAAAGACAACAATACACATAAGATAAATGCCGTCCCGGTCCTCAAAATCACTCTTAAGCAGATAAAGCTTCCGCTTTAAAAGTTCCATCATAAAAATCGGTATAAGACATGATGCCAGATCAACCAGTATCATAATAATGTCAAGACAGTCCTCCTGCCCATTTAAAATCGCGATTGCCTGGAACAGCGGAAAAAATATGCTGCCAGCCACTTCACGGATTCCATACATCCACAGAGTAAAAAAACCTTTTTTAATGACACTCCCATGAAACAGCAGTGAATTCAGCGCAAAGGAACAGATACACAGGTAGATCATATTTCCCCACACTGTTCCCACAATCTCAAACCGTACATTTATGTTTCCATAGATCCAGGTTCCCAGATAAAGCCATAGAAAAGTATAGCGAAACTTTGTCCCAAGCATTTCTCTTAAAAAGAGATACTGGTAAAAAGAAAGAATAATCCCCATTCCGGTTACCCATATCGTTGAAGTAATCAAAAGACATCCCCCCGTTTTTTCAAATAATACATGAATGCCAGGCCAAATGCCTGATACCTGCGTCTGGATAAAGGCACAGTATCTTCATTGTCTAACCATATTTCTTCTTTTTTATAGTGCTGCACATGGTCGAAATTCACAATGTAACTCCTGTGGCAGCGGAAAAATGTATCCGGCAGCGCAGGCTCCAATTCATCTAATTTCCCATAAAAGGGGAAGGACTCTTCCTTCTTATGCAGATAAATTTTTCTGTTTATTACCTCCAGATATAAGATCTGTTCAAAAGGAACCCGGATCACGGACGTTCCCTGACGGACAGCGATCGCATGTTTATATTCATCCTTAAGAGAAGAACATAACTGCAGGAGTACTGCTTCCAGTTTATTCATATCCACAGGCTTTATCAGATAATGAAATGCCTGAACATCAAATGCGTCAATTGCGTACTGCTGATGGCCGGTAATAAAGATGATCTTGCCTTCATCTCCCCTTTCGCGCAATTTCCTTGCTAATTCCAATCCATTTATGGGCTTCATGGCAATATCAAGCAGCAGGATGTCATATGGCTCCCGGGCCAGAAGCGCCCCGCCGTTTGTATAGGCCATGGTGTTATATAAAACAGAATGTTTATCCAGTATGGTTTTTACCTGACCTGTCAGTTGCTTTAGGAGAATCGGCTCGTCTTCACAAATCGCAATTCGAATCATTTCTGCACCACTCCTTCCTTCTTTTGCTATTATATATTATAGGGAAAGAAGGAAAGAGATACAAGAAGAATGGCTGAATGGATCGTTTTTTGTTGTGAAAGGTACCGCCTTATTTATTCTGGTTCACTTCTATGATTCTTGGAAACTGATTTGATTATCAGAAGCGTGAAAGGAGAAGGCCGATGGACAATTTTTCATTTCTTGAAAAATGTTGGAAAGGCTTGGCCAAATTAGGAGATTTCTTCTAAAAAATACTTCCTCATCCGCCCGTACTTTCCGATCTATGAGGCGCAATCGTACAGTGGATAGTGAAAAATTAAATTGAACTTCCTGTCGAATTATGGTAGTATTTATTTGGGAATACCAGGATGGTAGGCGGTTAGCCCTCTCCGGAGGGACTGTGACCCTCCGATTACATAGAAACTCGCAAGGGAATCTGGAGAAAGGAGGGCTGAGCCAATGGATATTTTAGGACTTATGGCAGTGTTGAGCTTTGGCTTGACCTGCTTCGGAATAGGATACTCTATCGGTAAGGATAGTAACAAGACACAGAAATAGCCGCCCTGCTCCGCTAAAGTGAGGCGACTATTTTTGTCATAATCATTTAATCGGGCTAACCGTTTATCGGTAACTCCTGTTGGACATCTGTTAGCGCAGATGTCCTTCTTTATGTTTAATATACCACAATCTCCAAAGTGCCGCAAGCATTTTTTAGCGGTTATCCGAAAATTCGTTACTTTTCAGTTACAATTCAGCGCATTGCCACTTCGTTCACAAAGGAAGACATAACGATTTTCC
>CANOKL010000098.1 GCA_947566645.1 uncultured Lachnospiraceae bacterium
AAACATGATTTTACATACCAATTTACGACAATACACAGTTTATTTTACAGTCTCATTGGGGACGGGGCATTTTTAAAAATGCCCCGTCCCCAATCTGCTTAGCACGTAGCTCCGCCCACTACATTCTTCTTCAGTATCTCTTTCTTATCAATCTTACTGTTCAGAAGCTTTTCCTGGACATAGCCAAATCCAAGTCTTGCGATGGTATCCGCGAACCGCTCTCCGGACTGTCCCTCATCCCGGAAGAAGAGAATCGCGCGCTCTACAAGCTCCACAACCTCGTCCTCAGAGGTAAAGATCTTATCAAGAGGCTGTCCGCTTGCAACCCTTTTACCCCAGCGTCCTCCTATGTAAACCTTATATCCGACGGCAAATTCATTTACTGCGCCGAACGGACATTTTGCGATGCAGCGTCCGCAGTGATTGCATTCCGCAGGATCAATGGTAATCTTGTCATCCTGCATCTTTGCCACATGGATGGGGCATGCCTTCTCAACCTGGCAGATCTTACAGCCGCGGCATTTTGCATGGTCAATCTCCGGCACACGCTGCCCGATGATTCCAAGGTCGTTCAGATCCGGCTTCACGCAGTTATTCGGGCATCCGCCCACTGCAATCTTAAACTTGTGGGGCAGGGAAACATCATGATACCCTGTATAGTACAGATCATGCAGTCTCTCTGACAGAGCAAACGTATCTATCAGTCCATACTGGCAAGTAGTTCCCTTACAGGAAACAACAGGACGAACCTTCGAACCGGTTCCGCCGGTCTCAAGTCCTGCCTCCTTAAGGAAATCCCGGACAGGCTCAATATTATCATAGGGCACGCCCTGGATCTCCAGTGTAAGACGGGTTGTCATGGTCACCTCACCGGAGCCGAATTTCTCTGCTGCCTCCGCAATCTTCTGCTGCTCACCGGACGTAATCTTACCGTTCTTCGTAATGACGCGCACATTAAAAACATCCTCAAAACGCTTATCCTGAAGGCATCCCAGGCCTTTCACCCTCTTAATCTCCTCCGCCGGAAGCTTTTTTCCTTCCCGCGGAACCTTCACCTCATTAAATATGGCACCGCCTTCAAGAACCCGCGTATTCGTATAGCCATATGCCTTCAGACGATTCTGGAGGAAATATCCCCTCTTGCCCTTTGCACAGACAAGCAGGAGCTTTGCGTCCTTCTCAAGCCCCTCAATGGGCCCTGTCACCTCTGACAGATTAATCCAACGGGCGCCCGGAAGAGCCGGAGCCGGCTGTACATCCAGCACTTGATAACCCTTTGCCCCGCCTGCCACATACTCTGCAGGGCTTATGCTCTCAAACTCGCCGTCAAGTTTATTTTCTAAAATATAACATGCTGTAACAAAAGGATGAATTGCCGTGGAGAACGGCGGCGCATATGCATAATCCATAGTATCAAAATCATCTATAGCCATCCCCTGGGAAATTCCTGTCACAGCAATATCCACCATCTTGTCAACCGCGCCTGCACCCAGCACCTGGATTCCAAGCAGCATACGGCTCTCCCTGTCCGCAGTCATCTTAACAAAAAAAGAGGATGCTCCCGGATAGTAATGCGCCTTATCGTCCAAAATACACACAACTGAAACAGCGTCATATCCCGCTTCCTTCGCCTGAATCTCCGTAAGTCCTGTTCTTCCCCCATTAAGCTCTGGAAGAAGACGCACCACGCCGGTGCCCATACATCCGCCGTATCCTCTCTTCGCTCCGTACATCCGCTTCACCATGGCACGGGCAGCAAGATTGGCAGTAGAACCCATAGCCGACCACTGGGGCTTATCTGTCAGGGCATTTTCTACCATTGCACAATCACCCGCCGCATAAATATCCGGAAGGTTCGTCTGCATATTTTCATTTACCAGGATTGTCCCTTTGAACATCTCAATTCCGCTATCCTTAAGGAATCCAGTCGCCGGACGCACGCCGATTGCCATAACGGCAATGTCCGCCGTAAGGCTCCCATTGTCCGTCAGCACGCTTTCCACATGTTCTGTCCCGCGGATTCCCACAAGGCTTGTCGCAGTGAGAATCCGCATTCCCGCTTTTTTTAGCTGACGCTTTGCAAAATCCGCCATCTCCGGATCAAACGCATTCGGCATAATCTGAGCCATCGCGTCAATAACTGTCACCTCAAGCCCCTGCGCCATCAGATTCTCCGCAACCTCAAGGCCGATAAATCCCGCGCCGCACACCACAGCCCTGCGGCAATTCTTTTCCTCAACATAAGCGCGGATATTTACCGCATCCTCCGGTGTACGTACGCAGAATACGCCTTTAAGCTCCTTCCCCTCCACCGGTGGAACGAAGGGAACCGCCCCTGTGGAGATGATCAGCTTATCATAACCTTCTGTAAATTTCTCACCGGAGGTCTTTTCAAATGTCACTTCTTTCTTCTGCGGATCCACCCCGACAGCCTCACAGCCGGTAAAAACCTCTGCTCCTGTAAGTCCTGAATATTTTTCCGGAGTGTTCACAATCAGTCCTTCCCTCGCCTGAATATCGCCGCCTATATAATATGGCAGGCCACATCCTGCATAAGAAATGTCTGTGCCCTTCGTAAACACCTTAACCTCCGCCTGCCGGTCACATCTCTTTAGCTTCGCCGCCGCTTTTGTACCTGCTGCAACACCGCCCAAAATCACATATTTCATATATCACTGCTCCTTTCATCAGCATTAAAATCTATAAGAATACTATACCGTAATTTCTCTCCACAATCAATTCAAAAACATAAAAAATGACAGCTATTGCTGCTCATCCATTCCGCCTGTTTTATCACAATATCAACAGCACCTCTAGCTTTCTCCGGCGAATACTTATATTTCCTCAAAAAATGCTTCACCTGTGTCCTCAATACTTTGAGAAACCTCAAGTTGTCTCCCTAATCTAACCAATTCGACAGTTTGGGGAGAGATGGATTCTACTTGCTTTTCTAATCGTCTATTACAATCAAATAAAGTCTCATTTTCTTGAAGTATCATTCGGTATACGCTGTATATTATTTCTGCTATAGTATGCATTTTCATATACTTTCAATCTCTGTATCGTTACAGAATAGTATTCTGGATTTTGTGAAAGTGTTTCGCGCAGGTTCACTGCCTTTCTCAGACAACTCCTTAAGGTATCCCTTTGTCATATATTTTACGTCAAAATACCCGCCTTCATATGTGCATAGCCCCTCCACGGCCTCGCTTGTTATATTATCTTTCTTTTTTCGGGCATATTCTTCTTGCGATAAAATAACCGCACAATCAAGGTCAGAATCTTCCCGCTCCGTTCCCTTCTCAACAGAACCTATAAGAATCAAGGCAATAGCTACCTGCTTCCTAAAAAACTCTTTCATATTTTCAATAGATTCTTCGTGATGTTTATACATTTTTTCTCAACCTCATTAACGCTTTGAAAGTCTATCGAATCATTCTATAAAATTCCGATTTGCCGTTGCTTTACTATATATCCATTTTTCAAAGTTACATTGTTATAATTCAAAGGACATTTTAATCTATTGTTCCTTGATTATCATTTCCATGTTACGCTCTTTTATTTTTGCTTTGGAATAGTGTAATGCTGGTGGTCTATCTTTTGCTTTCTATTTACGCATCTTTACTGCATATATAATTTATAAATTATTATTTAATTTGGCATATACATACGTATCTTTCCAAATTGCCTTTCCAGTTTCATCTCTCCAAAAATATACATTCTTTCTAAAATGAGCTTCACGCTGAAATTCTAACGCTTCAAGTAATCTCCATGAATTCTTATTGCCGGGGTCACATTCTGCGTATATCCTATGCACTCCATTTGAAAATGCCTGTTGAATTAAGACTTTGCAACTCTCAGCAGCATAACCATTTCCCCAATAATTTTGATTAAATACATATCCTATTTCCAGTGCTTCAAAATCACGTTTTCCCATATAAACATTTCCAATCATTTTGTGCGAATTTTTCAATTCGACAGCAATCATTTCATCTGTACCTATGCGCCATTCAAGATTTTTTTTGTTTGGTCAAAAGATAGCGGTTTATATGGCTCGTATTTCACAACTTCTTTATCAGATAAATATTCAAACAAGTCCTGTATATCTTCTT
>CANOKL010000099.1 GCA_947566645.1 uncultured Lachnospiraceae bacterium
ATAAAGTCCCGTTTCTTTTCAAAAAGGCGGTTATAAAAAATGTTATACACAACCAGGGCACACACCAGCCATACAGTAACATTCATGACTGTATTCTGCTTTTTCAGGGTTCCTCCATCCGAGACAGCTTCCGCAAGCATATAATTGATCCGCGTTTTTAAGGTTTCTGCCTCTTCCTCTCCATAGCCTAAGTAAGCATTCAGCTTATCAATATTTTCCGGGATTTTCTCCTCATCAGCAAACCGGATCACGACGTTTACACGCCCGTTTTTCTCTCTGAGAATTTTTCTTGCAAGCGCCTCCGAGACATACCCGTTCTTCCGGTCCGTAAACCCAGTCACATTGTCAATGACTCCTACAACCGTAAGGGTAAGATTCGGTATGCGAAATGTCACATCTCCTGTATCTGCGTCTGTAGCTGTCAGATTAACCGTAACCGTATCCCCTAATTCCAGCCCGTATTTTTCCATATAATTTTTCGTAAATATGGCTTCCTCTTCTTTTTGCGCCCACTGCCCCTCTATGGCCTGCTTTATATTCGCCTCTGCTACGGCTGCTCCCAGATCCCGGTAACTTTCATCTATGTATTCAAATGCCGTCCCATCCTCCGTCTGTCCCAGATGGAAGCTCATTCCGGCATCCGCGACGAAATCACAGGCTTTTATCTTCTGAAACTCTGGCTCTGAAATATCAGAATATGTCACATGCTGCCGTCCCTCCAAGGCTTCTGCATTCAATCTGTCTGCCATCCGGACATTTGCAAATAGCTGATTCCCGATCAGAAGAAATACCGTAACAAAGGAGAGAAACAGGCCTGTCAGGACAGTATTGGTTTTCTCTCTGAAAAGATATCCTCTCACTACAGATAAGATTTTCTTTCTATCCATTGACAATTTCACCGTCCTCTAAGCGAATCACACGGTCTGCATCTCTTACAAGCTCTTCATTATGCGTGACTAACAGGATACTGGTTTCATACTTTGCCGCCAGATTTTTCAATAAATCTATGACAACCCTCTCCGTCCTGGAGTCAAGATTTCCGGTGGGTTCATCCGCAAAAAGAATAGGCGGATGGTTGACCAGCGCCCTTGCAATGGCCGTCCTCTGCTGTTCCCCTCCTGATAATTGATCCGGATAAGATTTTTCATATTGCCTGATTTTAAGCGCGTCAAGAAGCTCCTCTACGTACTCCGCATCTTTAGTAAGCTCTGGCAGCCGGATATTTTCAATGACAGTCAGTGAGTGCAGTAATTCATATGCCTGGAATACAAATCCTATTTTTTTCCGCCGAAGAAACGTCCTTTTCTCTTCGCTTAGATGAAAAATATCCGTACCTTCAATACAGACCTTTCCCTCTGAAGGTTTGTCCAGACCGGCAAGAATATTCAAAAGAGTTGATTTTCCCGAACCGCTTCTCCCCAGTACAGCGACAAATTCCCCTTTTTGAATCGTCACCGATACACCGCGCAGCGCCTGAAATGATACCGCATTTTGACAGTATATTTTTGAAATGTTCTCAGCTCTCAATACTTCCAATTTCATTTACCTCCAGCAGTCAAAGACCCCGCGACAGTCGCCAAATATCCATACAAGCATGACTACTTGGCTCGTTGCTTCGCGGGAGTAAAAAGTAAAACTACGGTTTCTAAAACCAGTACACATGGCAGGACAGGCAGTAACACCGGCCAGGCAGAGGCGGCTCCCGCAAGCAGCAACATCACCACCGGAACCACATATTTCCGCGGATGATGCCACAGGTCGCTTTCAATCTTCCAGTCCCGGATGGGATAAAACCATTCCAGAAGCACAGACAGCTCTGCGCTCTGCAGGGCAAAGAAAACAGCTCCGAAAATCATAAGGACAGTGACGCCGCCGTTTTGTATCTGCCAGCTTAAGAGGAATATCACATCTGCGGTCATATTACACAAGAATATGAACAGGCAGTACGGAATGCAAAAGCGCCGTTTCTGTCCGGGCAGGAAACGAACCGCCTGCTCCAGATCACGGTCACAGGACAGCATGATACAGATGGGTGTATTTAAGGACAGAATCGCAAAGCCCACCGGGATAACGGACATGCCCGCCATTCCTCTTAGGAAATACGGCAGTACAAGGGCTACGCACCACATCACAGCAGTATTGAGAAGATAATTTTTATGGCAGCTCAGATAGCGGAAAAAGTACCGACAAAGGGAAGCCGTTTTCCTCTGCCGGATGGCACGTTTCTTCTTACTCTCCCACTGATAAAAAGCATATCCGTCAGCCCTCCACAAAATCAGGACAGCGAACATCCCATTCACAAATAGTAAGAGGCTAAACCATGCTCTGCTTCCTAAAAATAGAATAACAGCCACTATGGCGGCAGTCCAGATGCCGCCCGCATACCAGTATTTTCTCAGGGAGTAAACGGCTGCAGCCATAAGAACCGCATGGATCATACAGATCAGCATTCCCACGATCTCTATCGGCTTCCAGACAGACACAGCCAGTACAACCGCAAAAAGCAGCCCTGTCTTTGTCAGAACCGCATAAGCTCCCAGCGCGACCACATAGGAAAAGACAAACTCCCGGTTCCTGTGCGGCAGCATCAGCATATGCCTGAGTTCAGTAATATTATCTCCGGAAGAAAGGGCCTGCCACATCACGCCTGCGGTAAAAGCGCTTATCATCAGGATTCGGACAGACGGTGCAATCTGCACCTGAAAGCCGGCAATATACAGCCCCCAGAATACAATAACATCAATCAAAAGCGTCCTGGGCAGCCGCTCATATCTTGCCCCAAACAGCTTCTTAGCAAAGGCTTTACCTGTCATTTTCATCATGCAGAGCCTCCCTGATTTCTTCGGCATTTATCTGCCCGTGTTCAAAAGTCTGCCGGATCTTCCCCTCCTCCAGGACAAATACCCGGTCAGAGGTCAGCGTGATACTCTCTAAGATATGAGAGGAAAACAGGACGGTTCCATACTTCTTATATCCCAAAATCTGCTGATACAGGTATTCTGTGCTCTGGAAATCCAAACCATTGACCGGCTCATCCAGAAGAAGCAGTCTGGGCTTCAGGGCAAACGCCGTGATCAGAAATGCCTTTTTTCGGTTTCCGGTTGACAGTTCTCTTAACAGGACATCCGTATACTCCTCAAAATGGAAGCCCCGTACCAGCTCCGACACATCCGGCACATCCCGGGCATAGGCGGCGCATACATAGGCCAGATATTCCCGGAAGGTAAAATACGAAAAAGAATTGTCCTCGGCAAACACCGTATAGCGGCTGAGTTTGAACTCCTCTCCCCTGAAATCCACAGGGGAACCGCAAAAGCAGATACTGTCTGAACGGAAAGTTGGAAGCAGGCCGGAGAGAACCTTCAAGAATGTGGTTTTCCCGGCTCCGTTCAGCCCGATCAGTCCTGCCACTTCATGTTCTTCCAGCGAAAAAGAAAAACCCGAAAGTATCATCTTCTCTTCACTGTACCATGCGCTTAAGTTCCCCACAGTCAGGAGTGCCTGTCCCATACTACCTTCCCCCTTTTCCGTCTTTTTCATTTTTCCATGCTGTGTATGCAGAATACAGGAACACACCTGCTAAAATGATGTAAAGTCCCATCATCGGGAAGTTTCCCGATACCCCACATACAATAGCTGCGATCAGCCAGATCAGGCCGATCATTCCACGAATATAGATATGACGCATTATTATTTACCTCCTCCATCGTCTCTTTGTTTCTCTATGCATCCAATTATTTTAATTCAAAGTGTGCGGCAACCAGATTAGCCAGTTCATCCAAATCCATGTTTCCGTCATTGATGACTGAAACATAATTCTCTT
>CANOKL010000100.1 GCA_947566645.1 uncultured Lachnospiraceae bacterium
AATGACCGGAACCTCCGCCTCATCCTCTCCAACCGCGCCGATACTCCCCGGATTGTGATATGACAAAGATCTGCGATCTCCCGGTAAGAATATCCTGCCGCCCTCATATAGACTACTTCCTTCTCCTTTGGCGTCATATATGATGACAAATATCGGATACGCTGCTGATTATCCACCCCTTCCGGCAGGCTGTCTATCCGGCTTACTCCCTGCCCATTCCATTCTCCACAGCTATACTCTTCATGATAAGCTCCCACAAAAATTTTCCGTTTTAGACGGCTCTGGGCACGGAATTCTTTCAGCATACAATCTTTCATCTTCACCCACGCAATGGAGGAAAACCGGTATCCTGACAGCTCCGGTTCCTTCAGATACTCCTGGACGGCAGCCAGATAACCAAAGATCACCACATCATAGAATTCCGCTCTGTCCAGACCATTCTTCCTTAAAAAGCATTCCACTAACGCATGGTTCTTCTCTGCAAATATCCTCTGTTCCTCTGTCAATTCCTGTAATCTCTTCATCTGTATCTTCTCCTTTCCTATGTACAATGTCAAAAAAACCGGAACATTCCTGCCCCGGTTCCCGGTGTCCAATTTGGACACCTCTGATTAAGTATCTCTCTGCTTCTCCTTACACCGAATCATGATGTCATGAAGCAGGTATAAATCTTCTTCACTTATACAATCCGCCAGATTCCTGATCTCCCCTGTAAGAAAGACAGTCCATTCAAGATCCGACCAGTCCAATTTGTCGGTGTCCAATTTGGACACCCTCCGCACTGCCTCTGTGACAGCTCTCGTAACCGCCGTCATACTCCCTCTTTCCGCTCCCCATTCCCTCAGTAGCCCTTTGTGCCTGCTTTCTTTTTTAAATGATTTTCTTTTCTCATCTTTTTGACTGGCTTTAGTCGGCCCGGTGTCCAATTTGGACACCTCTGACAACAACACATCTTTTCTATCTTTCCTGTCTCTTTCTTTATTATTTACCGTTCTCTCTGCAACTTCTTTTGCTTTCATGCCGCCCTCTAAAGCTGCCTGTCTTGCAATCTCCTTCTGCTCTTCGGGCGGTAACTTCGCCGCCTCATATGCCGCACTGATGCCAAGGTTCCCTTTCCTGAATTCTTCCTGAACCTCCGGTCCGGCATTCTTATGGATACTGTCCATCCTGGCTATCCCGGAACTGCTCTCTTTCATAATACCTGCTATCACATCCCTTAGTTTTCCCGGTATCTCCAATCCCTCTTCATCCCTGGCTCTTATCAGCGCCTCCCTAAGCTTCTGTGCCTGCTGTGTCTTCTCCCATGCCGTAAGCTCCCTGTTATAAGCATTCCCTACCACCAAAGACAGTTCCAGCATCGCCGGAGACATGTCTTTATACAGGTAGCGTACCCTCTGATATTCCTTATGCCCCCGTTCCAGGTTCCGGATATTCGCAAGGTTCCTTCTGTGCCCGCTCACAATCCGGAACTCTCCGTCCACTCTTGCCAGGACGGTAGGCTGCTGCTGTCCGACTGCAAGAAAACTGTCTGCCAGTTCCTCTATTTTCTCCTGGGAATAAAAATTGCTTTCCGACGGCTTTACATCATAAGGACTCAGCCAAATCTCCTGATATTCCCTGACTGCTTCCGTTTGGGTTTCCATATTCTTTATCCCCATAATGTCGTTAATCCCGAATTTTGCCATGTATTCCACCCCCGGTTTGGATTTCCCTTATTTATCCCGTTTCATCCCGTTTCTGTTGTTCCCTTTTTTCATGCTGCTTTCCGCTTCTGCTTGCGCTTCTGTTCTATCTTCCAATTCCCGTATAACTGCTTACGAACTTCTTATAATCCTGCGCCGCCGCACAGCACGGACTATACTCATAAATCGGTTTTCTGACAAATGAATTCTCCGCCACTTTCCCCGAATACCGGATTACACCAAGAATAGGATATCTCCTGTAATTTTTGCTCTTTGCATTGTCCCATTCCTGCCGAAGCCACTCTAACCCCGCCGATTCCCCGTCCGTATTCTGGTACACCGTAATCAAAATCCCCTTTAACGCAAGAGAGGGATTGAATACCCTGGCATCTGCAATCTGCTCTGCCACAGTATCCAATCCCTCCAACGCATGTTCATCAATCTTTACCGGCACGATCACCTCGTCTGTGACAGCCAATGCATTCACGACATTGATTCCGATATCCGGCGGGTTGTCTATGATACAGTAATCATATTTGTCAGCTATGGTCTTTCCCCGTTCCTCCGCTTCTGCAGCCAGGAACCTCCGGTATCTTTCCGTCTGACCATCCTGCTCTCCTGCCAGCAATCTAAAGGATGCACCGAACAGAGACAGGTTCGAGGTCAGGATATCCATCCCCTCATAGTCTGTCGGCTGTATCAGCTTCTCCGGTCTCTGCCAGTCCCCGCTTAAGATTTTCGTGACAGGAGCCGTCTGCCCTGCATCATATCTCCCAAAGGCTTTACTTAAGTTTCCCTGTTTATCATTATCCCATACAAGGACCCTGCAGCCTCTTCTCCATAGTTCATAGGCTATGTTTACCGCTGAAAAACTCTTCGCGACTCCGCCCTTTAAATTAAGTAAGCTGATCGTTCTCATTATCTTATTTCCACCTTCCTGATTCTCGTCTAAACTAAATACATAATTCCGTCATTCAACGAAACACATAATTCCATCATTTAACAAAACATATAGTTCCATCAATCCTCTGTCATAATCAAAAAGAGCCATCGGATTTACTCCGACAGCCCTTTCTAAAACATATTTATCCTATTCAGGGGCACTCTTTTTATCTAGCCACAGTTGCCCCGGCTACCCATTCCTGCACGATATTCAAACCCACATCCAAGATTTTGGCAATCATACTCTCCGGCAGACCCTCTGCCTTCATATTTATGGCTGCCTCCATTTTACCTTCAAGCTTTCCCTCAAGCTTTCCCTCAAGCTTTCCCTCTGCGCGTCCCTCTTCCTTCTTTTCATTTCCAAACTGTTCTACTGCCTTTTCCTGATCAAATAATCCCATCATAATGTTTATAACTCTCTCAGTACATCTCTGTCCTTGCATATCCGTATCGTATTAAGTACTGCCTCTCTGGTTTTACCATATACTGCTCTCAATTTTTCTTCATCATAATAAGCCCTACAAACGGCTATCTTTTGTCATTACAGCTATCAACTGCAATAATTCATGTACATTACATGTTCGTCCTCACTTATATGCTGTTTACCGTCAAAAGCAATACATTAATGATATCTGCAAACACATCATTGTAATCGGATTTACTCCGGCAGCCCTTCCTGTATGATCTGATGCTATATTCCAAACATTTGCAATGTATCTGTTACCTCTTGAGCCTTGCAGCCTACTTTTTCTGCAATCTGTTCGCTTGTAGCTTGCGGATTTCTCTGTGCTTCTTGAAATATTTTTACTGTTAAAATTCTTCCTTCTTCTCTTCCTTCTTCTCTTCCTTCTTCTCTTCCTTCCTCTCTTCCTTCCTCTCTTCCTTTTTCTCTTCCTTCTTCCAATAATAATTCTGCAACTTGCGTCATACGTACAACCTCCTTAATATACTTTGCTGTTTCAGTATCGATAATTTTATCAGCAAATACCAAAATTCCAGATAATACGAACGTCTTTTCCTCTTTATCCGCAATCTGCTTTGCCAGTTCGACCGCTTCTTTTACTGCCTGCCTTTTCTTCTCTTTCCC
>CANOKL010000101.1 GCA_947566645.1 uncultured Lachnospiraceae bacterium
ATAGTGTGCTGCACAGGGCGAAGAAATGGATAAGGAAAAATTATGAAGAGCAGTTCAACCATTTACATGAAGAATAAAAACAGGTGTTGCGTTTCGACACCTGTTTTCAGTAACTTTGGGGCGCAGATGTGAATGGGGGACGCAGGCAGTGACAATCATATATTCCATTCAAACGGGGCAATATTCCGGTGAACTAAGTGCTAACTTCGACTAAGACGTTCGGGAGAGCCCTCACGCCTAAGTCTCCGTAAGCACTGGATTTCACCTCCATAAAGAGCGCCCCTGATCGTTTTCATCGGAATATATGATTGTCCCTGCCTGCTGTGTGTTGGCATCTGCTGTGGGCCTGGGAAATTATTTCCGGTCTTTTTGGAGTTGAAGAGAGAATTGGTTGGGGGTGTGGGTGTACCGCAGTAAGTTTTATGGTGGTGGAAGTACAATTGCTGTGCAAACTGTAGAAAAGCCACAGTCCTAATATATAAAAAGACTACTATATCATTTTGAAAGGACAGCCCTTGAAAAATGAAAAAGATTCTTGAATCGTCCTCATAGATGTGCTATATTATAGACAGAGGGAAGGCCATGCAAGCGGCTCTACCCCTTCTGTGATTTTTTACCTATACTTTAATATAGGCAAGCCGTCACTATTGGGCGTAGTGGCGGCTATTTCTTTCTTCCCTTAAAGTTACACATATTTACTAAATATATCCGACGGATTTCAGACAATACCATTTTGTTGGCAGACGGAACCAGCTTATACGGGAGCAGCCAGAGCATCAGGAAAGTGAGGAGCAGCCTGGAAGGCTGCTGATATACACTACCATATTATCACAGGTGTTCCGGTTTCCACCCGGTCAAAGATCGCCTGAATCGCCTGAACTGGCATATTAATGCAGCCATGAGAGCCGGACCGTGTGTATACATCTCCGCCAAACTGTGTCTGCCAGTCCGCATCATGAAAGCCAATTCCGGTGTCAGTAACCTGCATCCAGTATTCTACCGGCGATTTATACTCAGGCTCGCCTGTGCTGGGCAGAATGTCTCCAATCAGAACCGTATGTCTCAGTTTCCCCATAATATCATAGACTCCGGTCGGCGTCTCTGTTTTGGGAACCGGTTTTCCGGTTACAACCGGAGTGTCCAGGATTACCTGGCCGTCTTCAACATACCACATGTGCTGTAAGCTGATACTGACTTCCAGATAGGTTGTTCCCCAATCGGCAGAGGCATGCGCTTTTGCGCTCTGCACACAAGGCAACTCTGCGGTGAAGGACTCCTTTTTTTTAATATGAGAGTACAGCTGTTGGAAGATCAGATCCTGATCAAGGATCCACCCATAGGTTCCACCGGAGACCTGCACTGTTTCACCCGACTGAGATGTAAATTCTCTTGTTTTTCCGCAAGTATCATACTTCTCCGCCAGATCTTTTACATACTTCCAGATTTTTTCCTTATTGACTCTGACCTTCATATTCTTACTGCATTTCAGCCATTTTGCGATCGTATCGCGGCTGACCGTTTCCGTCTGATCCCCTGCATCATATGTAATCTCAGTATTACAGTATTCATTCAGAAGCTTACAGGCATCTGTTACCTTCGGGGAATCTGACAGATAACGGGGCATCTTATAGAATTCTTTGGAGACATGTATTTCCTGATTTAGTTCCTGGATATTATTTTCTACATGCTCCAACAGTTTTTCGGGAATCAGTTCATTCCCAATCACTTCTGACTTAATGGAAAAACCGTTTTCCTCATAGTACGGATGCGCATTTTGGGAAATGATTTTCTCAGAGATATTGCACATTGGAAGCTGGTTTACTTTTTCTGCAAGCTTCTCTCTGTTATACTTGACAGTGAAAGGTATTTCCGCTCTATCCCGGCGCAGACATTCCACTGGCCATAGCCAGGCCTTTTGCCTTTTCAGACAATCCCGCAGGACAGAACAGTCACCATAGACTAGCTGAAAATCCTTTCCATATAGCTTTTCCGTTTCTTTGTCCCGGACATCCTGAATAACCTGAGCAAATATTTTGTTTTAGTCATCATCATATCATTTCCTTTACTGTTTTTTCATAAGTGCTTTTTGAATAGTAGTATATGATTATCTTTGGAGTTTTTTCAATAGATTTGGTATAATCCGTATAAAAGGCTGTATAACTGGGTATTCCCCTTCTCATATTGTATGATTTCATCTGTACCTGTGCGAGTCGCCAATATGGAATATGAATTGGAGAAAAGCAGGATTAGAGATCTCTGATTATTTTAGAACAGTTCTTCTTAAGGACAAAAGACGATCTTTTACGGACAGAATGAGAATTCTCTGGAATCATATGTTAAAATGAATTTGCGAAGGTTCAGCGCGCTTCGCTGAATGAATTCAAGGGGGTTTTTAAGATGAAAAGATTTATAGTCATATTTTTGATTGTCTGTGCGGCAGTATCCGGATGCCAAAAGAAAACGGATGGGGAAATTACAGAAAAGAAGAAAGATCAGGCAGAGAATATTGTGGTGAACACCAAAGGAGACCAGAAGCAAACCAATGAAGTGGAGCCGCCTTCTAAGGAGGAAGTCCTCGCCATGCGTGAAATCGTACAGGAAGGCATGAAAAAAGAAGATATCAAAAGAATGCGGGAGGCAGTTACAGCTGCAAATCTGGCTCTGGAGCATGGTTTCTTTTATCAAAATCTTGAGGAGCGCCTGGCTGACCCAGGCGATGCAGTATGGAATTATCTGCACGAGACGGGTGAGATTGTAGAGGGATATGCCTTTGATGAAGACGTTTGGGATAAAAAGGAAGAGGAAGGACTGACAGAAAGAGAGTACGAACAAAAGTATGGTGATAAGGTCTACAATACGAATGAATATGATGCGGATCGTACATTAAGGGTTCTGGCAGAGATCAAATCTACGATACGTAACGAAGATCTGGTCTGCGACTTCGGACGAATCATTGCGGATGTGAAAGAAGCAAAGGGAAGCCATGATGCCGGGTGTATTATGGAAATCTACCGGATTCTTCATGATATGGATTACTATTTGCTGCGGTATGGGCAGGAGGATGTAAGTGCAGGGGTTAAAGATTTATCAACGTTAAAGCTGTATTACGGAGAGTTGACCTGTTATAAAAAGTAGGGATGGAGAGGAGGGTATAACTCGATTTTGGTTATACTCTCCTCTTACGCTCCATCCGTTTGGAACTCGAACTCTTGAACTGCCTGGTATAACCCACGATAATTATCCACACCTTTCACTTGTCTAAATTTCCATCTGCCGCGTCAGCTTCAATCGTCGATGCTACCAGCATCGCCTCATTCAGCTTCTTTGCATATGAAAAATTATCCTGCGTGTAAGGTTGCGGTAATTATCGTGGGTTATACTAGATAGCAGAGCAGGAGATGGGAAAGAGGAACTATAATTCATAAAATCAGTGCTTTGT
>CANOKL010000102.1 GCA_947566645.1 uncultured Lachnospiraceae bacterium
ATGTACAGCAGATGTTTCTTGATTAGAATTTGCTGTCATATGTACTCCTTTCTTTGACAGTATAGGTAACGTATAGCCAAAACTCCTCATATTTCTATTATACGTCCCTTTTACTGCCTTGTAAATTTCAAATTATTAATGTTGTTGATCTTTCAGAAGCCAGTTCCTATGCCCTTTCCGGCCACGTATCCGGCGTTACTGTGTAATCTTTAAGCTGCAGGCGCGCATCCATGCACACTATCTACAGCACCTGGTATCAATCTCCTGAAAGATGTATGAAATTGTCAAGGTTCACGAAAGCACAATTAGGTCCTGTTTATTTGTCCTTTCACTATAGTAATAGGGGCGAAATTTGGAAGATTGGAAAATTTTTGAAAAAAGTTAAAAAAAATCAAGAAATGATAAAAATAATCAAGAAAAAAACAGACTGCCTGGAGGCAATCCGGTAAAATCCCTTATTTTTCTTTGCTCAAACGCTTTAAGAGAGGAATAATTGTCATCATGTCATCTTCGTCTAACTGCTTCAGAAGGTCACAGGCTTTCTGGTACAGCGGAAGATTGTGCAATTCCTCATCAAAAAATTGGTGCGGTGTAATATCGAAGTACTGGCAGATCTCATAAAACTGGCTCATGGAAGGAAGGGAACGTCCGGAGCTGATATTCTGGATATAACTTTTATTCTTCCCAAGATCCAGGCTCATCTGATATTCTGATACATTCTTCTTAATCCGCAGCTCTGTGATACGGTCTGCTACATACCTTTTATCCATCTTCTACACCTCACAAACTCATTTTATCTTATTTGCTTATGTAGAATTGCGGAATATAATAGTTATAAATACTGTAATATAAAATATATGATTGATTATATCCGTATATTTTGGATATAATACACTATGAGAGAAACTGATGGATGTTTCTTATATTTACCGGAAATAAATTGGGTTAGCTAACAGAATTTTTGTAAAAGTTATATGATAGATTCTTTATGGTAAATCACATTTTTGGTATGATAAAAAGCGGAAGGAGCAAAAACCAATGAAAGTAATCGGAACTGCAAAGGAAATTGAGTGGTTAAAGGAAGCTGTACAGAACAACTGCGACCAGTGCCCTTATCTGGAGCCTTGCAATGAATCTGCAAAGCAGGATAACCGGCTGCATGGGAAGGTTCAGCATACATGTAAGGAATTTCTGGGTGAGGCCATAGAGTTTATTATAGAAGATGATGTATAGAACTATATATTGTATATAGAATAAGATATCAAACTATATATAGTACAAATAAAATTGACATTGGCTATATCTTGTGTTACTATACTGGTATAGTTGATTTTATGCATGCCCCTTGTGGAAAGGCTTTTGGATTGTTAGGAATCCCAAAAGCACAGGACAGAAAAAGAATCTGTCTGCATAAGCTGTTTATGTTTGTAAGAAGTGTCACCATATGCCGTTTCTGGCTTGTAGTGGCACTTTTTGTTTTTTAGGCGGGATATGTTTAGCGACATACCGGCCAGTTAATGTGGAATGAATGGAGAATACAGCTCTGTTTCATTCCTTTTTTATTGCAATACTTCGGAGAAAACTGCCATAGGCAGATTTTACGGATGCTATTGCCAAAACCGGCCAGTGCCGTTTATGGATACCAAAGTATGCGGAAAAGCTGCCGGTGGCAGGTTTTCTGTGTAAAAAATTTATTTAAGAAAGGTGGAAGAACACATGAATGAAACAAGAATCTATGCAGACGCATTTGAAACGACGTTTGCAAACCCAAAGGAAATGCTGGATTTTCTGGCAGAAAGAGCAAAGGCTGCCACATGGATCCGGAAGCCTACCAGGTCTCTCAGGCTGATTCCAATCAGTCAGGAGGCAGAGCATATGGAGGCTTCTTCTACGGCAGACTGGGAGGAGATCCTGAAGGATACGGAAAAGAATACCCAGCTGGCATTAAAGGTCAGAGGGGAAACCTACCCGGTACGGGACTGTGCCATTAAAACCATCCTGGACCGTGCAGGGATCTCCGGGGCAGGCTTACGGAAGCTGGAGAAATCCAATTATGCGAAAGTAGTGAACTATTGCCTGAAGGTTGCAAAAGGCGATGCATTGATCAAGATTGCCGACGGGAAAGTGTCTGCCGTACATGGCGGGGACAGCCACGATTACAGCATTCTCGATATGCGTGCGATCTTTGAGACGACCATACAGTATCTTGACAGCAATTTTAGAGGGAGCAGTTATATGGAAGGCTCCGGCGCATTTGACCATTCTATCGTGTCTGCTATGTGGGAGCTTGGAGGAAACCAGGAACTTCTGGATACTTACCGGAATGCCCTTGCTGACCATGGCATGAGTGACAAGGTGATTGCGCCTGCCGTAAGGCTCACTACTTCAGATGTGGCGGCCAGCGGTGCAAACCTGTACCCGATGCTGTTGTGTGACAGCGGGAACCGGACGATCAACCTCGGAAGCCCGATTAAATTAGCTCATACCGGAGGTGCAGACCTGGTGCAGTTTATGGGAAACTTACGGATGCTTTGTTCCAGATATCAGGACGCAGTTGCGGATATGACGGAACTGATGGATATTGAAATCCGGAATCCTTTAAACTGCCTGAAGCTTGTAATGAAGCGTATCGGGATCCGGAAAAAGCTGATCAATGAAGTGGCAGAAATGTTTGAGAACCAGAACGGGACAGATCCTTGTACCGCCCATGATCTCTACTTTGCAATCAATGAGGCGTGCTTTTTTGCAGCCTGCGAAGGGATGCAGGGACATGGGATTATCAGCTTAGAGGAGCAGGTGACCCGTGCATTGGCGCTGAACTGGAAAGAATATGATGTCAGCGGCGCGATCAAGTGGTAACTGCAGTCAAATTGGATTTAAAGGAGGATTAAGATGAACCAGACAAGTTTGAATCTAAATTATGAACCAGAGGTTATTGTTGATACGGATACCCTCTCCCGTGAGGACTGGCTGTCATACCGGAAGCTTGGGATCGGAGGAAGTGATGTCGCTGCCATTATGGGGATTTCCCCCTTTGCAACCATCCGTGACCTTTATAATGATAAGCTCGGAATCGAACCATTGA